>JAEZFP010000021.1 GCA_023417475.1 Bacillota bacterium | reverse complement strand
AGCATACAGAATTATCTATTGCAAAAGTTAAATAAACGATTAATCAATTATCCATTTATCTAACAAATTATCTTATTTCTATTTATACATTTTTACCAAATATACGTTCAAAATTTATCCAATCAGGCTTGACATTAAAATTTTTATTATTTAGAATTTGAATTATACATTTAGTTAGAATTTGATTTATAATTTTAGATAACATTTTCTTTTAATAAGGAGGATTGAAAATGTCTTGTACACTAAAAGATATTGCTAAACGAGCTGGTGTTTCCACCGTTACCGTACATAAATGTATATATGACAAACCCGGCATAGGAGAAAAAACAAGAAAAAGAGTATTATCCATAGTGGAAGATATGAACTATTCCATCAATCCTGCTGCATCTTCTTTAAAAAGAGTACAGATAAGGATTGTTGTCATATCTCCATCTTTAAAACCAAAATTAAATTATTTCTTTCAAGCAATTGATGAAGGTATTTACTGCGCAGAATCCGAATTAAATAATTTTAATGTGTCACTGATTCGTATGAAATGCGGTGACGATCCTGAATATCAGATAGAACTACTTAAAGATATCGTTGAGCGAGATGATATTAATGGATTGGTGATCTATTGTTTGGATGATACAAGATTGAATCCTTACTTTAAATTATTGGAAGAAAAAGGGATCCCTGTAGTAACCTTTCATTCCGATGCTGTTGACTCATGCAGGATTGCATGTGTTACCGCTCCAGATAAGCGAACAGGTAGTTTGGCCGCAGAATTAATGAGTAAATTAATTGCTAGGAATAAGAGAATTATTGTTCTCGGTGGAAGTAAAATGTTAAAAGTATTAAGAGACAATACCCTTGGCTTCTATAGCTATATGTCAAAATATCGTCCGGACCTAACTATTCTGGAAATCAATGATCTAGATACTATTGATAATTTAAAGAAAGAAATAGAAAAAGTATTACTTGCATTTGATGATATTGCTGGTATCTATAATAATAGTGCTAGAAACAATATTCCTCTTTGCGAAGTACTTCATGATAACAATCTAAGTCAAAATATAGTTACCATATGTACCGATGTTTATGAGGAATTACGCCCCTTCATGGAAGACGGCACGATTACTGCAACTATGTGGCAGGATCCAAAATCACAATCCTATAAAGCTATTATGTATATGTACCATTACCTTACTAGCAAGAAAATGGTGACGGAAAACCTTGATGTTAAAATTGGTATTGTAATGATGAATAATTTTGATGATTATATTTAATTTCCTATGGCATTTTTGAATGTCATTAAAGAGGATCTAAAAACTAGTAAACACATAAAAATGCATTTCCAAGCTTTTAGATCCACTACACATAACCAAAAAGAAGACTCACTAGATTCAAAATCTAGTGAGCCACCTTCGTGATAATAAATTCCAAAAATAATAAATTCTCATCCAAAGCTGTGATCAATGTGATGCATTGTTACATTACAACCGAGACTCCTCAAGAACATCTCGTATCTCATCTTGAATACGATCATTTTTCTGCTGAAACATAAGCTCTTTACTATATTTCTCATATTTCTCACTTCCATAGCTTCCTAAATAGTTAGCACTATAAGTATTCATCGTAAGTTCAGTTAAGAAAATCACAAGCTCTTGACTGATACCAAAGCACTGTTCAATGACATGGAACGCTTGATAAAGTGCACTCGCTGCCTGATCAACTGCCTCCTTCCTATCATTCTTAACAATACCAAATGCCTCTCGAATCCATTCAAATGCTTCTTTTCCAGTAGAAAACTGTTGTTTCATAATTTCCTTCTGATAAAAAGCTAACGTTTGGATGACTTTCGCCCAAGCACGTTCTTCTCCCTTATCCATATGCCAACTAATTTTCTTCTGTTTTACCATGCTCTGCACTTCTTCAATTGATTCTTCCAATATAGAATAAACTTCATTCTCTTCTTTTGTTCTGCATTCTGAATGCACGATCTTATTACTTAGCTGTTTCAGAATCTCAAATAGCTCTTTTGTATACATATCGTTATAATAAACCTCTTTGAACTGATTGTTCAATTGGTCTAAGAGAAGTCCAAGGAAAGTTAATTTTTCATCAAATTTAGCCTCACTAAATCGTTTCACTACATCCTCAGTCAGTTCACCAAGTAGCAATTGCTCAATTTGATAATCTTTTTTATATTTATAATAGAAATGAAGATAATTTGCAAAATCCTTTGCCACCTTATTATGTTGAAGATATTGAAAGACCAAAGTTTCATCTACTACTATTCCTAATTCTTCATACAGATATAATAGTTTCGATAAATCTTCCCAGCCTCTAGCAGTCACAAAACTAACTCCATCTACTGTAGTTTCAATACGATAGAAGTTCTCATGTTTCAAATCTAGATACGTAATGATTGCTCCATGAATGGAGTTTTGATATGCATACTCTTTCCAAACTTGATAATCCTCTGTAACCTCTAGTTTACGGATACGGTCCAATGTAACCAAATCATAGTCTCGTACTGATTTGTTATACTCCGGAGGATTCCCAGCAGTAATGATGATCCAGCCTTTTGGTACTTTATGATTACCAAAGGTTTTCTGCTGTAAAAACTGTAGCATCGTTGCTGCAAGTGTTTCTGAAACACAATTAATCTCATCGATAAAGAGAATACCTTCTTCTAATCCTGTTTCTTCCATCTTCTTATAAACGGATGCAATAATTTCACTCATAGTATATTCAGTGATGGAATATTCCATATCTTGAAAAGTTTTCCGCTCGATATATGGAAGTCCAACTGCACTTTGTCTTGTATGATGTGTTATTGTGTATGACACAAGACCAATTTTGCATTCCCTAGCAACCTGCTCCATAATAGCAGTCTTACCAATCCCAGGTGGTCCCATTAAGAACACTGGTCTCTGACTACTTGATGGAATTTTATATTCACCAAATTCATCTTTTGCAAGATATGCTTGTATTGTTTGTTTTATTTCTTCCTTTGCGCGCTTAATATTCATTCTAATTTCCTCCTGTCTCTATAACTAGCTTCATAGCCCATGATGGTACATTTACATCCGAATATTCCTCTCCTGCAAATACAAAAGCCACATCATAGATTGGCCGCTTCGTTGGATATATTCCGTATCCATCCGTGAAATATAGCAATCCCTTAAGACTTTTTATTTCTTGTTTACGAATTAGTTCATCGACATATTGGAATGCTGGCCGAAAGTCTGTATTGCCGAAACCTTTTATTTCAAATTCTTTCTCATATGATTTCATTTCTTCTATTGTTCTAATTAAAGTTACAGACTGTACTTGTTCATCGCACTGTATCATATGCACATTCACTTTTTTTGCAAATAGATCTTGATTGGATAAAATACTAAAACTCTCACTAAGAAATGTTTTCACCAACGTACCACAGCAGGAACCAGATGTATCAATCACAATGACGAACTCTTCTATTTGTTTTTCTTCTCTATATTCTAACGGCTCAATGAGTGGCATATTCTGATATAAACTCATGCCATAAGTATAGTAGCCAAAATCAAATTCGTCTGGATCCTGTTTCATAACTTCTCTTCGAACTGCAAATTTACGTAAGAATTCTTTGTAATCGTACTTCGTTCGATTTAAATGTTTTATTGTCTTGGACATCCCAGAAAACTCAGCTCCCATACTCTTTTCAAAAATCTCAAGACTAGTCTGAGTTTGCTCACTGATTTTTTTCCAGTTCTCATCAATCTCAGCTTTTTGTTTCTTATGAATTAGCTTCTCTAGTTGTTTGTTCTTTTGTTCACAATCATCCCGTCCTTGATCATCATGCTCATTCTTTTGCTCTTCTTCATTCTGCAGAGAATTCTGCTCGCTATTGTTGGATTCTTTGTTCTGCAATTGTTCCCAAATAGAATGATCACATACCGTAAATTCCCGTTGTAACTGGATTAATTCCTCATATGACATCTGTTTTCTCTTCAGTATTCGGTAAATCCCTTCTGCAGTTAATACTTTTAATTCTGACGTTAACTCGTCATAGATTTCTTGTCTCTCATCAGTTACAGTTAAGGCAACTGCTTTCGAGTCTAATGAATCAATAATTGACTCTACTGCAATATCACATGCGAGATTCCAACATTCCTGCTCATACTCTGAAATGTGTAACATATGTCGGAAAATACAGTGTAGCACCATATGGAGGTACATACGATTAACTCGTACTGGATTATCTAGGTAGCATTGTGCCAAATAATTTGGATGATACAAAATATCTACCCCGTCAGTACCGACTGTTTTAGTCCCTAGATATAACCGATATCCCAAAGCGCCTAATGCGAGATCTAAGAATCTTAATGAAAGGTATAAGTCACTTCTAGAAGCATTCAAAACAGAAACTCCAAGCTTCTCTAAACGAGTTTTTAAGTTATCTTTCATAGCGAATCCCTTCTCTATAGCTCAAAATCCATATAAGCTCTTTTAAAATTCTTTGTTTTATATTGTAAAATCTTTGCACTAATTTCTACTTGATTTTGCTGCTTTGCATATTCATAAGCATCTTGCGCTTGATTTTCTGTAAGATACGTTGCATCTAAAAGGAAATCAATGCGCTCCAAATCCACCTTTCGAATTGCACCCTGCATCAACTCCATAGATGCTGTTTTCACATAATTCTCATAATGTATCTTCATGTCGTTTGCAAGTTGATATGGTTCCATCAAACGTAAAACGGCAATCTCTCTTAGCTGTTCATCTGGTAATTCATTCAACGCTCCTAAAAACAATCTATCATAGCGATCATAATGTATTTTACCTGATGTTACTGTCTGCCGATAAACATAACCCATGCTATGACTTACTGGATTATGAAGACGATTGGAGTACTCGGAGTACTGAACCATATTTCTTGGGAAAAATAATGATGCTTTTTTACCATCCACAAATCGAAGAATCATCGTCAAATTTTGCGCAAGCTCATCAAATAAGTTAGAGATTGCATAGAAACAATCATCTACAACCTCTAATGTGACTTTATGAATTTGACTGCAATTTTTAAAAGCTCCATCTTCAATGTTACGCAAATCACTCCAAAGAGTAATCTCTTGCATATTTCTACAATTATAAAATGCATGTCTTCCAACTCTCTTTATTTCTTTTGGAAAGCGTAATTTTGTTAGTCCACGGCATTCACAAAATGAATAGTCTCCGATCACTTGTAGAGATTCTGGGAAATCTATATGAGTCAACCAAGAAGCTTCGACAAAAGCTCTTTCCTCAATCTTGGTTACTAACTTATTCATGATACCTTCTGGAATCTTCAGTTGATTTATCTTGTCACTCCATCCTGTAATTGTAATACCATTAGGTTCATTTCTATATTGTAAGGAATCCTTTTCAAACATTTTCATTCCGCCATTTCAATAATAGTAATCATTCTTACATATGCTAACAT
>JAEZFP010000006.1 GCA_023417475.1 Bacillota bacterium | reverse complement strand
TCCTCGAAATGCAGGCCGGTCGTGGGTTCGTCCAGGATGTAGAAAGTGTTCCCTGTATCCTTTTTGGAAAGCTCGGTCGCAAGTTTGATGCGCTGCGCCTCGCCGCCCGAAAGTGTGGTACTTTGTTGTCCGAGCGTGATGTAACCCAATCCGACGTCCTGAATCGTCTTGATTTTTCGGTAGATTTTAGGCAGATTCTCAAAAAATGGAACCGCTTCGTCAACAGTCATGTTGAGCACGTCCGAGATGTTCTTGCCTTTGTATCGTATTTCCAGCGTCTCGCGGTTAAAGCGCTTGCCCTGACAGGTTTCGCATTCCACGTAAACATCCGGCAGGAAATTCATTTCGATGGTACGCACGCCGCTTCCTTCGCAGGTCTCGCAACGCCCGCCTTTCACGTTAAAGCTGAATCGGCCCGGTTTGTATCCGCGTATCGCAGCCTCGGTCGTCATCGCGTACAAGTTTCGGATGTCCGAGAAAACGTCGGTATACGTCGCCGGATTTGATCTCGGCGTACGCCCGATAGGACTTTGGTCGATGTCGATCACCTTGTCCAGATGCTCCAGCCCTTCGATTTTGTCGTAAGGCGCCGGTTTTTTCACACCATTGAAGAAATGCGCATTCAGGATAGGGTAGAGCGTCTCATTGATGAGCGTACTTTTCCCGCTGCCCGATACGCCTGTAACGCAAGTCAGTGTTCCCAGTGGAATTTCAATCGAAACGTTTTTAAGGTTGTTCCCTTTTGCGCCCGACAGTTTCAGGAATTTTCCGTTGCCGGGACGCCGCGTTTTTGGAATCTGGATGACGCGCTGTCCGTTGAGATATTGGGCGGTCAACGTATCGTGCATCAGCGTTTCCATGGGCGTTCCGACACTGACGATCTGTCCGCCGTGTTTTCCCGCTGCGGGACCGATGTCGATCACATAATCCGCGCGTTCGATCATGTCCTTATCGTGTTCCACCACGAGAATGGAGTTTCCGATGTCGCGCAATTGCTCGAGCGATGCGATCAGTTTCTCATTGTCGCGCTGGTGCAAACCGATGCTGGGCTCATCCAGAATATAGAGGACGCCCACAAGTTGTGATCCGATTTGCGTCGCCAGACGGATGCGTTGAGCCTCACCGCCCGATAGCGTTCGGGAGCCGCGCGAAAGCGCAAGATATTCCAGTCCGACGTTTACTAAAAAGTGCAATCGGTCGCGAATTTCCTTGACAATTTCGGTGGCGATGATGGCTTGTTTTTCATTCAGTTTTTCAGGAAGCGCGTTGAACCACTGCGAAAGATCGGCGATGTCCATATCGGCCAAGTCGGCGATGTTTTTGCCATCGATCTTAAAGTAAAGTGCCTCTTTCTTTAATCGCGTGCCGTTGCACTCGGGACATGGAACATCGTCCATAAAATCCTTTGCCCAACGACGGATCGATGTCGATTCGGACTCTTCGTATTGGTTGAGGATGAAGTTGGAGATTCCTTCAAATTCAATTTTGTAATTCTTGGTGACGCCCAGCACTTTCGATTTTACGTCGAAATTTTCCTTTCCGCCGTAGAGGATGACTTCCATGGCATCGGCAGGAATGCTTTCAATCGGATCGGTGAGTTTGAACTTGAACTTCTGTCCGATGGTTTCCAGTTGTTTGAAAACCCACGAACTTTTGTACTCACCAAGCGGCGCGAAACCTCCCGCTTTGATTGAAAGTTTCGGATTCGGGATTATCTTCTTGAGATTGATTTGGTTGATCGTACCCAATCCGTTACATGCCGGACAGGCGCCCTTTGGAGAGTTGAACGAAAAGTTGTTCGGCTCAGGGTTTGGATACGAAATTCCCGATGTCGGACACATCAAATCGCGGCTAAAATAGCGCACTTCGCCCGAATCCTGATCCAGGAGCATCATGATCCGATCGCCGTGCTGCATGGCGGTTTTGATGGAGTCGGTAAGGCGTTTTTCAGTCTCGGGACTGTCGTCGATCAGCATACGATCGACCACGATTTCAATGTCGTGCGTCTTGTATCGGTCCAGCTTCATCCCGGGCGTGATCTCACGGATTTCACCGTTGGTGCGGACTTTCAGGAATCCTTGCTTGGCAATGTGCGCAAACAATTCCCCATAATGCCCTTTACGGGCGCGGACAACGGGCGCAAGAATGTTTACGCGTTTTCCGTCAAATTGTTGCTTGATGAGTTCGCGGATTTGATCATCGCTGTAACTGACCATTTTCTCACCCGTGACGTAACTGTACGCTTCGCCGGCGCGGGCAAACAACAGCCGCAGGAAATCGTAAATCTCCGTAATTGTTCCAACAGTCGATCGCGGACTTTTGCTGGTGGTCTTTTGTTCGATTGCAATTACCGGCGACAGTCCGTCGATTTTATCAACGTCGGGGCGTTCCAGTCCGCCCAAAAACTGTCGGGCGTAAGCTGAGAATGTTTCAATGTAACGACGCTGACCTTCAGCATAAATCGTGTCAAAAGCAAGCGATGACTTCCCAGAACCCGAAAGGCCGGTGATGACCACCAACTTCTCGCGTGGCAGGGTAACGTCTATATTTTTAAGATTGTGGACGCGTGCGCCCAGGACTTCAATGGTTTCTTCCGTTTGCATGTGATGCAAAGATAATTGGCAGGCGGGAAACTTATTTAAGATTTAAGATTTAAGATTTAGGAATTTAACACAAACCAAATTTCAAATCCCAAATTTCAAATCCCAAATTCCAACTTGAACCATTAAGGGATTAAGAGCATTAAACTTTAGGACAGACAACTTACGGCTTATAGCTTTATAGCTCATTCCGAAATCTTAAATCATAAATCCTCAATCCTCCATCTCAATTGTCAATCACCATCTCCCTTAACCTCTGCCTATACTGCTCCAAAATCTTGGATTTGCTGATGAAACCCGCAAATTTTCCATTTTGCAACACGGCGATTTCGTCGAGATTTTGGGTATCGAGGACTGACATGATCCGTTCGGTTCCTTGTTCGACCGAGATGTAGATGGGGGCCGACATGATTTCCTGGATGCGCGTATGCTTTTGGCGGAAAGAATTGAAAAGGACCGATCGTCCGCTTTCAAACGACACGGTGCCTACCAGTTGATGCCGGTCGTCAACCACGCCAAAGTTTCGCTGGGCAGTGTCGGACATCACATCGGTCATGACTTCGAGTGCGTCGTCTGGCTTCAACAGTTTTCCGGGCGGCGTGATAAGCGGAATGATGTCTATGCCCGAAAGGATGTTCTTGTCCTTGTTTCCGGTAAATGCTTCCCCTTTGTCCGCCAGGTGTTTGAGTTCCATCGAATGCGGTTCGAATTGACGTGATACGGCAAAACTGATCGACGACACGATCATAAGCGGAACCATCAGCGCATATCCGCCCGTGATTTCCCCGATGAGGAAGATCGCCGTCAGCGGAGCGTGAAAAAGTCCGGCCAGAATTCCAGCCATTCCGACTAGTGTAAAATTGGCAACCGGAAGCGGTCGAAACAGGCCCGTCATGTTGATGGCCGATGCCACTACGAACCCAAGGTAAGATCCGATGAAGAGCGAGGGAGCGAAGTTTCCGCCGTTCCCGCCACTGCCCAGTGTCAGTCCCGTCGCGAATGATTTAAGAAGGACCGTCGCCGCAAGGAATCCCAACAATACGAGCGAGTTTCCCTGATAACCCTCGAGCATTGTGTTGTCCATCAGCGCATGGGGATTTCCGCCAGCCAAAACTTTGATCGTTTCATATCCTTCGCCGAAAAGCGTCGGAAAGAAGAAAATCATCACCGCTAATAAACTCGCTCCAAAGAATGCGCGTTTGTACGCTTTGTTTTTGATCCGCCCAAAAAATGACTCCACTCTTCTGAAAGTACGTGCGTGGTAAACCGAGAGCAATCCGGCCAAAAGACCCAGCAGTACGTAAAAATGGAAGTTCCGATAATCGAAATCAAGTTGTTGCGAGAAGGAAAGCAGGACGCCTTCGCCCATGAGGATGGTTGATACCAGCGCGCCCGTTGCAGCCGAGATGATGATGGGAATGAAAGCGCTGATGGTGACGTCGGTCAGGACCACCTCGATCGCGAAAAGCACGCCTGCGATGGGAGCGTTGAAC
>JAEZFP010000060.1 GCA_023417475.1 Bacillota bacterium | reverse complement strand
TGCTTCTTTTAGGTTATGTTCTTTGATTAATCCTCTTATTTGTTCACTGCTTAATATGCCCATTTTGTATTCCTCCATCTTATTAGTTCCTTTATCGGAGGTTTACACAAATTATTTTACACCGTCCTCTTGAGTCACAAAAAGAGTTCATTGAGTCACTCAACAAGCTTGTTTTGTGAATAACTCAGCTCACTTACTAACAAAACAAGCTCTTTTTGTTAATAACTGATCTACGTTATCCACAAAACATGCTCTTTCTGTGAATAACTCTGCTACGTTATTCACAAAACAAGCTCATTTTGTTAATAACGCTTCTATTTTTGTGAATAACTCATCTATTTCTGTGAGTAAACGATCTATTCCTGTGGATAAATTGGATGGGTTCTTGGTTCCCTGTGGATATCCTGTGGATAACGAGACGATGCACAGTCGTTGAGCGAGGATAAGGAAAGACACTGTTACCGCCGGGAAAATACGGGAGCCGGAAGTAATCATCATCAAATTGACTTGGAGTATTCAATACTTTGTAAAGAATAAATCGACTGTCAAATCCGGTAAACTATTGGTATAATGAACTTGAGGTGGTTGTTATGGAAGGAATTAAGCACCAAGTTATTAAACTGATTGAAGCTTTGCCTGAAGGAGTATCCCTAGATGAAATTATGGCTGAGCTATATTTTAAAAAACAGGTTGATTCAGGGCTAAAAGAATTGGATGAAGGAAAGGGTATTCCTCACGAAGAGGTGGAAGAACGGTTATCAAAATGGCTTATCAAATAAGGTGGTCGTTACGAGCGGTTACCAGCCTAGAGTCGATCTGTGAATATATAGCTAAGGATTCGCCATATTTTGCGGCGGTTTTTGCAAAAAGAATAGTTCGGGTGATTGGGAGCCTAAAAGAATATCCTTATTCCGGCAGGGTAGTACCAGAATATAATACCAAAGACCTTCGTGAAAAAATATTAGATAATTATCGAATCGTATATCGCATTAAAAATGAATTTGTTGAGATCGTTGTTATTACTCATGGATCGAAGCTATTTAACGACTTATAAAATTGACCTCCGATAAAAATAGTGACCCATATCCAAATTGCGGCACATAGGAGTTAGAATAAAATAAACCTTATAAAAGACTGTCCGGCTACAAAGAATATTTCATAAATAAACCGAAAAATGATTGGTGTTGGGTGCAGCTTTGGACAGAACGACCAACGGGTTATGGGCGGGGATTATTGCCGGGATTGCCATGAATGCGTGGAATCTCTTCGATTATTATATGCTCCATTTTACCGAGATTCGCTTTTCAGACTGGTTTACGGCTTTAACGACCTGGGATAAACCGGTCAACAATATTCAAGTCGTGATTCACCTGATCTTTACAATCATCTTATGGGACGGCTTCCTGGGCATCATGTTTGCGCATCTGATCAATTTAATCAATCCCAAAGGCCTGGTCTACAAAGCGGTTTTTTACAGTATGCTGCTTTGGTTTTTCTTCAAAATTATAGTCAATTTCTATCATGTTCCGATCGTCTCGGGCGCGCAACCTTTCCCGAAAACACTCTCAAACGTGCTGGCGATCATCATCTGGGGCCTTATTTTAGGACTGGTGCTGCAGAAAATGGAGCAGCCGAGTAAATTAAGGTAGTTGTCAATTCGTCGCTGCTATCAATTGAAAGCCCCTCCGGGGCTCGGCAAAGCTTCGAAGCACAACCCAGCCCGGCCTCAGCCGGGGTTGAGACCGGTTTTAATCTTAGCCCTGACCTTTAGGTCTGGGCGGACAGATGAGCATTCTGCGTATTTTCTAAGCAGACCAATCCCATTCCCCTCCAACCTCGCTAAACTTTCCTCGGTCGCCATCGCTTATTTCCGGAATCGACTCCCATAGTCCAATCTTTGGTGGAATAATGACAAAGTAAATCAATGCTTAATGTCGAAATGATTGAAAAATGCTGCAGAAATTGGAGTCGAATCAATGATCGCAATCACCTTTGAAAAACTTTCCCGGGTGGAACGCCAAGCGGAACCGTGCGCGGTCGCCTTACCGTTCGCCCCGGGCGCGCTCACCGGTCTGACCGGATTGGTCTTGCACGACGGCGCGGAACGGTTGCCGGTGCAACCGGTTGTCACTGCCACCTGGCCCGATGGTTCGGTCAAGTGGCTTTATTTGGACTTTCTCGCCGATTTACCCGGCAACGCCGGGAAACGTTTTGAACTCCAGGTAAACGATTTCGAACCGGTTGTCCCGCGCCGGACGGTAACGGTTCAAGCCGGCGGCGGCGGATACCGGATTGACACCGGCGTCCTGCAAGCGGAACTGAGCGGTCCGGGAGAAGCGGGGGTCATCACTGCAGTCACTGGCGCTGATTTTCAGTTCGGGCCAGGCGCTTTTACCGGTCCGGCCATCACCACGCCGGACGGAACGGTCTGGACCGCGGTGATTGACGAGCGGGGCTGGCAGATCGTCAAACCCGGACCCTTGGTGGCGACCCTCCAAGCGCGGGGACGCCATGTCAATGTCTCCGGCGCCGCCATGCTCGACTTTGAGATCCAAATCAGCGCGTTCGCGGGCCAACCGTGGCTGCAGGTGGATTACCGGATCATTCATCGTGACCTCCAACCCCAGATTGACCTGGACGGGATCGACTTCCGGCTGCTGCCGCCGCTCGCAACGACAGCGGGGCCGGCGGTCCGGAGCGGTTTGGCGACTTCCAACTACCGCAGCAAGATCCGGACCGGCAACGGCGCCGAGCTGCTGCGCCAGACAATCGACGCCGAGTACCTCTTATACGATCAGAATGAACAGATCCCCGAAACCTTTTACGGCACTTTTTGGGCGGACTGGACGCGCCCGGACGTGGGCGGCGCCTGTTTAACCCTCTTCCAAGCCTATCAAAACTTCCCCAAAGCGTTGGAAGTTGGCGAGCCGGGCATCCTGGCGGGAATCCTGCCCCCGGGAAACCCTTTGACCTTATATCAAGGGGTCGCCAAAACCCACCGTTGGTTTTGGCATTTTCACGGTCCAACCGCCGAACTCGCCGAACTGAATCTGCGTTGCCTGCAATTTCAAATGCCGGACCGGGCGCTGGTCGTGCCGGAGGTCTACCGCGCCGCCGGCGTTTTGGAGCATATTTTCGTTGACCGGAAGCTCGATTGGGTTGAACGGTTTTTTGTCAATCTGGCCGACTCCCGGATCCGCGCCTACGGCATCCTGGCTTGGGGCGACGCCCCCGATGCCGGTTACACCGAGCAGGGACGCGGCAACGGCAAACTGGTCTGGACCAATAACGAATACGACCTGCCTCACGCCGCCCTGTTACTTTACGCCAAAACGGCGGAGCGGCGCTTCCTGGATTATCTGTTGGTCACCGCTGAACATCTGATGGATGTGGACGTCTGTCACTACAGTCCCGACCCTTTGCGTCACCAAGGTCAGGTCATGCACTCCGCCGATCATGTCTCCGGGAAAGTGTCGCCTTGCCACGAATGGGTCGAGGGGTTGCTGGATTTATACCATTTCACGGCCGACTCACGGGTATTGGCGACCGCTGTCGGCATCGGGGAGAACGTCATTCGCTTATTGGCGACCCCGCGTTACCAAGGGGAAGGCGGGATCAATGCCCGCGAGACCGGCTGGGCGCTACGTTCCCTGGTGGCTTTGTACCGGGAGACCCATGATGAGCGCTGGTTGGAGCCGGCGGAAACGATCGTCGGCCACTTCGAAACTTGGAAAAAACAGTACGGTGGGTGGCTGGCGCCCTATACCGACCATGTGGCGATCCGGGTGCCGTTTATGATCGCGGTGGCGGTCAACAGCCTGATGCGGTATTACCGGGTCCGGCCGCAGCAGCGGATAGCCGAGATGGTCGTCGCGGCGGTCCGCGATTTGGTGGACAATTGCCGGCTGGAGAACGGGCTATTTTACTATAAGGAACTGCCGAGCCTGCGCCGGAACGGCGGCAATCCGCTGATCCTGGAGGCGTTGGCTTACGCGTACGAGTTCACTGGCGATCAAACGTTGTTGGAAGCCGGACTCCCCACCTTCCGGTTGGCGGTCCAGTCGGACAACCATTACGGCGGGAAGAAGCGTTTGGCCGAAGGGGCGGTGATCCAGGAAGGCGGCGCCAGCCCGAAACGGTTCGCCCAAGCTTTTCATGCGATTGCGTATTACTATCGGGTGGCAGTGGAAGCCGGGGTGTTGGCGCCGTGAAAAGCGGTGTATTACTGCGTTGCTCGGTCGCTCCGGTCCTCAACGTACGGTTAGGTACGCCTGCGGTCCTCGCTCGGTCGCGCCTTGCACTACACCGCTTTTGACGACGCCGTGGGGAAGTTGCTTTAAGCAATGGGTTTTGAGTCTATTACGAACGCTTAGAATTTTGCGCAACGGGCAGGCTAGGTTTGAGGTGATTTTTTATGGCTGAGGTGCCG
The DNA here is from genome assembly GCA_023417475.1 of Bacillota bacterium. Lineage (GTDB taxonomy): Bacteria > Bacillota > UBA4882 > UBA8346 > UBA8346 > JAEYPR01. Next base: position 6,745 of record JAEZFP010000060.1, on the reverse strand, counting down.
GGGGAGATTCAGACGTTGTTGGATCAGCCGGAGATTCAGGCGACGGTGCTGAATCAACCGGGTTCGGTTCGTTTGCGGGCGATGGCGTTAGGTTTAAGTACCTTGCATTATTTGAAAGAGCAAGAAAAGGCCGGCGACGTGGCTGTCGCAGCGGATCAAAATGAACAAACAAACGGGAGTGTGTTGCATGAAGACGCTTGAAAATTATAGCCACCTTGAGGACGAGCAAAGTTTTAACGCGTTGCTGCAGGCGGAGGAGCGGGTGGTGGCCTTGGTCTATGCCAGCTGGTGTCCGTTTTGCCGGCGGTTTTTACCGTTTTTTGAGCAAAACGTCCAAGCGTCAGCCCATTTTGGCGCGGTTTTGGACAACCAGGAGACCGTCGCCGACACCTATGACATCGAGGTCATTCCGACGGCGCTTTATTTCGAAAAAGGGCAACTTGTCAAACGGTTGGACGGAATCCCCGGCGTGGGCTTGAGTGAAAACCACTATCTGAAGTTCCTCCAGGATTGCCTCCCGGTATAACCAAAGAACTTTTTGCGACCTATGCGGCAGGAATCTTTCGCAATGTGTTGAATAAATAACCTCTGTAGGATAGTAGCTTAAATAGAAAACTTGGATTTTCAAACAGTGTAGTATGGTAGCATGGTAGCCGATTGGGTTGTGACCGCTAAAAACCTGACAGGGCTATTGTGTCTGGTTTTTTATTTTTGCCTTCCTCGCCATATTAAGGAGGTCGATTCGATGAAACCCTGTCTAAAAAGAGTCCTGATTTTCATTGCCATAATGTTCGTCGTCAACCTGCCGCTCGTCGCGGCGGCCGACAACGCCAAAGAACCGTATCTGGTCGGCGCTTTCGTCTCGGTTACCGGTCCGAACGCCCCCTTGGGGACCCCGGAACGGGATACCTTAGTGATGCTGGAGACCAAGATCAACAAAGCCGGCGGCATCAACGGCCATCCGCTCAAAGTGATTATTGAAGACGACGGCAGCGATAATACCAGCGCGGTAAAAGCCGCCAAAAAGCTGATTGAACAAGATAAAGTTTGCGCCCTCGTCGGCGGCAGCGGCACCGGGCCGACCATGGCGGTCGCGCCGATCGCCGAAGCTTCGAAAGTTCCCCAAGTCTCGATGGTTGCGGGAGCGGCAGTCACCAATCCCTTAAAACCGTGGGTCTTCCGGGTTGCTCCGACCGATATTCTGATGGTCGGGAAGATCCTGACTTACTTAAGCCAACAAAAGATCACCAAGATTGCGATCATTTACGATTCCAACGCCTATGGCGCCAGCGGCCGGGACCAGATCAAAGAACTGGCGGGCCAATATAAAATAACGATCGCCGCTGAAGAAGCGTTTAATACCAAAGATACCGATATGACGGTTCAACTGACCAAAATCCGGACCACTCCGGCCCAAGCCATCATCTGTTGGGGCACCAATCCGGCCCCGGCCCAAGTGGCGAAGAACGTTCAACAATTGGGGATCACCATTCCGTTGGTGATGAGTCACGGGGTCGCCAATCAAGCCTTCCTCGACCAGGCGGGAGCGGCAGCCAACGGGGTCATTTTGCCGGCGGTCAAACTGATTGTCGCCGGGGAACTCCCCAACACTGACCCGCAAAAGAAAGTTTTGCTCGGATATGCCAAAGACTTCGCAGCCACCTACAAACGGTCGGCCGATCACTACGGCGGTCATGCCTATGACGCCTTAAACATTATTGTGCTGGCGTTGAAAAAAGCCGGCAACGACCGCGCCAAACTGCGTCAGGCCATTGAAAACACCAAAAACTTTCCCGGCATCGGCGGGGTCTTCAGCTATTCGGCCACCAACCATGACGGTCTGTCCGAAAACGGTTGCGCGATGTTAAAGATCGTCAATAAGAAATGGACGTTATTAAAGTAGGCGGGTATAATCCATGTGGACCAGCGCGGTGATTTTACAATTCTTAATCAGCGGACTGACCCAGGGCAGTGTGTATGCGCTCATCGCCCTGGGTTTCATGGTAATCTATAATTCCAGCGAAATCATTAACTTCGCCCAAGGCGAATTTGTGATGTTGGGCGGCATGGCGGCAGTCTCCTTATATTCGTTGGGTTTGCCGTTGCCGTTGGCAATCATCCTGGCGATTGGGGCGGTCACTTTATTTGGGATCGGGTTTCAACACATCGCCATCCGGCCGCTTAAAAAAGCGACCCCCTTTGCAATCATCATCCTGACGATCGGCGCTTCGATCGCCATTCGCGGTTTAGCGATGCTGATCTGGGGCAAAGACACCTTTTCGTTGCCGGTGTTTGTGGCGGGCAATCCGATCATCATCGGCGGGGCGGCGATCATCCCCCAACAAGTGATTATCCTGGGAACCGCGTTCGTATTAATGCTGGGGCTGCATCTCTTTTTCAAACATACCTTGACCGGCCAGGCGTTGCGGGCCAACGCGGTCAACCGCCAGGGCGCGTCGCTCTCCGGCATCAAACCCGAATGGATGTTGAAGCTCTCCTTTGCGATCAGCGCCGCCTTGGGCGGCGTCTCCGGAATTGTGATCGCCCCCACCAATCTCACCAGTTACGATGTGGGCATCATGTTGGGACTGAAGGGTTTTGTGGTCGCGATCATCGGCGGCCTCAATTCGTTTGTCGGGACCATCTGCGGCGGATTGCTGCTGGGCGTGATCGAGTCGCTCGGCGCCGGGTTCATCTCGTCGCAATACCGGAACGCGATCACCTTTGGCCTGTTGATCCTGGTATTATTTATCCGTCCCCAGGGGATTTTTGGGAGAAAATCATGACGCCAATGAAGAATAACCGGCGAATGTTATGGAGCGTCAGTTTGGCGCTGATGGTTACGCCGTGGCTGTTGCCCAACCGTTACCTGCTAAACGTGGCGGTACTGATCGGAATTTACGCTTTGGCCGTGATCGGCCTGAATCTGCTGATCGGCTACGCCGGTCAGATCTCATTGGGCCACGCGGCTTTCTTTGGCATCGGCGCCTATGGGGCGGCCATCCTCACCACCCGGTTTCATTGGGATCCCTTTTTGGCTTTAGCGGCGGCCGCTTGTTTGGTGGCCGGGGTTGCCTGGGTGATCGGCCGGCCGGCGTTGAAACTGCAAGGTCACTATCTGGCCATGGCCACGTTGGGCTTTGGCATCATCGTGCAGATTTTCATGGACGAACTGGTCGAATGGACCGGCGGCACCCAGGGGATGAGCAATATCCCCAAATTGAGCATCGGCGGTTATCAGTTTTCCGGCGATTTTCAGCTTTATTTCCTGGTCTGGGGTTTGATCGTTTTGGTCCAATTATTACTCCAAAACCTGCTCGGCGGGAAAATTGGCCGGATCTTTCTCGCCATTCACACCAACGAAACCGCGGCCGAATCGTTGGGGATCAATACCGCGCGGCTCAAGGTCCAGGTGTTTGTGTTTAGCGCCGTTTTGGCCGGAGTGGCGGGCGGGTTGTATGCGTACGCCATTAGTTATATCAGCCCGGAACCGTTTGGATTTGGCTTTTCGGTCCTGCTGCTGACCATGGTCGCCATCGGCGGAATGGGCAGCCTGTGGGGGCCGGTCGTGGGAACGGTGTTGCTGGGAGTCTTGCCGGAGCTTTTACGTTCCTTTAAAGATTTTGATATTCTGATTTACGGTGTGTTGTTAATGATGATCATCTTTTTTCTTCCCAAAGGAGTCGTCGCGTTGCTCGAAGCGGCTTGGAGAGCTGTTTTGCCGTTGCGACGGGGGAAGGGAGTTCATCATGAGTGAGATCTTACTCCAGCTTGACAAGGTCAGTAAACACTTCGGCGGGATCACCGCTGTCAATCAAGTGAGTTTAACGTTGCAGACCGGTCAAATCAAGGGATTGATCGGACCCAACGGCGCGGGCAAAACCACCCTCTTCAATATGATCACCGGCCTCTATCCGGTTAGCGGCGGAACGATTCGCATGCAACAATACGTGCTGACCGGATTGCCGGTCCACCGGATCGCCCGGCGCGGCATCGCCCGGACCTTTCAAACCGTCCGGCTTTTTACCAACTTATCGGTAGCGGAAAATGTCATGGTCGGTTTTCATGAGCAACTGCGCGGCGGTTGGCTGGCGACGGCGTTCGATCTGCCCTGGACGCGACAGGAGGAGCGACAATACCGGGATCGGGCCAGCCAACTCCTGGATTTTGTGGGCTTAAGCCAGGCGGCCGACACTATGGCGGCGGGTTTGCCTTATGGCAAACAACGCTTATTGGAGATCGCCCGGGCGCTGGCGACCAAACCGCGGTTGCTGCTGTTGGATGAACCGGCGGCCGGTCTCAATATTACCGAAAAACTGGCGTTGGGGAGACTGGTTCAAGCCATTCGCCAACAGGGAGTTACGGTTTTGCTGGTCGAACATGATATGGATTTGGTGATGAACATCTGCGACGAACTGGCGGTTTTGGAGTTTGGCGCCAAGATTGCCGAAGGCGATCCGGCGGCAATCCGCAATCATCCCAAGGTGATCGCCGCCTACTTGGGAGAGGAGGATGGCGATGATTAAGATCCGGAATTTGAACGCCGCTTACGGACAGCTGAATGTGGTGCATGAACTGTCATTTGAAGTCAATCCCGGTGAAATTGTCACCTTGATCGGACCCAATGGCGCGGGCAAATCGACCATTCTGCTAAGTATCATGGGTCTGTTGGAAAACGTCTCCGGCGAGGCGCTTTTTGAGGGCGACAATCTGTTAAAGCTGCCGACCGATCGGATCGTTAGCCGGGGCGTGGCGCTGGTTCCCGAAAACCGGGGTTTGTTTGCGCCGATGACTGTCCGGGAGAACTTAATGCTGGGCGCGTATCTGCGGTTGAAAAAAGGGCGGAAGACGGCGGTCTTTGATGATCTCGACATGGTGCTGCAGTTGTTTCCGATCGTAAAGGAACGCTTGGAACAACCGGCGGGCACGATGTCCGGCGGGCAACAACAGATGGTGGCGATCGGCAAGGCCTTAATGGCCAGTCCGCGGCTGCTGTTGTTGGATGAACCTTCGTTGGGCCTGGCCCCGCTGGTGATCAAGGAGATATTTAAAGTGGTGGAGTCCTTAAACCGGTCGGGAGTGACGATCCTTTTGGTGGAACAAAACGCCAATTTGGCGTTGAAGATCGCCCATCGCGGTTATGTGGTGGAGAACGGCCGGATCAGTTTTACCGGTACCGCTGCCGAATTAATGAGTCATGCCGATGTCAAGCAAGCGTATTTGGGGAAATCAACCTCGGCCGCCGTTTTAAAAGCGGTGGTTGGGAATGAATAAAGCGGAAGAAATCATGCCAATTGCAGACCTTTTAAAAAAGGATGGATTATTGGGATGGGAATCATGCTATAATACAATACGATAAGTTGAAGTGTAAAGGAGACCAAACATGACTCAAACCAATCCCAATCCCCAAGTGATTTTAGAGACCTCCAAAGGCCAGATTAAACTGGAGTTGTTTCCGGAACAAGCGCCGGTCACAGTGGAGAACTTTTTAAACTATGTTGATTCCAACTTTTATGACGGCACCGTCTTTCACCGGGTGATTGCCAACTTTATGATTCAGGGCGGTGGGATGACCGCCGGACTCAAAGAAAAAGCCAACCAGGCGCCGATCAAAAATGAAGCGACCAACGGTTTGGCCAATGAACGCGGCACGATCGCCATGGCCCGAACCCAGGTGGTTGACAGCGCTACCTCGCAATTTTTTATCAATGTCGTGGATAATGATTTTTTGAATCACCGGAGCAAAACTCCGTCCGGATTCGGCTATTGCGTTTTTGGCAAGGTTGTTTCCGGCTTGGAAGTGGTCGACGCGATCAAAGCGGTCCCCACGCATACGGTTGATTACCATGACGATGTTCCCGTTGAAGATGTGGTGATTCTCTCCGCCAAACGGGTTACCGAATAAGTAAAGTCTCGCTACATAATAAACCTCTGTCGCAAGCGGGGGTTTTTTATTTGGCGATGTAAGGAGCTGAAACGATGGAAGCGGTAACGGAAGCGCTTTTAGCCGACCGGTTCTGCATGGAAACCGTCGGTATCGAACTGCTCGCAATCGAGCTTGGTTACGCGAAGGCGCGATTGACGATCGGGTCAAAACACTTAAACGGGTTGGGCATTGTCCAAGGAGGCGCCATTTTTACCTTGGCCGATCTGGCGTTAGCCGCCGCCGCCAACTCGCGCGGGACGGCGACGGTCGCCGTCAATGCCAACATCGCCTTTTTGAAGGCGGTCAGCGGCGGGGTGTTATACGCCGAGGCCAAAGAGGAAGCGCTCCAGGGTCGACTCGGAACCTATACGGTTCGCGTGACCAATGATCAAAATGAACTGATCGCTTTGATGCAGGGGACGGGTTACCGAAAACAGGAGTCGTTAGCGACATTTCGGTCAAATTTACAAGGTAAGGAATCCGCCACCCCGGCCGGCCGGGGGTAGCGCAAAGTGCGATCCCTCGCCCTTTAAAAGGGTAACCCTATGGCTTTGAACTCTATCAAGATTTGATCGACAACGAAGGATGGTGGTTGTCCTTTTAAAGGACAAAAGGATCGCACTTGGACTTCGAAGCACAACCCAGCCCGGCCGCAGCCGGGGTTGAGACCGGTTTTCTGCTTAGCCCTGACCTTCAGAGCCCCGTGCCAAAATAGAGGTAAAAGAATTGAAAAACAACCAGGATAATTAGAGACAAATAGCCAATCAAATATAGTACTAACAAGACTTTGGAGGCTATCATGGCTCGGTTTAAATTCTA
>JAEZFP010000059.1 GCA_023417475.1 Bacillota bacterium | reverse complement strand
TGCTTCTTTTAGGTTATGTTCTTTGATTAATCCTCTTATTTGTTCACTGCTTAATATGCCCATTTTGTATTCCTCCATCTTATTAGTTCCTTTATCGGAGGTTTACACAATTTATTTTACACCGTCGTAACACCCTTTTTTACCGCGCATCCTTGCTCAACGACTGCGCATCCTTGCTCAACGACCGCGCATCCTTGCTCGACGACTGTACATCCTTGCTCGACGACCGCGCATCCTTGCTCAACGACCGCGCATCCTTGCTCAACGACCGCGCATCCTTGCTCAACGACCGCGCATCCTTGCTCAACGACCGCGCATCCTTGCTCGACAAAAAAAGTGTCGTCAACTACCGCGCGGGTAGTTGACGACACTCCTAACTCAGCACCGTCCCAAAATTGAAGCCCTTGGGGGATCGGCCGAATCCGTTATAACAATCCCAAATCAATTAAAGCGTTGCGCATGGTTTCCAACTCTTTGGCGTCGGCTTCGACCAACGGCAACCGAAGGCTGCCGACTTTAAAGCCTAGCATATTGCAAGCCGCCTTGACCATAATGGGATTGGTGTTGATAAACAAAGCCCGGTTTAACGGTCCCAGCTCGGAATTGATCCGAGTGGCGGTCGCAATGTCGCCATGGAGGGATGCGCCGATCATCGATTGAATCTTGCGACCCACCAGATGGGCTGCCACGCTGATGACGCCGGCGCCCCCGACGCTCAACATCGGTAACGTCAATGAATCCTCCCCGCTGTAGAGGAGAAAATCATCGGGCGTCTTTTCAAAGATCTCGCTGGCCGTCGCCAAACTGCCGGTTGATTCTTTCACGCCGACGATATTTTCGACCTCCGCCAGGCGCGCCATGGTATCGACGGCAATGTTCACGCCGGTGCGGCCGGGAATATTGTAAATAATCACCGGCAGGGCGGTTGCGGCGGCAACTGCTTTAAAGTGCCGGTACAGACCTTCCTGCGGCGGTTTGTTGTAGTAGGGGGCCACCAACAAAAAGCCGTCCACCCCGGTTTTCTCGGCTTCTCTGGTCAATTCGACGCTTTCTTCGGTATTGTAGGATCCCGTGCCGGCGATCACCGTCCCCTTGCTGCCGACCACTTCGACAACGGCGCGGAACAACTGCAATTTTTCCTGTTTGGAGAGGGTCGGGGATTCGCCGGTGGTCCCGGCGATCACTAAACCGTCCGACCCGGAATCGATCAAGCGGGCGGCTAATTCCTGGGCTGCTTGATAATTGACCTGCAGGTTTTGGTCGAACGGCGTCACCATCGCCGTCAGTACTCTACCCAATTTAACCATTACGTTTCCTCCTCTTACTCTCCCAGTTGGAACTCTTCATGCAGCGCTTGCAAAGCGTTGCACATGTCTTCCCGACGGATCAGGCAGGCGATGTTGATGTGCGAATCGGTCGAATGGTAGATCGCAATCTTAGCTTGCTGCAACCCCCGGACCATCCGGGCCATCACCCCGGGAACGCCGCGCATTCCCGATCCGACAATCGCCACTTTGGCGAAACCTTTCTCCATCGCGTACTTAATCCCTAATTTGCCCAAAGCTTCGTTCGCTCGTTCTGCCAAATCTTCCTTGATAATGAAACCGATATTAAACGGCGCCACTTGAATCATATCCACGCTGATTCCGGCGCCGGCCATAGTCTGAAAGACTTCCATCACCCGGCCGTTGGCGTTCATGTCTTGATCTGATTCAAACTTGACCAACGCCATTTCGGAAATGTGCGCCAATCCCGTCACTACCTTATCCCCCCGGATTTCAATATTGCCAATCGAGGTTCCGTCGGTAATGAGCGTTCCCCGATTGTCGGAAAAAGTGGAACGGATCCGTAACGGCACCCGGCCTTCCATCGCAATTTCGACGGCCCGCGGATGGATTACTTTCGCGCCTAAATGCGCCATTTCGCAGACTTCATTGTAGGTCATCACCGCGAGCGGCTTGGCCTGCGGAACCAGGCGCGGATCGGCGGTCATCACCCCGTCGACATCAGTGTAAATCTCAATCACCTCGGCGTTAAGCGCCACGCCCAACGCCGCGCCGGTGGTATCGCTACCGCCCCGGCCCAAGGTGGTAATCTCCCCTTCCGGCGTCATTCCTTGAAATCCGGCGACTACCGCCACCCGGTTTTGCTCAAGACACCGCCAAAGGTTCTCCGGCTTAATCTCCATAATACGCGCGCTGCCAAAATGATGATCGGTGTAGATCCCGGCTTGCCCTCCGGTAAAAGCCGAAGCTTCTATCCCGTGTTTTTTCAAGGTTTGCACCATGACCACGGTTGAGATATTCTCGCCACAGGTCATTAAGAGATCCAGTTCGCGCGACTTAACGTTTTTCAAAACCCCTTTCGCCAATCCGATCAACGTATCGGTGGCGTACGGATCACCCGACCGCCCCATTGCCGAAACGACTACCACCACGCCGCACCCTTGGATTAGCGCTTCTTGGACTTTTTTCACCACATGTTCCCGGCCTTCGGCGGTGGCAACAGAAGTTCCGCCAAATTTCTGAACGATTACCCGCATCTTGTTCCCTCGCTTTTGAGCAAATATAAGCTCATTGATATAATGACTTGTATAAAGCCGAACCGCTCCAAACGGCGCGCGTTCGAAACCGATTCCGGCGCGATTTAAATATTGATAATTAGTTTAACAGTACCACAATTTGCTCAATGGTTAAACGGCCACCCGTCGCAGTAATTTCACCCGATGCGGTTCTATTCGGCGCTCCCCCCCGCGACCAGCAACGGTTGATATTGCCGTAATTGTAAGGCTTCCAGGATCGTCTCCGGAATCAAACTCATCTTGGCCACCAACGAGGTTTGTTTGGAAACGGGCGCGTCCTGACCGAAAGGGACAAAGAAAACATTGCAACGGTTCAGTAACGTTCCCAAGTTCCGGGCGTTGCCGCTCAAGCCGTCATTGGTGGCAATGGCCAACACCACCGGTTTTTTATTGCGCAATTGCGCTTTACAGGCCATGGTCACGCTGGAATCGGTGATCCCCAACGCCAAGCGGGCCAAGGTGTTTCCGGTGCATGGCGCCACCAGGATAATATCGATCTTGTTCTGCGGGCCGATCGGCTCCGCCGCGACGATGGTCGTGATCGGCTCGATGTCCGTAATCGCCGCAATCTTTTCCCGCACTTCTTTGGCCGTTCCAAACCGGGAATCGGTATTTTGGACCGCAGCCGAGATGATGGGGGTAATTTCCGCCCCCTCGTCCTTTAACAACTTCATATACTGTAAGGCCTCACTGATCGTACAGTGCGATCCGGTTAATGCAAAACCAATCTGGATTCCGCTAAACCGCATTGTTGATAACACCCCCGTTTTCCAGAAAGAATTTCTGAATGAGTTTGGGGATGGAGGACGCGAGAATCGCTCCAGCGGTTTTGGGAGCGACAATTCCCGGCAAGCCCGGGTATAATTTGGCTTTTATCTTCAAAGCGGCGACCGCTTCAAAATCAATTCCACCCGGCGGCGAGGCCAAGTCGATAATGAACACGTCCGGTCGCGTCCGCCCCAATAACGCTGCATCAATTACCAAGGCCGGGACGGAATTGATGATCAGATCCGCGGCGCCGATCGATTGACTCAAACATTCTTCCCCGACGACCTCGCAACCCATCTCCACCGCCCGCGCCAGCAATGCCGCGCGTCTGGCGGTGACGATGACCCGCGCTCCCAAAGCTTTAAAACTTCGGGCTACCGTGATGCCCACCCGTCCGAAACCGACTACCAAAACCGTACTGCCGTGAATGGTAATCGGCATTTCCTCCATCGCAATCTGAATTGCGCCTTCGGCTGTAGGGATCGAGTTTAAGATGGCAATCTCATCGTCTTCGGCATACTCAACCACGTGAATGCGATGTTCCGCCGCAACCTTCCGCCATTGTTTGGTGAGCGAGCCGGCGACCAGCAACGTATTTGGGGATAATTGCTCCAGATACGGCTTAAAGTCAAGCGGCGGCTGGTCTGGATAACCCCGAATCATTCCGCTGTCGTTCATTCCCGCGATGGGCAGGACGACAACTTGCGCCTTCGCCAATGCTCCCGAAACCTCGGCCCGCCACTGCAACGGCGTCTGAATCTGCGACTCCGGATGCCCAACCACATAAACCTGGTCGAACCAATCCGCCAAACTGCGGGCGACAGCGAGCTGCCTTGAATCGCCGCCGATCACAGCCGCTTCAAGTTGCCAACGTTCTTTCAACGAAATACCCTCCCTTTCCTACAACCCAGGCTATTTTAGTATATTCCTTGTGAAAGCGGGAGGTGAAGCTGGACATCTTTCAAAGCGCACAATCGCGGGAAACGTCCATTGCGAACGGTTGGTGTCACCGGACGCCGCATAATTTATTCAAAAAGCATTTGATCCAGGCCATACGTCAATCCCGGCCGTTCGCTAATTTTTTTAACCGCCAGCAACACTCCGGGCATAAAGGACTCCCGGCTGATTGAGTCATGCCGGATGGTAAGCGTCTGACCTTCGCCGCCGAAGATCACTTCCTGATGGGCGATTAAACCGGGCAGCCGGACGCTGTGCAAATGAATCCCGCCCATTTCGCCGCCGCGAACCCCCTTGATCTTTTCCTCGCCGATCGCATTGGCATTGTTATCGCTACGACCGGCCATAATCAACTCCGCCGTTTTGATGGCCGTCCCGGAGGGCGCATCCAACTTCTGATCGTGGTGCAACTCGATGATCTCCACCCCCGGAAAAAACTGCGCCGCTTGCGCCGCAAAGCGCATCATCAACAGCGCCCCAATGGCAAAATTGGGGGCGATCAGGACATTGACGCCGGACTCCCCGCATAATTGATTGAGTTCCGCCAAGTTTTCCGGCGCCAATCCGGTGGTGCCGACTACCGCGTGCACTTTCGCCCGAATGATCTGGCGGACATTATTCATAACCGAAGCCGGGTTGGTAAAATCCACCACGACTTGGGGGTTGACTAATTCGATCGCAACGGCCAGGTCCTCCTGGATCATCACTCCGGTTGGCTCTTGACCGACGAGTGTCCCGACATCTTTCCCAACGCCGGAACGATCAACGGCTCCCACCAATTCAACTTCGACATCGGCTAAAACCGCTTTGACTACTTCCCGGCCCATTCTTCCCGAAGCGCCGCTTACCAGAACGCGAATCTTACTCAAACAATCCACTCCTCCGTATTCAACATTGCAAAGTTGTTGCCCGATCTTTTCCGGTCCCAGCGTTGACCGGAGCAAATAAAAAAAGATTGGCATACCTACTACCAACCTTTGATCGTAAAAACGAATCATTGGCGGCAAGATAGCTCTTCACCAAACGACGGTGACAGTACCTGAGCTATTCGCCCATAATACCAGCCAAGGAGCGGCTCTCCTTAAACTTCGGCAAAACACCCTTTTCTTCCGTTTCCTCGGCTCCGCCAGCCTCCACGAAAGTACTCTTGTGTTTCGCGCCTCTACTCTACCCCAAACAGTAATATTCAATTTAAAATGGAACGTTTAGAATTTATTGTTATTGTCCTATAAATTAGGCTGACTGTCAAGTTAAGAAAGGAAATAATTTACGGAATTTTATCATTGGGGTTCCGGTCTCGGTTAGTCAATGGAGGGCTATGGAGCGCTTTGGTCATCCTGCCTCCCAAAAACCGAAAAGCCACCTATGGCGGCTTACATAAACAAAATGGACAATTGCTTTCTTCATAAATATGGTATAATTAACCGATGGCGATGCAGTTTCGCAGCTGCTTCGCCGATCGCGATTCCTCAGTTCAAACGAGGAGGTTTTTTGATGCCCGGAAGCAACTCTTACACCCCGGACGAAGTGGCGCAAATTTTAAAGGTTTCCCGGTTTACCATTTATGAGATGATCAAACGCGGCGAGCTGCCCGCCTACCGGGTGGGACGCCAGGTTCGCGTCGACCCGAGCGATCTCGATCAGTATAAACAACAGGCGAAAGGCCTTAACAACAATTCGGCGCAACTGATCGCCAATCCGGCTCCGTTGGTCGCATCGGCCCAGGAAGGGATCATCCTTTGCGGTCAGGATCCGATCTTGGATATCATCACCCGCCATCTTGAACAGCAATTTCCCCATCTTACGTTTTTACGCCGGCACGTTGGGAGCATCGCCGGACTGCTGGCCCTGTACCAAGGGGCGGCCAACCTCGCCACCGCCCATCTGTGGGACGGCGATACCGACGAATACAATCTGCCGTACATCCGCCACATGTTGCCGGGTCATAAAACGCTGGTCTACAATTTGGTGACCCGGACCGCCGGTTTTTACGTCGCCAAAGGCAATCCCAAACGTATTCGGACTTGGGAAGACTTGTTCCGCCCGGCGGTCCGTTTCGTCAACCGCGAATGCGGATCGGGCGCGCGGGTATTGTTGGACGCGAAGGTGGCCCGGCTCAATTTGAATCGACGGAACATCTCCGGCTACGATAACGTGGTCACCAGTCACCTGACTGTCGCCAGCACTGTTGCGCGAGGCGATGCGGATGTCGGCATCGGCATTCAAAAAGTGGCTTCCCAAGTCTCGGAGATCGACTTCGTCCCGCTGCAGCAGGAGCGTTACGATCTCGTGATTAGAGCGGAAGACGCCGAGCTGCCCCATTTTCAGGCGCTCCTGCATTTATTGCAGTCCCGGTCGTTTCAAGCGGAGATCCAGGCGCTTGGCGGTTACGACGTCTCACAGATGGGACAACCCTTGAGCCTGCCACGCCATCCCGAGTGTTAGACACCGGCTGCGTTTGAGAAGAATCCGCCAATGGGTCCGCCGGGCTCTTTTGGGCCGCGACACGCATCCGCTACCATTGCCGTTAACCGGTCCAGTTGCTCTGGATCGATTCCGGCAGTGCAGCCGTGCATTTCGGTTAACACGGCCACCAGCTGTTCCAGCGCGGCATTGCCGGCCCGTTCGCCGATGCCACCCACCGTGACGCTGGCCAGCTCCACGCCGGCCCGCAACGCGGCGAGGGTATTGGCGGTCGCCAATCCGAAATCATTATGCAAATGGACTTCGATTGGCAAGGGGCAACGGCCGGTCAAACGACGCAACCGCTCATAAGTCGTGAAAGGCTCCAGACAACCGATGGTATCGGCATAACGGATCCGTTCCGCGCCCGCCTCCGCCGCCACGGCCGCAACCTGGAGCAAAAACTCCTCCGTGGCGCGGGAAGCGTCCTCCATCCCCGCCGACACCCGGCAACCGCAACTCCGGGCGTAGCTCAAGGCGCTCCGCAACTCCTGCAGAACCCATTCGCGCGTTTTCCGCAATTTGTAACTGATATGCAAATCCGAGACCGGCACCGACACATGGATATAGGAAAAACCGCAGCGGACCGCGGCGCGAATATCGTTGACATTGGCACGGTTCCAAGCGATGACCTGACACTTCAGGTTCAGATTGACAATCGCCCGTAAAACCGCTTGCTCGTCCGACCCCATCGCCGGAATCCCGGCCTCAAAACCCAGCACCCCGGCGTCATCCAACGTTTGGGCGATCGCTAACTTTTCTTCGGGGGTAAAGGCCAGTCCCGCGGTTTGTTCCCCGTCGCGCAACGTCGTATCAATAATTCCAACCTTCATCGTTCAAACCCCTCTCGCCAGTTCCCGCAATTGTTCATCGATGACCGGCGCTTTCTGCACGATCGCCAGCCGCCGCACGCCTTCCAGAATGTGCGGCAACTGCTCCGGTTCCACCGGAATCCGCAACGCCCGCAGTTTCAGCTCCAAAGCCGCGGTGCCCGAATGTTTGCCAATGACGATTTTCCGCTCCAACCCCACTGTTTCCGGTGGAAACGGTTCGTACAGTTCACTTCTTTTGATAACGCCGTCGACATGAATGCCCGATTCGTGCGCGAAGATATCCGCACCAATGATCGCTTTAGTCGGAGCCGGGGTCTGAGCGATGCTTTCCAACACCGCATGACAGTCCTGCGCCAAAGCGGGCGGAACCGGCAACGCCCAACGCAACAGTTGACCCAAACCCAACAGCACCTCTTCCAAAGCGGGAAATTGCCCCACGCCCCCGACCGCCGTCGCAAGCTTCGTCGCACCGGCCCCGGCGGCGGCCATCGCGTTGGCGGTGGCCAAACCCAACCGGTTCCGTCCCCAAAACTCGAGCTCTCCCTGGAAAAAAGCCCGCATTTCGGTGATGATCCGCCGCACGGCGAACGGATCCAGCCGGCTGCCGGGATCGTCGACGATAAACCCGGTTACGGCGGGAAAACACCCCAACGATTTAAGCCGGTCGAGACTTTCCCGGGGCTGGGAACCCAGCTCCCCTCCATAAACCGTCACCCGCAAGCCCATGGCGGCGGCGGTGGTCAAAAACTCCTGAAGCAGCGGCATGACGGCGCCGTCGCGCAGCCCGGGTTTGATCATAACCCGTCCGCAGCCCCAAGCGGCCGCCTGCTCCAAAGCTTCCGGATCGATCGGAAGTTCCGCCCGCAATTCATTGCGGCTTAGTTCGCTACGGACCGCTCCGTCTGCCAATAGCGCCAACGGCAGATCGAGTAACAACGGAACTGTTTCACTAATTTTCCCCAAACACCGCGTGGTGGTGTCCAACGCGCCGCACCCACTGGTTGCGGCAACACCAAGGGTTTGATCGACAAATGTAAGCTTCGGCCGCATCCCTATCGCCCCCTTTATCCTGATCTTGATCTAACCGTCCCGAATTGGCCCCAGTTGTCAAGCCCCGTCACGTCGTCGACCGGCATGACCGGGACAAAAACGGGCGGACTGATCGTTCCCAAGTAACCCGACGGCGTCGGCGCGACACTGACGGCAATGGGTCATTTGCGGCAACTCCGTTTGACAGAGCGCCCGCAACGCCTGGACTTCTTCGGGAGCGGGCGCCGGCCGAGCCGCGAAAGCGCTGCCTGTCACCGGCAATAACGGCATGATGTTGGCGAGCGAGGCTCCCAATTGTTTTACTTGGCGCACCACGACTGGAATCTGCCGGTCATTCAGACCGTTGATCATGACGAGATTGACTTTGACCAAAACGCCCTGTTCCGCCAAAAAACCGATTCCGGCCATTTGATTGTCGATCAGGATTTGGGCTCCGGCGGCGCCGGTATGGCAAGTTCCGCCCCAACTCACATGGTGATAGATTTGCGCTCCCACGGCCGGGTCGAGACAATTGACGGTGACAGTGACATGGCGAATGCCCAATTCTATCAGTTCGGGACCGTACTGCGGCAACATAAGCCCATTGGTTGAAAGACAAAAGATCACATCGGGATCCTGTTCCCGAACAAGCGTCAGCGTCTGCCGCACCGCTTCCCAATTGGCCAGCGCGTCGCCGGGACCGGCGATACCGACCACACTCAAATCGGTAATTTCCCGCCGGACCCGCATAAAATGCTCCAACGCCTGCTCCGGAGTTAACACGGCGCTGGCGACGCCGGGCCGGCTTTCATTGACGCAATCAAACTTACGGTTACAATAATTGCAGCGGATGTTGCAGTGCGGCGCCACCGCCAAATGTAACCGCGCGTACCGGTGTTGCGCCGCCGGGGCGTAACAGGGGTGGCGTTCCGTTTGCCGCCGCAATTTTTCCGGAACGGCCAACTGTCGCCGGCTCCGATTATCCGATTCCATGTAGATCACCCTTTGCATTTTACACTGCGGCGGGGCCGGTCTCGGCGGTGCGCACCCGGTAAACGTCCAAAATCGGTAGGATAAAGATCTTGCCGTCGCCGGGATTACCGGTCGAGTTGGCTTCCATAATGGCGGCCACCGCTTTGTCGACCTCATCGTCCTGGACAATTAAAGTGATAAACCGTTTGGGAACCAAGCGGTGTTCTTCCGAAAGGGTTTCCGCCAATCCCGGCGTCTCCTTCGCCGCTTGTTGCGGCGAAGTTTGGGTGAGCACGAAGTCCACCTTTTTGCGGCCTCTGCCCAATACCTTACGGCAGGTCATCGAAGGGAATCCGGCCGCCAGAAGGGCTTTCTTGGTTTGATTAACCCTGTTCATCCGGACAAATGCCATGACCTCTTTCATCTGACTTCCCCCTTTTTACAATCCTTTGCTTTGCGTACTGATGGTATAGGCTTGCTCCACCGGGCTGACAAAGATCTTGCCATCGCCGAACGCCCCGTTCGGTCCGGTTTTGGCGGTTTTCATAATCAAATCAATCACTTGTTGCTTCGCGTCGTCGTTGACAATCAACAACAACATCTCTTTGGGCAGCTCGTCGTAGTAGACGTCGCCCACCCGCACCCCTTTTTGTTTCCCGCGGCCAACCACGTCGATCTTGGTTACCGCCGGGAAACCAGCCTCGGCTAAATCCGCCAGTACTTCGGGAGCTTTTTCCGGCCGAATGATCGCCCGAATCATAATCATGTCAATTCCTCCTTCGATTCCATTTAAATCCCGGTCGTCCCCAACCCACAGCGGTCGGCAACGCGACACCGGGACGATCAGATCGCATATTGGGTCAACGCGGCGCGCACCTCGGCGATTTTCCGCGGTTCGAACAAGTTCTGCGCCTGGGCGCACATCGTCAGCACTCGGGTAGTATCGTCCGATTCGGGAGTCCCGTGGTAATAGTCGTCCAAGGAACAAATGCCGAAAATCCGGTCCAGCGAACGGATCGCCTGATTCAGTTCGGGCGGGACGTTCACCAATTCTTCCACCGCGTCCATCAGGCAGGTGTAATTGTGATTGCCGGGCGCAACGCCGTGCAACTCGCACAAGGCGACCAAATACCGTTCCAGTGCGACCGCCGCCACATTAAACACCACGCTCGGATGTTGCCCTTCCTGAAGAAACTGTTCCGCCCGCCGGTGATACGCCTTGGCGTCCCGGTAATCGTCTTCAAAGTCTACGATGACGCTCTCGTCCCTCACGTTAAAAAAACCCAACATGATCTCAACCTCCTCACGCGCCGCGTCTTGCCAAAAACCGTTTTACCAAACGTTCAAAATCCACTCGCGCGTCTTTTTATACTCCATATCGGTGAACAGGGTATTGGCCATCGATTCGGCCAACCAGATCGCGCCGGCGTACCCGAGAACCGGGTGACGGTAAGGGCCGGACCGGTCGTATACCGGGAACCCGACCCGCAGCATCGGCACATTGTGATCAATGGAGATAAACCGCCCTTTGGAATGACCGAGGATCAAATCAAGTTTCAACCCTTCGTTTTGAATCCGGTTTTCCAAATCCCACAAATCGGCGTTCATGATAATCTCCATGTCAAAGTCGACGTTAGCTTGAAGTTCCTTGATGCGCGGGTCTTCGGGGTAACTCGAGTTGTCATCGCCCAGCAGCAGCAGGACCGGCCGCATCTCCAGGTCAAGGCAGAATTGGGCTAAACCGAGCACCAGGTCGGGATTACCGTAAATGGCGACTCGCTTATCCGCCAGAAACATGTGGGTCAGGTCGGTTAACGCGTCGATAGCGACGCCCCGTTCCCAAACCAGTGATTGGGGAATCGCTTTGCCGGTCAGATTCTTCACGTTCTGCAAAAACGTGTCGGTATTGCGGATGCCGATCGGCGTCGGCCCGATGACGGCCGGAACGTCGAATTCGCTCTCCAGGTAACGGGCGGCGGCGGCTCCTTCGTAGCGGTTCAGAGCGATGGTGCCGACGGCGTTGGCCGTGGAAGCCAAGTCGGCGATGGTGGTTTTACCGTGGGCGACAAAGTTGCCGTACGGCATCAACGGCGCGTCGAAACTCTCGATCTCAAACAACACGGTCGCGTCCACTTGCATTTCGTGGAGCAAATGTTTCAATGCGGTGACATCGGCGGGATTGACCCAGCCGGTGATCAGGTTGAGTTTGCCGTTGGGCTGATCTTTTTTGGCGAAATAACTGACAAAGTCGTTAACCGCCACATCGTAGCCGCTAATCATACTGCCTTTGAAGCTCGGCGAATGGATCGGAATCAAATGAACTTCGCGGCCGGCGTATTTTTCTTGCAGTAATCCTTCATTGAGCTTTTTGACCACGCCGTCGACATCGTCCCCGATGACCTCGGTCGAACAGGTGGTGATGATCGGCACTACTTTCACGTCGGGATAGCGCATCAACAACACATCGACCGCTTCCTCGACCCGGTTGAGCGCGCCGAAGACCGCGCCGTCCTCATGCAACGAGGACGAGGCCAATTCGAAACTCTCCTTGAAATGCTGAGAGAAGAGCAAACGGACAAACATTACGCAACCCTGGCCGCCGTGGACGATCCCGATGCAGTCCGTAATGCCGATGCTGGCATATTGGGCGCCGCAGGGCTGACAGGTGAAGATGGGGTTGATTACGCCGGCGCGCTCTTTGGGTTTCAGTTCGCAAGACATCGTTATCATTCCTTTCTAATAGAGCGGGTCGGTTAGCTCCAGATTCAGCGACCCGGTAATTGTTAAATAATCCATCCGATCCTTGAGCCCTTGCATCAGCAGTTTGAGCTCCGCCTGATCCATGGTATTCAGCCAGGGATAACGGCTTTTAAAGGCTTCGGCCAGACAAACCGCGTCGACCCAATAACAGCGGTCGGCGGGGGTGCCGGTTTCCACCGGTTCGTCGCATAAAAGCTGCATGGTTTTGGTGAGAATTCCCTCGTTTTGCTTCTGGCGGTCCCAAACACGGGAATGAAACTGCCACAGACATTTCTTCATGATATAGTCAACCAACTGTTCGATTCGGTCTTTCATTACATCATCCATTGTTGTCGTCACCTCCGTCACACCGCGGCCGGCGCCGTCGACGGCTGGGCCGGGGGAAATTCGGGATAAGTCTTGCGCCGCAATCCGGCGACCAGGTCGTATTCGCCCGTATACTCGCGCAACTCCTTCGAAGCGATTACTTCGGGAGGTAAGTTGACGTCGGAGAGCATCCGTTGGGTCACAAAGCCCCGGTCGGTCGGGATCGCGTCTTGGCTGATATCCAACAGCGACAGCTGGTGAATGGGCGAATAGATCCCGTTGTAGATATCCCGGGCAAAACGGACCCAACCCTCGAACCCTTTCCAGGGACCGTTGTGATAGGCGTGGGCGTTAAGATAGGGCACCCGGATTTTTTTGGCGACCTCGCCGGGGCGTTTGCCGGTGAAGATGATGTCGGGCTGCAACATTTCCATGGCTTCCAACCCTTCCAACTCGTTGGGATCGTCGATGGCCAAAGCGCCTTCCTCGCACCGGGAAATGCCCTTCTCCATATCGCCCTGATGACCGAACTTAGTGTAGACCGAAACTACGTCGACGCCCATCTCTTCGTGGATGACATTGGCCCAGTGCCACAGTTTGGAACCGCCCGGCCAGAGGCAGACTTTCTTGCCGCGCAACCGTTCTTTGTACCAGTCAAGCTCCGGGCGCCAACGGGCGGTATCCTCCGCAATGATCGCCTTAGCCCGGTCCTCGATCCCAAAGAACATCCCCACCTTGCGCAACGAAGCCGCCAGCGGCTCAAACCCAAAGCCGTCGATATCCAGCCGGGGAATGCCGTACCGTTTCCGCAGTTCGTTACAGATGTACTCCGCCGAACGGGCGCATTCCAAGACGTTTAAGTGGGCCAGGTGCATCCCGCGCAAGTCGTCGTAGGATCCGTTGCCGGTGAAGGACGACAAAACCTGGATGCCCATACGTTTGAAGTAATCCAGCATCACTTCCTGGTCGCCCTGGATGTTGTATTCGCCGACATAGTTGATCACATAATCGCTGGTG
The DNA here is from genome assembly GCA_023417475.1 of Bacillota bacterium. Lineage (GTDB taxonomy): Bacteria > Bacillota > UBA4882 > UBA8346 > UBA8346 > JAEYPR01. The sequence goes on along the minus strand of JAEZFP010000059.1, from coordinate 116,348 downwards.
AGCTTCGGTTCAAACGTTCCGACCTTCTTTTCGATCCAGGCGATATTGATCTTGTGATGCCCGCCGGACTGGCTCGGTCCGCCAAAGCCGGGGGAGTTGCAGACAAAGATGTCGACATCGGGCAGTTCTTCCATCACTTCGTCGGCCACCGCGTTGATGTCGTCGCCGATCAGCGCCGAAGCGCAGGTCTGATAGATGGTCATCCGTTTGATTTTGGGAAACGCCTTGAAGGCTTCGAGCATATTTTGCTTCAGCAGTTTTTCGGCGCCGAAGACAATATGTTTCTCCTTCATATCCGTGGCGTAGGTATATTTCAATTGAAAATTATCGTTATCGCTGATGTAACGTTTGGTCTGCCAGGTGTCGTAAGTACACCCGACCGGCCCGTGACTGAGATGAATGACATCCTTCATCGGGGTGCCGATAACGTGTTTCGCGCCGCAGTAAGCGCAACCCCGTTCGGAGATGGACCCCGGAATCGTATTGAGATATCCGGCCGGCAAGGCGTCGGCCAACGTTTCGCCGGGTCCTTTGATCACCGCGTGCTTTTTCCGCTCCGGAATGCATTCGCTGCATTTAAACAAATGATATGGCATGGATTCGCGCCTCCTTTATTTCACCGCGCCGCAACGTCTGGGTTACGGTTAATCGGCAATTCCGTACTTGACCACCATGGCTTCCAGGTCATCCATTTTCATTGGTTGGGGAATGACAAAGTCTTTGTTTTCAATGATCTTGCGGGCCAATTCGCCGTATTCCTTGGCTTGGTTGCATCCGGCGTCGTAATCGACCACGGTTTTCTTGTTGAACTCGGCTTTTTGAACGATATTGTCACGCGGCACGAAGTGGATCATTTTGGTGCCGATGGCGGCGGTGAACTCTTCCAGGAACTCCGCTTCACGGTCCACTTTACGACTGTTGCAAATGACGCCGCCGAGCCGGACGCCGCTTTGTTTGGCGTATTTGAGCAGACCCTTGCAGATATTGTTGGCCGCGTAAATCGCCATCATCTCGCCGGAAGCGACGATGTAAACCTCTTGGGCTTTTCCGTCGCGGATCGGCATGGCGAACCCGCCGCAAACGACGTCGCCCAACACATCAAAGAAAACAAAGTCCAAGTCGTCGGTATAGGCGCCGTTCTTCTCCATCAGGTCGATGGCGGTGATCACGCCCCGTCCGGCGCAACCGACGCCCGGCTCCGGACCGCCCGACTCGACGCAACGGATCGAACCGTAACCGTCTTTGACCACCTTGGCGACGGTAATCTTCTCTTCGCCCTCTTCCCGGAGCATATCCATTAGCGTTTTCTGGTTCATTCCCCCCAAGATCAACCGGGTCGAATCCGCTTTGGGGTCGCAGCCGTGAATGAAGACCTTTTTCCCGTAAAAATGGGCCATGGCCGCCGCGGTATTTTGTTGGGTGGTGGATTTACCGATGCCACCTTTTCCATAAATCGCAATTTTTCTAGGCATTTGTGTTTCTCCTCTCCAATGATTTAATGATTATGGGTCGTAGCCAACCGGGAGTCCCGTCACCACCTTTCTCAAGCCACCGTTCAAGCGTCGCTTGATCGTTTATGTAATGTATGTGTTATGTTTTAATCATTTTAGTCCAAACTAAAACTAATTAATTGTAACTAAAACAAACAAAAACTAACTAAAACTAATTTAATCCAAATTATAGTGGATGCTTTTGAGAAAGTCAACGGTCTTAAATGTTAAATTTAATGACATTTATATTACATCGACTTTACATGCGCAAGGCCGCTCCGCCCGTCCTCACCCACATCCTCCGGTCGAAAAAGCGCAACCCATAAAAAAACTTCCGCCGATTGAGCGGAAGTTTGTACTCTACAATGATGGCAAGCCGGGTCGCCCGGAGCGAAACCGACCCCCAACCGTCCCGACAGCAGTTCAAATCGCCAAGCCATCGACCGCGAACCCAGCGCAAAGGGCTGGAGTCGTTTTGATTCGTGCCAAAATCGCATTGGCGCAACCCCGAATAATTTTGGATCATGCCAAAGTTATTTTGAAACATGCCAAAATCGTTTTGACACATCCCCCAATGATTTTGGATCATGCCGGAGTCGTTTTGGAACGCGCCAAAATCGTTTTGGCACATCCCCCAATGATTTTGGATCGTGCCGGAGCCGTTTTGGAACGCGCCAAAGTGCTTTAGGATCATGTTTTCGTCTATCCGCTTGGCAATCCGTCAATATGGCCTTAATTCCCAATGCCGCACTGGCGCAACGTCGCTCCGTCAATTCGTTCTCCGGCGCGAATCCGCTCGCGTAGCCGCATCATGCCGCGGTCCAACGCCTCCAGGGTCGCCAACTGGCTCCGTTCGGCCGCGTCGCCGACGATCACTTCGGCGATACCCCCGTTTCGCAATATGATCCGTTGATCGCCTAGCAACGCCAGTAGCGGATCGTGGGTGGCGATCAAGACCAGCTTTTCCGCGCGCACCAGCAACGCCAAAGCTTTTTTCCGGTCCACTCCGGCGTTTTCAATCTCGTCGATCAACACCAATGGCGAACGGCTAAGCAAGGCCGTATCGGCGATCATTAACGCCCGGGATTGCCCGCCGCTCAGCTGGGTGACGGGCAGATCGGCCCCAAACCGTTCTCCGGCCAACTCGTTGGCTTGGGCGATAATGGCCGCGCAGACCGCGGTTTCATCGACAATCATCCGGCTGGCGGCATGCAGACGGATAAACTCGGTCACCGTCAGATCGACGACAAAATTCATATTCTGCGACAGTTGCGCCACCAATTTCTGTTCCAACCCGAACCGTTGCGCGGCGTCGGGAACCGCTCCGTTGACCAAAATGCGGCGTCCGGTCGGCGTATCGCCCTGCGCCAGACATTCAATATCCGCCAGCAACCGGCTTTTCCCCGAGCCGGTCGGTCCAACGATCCCCACGACCATCCCCGGTTTTAAGGTCAACTCGACCGGCTCCGCCATCCCCCGTTTATCACGGCCGCCCCGGATCGTCAACGTTTGCAGCGCCGGACCGACCGGGGCGCTCAAACGCTCCAACCGGGTCATAAACGACGCAAAGTCGGTTGCCAGCAATTGCCGGTCGAACCCCCGCTCCTCCAGCAAAACCATATCCAGCGCGGCGCAATATTGGGGCATCGTCCAACGGGGGTCCGGGGCCGGCAGCCCCCGACCGCCAAAAAAATCAATCGTAAAACAATAGCTTTCCATCAGCTCCCCGAGGGTTTGAGTCAGCCAATCCTCTTTCATCGCGGCGTTTCCTCCCAGATCAACTTTTTCACATTGCCGCGCTGATGGTCCCGTCCGATCTCCGTTTCACCCACGCAGTAGGGGCAGACCGCGGCCGGCATCGGGAAACGAATCCGCCAACCCTCTAAGCCGTCCACCGGCGCCGCCCGCTTAAAACTTTGACTGACGTCGAAAGCGCCTTGACCGGTAATGCCATTCACCCAGAATAAATCGGCGCGCGGGTTGGCCTGCTTAACCCGGAACGCGAATATTTCCCGTTCCGCCTGGGAAACCACATCCCCTTTGGTAATGACGATCCGATCGGCCAATTTCAGCATTGGTCCGATCTTCTGCGGCGTGTCCACTCCCGCGAGATTGTCGATCACGCAGACCGCCAAAACTCCTTTGATATGCGGCGAACAACGGTTGCACAGACCGGCGCTTTCGCTGATCAGCAAATCCAGCTGCCGGTGACGGCCCCAATCAACGCAGTCGTCAATGTTGCAAACAAAAAAATGGTCCGGGCACAAGTTCCCCGCCAATCCCTTCAGCACCGGAAATCCTTTCTGTTCGTAAGCCAGATGGTCGGTGGTCGTCAAACAGTCGAACTTGACCACCCCCACCTTCCACCCCTCCGACCGCAGTTGTTCGCCGGTCCGTAATATGACCGCAGTTTTGCCCGATGACGGCGGTCCGGCCACAGTAATCAAACGCATGTCAATCCCCTCCCGTCAGCGGGCGGCATCAACCCGGCCGCCGCTTTTCCTCCCAAAAAATTGCCTGAACCCGTTTTAGCTCGGCCTCCAAATCATGATTGTGAATATAATCCCAACCCAGCCATTTAAAACGCGCCCCCTCCGGCAAGGGATTGACGACCGCCGGATGCGGAGAAGGGAAAAAGCTCTCCGCAATTGCCCGCCCAAACTCCGGTCCCAGCACATAATCACGCAACGGTTGCAAAGCGGCGGGAAAGTCTTTTTTAACCAACACGTACATCGGGTTAACCAAAGCTCCGTCCTCGGGCCAGACAATCTCTACCACACCGACCCGGGGACAGGTTTTGGCAAAAAACCACGGCAAGATATATATGGCCGCGCCGTCGGGACTGCCGCTGCCGGCCGTTTTGGCCATCTGCGCGGCGTGCCAGATCATTTTGACGTTTCGCGCCAGCCGGCGCACTCCCGCCGCGCCGCCCCGCGCGAACGCCTCAAGCAACAGCAGTTCATTCACTTCGTCACCCGATCCGCCGATCGTCACGTCCCCTTCATACAGCGGATCCAACAGATCCTCCCAACGGCGCGGCATTGGACGGTTTCCCAGTTTCAACCGGTCGATCATCATCACATATGGAAACAGTCCGTAAACGGTGTAGGCGCCCAGCGGGTCGACCAATTCCCGGAATGCTTCCGGTACCGGCTGCGCCGGCGCGGCTTGAAAATGACCCGTCGCCACCAACCGGTCGCGAAAGGCCTTTTTGAACAGGTTGTCAAACCCCACCGACATTACCAGATCGGGAAAAGCGGCGCCGGTCGGCGCCTGCCAGATATTTTCACAGGGATCGTCACCGCCGCAGCCCATCGGAGCGTAACAGTTGGGCGGGTTCACGGACTCCCCCCAGTGTTGTTGCAGCACCGCTTCAAATCCCTCGCGGAACTGATGTTTCAACGGACAAACCAAATATCCCAGGAAATTCAGATGTCCCGGGCGCGGCAGTTCCGTCGCCAAAATCGTTTCCCCGGCGGCGGCGATCCGCTCCTCCAAGGCGACGATAAATCGTTCGGCATGGATCCGTTTGGCCTTCAACACCGTCCCCAGCATCAAGTCGTCGCCCACTTGCGCGGTCAGTTGCGCCGCGCTTTCCGCCGTAAAACCATGCGCCGCAAAAACCGCCAGCGTTTCCGGATGTTCCGCCAACAATTGCGCGATGTTTTGCCCCGGATCAATCTTCGCCATACTCATCTCCTCCTCACGGATCGATACTCCGTCCCGAAGCGTTTCCCGCATAGTCCGAGCCGGAGTTGCCCCACCCACGTCGACTGTCGTTGCTTCGTTTTTGGGGACGCTTTTTTACAGAAAAACAATCTAACTTAGGAGTATTTCTGGTATAATATAATTAAACTTACCATAACCGAATGTAATTTGTCTGATTTTCACTTTTGACCGAATTTACCCAATAATCAAACAAAGGAGGAAACCCAATATGAAGTTAAGCGGAAGAAATCAATTGAAAGCCACAGTGAAAGAGATCACCCAGGACGGCATCATGGCCAAAGTCGTGCTTGATTATAAAGGCGAACGGCTGGTTTCGGTCGTCACCGCCGACTCCATCGCCGATCTCGGTCTCAAAACAGGCGACGACGTCACGGCGTTGATCAAATCCACCTCGGTCATGCTGATGAAATAACCGGGGCTTTACCCAAACCCAAACCAACGCAACGGAAACGGGGAGTACCTCATTGGTCGCTCCCCGTATTTTGCGCGACTGCCTCCTCCACGCCGCCAGTCTCGGCCAAACGACGCAAAAAAGTGTTATGCCCGATCAAATCGGCGGGACGACCGCAGTCGCTCAACCGCCCGCCTTCCAATACCGCCAAGCAGGTTCCTAATTGAACCGCCTCCTCCAGATCGTGGGTCACATGTAACACCGTCATGCGTTCGCGCCGTTGCAGCTCCCGGAGCAACCGACGCAGTTTTTCCTGCGACTCCCAATCCAACGCCGCCAGCGGTTCGTCCAACAGCAGCAACGGCGGCTGGAGCAACAACGCCCGGGCCAAGGCCACCCGCTGTTTTTCGCCGCCGCTCAAAAACCGCGGCGCCCGGTCGAGCAGCCGTTCCAACCCCAATTGGACGGCCATCTCCTCCAAGCGCTTTTTTATTTGCGGTTTGCGCGCCACCCCTCGCGCCCGAGCGCCGAACAAAATGTTGTCCCGGACGGTCAGAAACGGATAAAGCAAACTGTCCTGATAGGCAAAGCCCAAGTTGCGCGCTTCGGGAGCCAATGACGTCAGCTCGCGTCCGCCGAAACAGATCCGGCCTTCCAACGCGGTCCGCAAACCGGCGATCGTCTCCAACAACATCGTTTTCCCCGCGCCGCTCGGTCCGACGATCGTCAAATATTCGCCGGCGCGCAGCTTCAGATGCAGTTGTTTCAGGTGGAACCCGCCCGCCGCGCAACTTAAATTGGTAATCTCCAAGGCCCCGTTACTCATCTTCCGGCTTCACCGTCCCCAAGCGAAATAGCACCAACACCAGCATCGCCAGACCAAACAGCACCACCGACACCGCTACCGCCATCCGCAGTTCGCCGATGGACATATTGAGAAAAATCGCCGCCGCCATCGTCTCCGTCTTGAAACGCGTCACACCCGCCAGCATCGCCGTAGCCCCAAATTCGCCGACCGTCCGCGCCCACGCCATAGCGATTCCGTTGACTATCCCGCGCCGGGCCATGGGCAACGCCACCCGGAAGAATCGGCCGGCCGGGGTGCAGCCCAACGTCCGGGCAATATTTTCATAACGTAAGTCGACTTCGGCGAAGGCTTGCTTGAAAGTCTTCAAAGCCAGTGGCAAGGCAATAAACCATTGCGCCAGGATCACGCCGCGTTCGGTAAAGACAACCTCCCAACCCAAGCGGCGCAACGTTCCGCCCCAGACCGGGCCGAACAGGATCAACAACGCGATGCCCGACACCAACGGCGGCAGAATAATCGGCAAATCCAACAACGTTTCCAGCAGCACTTTCCCGGGAAAATCATGCCGCGCCAACCAATAGCCGCAAACCAGCCCTAGAACCGTCGCTCCCAACGTCGCCACAACCGTCGTCTGCAACGTAAAACCCAACGCAAAACGGAATTCCGGATTTCGCCACCAATCCAACCCGGCGTTTTGCAACCCGTAACCGACCAATCCGGCGAAGATCACGCCAAAAAAGAGCGTCACCAGACCAAAAACCGTTCCCAGACCCCAATCGAACCAGCGCCGCCGCTTTTCAACCAGCTTATAACTTCGTCTTAAAGCCATGTTTCGCAAAAACCGCCGCGCCGTTCTCCTTCACGAACTGTAAAAACGTCAACGCCGCCTCGCGTTGGGCGGAACAGGTCAATACGGCGCAGGGAATCTCGTCGACCACGTTCACCGCGGGATCGATCGCCACCAGTTCCAAGGCGCGGTTTTTGGAAGCGTCGCTGTACTCGGCGATCCCGGCGTCTCCCTGACCCAACGCGATCGTTAACGGCACTTTGGGTCCGGTCTCCACATACGCTTTGACATTTTTCAAAATCGGGGCGCTTAGGTTGAGATTGGCGAAGATCTTCAGCGCCGATTTGCCCAAAGCGGTGCTGTCTTTGTCGGGCAGGATCAGTTGCACGCCGGGCCGGGCCAAATCCTCAACTTTGGCGATATGCGCCGGATTGCCTTTCGGCACGATGATGACGGGAAAATGATAGGCCAGCGGTCCAACCATTTCGCCGATATAACCTTTCTGTTTCGCCATCATCACAAAAGGCATTCCGCCGGGCAGATAGATATCGCCTTTTTTGCTCAATTCCAACTGACTGAGCAACGCCCCGGAACTGTTTAATATCAATTCCACCCGCACCCCGGTTTTGGATTCGTACAACGTCGCCAGTTCGCCCGCCGGGTCTTTCAGACCCGCGCCCACATAAGCCAGCAGCGTGTTTTGCGCCGGCGCGGCCCAAGCCAGCCCCCCCAACCACAACCAGCCGATCAGACTCAACCCCAGCAGCCACCGCAATCGTTGTTTCCCATTCATCTCAATCATCCCTTTCCTCACATTCGCCTATTAAAGCGCGTTCATTTTCGCGCTAAAATCGCTCGGTTTACCAAAATAAACCGCCGAGGTCACCAAGGCGTCGACGCCGGTGGCGGCATACGCTTCCAGGTTGCGTTCGTTAATTCCGCCCGCCGCCAAAACCGTCAACTCCGGCGCCGCCGACCGTAGTTCCTCCACCCAACCTTTGAGCTCCGCCGGGGCGACCTTATCCACCTGCACCCCGTCCACGCCCGCCCTGACCCAAGCCAACGCGTCCGGCAGACTTTCCGCTTCGGCCAGGATTTTTTTCTCACAGGCTTGCAGTTTTAGTTTCCGAACAACCGTCGCCCAATCGCCGCAAGTTGCCGTCAGAAACTCCCGGTGTTGCGCAAAGATCAGCACCGTCTCCGACAACCCCAACCGGTGCGGCATACCTCCCCCGCACAAAACCGCCTTGGTTGCCAACTCCTTGGTCCCGGGGAACCCTTTCCTGGTAGTGACCAGCCCGACCGCAGGATTGACCGCCGCGATCCGGTCGGCCCATTGCCGGGTCCGGGTAGCGATGCCCGAAGCATGCTCCAAAATATTGACCGCCACTTTCCAGACTTGGTGCAACTCGGCCGCCGACCCCGTCGCTTCCAGCACCGTGGTGCCGGGTTGCAGCACGCTGCCCGAGGGCAGCCACGGTCCCAACTCCAAGTTAAGTTTCCGGCCGATTCGGGTTATCTCTTCCGTCCCGCACAATACGGCGGGTTCGCGGTTGAAAAACTCAATCTTGCCCGGCGCGTTGCCGATGCCCAGACCCCAAGTGGTCAGATCCAAATACGGAACATCTTCTTTAATGAACCTTTCCAACGTAGCGTCGGCGATATAAATCAAATCGTTTCCCCTCGCTTTTTATGTAGAAATGAACCGCCGCAACGCCCCGGGCAACGTTTCCCGGTCCCGGTCGTCGCTCAACGTAGGGGGCAGCGGCGTGATTCCGGCCCGCCGCAATGTTTCCTCTCCGTTTTCCAGCAAATACGCGACCAAGTCTGCGGCCGCCTCCGGTTCCGGCGCATTTTCCGGAATGGTTACACTATAAACGATCGGCCGGCCGGTGACGGTCATGGTCGTCCCAGGGTCCACTCCACTCAGTTCCAGAGTTGCCTGGCGGTAATAATCGGCCCATTCCGGGAGGGAAAAATCGATCGCGGCGGGTAGTTGCAAATAATCGCGACCGTGTTGACCGGCGCCCGACGCATACCCGAAAAAATAGTCCAATTCTCCCTGGAACAACCGCGTTTGTATCACGGCGCGTTCCGTCAAAATCCATTCCGGCCGAACCTTGGCGTCCAACTGTCGGTATAGTCCGGGCCGGCGGTAATAGCGCTCCGCCAATTGCCAACATAATTTAGCCCGGTATCCGGCGGGGTCCAATTCGGGATCGGTATGCCCGTATGTCACGTCCGGTCGCAACAAGACCTCGAACCAATTATCCGGGGTGAGTTCGTCGCGGTAGCGGCTTCGCTCCCCGCACTTCAAGACCAGCCGGTTGCCGGCGAAGCGGATATTGAAACGGGCGTAGTCGGGGCGCAACAGCTGATCGACGATGCTTTCGTCAGCCGAAATAAAAACGTCGCAGCGCCGGTGCTCCGCAAAGATTTTGCGGGCGGCTTGCCGCGCGCCGCTTCCCTCCAGAGCAATCCGCCAACCCGGTTGACGTTCTTCCCATTCCCGAACGACGGTTTGCAAGGCCCGACCGATACTTCCGGCATGAAAAACCGTAATCTGCCTCATCGCCGTGTCAACCCCGGAACTCACTGCGCCGCGACGGGAGGTTGGGCGGCCAGGATCCGCAACGCCTCCTCGGGTCGCAACGGATAGTTGAAGAACGTTTTGTAGAAATAACAGGTCTCTTTGACCATGTCGATCTGTTTAAAGCGGTCCGGGTGTAAAGTTTTGGCGGCCCATTGAATCTCCAGCGCTTCTTCGGCGCTGTAACGGTCCCACATAAACGCGCCGTCGGGATTGTAAAACACCTTGCTTTTCTGAACCGCCGCCACCTGTTTCCAACGCGGGTCGTTTAAGACTTTCTCCAAATCGGTGCCCCCGTTACCCAGCAACGTGCTGCTCAATACGATCACGTCGGGATTCCACTTTAAAATTTGTTCAAAAGTCACTTCGCGATTATTGCCACTCACTTCCGCCGCAGCGTTCACGCCGCCCGCCGTCTCGATCCAGGCATTGATGATCGTGTCCCGGCCGTCCACTACCAACGGCGTCAACGCCGTGACATGCAGCACCCTGGGCCGTTGTTCCTTGGGGATTTTGTTAGTAACCGCCGTCACCATCGCCAATTTCTGATCCAGATAGGTGATGTATTTACGGGCTTTCGCCAACGCCTTGCCGCCCAAAATCGCCCCGGTTTCGCTAAAGCAACGTTTTAAACCGTCAAAATCGGTGAACCCCATCTGCAAGACCGGAATCCCCAATGCGCTGATCTTATCGGCGTTTTTGTCGCTGGTCGGCAAAAATACTACGTCCGGCTTAGTTTTCAACAATTCTTCCAAATTAACGCTGCTGGTGGTGAAGACGGTCGCCGCCTTACCCAGCGCCGGATTCACCCGGTACAGCCAGGGCCGGGATTGTGGGGTCAGTACTGTCGCCACGATTTTATCGCCCGCACCCAACATGGTTAAGACCACATTGTGAGCGTGCCAGGCGTCACCGATCCGGTTGATGTTCGTCGGAACCGAAACTTTCCTGCCGTTGGAGTCGGTGATAACTTGTGTCGCAGGTTGGGTCGCCGCGTAAACCGCGGCAGTGCGGGTGTCGCCCCGTTCCGGCGCGACCATGCTCCACAACATCACCACACCGCAAACGATCCCCAAAACCTCCCGGATTAACTTGCTTTTTCTAGCGTTGTCCATTCCGAATCATCCTTTTCAAGTTATTATAATTATTTTCAATTCAAAAGCGGGATACACGTTTTAACCAACCGACCCTGCCGGTCCTGATATTCCGCCACCTTTACCGCAATCCCGTACGCATGCTTTAGATTGGCTTCGGTGACGATCCGCTCGGCCGGACCTTCTTTCAGCTCCCCGCCCGGCCCCATTAAGACCACTTGCGAACCGCAGAGAAACGCATGATCGGGAAAATGGGTGGTCATAATCACTCCCAATCCCGAACGCGCCAACTGATTGATCTGTTCCAACAGACGGATTTGGTTCCCAAAATCCAAGTTAGCGGTCGGTTCGTCCATGATTAACAGTTTCGGCTGCTGAGCCAAGGCCCGGGCGATCAAAACCATTTGTCGCTCGCCTCCGCTTAACTCAGTGTAAATCCGCTGACGCAAATGGACGATTCCAAGCTGTTCCAACGCCTGATCGACAATAATGCGATCAGCGGCGCTCGGACCCGCGAATGCGTTCAAATGGGCCGTCCGCCCCATCAACACCACATCCCGGACCAAAAAGGGGAACGGCGGCAGATGCGCCTGCGGAACATAACCGATGGTCCGGGCAAATTGACGCCGGGTCCATTGGCGAATATCCGACCCGTCCAACTCGATCGTTCCTTCCTGCAACTTTAAAAAACCTAAAATGGTTTTAAATAAGGTTGTTTTTCCCACTCCGTTGGGTCCCAGCAAACAGAGGATCTCCCCTTCCGTCACCGCAAACGAAACCCGGCGCAACACCGGACGGTCTCCGTAACCGCAACCGACTTGACGCAATTCCAGTTTCATAACCAACCCCGCTTTCCACGCGCCAATAAATGGATGAAAAAAGGCGCTCCGATCAACGCGGTCAAAATACCCAACGGAATCTCAATGGCGAACAACGTCCGGGATAAATCGTCCACTACCATCATAAACGCTCCTCCCATCAGCAACGCCGCTAGCAACAGCCGCCGGAAATCCGGCCCCACTACCATTCGCGCCAAATGCGGAATCACCAGACCGACCCAACCGATCAACCCCCCGATTGAGACGGCCGCCGCAGTCAGCAAAGTCGAACCGGCAATCAAGACGAACCGCATCTGTCGGGTGTTTATACCCAATGCTTGCGCCTCTTCTTCCCCAAACGAAAGCACGTTCAAACGCCAGCGCAATAACATTACGGGTAAAATCCCCAACGCCATCGGGATTAAAATATGATAAAATTCTTTCCAGGTAACGGAGGAAAGCCCACCCATCAGCCAAAAAGTAATCGCCGGCAACTTGTTATCGGGGTCGGCGACGTATTTCGTTAAAGCGATAAATGCCGAGAATAAGGCCCCCATCACCATGCCGGTCAAGACCAACGTCAAGACGCCATGCTCGGACCCGCCGATCCGGCCGCTCACCCAATACGTCACGGCGACCGCCGCAATGCCGCAAACAAAAGCGGCGAATTGAACCGCGATTCCGTTGAATCCGAACAAGATCGCCAGCGCCGCCCCAAATCCCGCTCCGGCCGACGCCCCCAAAATGTCCGGCGACACCATGGGATTTTTAAACAATCCCTGGTAAGTCGCACCCGAGACGCTAAGCGCCGCGCCGACCAACAACGCGCTGAGAACCCGGGGCAAGCGGACCGCAAACAAAACCGTTTCCACCGTTTCCAGCCCCACAACGGAAGCTGCGGGTAAAATTCCAATCTTCCAAGCCAACACCCGCCCAAGATCGGACAAGGGAATCCCGTAACGCCCCAGCGCCAACGAGACTAATCCCAAGCCACCAGTGAATAATATCATGCCGATCATCAGAAAACGCGGCGTCGCCGTATCGGGTAATGAGAAAAAATTTTTGACCATCCGTTTATCCTTCTAAACCACATTTCGCTGCAGTTCGTTTTTCCGAAATACAATCCACAGTCCATGATCGCTGTAATTAAGCTCATAGGCGAGAATTCCGGCATCGATAATTTTCGCCTCGATTTTTTCGATCCGTTGCTGCCATACCCGGCGGTTCAACTGAACTCCCAGATTTGGACTATACTCGGCAAGTTTGGTTTCCACTTGCCGTTGGATATCGTTATTTTCGAAACCGCTTCCGACACACGCCACGCCGCCCGGGGCCAAAACCCGGTAAATCTCTTGAAAGATCTTTTGTTTGTCTTTCCAAAAGAAAACCGAGCGTTCGCTGATCACCAGATTCATGCTGGCGTCCGGCAAATTAATCCGTCCGTAATGCCCTCCGTGCAACGCTTTCACCCGGTCTTCCAGACCGCAATCGCCGATATTTTTTTCAGCCATCCGATTCAACTCCGCCGAAGAATCCATCAAATACACCCGCAAATTGGTGATCTGCGCCAATGCCAGCCCCAAATAGCCGCAACCCGCAAACAACTCCAAACAATTTCCTTTTCCAATCCCGGCTTTATGCCGAATCAATTCGGCAGCACTCAAATGAGACGCGTAAAAATACTGCCGGTTCATCTGTTCCATCTTAATATTACGAAATGGCATCAGCGACACTCCTTTCTTTTGGCAGCGACAATACCGGAGATTATGATTTGGTGTAATGTGTGTGTGATATGTTTTTTGCAATCTACCAAATCAAAATCAACATAAACAAACATAAACAAACTCAATTGCTATTATATGCTATTCTTTCAAAACTTTCAATACCGCAATGTTAATTTATATAACATTAACATCACACACACCTCACTTCAGCTTCGCTACTTTGATTGTGCTTCGCCAAAATAAAAACCACCCGAAGGTGGTTTTTAGTAATACATTTTTTGGCTAACTCTTTTTGTCAGCGCAAGTGATTCACTGGTTCACGAGAGCCGCTTCACCCCGGAATTCGCGTCTCGCACGGGACAGCGGTCTGACACTTGCCGCAACCGTAACGGGGTCGGAATAATTCCAGCGTTCCATTGACAAAACTCGCGCAGCGGCCCTGATCCTTACCCGCTTCGGTAATGGCTTGGGCCGGGCAGCGGGCAACGCAGGCCCCGCAGTGAGTGCAATACTCATCGAATGCTTGATAGGGGCGGGGAGTAACCTCCAACCGACGATCCACAATCACACTGCCAAAACGGCCGGCGCTTCCGGCTTGAGTGATTAGCGAACGGTTCAGGCAAAATGTCCCGAGACCGGCAATGAAAGCAACATGCCGTTCCGACCAGTTACTGCGGAGGTCGATTATGCTAAAACGCAGATCCAACGCCGGAGCCAAGGCTTGATCTCCGCGCTGTTGAAACCACGCTATCATCGTTGAGCGCACCACACTGTTGAACCGTTCTCCCTCATAACGTCCGTATAACCACTCTAACGAAGGCATTCCCGCTCCCGCATTGGATTGGCGGACCGACGCGGTAAACGGTAAAAAATACGAAATAACCGACTGCGCTCCGGGTAGCCAATCCGAAGGTAACCGGTGGCGCGGTCCGACCACCGCCGGATCCCGCAGTTGTTCCCAGCCCGGATCATCAGCCGCCGCGATACCGACTAACGGAGGATCATATAATTGCAACGTCCCCAACTCCGACATAACATTCTCCGGGCTGTTCCGGACCAAATCCCCCAACATTGTTTCCAACTCGCTTCTTTCCAAGCCGATCACTCCATCTCAATCGATTGCCCCCAATATTGGGAGCCGTCATCGTTCGCAAGCGCCATCCGGCCTTTCAAGCTGTCGGCCGTCGAAACACTGCTTGCGCATTTTGTATATGTATATGCATATATCAATCCAAAAAAATTTACTTGACCATCTGTTGGATCGCTAGCAAGGTGTTTAGGAACTCTTGAAACCGTTCCGCTCCCAACCCTTGTTCGATTTGCGCCTGGGCTTGTTCCAAAAACGGCAACGCTTCACCGAGCTTTTCCCGCCCCAGCTCGGTGATGGCGATCGCTTTGCGTCGCGCGTCTTCCGTCTCTTTGACAACGGCAATATAACCGTTTTTTCGTAAGATCTCCAAATTGCGGGTGACGGTGGTCTGGTCCATCAGCAAATTCGCCGCCAACTCACTCACCGAAATATTTTCATGAGCCAGAATATGCATCAGCAACGAACACTGCGTGCTGCGCAATCCGGTCGGTTGCAAATGCTGGTCGTAAAACTGGGTAATAATTCGCGTGGTTTTACGTAAATTACCACAAGCGCAACAACTGCGCACTCGCTCAAATTCCACTGCCGTAAAGCCGGACATGATCAACACTCCAAATTGACAATCCTCAGACGTTTTGACGCGTCTTCATATCATACGCATATACACCTATTATTGGATAAGCCAAATAAAGTCAACCGTTGCCATCTTATTAACACTACCTCCGTTCCAACGCTTCGCCCTCATCCCGGTGGCGCGACGTTATCCTGCGGTTCGGCGAAGAGGATCAGTTCATCACTGATGGTACGAATATCCTTCCAGGCGATCGTTTTGACCTCAATCTCCCGCCCGTTCCAACCCTTTTTGATCACTACCAGGCTTTCAACCATACCGGCGCCCAGATTCAACAGCAATTCACTCCGTTTGATCACTCCATAGCGGGCCCCGGTCTGGATATTGATGACTTCCTTTCCTTCCAATTCGCTCGCTCGCAACGTTTTCCCTCCCATACCGCCATACCCAAAGATATGATCGCCGCGCCCGTTTTAACACTAACAAACCCGTTCCAGATGAAGTTCCCGTTGCACAATTTCGTCAAGAATTGCGGCCGCTTTTAAGATGACCGGGTCGCATTTTACCACATCATTGCGATGCGCGGCTTTGAGCGGCGCGCAGTCAATCGACCCCATCGCTTCCCGGTACCGATTGAGCAACTCCTGGGTTAGCCGTTTAATCCGGTCGCTCTCGTGGGCATTTTTCGTGACAAACAACCGCCCCAACACCATAACTCCTCCGGCTAAAGCGCCGCACAATCCTTCAATGGCTACTCCGCCGCCGAACCCGGCCGCCATCTTCAACGCCTCCGGACTCAACTTGAGCTGATAAGCCTCATTGGCGGCATTGAGGATCTTCTCCGCGCAATTGAAATCTTCAGTCTTGCCGTAACCGTCGCGAATCAAATCACTAATCATTTCAGATCTCCCTCGCTTTCTCCAATTCAGTTGTTATATTTCAATATTTCAAGACTTATTCGCTATTTCCTCCGGAATTTTCTTAATACTACACCAATATTTGGAAATTCAAGTCGGATTCTTTTTTCGTCTGGTGTAACACCGGACAATTTAGCGGCGCCGCTGGAAAAAAATAATATTGTCAAGAATCAATGTCGGTCATTCCTGTACTAACATACCTTGCTCCGCTTTTTCATACAATGTCATGATTCCCAACTTATATAAGGAGTTTACCGATGTTTCACAAAAAGCAATGGTTCTTTTTGCTGCTGCTAGGATTAATTCCGCTCATCGCCGAAGGGGCTACCGATTTTCGGGGGCAACGTTGGGGTCAGACCATGGCCGAAGTTGCTCGCAACGAACGCGCCACCCTTGAGTTGAAAGACGCCACCGCGCTTTATTACCGAACCCAGGTGGTCGGACTCAGTTGTTATTTAGTCTATGTATTTGATAAAGACCGCAAACTTTATCAAGCCGGCTACATCGCCGATCCGCGTCGCACCAACCTTAATCGCTATTTCAGCGATTATCAAAAACTTTATGAGCTCCTGGCGACCGAATACGGCAAACCGGTGGAAAACCGGGTGATCTGGATCGACAACACCTTCCGCGGTCATCCCGAATCCTACGGGACAGCCGTCAGCCTCGGCCATCTCTCCCGCCAGTCCGCCTGGCAAACCCCGGCCACGTTAATCCGTCTCCGCCTTTGGGGCGCCAATCACGAAGTCAACCTCGGCATCGGTTTCTTCAGCCGCGCTTACGAGCAATTGAATACGTCCAAACCGGTCTTCTTTGGGATTTGAACGGACAAAGGCGACTCCGAAAGCCTGCCAAGCGCCCACAAATAAAAAGGCCTCACGTCTTTAACGCAAAGCCTTACTTTTTGAATCCAGATTATCCATTTATCCCTAGGCCGCTCTAATGCCTCATTCCTCCATCGCCAGCGCGAGCGGAAGCTCACGTGACCGGGGCCGCTTAATTTGGGTTTCCTTCTATATTCTCAATTCGATCCCGTCACCGTGTTCAAGCGCAACGTCCAGCTCGCCTCATCCCAGGCATAATGCAGCTCCCAATGTTCCCGGGTCAATACCTCAAGGTCAACCCACTCCGGCGACGCCGTCACCGGGGCGGTAACCCCCGGAGTCAGCGAAGCGCTTCTCCCCAATGGCGCTTCAATCATTGATCGGCGCACCTCCAACCGGCGCTCCGCGGTATAGCGAGCCGCTCCCGGAAGGGAGATTCCGTTCAAAAAAACCTTCATCCGGTAGACTTCCGCCGTGGCCGTCTCAGGATGCCAATCGACCCGCCATTGTCCGGGCTCGTTTTCCGCCAACGATTTAACTGATTGGTAGTTGGCAAACTCGTTCGAATTGGCACCTACGCCAACCGTCACGCCGGGAAGCGTCCCTGCCAAATAGACCTGTTGGTTCCAGTAGAAACCGTCGCCACCCCGCAGATCTCCTTCGATCCGGATCGTTCGGGGAATCTCCAACGCAAGCGGCCGTTTCCGCCGCGCCAGCTCGTCCAAGGCTACCCAGTGGGGTTCACCGTTCCAGCGGAGATCAAGGATAATTTGGCGAATTGTATCAGCGGTCTTTTCCTGATGGTAGATGTCGGGAAACAGCTTCAGCCAGGCCCGGTCGGGACCTTCCAGCCCGCCGATCATTGTCTCATAGGTAATCTCAACCGGCGTCCCGATCGGAATGAGGCTGAAAAGATACTTAATATCCTCATTATGCATCCGGAAGCAACCCATGGAAACAGCATTGCCAATCGACCACTCCGCATTGTTGCCGTGGATGCCATAGCCTTGACGGTTAAGGCCCAACCAATATTTTCCCAACGGGTTGCTCGGTCCCGGGGGAACCGCCGGACGACGGTCCGGCGGATACCAAGTCGGATTGTTCACCTTCGTGACGACCCGGAAGTTCCCAATCGGAGACGGTGAATCTTGCTTGCCCACCGCAATATAAAAAGTTCGCATTAATTCCGGTCCCCGATACAGATATAACTGGTACTCGGGAATGTTGATCCGGATCTTCCAGGGGTTGTCAGCGTAGCCAACGCCGGCCGACGCCAAAAAACCGCAAAGAACAATCAAATAAAATACCCAGCCAATGTTCTGTCTTTTCCTCAGCACCAAAAAGCCCCCATCATTCCCTAACTCGGAGCGACCGGAGCTACTTAATTTTCCAGTCGCCAACCTGTATAGTAGGTTCCCTAGATGGAGGTTGGTTATACTATCTTTTTATGAAAATCGGGGAGAGAATTCAACTGTCCCAAACCGCTACCGTTTGCGCGCCCCATTGCGAAGTTTCAAGATCGCGCCTTTGGTGATGATCCCCTCGCCAAAGCGATCCCGCAAACTATCCATGGCTTGATGTAGTTTGTGCAACTCCGGAGCAACCGTTACGGGCTCGGGATCTTCAAACAGATTAAGTTGGTGACTGCGCGCCGGACCAAAACCGCTGACACTCACGCCAAGCAACCTGACTAGCTTTGCTCCCCAAGCCAATTCTTGGGCCAGTCCCACCGCAATCCGGTAAATCGTCTCTTCAAAATCGGTCGGTTCCTCCAGGGTCGTTCGTTTGGTATAGGTCTTAAAATCTTGATCGCGGATCTTCACCGTGATGGTTCGGCCCTGCATTTGGTGCTGCCGCAGCCGGCGCGCCACTTGATCGCTGAGCCAAAGCATAATCCCGGTCAAATACTCTCGATCGTCGGTATCTTCCTGGAAAGTGATCTCATGGCCGACGCTTTTGGTCTCTTCTTCAGCCACCACCGGGCGATGGTCAATCCCATGCGCTAATTGCAACAGGTGCAGCCCCGACTCGCCAAACCCCTTCGTCAGGAGGTCGGGGTCGATCTTTTGCAGCATTCCGATGGTCCGGATCCCCAAAGCAGCGAGCTGTTCTTCGGTCTTCGGCCCAACCCCCCAGATCTTGCCGACCGGCAGGTCAACAAGCAAGGCCTGCATATTTTCGGGTGTGACCACCACAAATCCCTGGGGTTTCCGTAAATCCGAGGCCAACTTCGCCAAAAACTTATTGGGGGCGATGCCGACGGAAGCGGTCAGCCCAACCTCGGTCGCGATCCGTTGAACGATTTGCCGCCCGATTCCTTCGGTCGGACCAAAGATCACTTCGGATCCGGTCAGATCCAAAAAAGCCTCGTCCAACGAAAGCGGTTCCACCAACGGCGTATAATCGGCCAAAATCTTCATAATCCGGCGTGACGCTTCGGCGTAACGCGCCCCCCGCACCGGGACGAAGATCCCCTGCGGACAACGGCGATACGCCTCCCGCAACGGCATCGCCGAATGCACTCCAAAACGCCGGGCCTCGTAGGAACAGGTTGAAACCACGCCCCGCGCTTGCGGATTCCCTCCGACAATCACCGGTTTCCCACGCAGCTCCGGATTGTCCAACTGCTCGACGGCGGCGAAAAAGGCGTCCATATCGATATGCAGGATTTTGCGGTCCATTTCCCGCCCCTCCGTTCATACACAGTCTTCGACCACTTTTTCTTATCATCTCACACGAACGTGCGTTCGTCAAGAGGAGGCCCGCTGCCAATCTACCGTTTTTTGTATCCACATTCTTCATCAAACCGTTACCCGGCCGACATGGGTTCTTATTAAACTTCAACTATAATAAGCTTAACAACTAAAAAGTGAGGTGCATCCAAATGCCTGAGATCGATTTGTTCGGATTTTTCCTGGCGCAACGTCAAGCCAACCCCAGACGCCGTGAAAGCAGAAAATAACTTT
Organism: Bacillota bacterium; assembly: GCA_023417475.1. GTDB lineage: Bacteria > Bacillota > UBA4882 > UBA8346 > UBA8346 > JAEYPR01. Next base: position 96,549 of record JAEZFP010000059.1, on the reverse strand, counting down.
CACGGTTTTTTCTTTTATGGGAAAATTTCCAATCCAAAGGCTCCGCCCCTCCCCAGCCAACCAAGCCACTCCTTCAGGCAATTGACCGCTGACGCTTAACCCCTAAAGAAACTTCCCTGATTCTTCTGGATTGTTAGAGGAAACGATGGAAAATAATAGAAATCATTGTCCTGATATCTTTAACGAAGGAGGCATCAGGAATGATTAACCGGCTCATGCGCTATTTCCTACCAAAAATTATCCCTGTCTTGCTGTTGGGCTTGCTCGTTTACGGCGGCGGTTGCGACGGGAGTAATCGCAAATCCCCAAGCGATCCCGGGGTTATTACCGTTTCCAACACCAAATCGTGGTCAATTGGCGCCGAATTTTACGGTCAAAACTATTGGGATTGGGCTTATACCGGTATCAAGGGAACCGAAACGGTCATGGCCAACCTCCGGGTTAATGTGTACCGGGCCGGCGGGACGACCCTCGACCGCCAGGAAAACAGCCATCTCTGGACCACCGCCCAAGTGGACGATTACATCGCCTACTGCCGGGCAATCAACGCGGAACCGCTATTGACCGTGCCCGTGATCCGCGGCAACACCCAGGAAGCCGCCGCCATGGTAAATTACTGTAATATCCAAAAAAACTACCACGTGAAATATTGGATCATCGGCAATGAACCCGAATTTTACTCGCAATACATTCGGGAAACCTATACAATCAACGACTATGTGGCCGTTTTTAAAAACTATGTTGCGGCGATGAAACAAGTCGACCCGAGTATCAAAATCATGGGACCGGAAGTTGCCAATGAAGCGTGGATGGCGCCGTTCCTGAGTCAATGCGCCAATCTCGTCGATATCGTATCGTTTCATTATTATCCGTTTGGAAATAGAGGCGATTTCACCATCACGAAAGTGGTTAACGACGAGAGCCTCCGCGGTCGCATCTTCCAAATCCGCCAAACGGTCGACACGTATTGCGGCAGCGGGAAACCGATTGCCTTGACCGAAACCCATTCCTCATGGTCTGACGTGATGGGCGAACCTGCCGCGGCGGAGACTTTTTACTCCGGGCTTTGGGTGGCCAACGCCATCGGTATTAGTCTTCAGGGAAAACTATGGACAGTCGCGTTATGGGGTACCAACGGCGGGTACGGAACCGGTTTTTTGGATGCCTGGGCCAACAACCAACCGCGACCGGCTTATTACGCAATGCAAATGTTCACGACGCATTTTGGAAATCGCGTCATCGGCGCTTCCAGCCGACCGGAATTAGCGGTATACGCCAGCCGGAATCAAACCGACAACCGGACGGTGTTAATCGTGATCAACAAATCGAACGCTAATTGGGAACAGACCGTCCGTTTCACAAATTTCAAAACCCCACTCTCCGACCGGCAATACACGTTTCCGGCTTATTCCCTAACCTGCCTTGCCATTCCCGATGATGGAAGTCCGATGGATTGTTGGAGCTATACCAAGGATTTGGCCGACCGCGGCAGTCCTCCGGCGTGGCAAAGCGTTAAATAACCACGCTGGCCCAACCGCTTTCGCCAATCGTAAAATTGCGCAGGATTTACGACGCTGTGCCGGAGATGTTATAATTAAACTATCGTTATGAATCCAACCTTAATTCAGGAGCTCCGATGAAACTCGACCGCCTGGTATCCATCCTCGTTCTTTTGCTGCGCCGCGACCGCATTCCCGCCCGGGAGCTGGCGGAATTGTTCGGCGTATCGGTTCGGACGATCCTGCGGGATGTTGAAGCGCTTAATTTGGCCGGGATCCCGATTGTCACCTACCAGGGAATGGGCGGCGGCATTGGAATCGTTGAAGGGTACCGGATTGACCGCAGCTTACTGACTGCCGACGACCTGGCGGCGTTGCTCGCCTCGTTAAAAGGCGTTGCGTCAAGCGTTGCCGACAGCCGCCATACGGTTTTGCTGGAAAAGCTCCAAAACGCCGTCCCCCCGGCGCAACTCCAGTCCCTGCAAGCACGGGCCGATCAACTGGTGATCGACCTCTTTTATCTTAACTCCCCGGCCGAAGTTCCCGAGAGCGAACTGTTGACCAAGATCGTTTTCTTACTCAAATAACCTTAATTTCAATCATTTGGAGGGTGAGGCCAGTGGCAAATCAGGATCTCATTATGGATGCCGGCGTGATGCCGGAGCTGGGGATGATCGGCGCTTATCTCGCCGAACCGGCCCGCGACCGCTGGCAAGCTTTGAACACTTTTATCCAAGAGCGCTACCGGTCCCACCCCAAGATAACCTATAGCAAATGTTCGGCCCAACCGGGCTGGAATGTCAAATATCAGAAAGCGGGCAAATCCATCTGCACCCTCTACCCCGAACCCCGGCGTTTCATCGTGCTCGTGGTGGTCACCTTGGCAATGGTCCCCCTGATTGAAGCCATCGCCGCCCAGCTGGAACCGGAACTGCTTGCCATCGTCAAATCGGCCAAACCGTTCAACGGAACGCTCTGGCTGATGCTGCCGGTGGAGAGCGACGGCATGTTGGAAAGCGTCAAAGAATTATTGCTTTTAAAATATCCGGCCTAAATACGCCGAACTTAACCACGGCTAATCCTTCAAAAAACCACCGTTTGCCGCTCTACTGCACACGGTGGTTTTTATCTAAACCAGTTTTACCCAATCATAATTTTCCCTAAACATTCTCTTAAATTTCCCGATGATTATAACAAGGGAGTTGATCATCAAAAACTTTAGGTTCGCTAGTTTCAACAAAACTTGATAAAAAGGGGCGACGTTAGATGAGTAAGGAATTTGATAACAAAATTCTGTATACTTTGAAGGAACTCTGTGAAAATGCCTATCATCGGCCGACCGACTTTGACCTGAAGTTACTGGAGGAAAAGACCGGTTCCACTATCTTTTCAATCTCGCATGCCATCAACAACCTGCAACGGGAAGGACATATCCGGGTCCATATGGGGCTCCCCGGTGAAGTGAACAAATTCGAATTGCTCAAAAGCTGACGTTTAATTCGGCAATTCGCTCGTTACCACAAAACCCTTTACCATACGGTAAAGGGTTATTATTGGATGAGCCCATTCAGTCGCCCGATTGGGCCGTCGACGCGATCCGGCCGGGCGCCGGGCGCCGGATGATTATTCTCCCAAAATAACTTCCTCGAAGCTTCCACTGGTTGCAAATCCCAACTGGCGGTAACAGGCGATGGCCGCTTGGTTTTGGGCTTTGACATTTAAGACGATTGTCGAAAACTCCGCCCGGAGATCGGCAAGAGCCTTTGTCAACGTCAAGCGGGCTAACCCCTGCCGCCGGTAATCCGGGTGGGTCGTAACATTACCCAAGGAGACCAACCCATACGCAGCCGACTTCGCCACCACCCCGGCCAAACAGACCAATCGTTGGTCCGATTCGATTCCCCAAAAATAGCCCGCCCGTAAAAACTCCTCGTCCAACAAATGGTCGGGATGGCTCTGCTCCAGCAATTCCACAATCCGGTCGAAATCGGCCGGACCCAACCGCCGCACCCGGTCAACACCCGATGGTGATGGTACTGCCGATGATCCGGTCAGTTGCATATTGTGGTAACCGCAGACCGCTTGGACGGAAAAATCGTTCCGTAATTCGTGCCAAACACCGCGGTTGAGATGGCAATACAACGATCGCGGCAAATACGGCTGCAACGCCTGGAGCAATTGCTGTTGCGCCGCATCGTCATCTCGATAGGAACAGGCCAGCAACACCGGCGTCTCATATTTCATAATCAACATCGCCAGCGCCAAAACCGTTTGACCGTCAAACCAACCGAACCATTGCGTCGCTTCCCAATACGGCGACTCCAAGTTATTGCAATGATAAATAAAATCGGCCGCATTTTCCTTGGCCAGATATTGCCGAACGATCTGCTTGTCATGAATGGCCAAAACGCTAAAACCGTTAACATTAGAGTGGTTTTTAATGATGGTTCGCTCCCTTTTTTCATCCTTTAATTTTATGTTGAATTTAGTCAAACCCATTATAACACGAAGGATGACAAGAACAATCCCAAATTCGCGATAGGCCACGTCAAATTGACTTTGGCGGGAGATCGTGTTACAATAATTTTTAACGTAAAGGGGTGCTCCACCGCTCTGTGGGGCTGAGATTACACCCTATGAACCTGACCCGGGTAATGCCGGCGGAGGGAGAATAAGGCATTTCAAGCGCAGTCTACCCCCTTTTTTCAAGGGGGTTTTGTTTTTTTGGTGGCGCCCCTAGCGCAAAAAATTGGCTGAGGAGGTTTTCAGTTTGTTTCAAAAATGGTTCCGCCGTTTGGTTCCCGCCGCATTACTGGCGCTGTTGGCCGGAGTTTGCAGCAGTGCGCCCCAAGGGTTGACAGTCTACACTTACTCCAGTTTTCCGGTGCCGTTGATCGAAAAGATCAAAACCCACTTTACGAAAGATTTACATATTCCCGTCAACTTTAAAGCGTTCTCCGATACCGGACCGCTCTTTAACCAATTACTTCAGGAGAAAAATTCCCCGCAGGCCGATCTGGTGATCGGACTGGACAACAATTACGCCGCCAAGGCGATCAAAGCCAATTTGTTCACCGCCTACCGTCCGAAAGCGTTGGCGAACATCAAAAAAGAACTGATCTTCGATCCCACTTACAAGTTGCTTCCTTATGATTACGGATTTGTGCTCTTTAATTACAATCGCGACGGTCTGAAACAACTGCCGAAGACCCACAGGGATCTGCTGGATCCGGTTTATAAAGGGAAGATCATCATCGAAAATCCGATGACCTCTTCGCCCGGTCAGGTTTTCCTGCTGACCACCATCGCCTTGTACGGCGAGAAAGGTTATCTCGACTACTGGAAAGCGCTCCGCAAAAACATTTTAACCATCGCGCCCGGTTGGGATGAAGCCTATGGCATGTACACCAACGGCGAAGCGCCGCTGGTGCTCTCCTACGGCACCAGCCCGGTTTACCATCTGCTCTACGATAAAGTTGAGAAGTATCAGGCCCTGGTCCTGGACGGCGCCGCCTATGCTCAGATCGAAGGGATGGGCATTGTCAAGGGCGCCAAAAATCTGAAATCAGCGCAACAATTGGTCGATTACATACTGGACCCCGAGTTTCAAAGCGCCCTGCCGGAACAACAATTCATGTATCCGGTCCGGTCCGACGTGAAACTTCCCGCCAGTTTCAAGATTGCCGCCAAAGTCGATAAAATCCTGAACCTGCCCCAAGCCAAAGTCGAAGCCAATCTCGACAAATGGCTGGCCGATTGGGAAAAAGCGATCAACCAATGATTTTGAAGCCATCGGGGTTCCGCTTGCTCCCCTTCCCGGGAGCAAGCGGAACCCTGGGGCTAATCTAAACCGTAGTAGCTATTGGCAAAACAGTTGGCGTGATAATAAAAGAGGCTATAAAATGATAAGTGGTCCTTTGAAATATAATTTCACCACCGAAATTATATTTCAAAGCATCAAAATATCAAATTAACGCACCGGAATATAAGATCTAGGTACCAAAATTCAAGATCGTGAGACCGGAATTCAAAATTCCGGAACCAAAATGTTAGATCCAACCACAAAAATATTAATTTACGAGACCAAAATAGCGATACGACTTCGTTGTTTGTCGTTCGCAATAATTCGCCAGAAAGAATCGGAAACCATCCGCAATGAGTAAACGGCGTCTCTCTAGTTTAATAATCTTCAGCTTGATCGGAGTCTTTTTCTATCTACCGATCCTGCTGATCCTGGTCCAGGCATTCATCGGCAAAACGGCCTGGATCAATCTATGGCAACTGCTCGGATCAGGGGTTTTTCGCAACACCCTGATCTTTTCCTGCAGCGAAGCATTGCTCAGCGCCGTCTTTAGCTTGCTAATCGCGCTGCCGGGCGCGTATTTTTTCGGCAGATTCGATTTTCCGGGCAAACGGCTGCTACGCAGCTGGTTGGCGATCCCTTTCATGCTTCCGGGAATTTTAGTCGTCTTGGGATTGATCATCTTTTACGGAAAAAACGGCGCGTTTACGCTTTGGTTGACCGGGATTTTCCCCGGTTTGGCCGAGATCAATTACCTGTACAGTTTTTGGGGGATTGTCCTCGCCAATGTTTTGTACAACTTTGCCTTTTGCCTACGGTTGCTCGGCGAACGCTGGGAAAAGATCGACCCCCGTCTCAGCGAAGCCTCGGCGCTTCATGGCGCTTCCGCCTGGGAGACCTGGCGCCGGATCGTCTGGCCGTTGCTCCGGCCCACCGCCGTCTATCTGTTGGCCATGGTTTTTCTTTACTCCTTTTTAAGTTTTACGGTCGTGTTGATTTTGGGCGGTTATCTCTATAAAACCTTTGAAGTCCTTATCTACATCGAAACCAATAGCAAACTGAACTTCAGCGGCGCTACCGCCATCGCCGGTTTACAAATGATCCTACTGGCCGCCTTGTTGTTCCTTCAGAGTCTGGTCAGCCGGAACGCGCCACCCGCCGCCCGTTTTCAAGCCGCTCTGCCGCGCCTGCGTTGGCGGACTCATTCCGGCGCGACGCTCGCCTTCCTGGCTTACCTGGCGGTGGTTACCGGCTTTTTTATGGGTCCGTTGCTGGCGGTGATCGCGCGCTCATTCTACCGCGCCAACAGCTCCGGGCTGACCTTGGCCAATTATCTTTCCTTATGGGGCGATGGGTTTACTTTCGCCATCGGCAAAAGTTTCAAGGAAGTCTTGGCGACCAGTCTGGGGTTGGCCTTAACGGCCGCGGTGGCGACCACCGGCGGCGCCTACGGTTTTGCCTGGCTACGGCGGAAAGAGCCTTGGGGATTGCTGGATTTGGCCTGCCAATTACCGCTGGGAGTTTCCTTTTTGACCTTTGCCACCGGGCTGTACCGGTTGGCCGGAACAATCCTCCCCAGCGCCGCGCTGATCGTCTGGGCCCAAGTTTTCCTGGCGTTTCCCCTGGTGTATTCGGTGTTGCGGACGGCCCGCCGCGAGTTGGGCCAAGCGGTGCTCGACGCGTCCGCGCTGCTCGGAGCGGATCCCTGGCGGACCTTTGTCCGGGTCGAACTGCCCTTGATGCGCAAAGCCCTGCAGACCGGTTTCACCTATGCGTTCGCCATCGCGTTGGGTGACTTCTCCGCCGTGTTGGTGTTGGGAAGAGGCGACCTGGTCACCTTGCCGGTGGCGATTTACCGGTTAATCGGCCATTACCATTTTCCCGAAGCGACCGCCTTGGGAACCTTATTCATCCTGCTCTCGCTGATCCTTTATTTCGGATTTCAAGGCCGGTCGGCCAGTTTCGCATCGATGCCACGGAAGGAGTCAACCTGATGTCCGAACCATTGCTCCAGCTTCAAATCACCAAGTCTTACCCGGAATTTAACCTGCAGACGGAGCTGACTGTCTACCGCAATGAATTATTGGCGTTGGTCGGTCCCAGCGGCTGCGGCAAGACCACCCTGCTGCGGTTGATCACCGGGTTGGAACAACCGGACGCGGGATTCATCCGGCTAAATGGCGCGGACCTTACCAAGCTGTCGCCGGCCCAACGCCGGATCGGCATGGTCTTTCAAGATTACGCTCTCTTCCCCCACCTTACCGTCTATCAAAATATCGAATACGGGCTAACGGTGCAACGTCTGCCGCAACAGCAGCGTAAACAGACCGTCGGCGCGCTGCTGGAGCTCTTCCGCCTCAGCGAACTGCGCCGGCGCAAGATCGACCAACTCTCCGGCGGCGAAAAGCAGCGGGTGGCTTTGGCGCGTTCCTTGGCGCCCCGTCCCTCGTTGTTGTTATTGGATGAGCCCTTCGCTTCCCTGGATTATCTGCTCCGCCAGCAATTACAGCAAGAGTTGCGGGATTGGCAACAACAGCTTGGCGCGACCTTTATTTTTGTCACCCATCAACAGGAGGAAGCCTTATCCCTCTCGGACCGGTTGGCGGTGATGAAAGACGGCCGGGTGCTCCAAGCCGGTACGCCGCGAACAATCTATGAACATCCCGCCAATGATTTTGTGGCCAACTTTTTTGGCGAGGCCAACCTGCTGCCGGTCCGTTTGGAATTGGCAGGCGCTCCGGAGCGGACCCTCCGCTTCGACGAACCGGCCTTGGCCAACCTCCGGAGCGCGGCGGGTCAAATCCACCCGGAACTGAAACCCGGCCGCTATTTCCTGGTGGTCCGTCCCGAGGAGTTCGTCCTCGCTCCGAAATTGACAGCCGGGTGTGAAGCGGAAATTACCGCCCTGAATTATCTGGGGTTTGCGGTCCGGCTCGAACTGCGGGTCGGTCAAACAACCATCCGGGTTCTGGCGGGCAAGGAACAAAGCGAACTGGACGCGGGGATGAAAGTCCGGATCGGTTTGGGAAATGGGAAATTGCGGTTGATGGCGCGGTAATAATCCAGCAATAAAAAAGCGACGATCTCACCAAACCACTGAAAAATCTCCGCTCTGCAAGCTTTCGAGCAGTTTTTCAGTGGCCTCGCTCTCACCCGTCATTTTTCGGTTCGGCGCCCCCTTGATGAGTTTGGACAAACTCCGCGAAACTCTCGTACGTATACCGCTCCAAACCCACAAACCAGTTCCCGACAGGTACAAAAATGTTGGCTCATCCCGATGCTCCTTTGTGTTGTCTTAATTTTTTTAATGGCTGTTCCGTTTCAGCCGCCTCCCGAACCGGAGCAACGCCGCTCCGGCGCATGTACCGGTTGGGGTCTCTGACAAATCCGTACTGTTCGTACAGCCCATGAGCGTCATTGGTCGCCAGCACGCCCGTCAGTCCCTGAAGCGCGGGGGATTCGACAATGAATTGGACCAAATGTTTCCCCAAATGCTGACCGCGGTATTGCGGGTCGATAAAAACATCCCCCAGCCAAAAGATCGTCGCCCCGTCCGTCACCACCCGGGCAAAGCCGATCTGTTTTTCACGATAATACACTCCGTAACAAAGCGAATTGGCGATCGAACGCTCGATACATTCCCGCGACCGCTGGTTCGCCCAATAACTTTGCGCCAAAAACGCGCAGACCGCCTCGCTGTCTAAGCGGGTTTTATCATCACTGATCCAATAATCCCCATTCCGCCATTCCATCCATCTCATCCTCTCTGACTGAATTTTAGGACACTTCCCTCCCTATCGTATCATTACCGGACCCGGTTGGGAAGTTGCAACTGGATATCAATGCAACGTTTGATTCTACGAAATGAAAAAACCCACTTAAAGTGGGTTTTCATAAACAGTTTGGCGATTTCCTTATTTGCTATAACAGCCATTCATAAAACTCCGAGCAACCGCAGATCATTGACTTCTCCGTTCCGTCGTTGGTGTTATGTAAGATTATACCGCTACCGCGGCTTCCTGCCAACATATAAAAGTCGCTCCGCCGTGTCGGCCACCGCCGCTTCGGTGGCATACTCCAGCTCCAATGCCAGCCACCGTTCCCATTGCTCGGCAGTGTGCGAAAGTTGATTGATTTTTTCCCGCATGCCCACGGACAACCCAATACAACCCGCCATTTCAACGGTTTGGAACCCATTCCGCTCGGCCAATGTTCTTAACTCGGTCGCCCGGAAATAGTGGCAAACATTGGGGCCGGACTGAATGTTGCCGGTCTGTTGCAGTTCGGTCAGGGACGCGCCGAGCAACTCATGCGGGTTTTGGGCCAACAACGTCCGCAAAACGGCCAAATAGCCGCGGACACCGATAAAGACCGGCGCGCCGGGTTTGGCGACCCGGTAAAGCTCTTGGACCGCCCGCTCCCGCTCGGCTTCGTCCAGTAGGTTGGACAACGGGTCGAGACAAAGTACCGCGTCAAAGCTATCGATCTCGAAACGGATCAGGTTCCGGACGTCGCCAACCAAAAACCCCTCCATCCGCCGTTTAACCTCTTTCGGTTCAAAGTCGAACTTGGCTTTGGCGGTCTCAATATTGCGAATCGAGAGATCGAATAAGACTACGTGATATTCGGCCTTGCACAACTCAATGGCATACCGGCCGGGACCGCCGCCGGCATCCAATATCAAACCTTTTTCAGGTAGATGCTTTCGGAGCACGTGAAGTGTTGTCAGAAACTCGATCTTGTTATAGGGCTCTTTGACCAGGCGCCGCCACTCGGAGTCGGCGTCGTGGTTGTAGGCATCCACCATCGCCTTTAGATTCAGGTCCGTTTGGGATACCGTTTCTTGTCCGATTGCCATTGCAATTCCTCCTCAAGGGTTGTCGCTTGTACCCAAGTCAATCGTGGAGGTTAATATTTGGTTACAATCTTGTTTAGATTTCGACTTTGCCCAGGGAGTTCCTGCCGGTTTTCCGGAATTATTTTCGATTATGAAAACTTATTTACTGATATATCCAATTCAACCCCGATCCAAAGCGCATCCATTAACCCAGCCCCAGACCCACGAAGGCCGGGTCAGTATCTCTGACCCGGCCTTCGTGACGGTCATCCCGCCGCTTCCTCTTGAAACAACATCCGAAATAAATTCGGATACCGCTGGGTAACATTGCGGATCCGGTACGGCGGCCGCAACCGGATCTTCTGTAGGTTCCGCACCAACCGTTTCGGCTGGCTGAAATACCAAAAACCCACCATCTCATAGAGTTCTTGATAATTCCGGTTATGCAACGCAATATTGCGCGGCAGGCCGTGGGAGTACAAGACCTCCATAAACTCCGCCTCCGCCAGACAATCGGTCTCGGACGAAACTTTCTGGCGGATTACCTGATATCCCCGGCCTTCCAGGAACTCCTGGAATTGATCGAAAATCTCGCCCCGACAAAGCTGAATCGGTTCATGATTGGTGATTCCCAGTTTGGTAAAGGCCCCCTTCAACAACTCGGTTGCAAAAGAAATCCTGTCCGCAATCTGCGGCGGTATATAAAGATAATGGGCTGACCCCGTCTCCAGCCGGTGAATGACCAAAACCTCCGGGCCGATAAAACAACCGCCACCCGCATCATCGATCTCGATCATCAATATCCCCTCCCTGCTCGTAACGAACTAAACACGCAACGTAGTACGTTGAATCAAAAATTAATTTCCCTATGTCGCACTAACTAGGGTTGTTTCTTGAGAGGCGACATATTGCCTTCATTTATATTTGGCATCCGTCAAAAGGATAACGTTTCTGCTTCACATAAAAGTCCACATAACAAAAATAATACACCTAGCTTCCACCGGTTTCAAGTAGTATCCATTGCGAAAATTACACAAATGCTGGGAAAAACTTGGTTGATCGCTATTTATTGCGGCCCAACGCTTCGTAATTTTCCACCCGATCCCTTTACATCGACATTTTCTTGCAGGAAATTACCATTGCCACAAAGAAATAAATACTCCGCTGCTCTTTACGTAGACACCTAATAAAGCGGCCAGATCTACAAATACTAAATAAAATGAGGTGTCCATCATTACCCAGTCGATCAAAGCCTTCTTGTTTGACATGGACGGGATCATCACCGATACCGTCCGTTATCACTACCAATCCTGGCAGCAACTCTGGGATGAGGAAAAAATTCCTTTTACGCCCGATGACAACCGGGACTTGTTGGGTTTATCCCGCGAGGATTCGCTTCGGCTGATTTTAGACCGCTACGGACGGAAAGTCACGCCCGAACGTTTTCAGTATTTGTTTGACCAAAAAAACGTCTATTTTCTCCGGCGAATTCAGGGAATGAGTCCGGCGGATCTGTTACCCGGCGTGAAACCGCTGCTTGATTATTTGAAACAAGCTCAATTCGGGATCGCTGTCGCCTCCTCCAGCCGCAACACCCGCTTCGTGCTGGAGCGGTTAGGGATCACCGCCAGCTTCGACGCGATCATCGATTCCAATTGCGTTGCCAAAGCCAAACCCGCTCCGGATCTCTTCCTCGAAGCCGCCAAGGCTTTAGGGGTTCCACCCCACGCGGCGGCGGTGATTGAAGACGCCGCGGCCGGGATCGCCGCGGCCCACAACGCCGGAATGCTGGTCGTAGGCGTTGGTCCGGTCGAGCGCGTCGGGGCCGCCGATCTGATTGTGCCTTCCCTGGAAACCCTCGCGCCCGAGCAACTCGTTACAACGCTGTCCGGCATCCGTAGCTAAAGTTTTTTTCCATGCGGTAAGGCTGGCAAGTCCGTTCGCATGTTTTTTAGTTATTTCGGCGCTCTGATCAATCATCGCATAAAATCAACCCTATCAATTAGGAATCGAGGCTCCCATGAACAACATCAAACGAATTTTACTGATCCGGCTAAGCGGGATCGGCGATATCCTCTTTACCCTGCCAGCCGTCAACCTGATTCGGGAAAACTTCCCCGACAGCGAAATCACCTTTGTGACCAAAAAACGGTTTGCATCGTTACTGCAAGGGTTTACCGCCCTCGATAAAGTGATTATGTTGGACAGCGATATCTATCATCAACAAAATATCTTCCGGATCACCAAACAAACCTTTGATTTGATCAAAACCCTTCATAATCAACATTTTGATCTGGTGGTCGATTTCCATGGACTAGAGAAAACCGCCCTTATCGCCTGGTTGACCGGCGCCAAACAACGCTGGGGGTTGCTGCGCAAGGCGAACAGCCGTTTCTTTTACACCAACCACCTGAAGATTTCCGATACCGTTCACCGGGCGGAAGTGAATCGTGAATTGCTGCTGGCCAATGGTTTGCAGTCATTTCCCCCGAACAACCGTTATGGGTTACCGACCGGTCCACAGGCCGAGGCGGAGACGCTTTTTCGCCAATTGGGACTGGATCCCGCTCAACCGACCATCTTCATTCAACCCTTCACGAATTTTCCGCGCAAAAATTGGCCCTTAGAAAATTATATGCGTTACGCTGCTTATTGGAACAACCAAGGGATTCAAATCCTATTCGGCGGAGGTCCCGGAGATTTGGAGAAACTCCAACCGGTCATCGAGGCCAATTTTCCGGTCGCTGCCGGCAAAGCGAACCTGCTGACTACCGGCGGCTTGATGAACCGTTGCGCGTTGGTGATAGGTGGTGACACCGGCATGCTTCATCTGGCCACCGCTTTAGGAAAAAAAGTTGTCATGCTGATGCACCGGGGCCAATATCAGCAGTTTCATCCATATCAACATCCCGACTGGCGGGTGATCCCCGTCAACGGCGACAAGATTGTCGATATCCCGGTCGAAGCGGCGCTTGCCACAACCAAGTCGGTCTTGGAGGGAACACTATGAACTCCGCCATCCTTGCCATGACCGATCTCGCTACTCACGCCGCGGCCTGGCGGGCGAACGGCCGGACCATCGTTTTGACCAACGGTTGTTTTGACCTGCTCCATGCCGGACACCTTCAAACCTTTATCGCCGCCAAGCGACTCGGAGATATTTTAGTGGTTGGCATAAACAGCGACCGTTCGGTAAGTTCCCTCAAAGGACCGACCCGGCCGCTGATCAATCAGGAGCAACGCGCTTTATTGATCGCCGCTTTGAAACCGGTCGATTTTGTCACCATTTTCGATCAGAATGACGCCCGCCTGCTGCTGGAGACCGTCCGGCCCCACGTCTACGTAAAGGGCGGCGACTATACGCTGGATAATTTGCCTGAAAAAGAGACCCTCGCCCGGCTCGATACCCAGGTTGTTTTTATCCCATTGGTGGCGGGAGTGTCAACCACCGAGCTGGTGCGCAAAATTCAAACTGCCAATTGGTCCTGACTCGATCGTTATTGGTGAAATTTACAAACTTACGAAACGCCGCAAATGGAGAGAATCTTAATGATTGTCTCCATTTTTTATGTCATATCATGTAGGAATGAATCAGATGACGCGGCAACCCCGGGTAAGCGTGATAATTCCCTGCTATAACGGAGCCAAAACCATTGAAAACACGATTGCGGGCGTCCGCTCCCAAACTTATCGCAACTATGAACTGATTGTGGTCGATGACGGATCCAGCGACGCTTCACCGGCCATTCTCAAAACCATGCCTGATGTCCGCTTGCTTATACAGTCGAATCAAGGCGTCTCCCTGGCGCGCAACCGGGGCGCGGCTGCGGCCCAAGGCGACTTGTTGGCGTTTTTGGATGCCGATGATCGTTGGCATCCCCAGAAACTCGATCTGCAAGTCAAGGCTTGGGACGATCGTCCAACCGCCGGGATTATTGGCTGCGCCCATACCCGGGACCATACCGACTTGTCACAGTTTTACCCGCCGGATCAGCCTTTGCCTGTTAAAGAGCTTTCCTGGTATGATCTTCTGGTGTTCTGCCGTTTTATTCCTTCAGCCGTTTTGATACCCCAAGCGGTTTTCCGAGCCAGCGGTGGTTTTGATCCCCGGTTGCGTTGCGGAGAGGACCGCGACCTCTGGCTGCGGATCGCCTACCGGCATCCGGTTTTCCGAATTGAGCATCCGTTATTTCACTACGATCAAGCTCCCTCCGGCGCCGCCAACCGTCTTTGGACTACCGGTCTGATCACCACGGTGCTCAGCGCCGAACGGTGGAATCCAAAACGACAACCGACGTTGGACACGGCCGGAACCGTCGATCCCCGGCGATATCGGAAAGCCTTTCGGTTTCTCGTCATCCGTGTTGCCAAATCACTCCTGAAAAATAACTACCATCGGACCGTACCCAACCTGTTTGACGCCTATTGGGAACGTTTCTCCGACAGTTTGGGCAATCACGCCGCTTGGATCCGTCAAGCGTTGCTGTTCCGCAACGCCGTTAAATACCCAAGGCGACGGAATTCACCCCCGCCCAGTTCCGAAGCGGTGGCCGAATTGATCGGGCTAATCCAATCGCGGTTATAAATAATCGGTCGCTTTTCCGGCAACAAAAACCCCTGCATAAAAAATGTTGCCAATGAACTCGCTTTGTTCACCGGCAACAACTCCGAAACGTTTCAGTGCAATTGACTCAGGATCCGTTCCACAACCGGCCGGGGGTCGGCTTCCGCCAAGTTGCGCCGGTCGATACCAACCAGATACTCATACCGCAGATAATAGAGGAACTTCTCAATTAAATCCCGGTCCACCGGACTGTTGAGCGCCGCCGCCAAGACCTTGACCAACTCCGTCTCCGGTCCCACATGCCAAACCAGACCAGTGACATTGTAAAAAGCTTCTCCCATGGTAATCACCGGTTTGAAGTTGAACAATCCCTCGATGCCCACGGTTGAATTGATGGTAATCACCGCTTGGCATTTCGCCAACAGCTCCGGGGTGCCGACAGTCTGGACAAAAGTCACCCCGGGATGGGCCGCTTTCACCCGGTCATAACGGATCCGGCCAAAATCGGAGGGATGCTCTTTCACCACCAATTCTAAATCCGTCCCGTGGGTTAGATTGTAATCCTCAAGTTGCGCCGCGCAATAATCAATCAATGACGGCATATCGTTAAACCGGGGTGAATACAGCAACACCTGACTATCGTCAAAGACTTGCAACGGCAAAAAGACGAACGCTTCCGGCAACTGCAGCTGTTGCTCCTTCTCTTCCAGACTTTTTTGGAGTTTATCCGGCCCTTTTTTCAGCGGGCGCTGTACCAATTGATTGTTGAACAAGACCGCCAACCGCTCCGGATGAATCGCCACTCTATCGTAAAAATCCCGTTTCAACCCGCTCAATGAGTTCCGGGCATTGGTTCCCGCCGGATCCATCACAATGGTTCGCGGTAAATAACCGTTTTCGCAAAACAACAGCGGGATTCCGGCGTTCCGGGCCGCGGCGGCCGCGGCGGCCAACGGCAAGGCCAACCCGCTCCACAGGACGACCAAGTCGGGGCGGGAGGTTGCAAAATCCGCTGCGAACAGATGATAAAACAGCCGCGCCCGACTCAACAACCAACTGCGCACCAACCCTCGGAACGGCTGAAGCCACTGAAAATCGGCCACTGTTTTGCGAAGGGTAAAGCCAATGATAGCTCCCGCCGTTTCCGGCAAAGGGTATCTTCGCGGGGAGAGCCACACCTTGGTTACTCGGCCGATTGGCAAGTCCAAACAGGATTTGACCTTGGTTAAACTAACCGCGATTTCATCGGGAAACCACCCCTGCAAAAAGGAAAACAGTTTACCTTGATGGCTATTATAAAAGATAAATCGTACCCGTTTAGCTGTTGTCATGACCGCCTCCTACAACGATCCCGGTCGCTTTCAATCGTTTAATGGTTTTGACTGCCGCGCCCCGGTTCGTCGCGATTAAACGTTGCGCGGCTTCCCCCACTTGGCTACGGCGTTCCGGATCGCCCAGCAACTCCAAGCAACAGGCGGTTAACTCGGAGCCGTCTCGCACCGTAAAACCAACGCCGTTTTCAACCAGTAAATCCCGGGCGGCGGTAAAATTCTGCAACTGGTCCCCAAAAAGCACCGGACAGCCCATTGCCGCCGGCTCAATAATATTATGACCGCCAACAGCGACCAACGACCCTCCGACAAACGCCAGATCGGCCAGTCCGTAAAAGGCAGTCAACTCGCCCATCGTGTCCAACAGGACCACCCGCGCCCGGACAATATCCAACGGCAACTGCGAACGGCGTTGATAAGCCACTCCCGCCTGCTCCAACAGGCTACCAACTTCGGCTACCCGCTCCAAGTTCCGCGGAGCGATCAACAAAACCGTTTCGGGATAAACCGTCGCAATCGCCTGAAAACTCTCAATGACAATCGCTTCTTCGCCGGCATGAGTGCTCCCCGCAACCAGCAATCTGGTTTGGGGTGTCAGCCCCAGCAGTTCGGACAAGCGTTCCTTCTCAGCCCCGGCTAACGGTTTAAACTCCTGATCAAACTTGGCATTGCCAACCACGTCGACCCGGTCGGGAGCCGCGCCCAAACCAATGATCGCCGCGGCGTCGGCCGGCGTTTGCATGCAAAACAGTTGTAGATACGCGAGGACCTCCCGAAGAAAAAAACCGATCTTCCGGTAACGCGCCGCAGTTCGCTCCGTAATTTTTCCATTAACCAACGCCTGACCGACGCCAAGTTTCCCCAACGCCCCGATCAGATTGGGCCGGAACTCCGATTCGATGATCAATTGGCCCGCTGGCGGGTAATTTGCTAGCAGGCGTCGGATCATCATCCCAAAATCCAACGGCAGATAGACTACTGCCGCCCGGTCGCCAAAGACGCGTGACGCCATTTGGAATCCCGAGTGGGTGCCGGCGATGATCAAATACTGTTGCTCGGGATACGCCGCGCTCAACTCCTTCAAAAAAGTCTGGGCGATGAGCACTTCCCCGGCCGAAGGAGTATAAACCCAAAGCCAGGTTGTACCCGGTTCGAATTTACTCTGCCAATCCCCCAGCCACCAATTGGCCGAACGACCTTTGAGCCGGTTATTAAGCCACAGCAACGGCAGATAAAACGGAAAAATCAGCGATAAGAGCAGTTTATATACGATCAGACGCACTTTGGATTACGGCCTCTTTTCCACCAATGCTACCGCCAGAGCGGCGATTCCCTCGCCGCGTCCGGTAAACCCCAATTTTTCGGTTGTGGTCGCTTTGACATTCACCTCAGCCGCAGTCACCCCGCAAACTTCAGCCAACCGTTCCCGCATCTGCGGGATGAACCCCGCCAATTTCGGGCGTTGGGCGATGATCGTGGCATCAATGTTGACCAATCCATATCCGGCGTCACAAACTAATTTCATCACATGCTCCAGCAACTTTGCGCTGTCAGCCCCGGCATAGGTGGGGTCATTGTCGGGGAAATGTCCCCCGATATCCCCGGCGCCAATCGCGCCGAGCAACGCATCGATGATCGCATGAATTAACACATCGGCATCGGAATGTCCCAACAACCCCAATTCATAGGGAACAGCGACGCCGCCTAAGATCATCCGCCGGCCGGCCTCCAGTTGATGAACGTCAAAACCCTGACCGATTCGCATCTGTCCGCCTCCTTATTATCTCCTCTGCCAAAATCATATCTTCGGGAGTGGTGATTTTAAAATTTTCATAGGAACCGGGCACCAGCTTCACACTTTCCCCACAAGCCTCGGCCATCCCGCAGTCATCCGAGAAAAATCTTCCCGTGGGCATTAACCGTTCATAACATTTAAGAATCAATTCATAATCAAAAACTTGCGGGGTTTGAATCGCCCATAAGGTCGAACGCTCCGGGGTCGCAACGACAAAACCGGACGGATCGACCTGTTTGATTGTGTCTTTGACCGGGACTGCCACGCCAACCGCGCCATATTCCCAACCGGTGGCAATGGCTTTAAGTAAAAGTTCTTGAGTCAACAACGCCCGCGCGGCATCGTGGATCACCACCAAACGCGCTCCGGCGTCCGGCCAACCCGGACAATTTTTTAAATAACGTAAACCTTGGTAAACGGAGTCTTGTCTTTCCTTGCCGCCGGCGATCAAATCGATCCGTTTCTCATGCGGCCATTGTTCCTTAAGATATTCGCAAAAATACTCTCGCTCCGACGGATTGATGGCCAAAACGATCGGTCCCAACTCCGGGAGGGATGTCAACACCCGGAGCGTATGGGTGATGACCGGTTCCCCCAGTAATGATAAGCGAATCTTATTCAAAGCGGAACCCATCCGCCGGCCCATTCCGGCAGCGGGCACCACTGCAGCCACGACAGGTAGTTTCATTTACATATCACCCTCAATTGATTTCCAGTTCAAAACGAAATATCCTGCCAATTTCATGAAAAATGTTCACGTCACGCTCATTGCCGCGGATTTCATAAAAAAAAAAGCGCTCCACTTGGGAGCACTACGAAGTCACACGTGATACCATATACTCTTTGGGCTTGGCGAAGATCATCCGCCCCGCCGAGGTCTGCAAAATGCTGGTAACGAGAATTTCAATATCTAATCCGATATAACTTTTGCCCCCTTCAACCACAATCATGGTGCCGTCTTCAAGATATCCGATACCCTGTCCATGCTCTTTGCCGTCCCGCAGGACATGCACTACCATCTCTTCCCCGGGAATAACCACCGGTTTGATGGCGTTCGAAAGGTCATTGATATTTAAAACATGCACACCATACAACTCAGCCACTTTATTAAGATTGTAATCGTTGGTGACCACCTTGGCCTCCAGCTCTTTGGACAATCGCAACAATTTGGTGTCAACCTCTGCCAAGTTGTCGTAATCCCGGTCAAAGATCCGCACTGCCACTAAATTTTCCTTTTGGATCTTATTTAGAATATCAAGTCCGCGCCGTCCCCGGTTGCGCCGCAACGGATCCGCCGAATCAGCGATCTTCTGCAGTTCCGACAGCACAAAGGTCGGGATGATCAGCACCCCTTCCAAAAAACCGGTTTTACACAAATCGGCAATCCGTCCGTCAATGATTGCGCTGGTATCAAGCACTTTAAACTGATTTTTGGCGTTATTTGATTTGGGGGCGGCCGGAGCCGCCGGATTGAATAATAATGCCACCAGATCTTTGGACTTTAACGCCGTGATGGTCATAATAATTCCTACGGTGATACAGATCATCCAAAAAGTCACCAATAAACGCCCGTTCAACGGAAACAAATCAATGACCGGTCTCAAGACCGTGGTCAGGAGCGCCGCAACCCCCAATCCACAAAGCAAACTGATACTTTTAATAACAAGATCAAACCCGCTCTTTTTCCGAAACAAAAACTCCATCACCTGGTTCCAACGCAGTCCTGCCAAATAACCAACCACCATCCCCATGACGGAGATTCCAACCTGTTGTGACCAGAGCGCGCCAGGATTGCTTACACCGGCGACCAACCATCCGGATAGACCGCCACCAATAATCCAGGCCAAACGCACCATCAATTTCACCACCTTTTCTTTGCTTGCTCGCATATTCTTATCTAGACTTAGTATTGACCAGGATTTGGATCTTTATCCGCAAAAATAAAAAACACAAGCAACAATGCTTGCGTTTGTTAGTAAAATTTTTTTAAATTAAAAAATTATGCCAAAAAATTGTCAATTATCTCAGTCATCATGATTTCGGTGACATTTTTCGCGAGCACCAACTCGCTCAATAAAATCCGCCGGGCATTCTCCAACATCTTCTTTTCCCCGGTCGATAGCCCTTTTTCCCGGTCGCGAAGCACCAGGTTCCGGACAACTTCCGCCACTTCGTAGATACTGCCGCTCTTGATCTTCTCAAGATTCGCACGGTAACGATGATTCCAGTTGATCGGCATTGTAGTGGTTTTGTCCTGCAAAACTTCGAATACTTTCGCGACTTCCGTTTCGTCAATGATTTGACGTAAGCCAACTTCATTGACTTTATGGAGTGGAACCATCGCCTTCATCTCGCCCATCGGCAACTTAATAATATAATATTGATAACGTTCTCCGGAGATTTCGCGTTCTTCAATATCTTCAATAATTCCCGCTCCGTGCATTGGGTAGACCACTTTATCGCCGATATTAAACATTCTCAACCTCCCCATTTTCCTTATTTATCATACAACATTTCCATTTTATAGTCAAGTTAATTATTTTATCAGTTTTTATTTTTATTGTCAATGCTTTTTTAAGGTTTTTCAGTTTTTAGCTTTGCAAATATCCATTTTCACCCATTCGCCGTTCGGCGCATTCCAGTTCAACCAATAAAAAAACACCCTTTAGCTTGGGTGTTTGAATATTTCCAGTCGTTTCAGTCAATAATGGCGATCCAGCAAAATCTGTTCGCGCAGCCGCCGCAATCCATCCTTAATGGTTCGCGCCCGGACTTCACCGATTCCTTCCACATCATCCAGTTCCTCGGTGGAAGCTTCCAAAATTTTGGGGAGGATTCCGAAAGTCTTCACCAGGTTCTCAATGACCGGGAAAGGCAGACGGGGTATTCGTCCCAAAATTCGAAACCCGCGCGTCGTTAAAGAAAGGTCAAGGCTGGTTCCATTGGGATAGCCTAAGATTCGGGAGATAGAGTTTAATTCCAGCAAATCATCGTCATCCCACGAGGAGAGTTCCTTAAAGAAACTTTCCGTCCCCATCGTTTCGTTTTTTAGATAATCGCGCACAACCAAATGCCCTTCGTCCTGAACGTCAATCATCAACTCATCCAACTGCATACTGACTAAACGGCCTTCGGTCCCGAGCTCGACAATGTAACGTTGGATCTCCTCGGCAATCCGCCCCACCATCTCGGCTCGCTGAACCACCGTACAGACATCCGACAAAGTCACCAGGTTCTCAAACTCCAAAGCTGAAAGATTGGATAGGGATTGTTCCAAAACGCTTTTATACTTCTGCAAGGTTTGCAGCGCTTGGTTGGCCTTGGCGAGAATTGTGCCGATATCCCGGATCACATACCGTTGACTGCCTTTGTACAACGTTATGACATTGCGCCGTTGCGATATGGCAATTACCAACTCGCCGGTTTGAATAGCCATCCGTTCACCGGTCCGGTGACGGGTTCCGGTCTCGGTGGTCGGAATTAGATAGTCCGGCGTCAAATGAGCGTTGGCTACCAGTATCTTCCTAGCGTCGGACGAAAGCACAATCGCCCCGTCCATCTTCGCCAGTTCATACAGGGTTGAAGGTTGAAGTTCGGAATTGATCCGAAACCCGCCGTCCACCAATTTCATAACCGCTTCCGAGTCGGAGACCACAATCAGCGCTCCCGTACGGGCCCGTAGAATATTTTCCAGTCCTTCATAGAGTGTCGTTCCCGGCGCAAGCATTTTAAGAACTTTCGCCATCTCCATATACCTTTGATCCTCCTGGCCCAATCCGAAACCCTCCTAACCTTTTCCAACCGTTATTTCAGGGATCACCTGAACCAGTTGGCGAATATGTTCGATCGCATGAAAACGGATCCCCGCAGGCGGTTCCATCCGTTTCATTGTTTGCTTTGCCAATACGCAATCTTCAAAACCCAACCGCCGACCTTCGTTAATCAATTTGATAATTTCCGGGGTGGCCCGGATTTCCCCCGAGAGAGCAAGTTCACCGACAAAAACCGCTTTCGCACTGAAGGTTATCCCACGAATTGATGAAAGCAATGAGGCGGCAATTCCCAAATCCAACGCGGGGTCATCCGATTCAATGCCTCCCGCTGTGGAAACAAAGATATTTTTATTGCCCAGTCGCTCGCCGACCCAACGTTGTAAAACCGCTGACACCAACATGAGACGGTTGCGATCAACTCCGATCGCAATCTGTCGGGGCGGTATTCCTTCCGCAGTCTCAGTCACCAACGTTTGGATTTCGGTAAAGATCGGACGACTGCCCTGGGCGGAAGCGACAATCACCGATCCGGCCATTAACCGGCTGCGATTCTCCAACAAATATTCCGACGGATTGGCCACTTCCGTTAGGCCTTGACCGGTCATTTCAAACAAAGCCACTTCCTGGGTTGATCCAAATCTATTCTTGACAACCCTGGCAACTCTTAAACTCTGGCTACGATTTCCTTCCAAATATACGACCGAATCAACCAAATGCTCCAGTACCCGGGGGCCGGCAAGCTCCGACTCTTTCGTAACCTGCCCAATCAGAACGACCGGAATATTCGATGCTTTGGCCAATTTGATCAATTGAATCGTACATTCTTTAATCTGGGACGGGGAGCCCGGAGTGGAACGGGAAGTGCGGACAAACGTCGATTGGATCGAGTCGATCACCACCAGTACCGGATTGAGCTGGACAATATGCTGCTGAACCCGGTCCAAATCAGTTTCCGATAATACATAGAGGGTATCGGGGAATTTACCTAGCCGGTTCGCTCGGATCTTCGTTTGCGCCGCCGACTCCTCGCCGCTCACATAAAGAACTTTACCGCGAGCGGCCACATTACCGGCTACCAACAGACTTAAAGTGCTTTTGCCGATACCCGGATCGCCCACCAACAAAACTACGGAACCGGAGACTAACCCTCCGCCGATCAAGCGGTCAAACTCACCGATCTCCGTTTTGATCCGGATTGAATCATCAATCGGGACTTCGTTTAGGATCTGCGGTTCTTGCATGCTTCCCAGACCGTTAAATTCCGGGATTGGTTCAAGCTGGGGCAACTCTTCCTCCATGGAGCCCCATTCCTGGCAAGCGGGGCAACGGCCGACCCATTTTGGTTCTTGATGGCCGCAATGCGCGCAGAGAAAAACCGATCGATTCTTCTTACTCATGATCCGTCCTCTGTTTGCGATTACGGAACCAATTCCAAAGCTTAGTAATTACAATATATAGCACAAAGATAATAACGACTCCGATAAATACCCCCCGGACCGGAGAATACCATAAGTCGACGATCTTTCCCCAGTTCCGGCCGACAGTTCGTCCTCCGAAAATCAACATCGAGGTCCAGAGAGTCAAACTGATCGATACGGCAATTATCGATTTTTTACGGTCCAGGTTAACCATCCCAGCCGCCAAAATAACACCGGAACGGATAACCGGAATGAAGCGGCTGACTAGCAGTGTCAGATAGCCAAATCGTTTAAACCAGTTTTCCACTTTAGCGAAACCTTTGGAATCAATCAGCCACGAAAAACGGGGTGAATGCAGCAAGCGATGTTCCATACGGTAACCAAAATCAAATAGCAGCGCGGAACCGAGCGTGCTGCCGAGAACCGCGCATCCAACGACCCAAATGGGATTCATATTCACAATTCCGGCAATGGAGCCACTTAAAACAAGCAAGGCGTCACCGGGTACCGGTGGAAAAACTACTTCTAAAAAACTATACACAAAAACAAAAAGAAGCAGATATTCACTATAGTGAGCGAGTGTAGCCGGTTCCATCCAGTAGCTCAAAAGATGATAAAGTTTTTCCATCCATACCTCACAAGTTTAGCAGTGTGTTAAGTTCTCAAAACGCTTTTAATCCCTAAAAGCGCAATGAATCATCTATCAATAAGCGATTTGACTTAAATTACGTTTGATATGGGTATTATATCCAAAACCAAAAGCAACTTGTTAGCGACACATACTTAAATATTACAGTTTTTTCTTCTGTAAATAAAGAACTTCTTCCGCAATCCCATCAAAAAACCGGCAAAGCCGGTCTCTTCAGTATGAAAATTAAAAATTTTGATATCCCGCCGGATGATTATGATGCCAGTTCCAAGCCGACTCGACGATTTGCCGTAGTTCCGGAAATTCCGGTTGCCAACCCAACTCTTGTTTAATTCGGGTTGAAGCAGCCACCAAACGTGCCGGATCGCCTCCGCGACGGGGTCCAAATTGATAGGGAATTGCCTTCCCCACCACATCCTCGATGGTCCGGAGCACTTCCAGATTGGAAAAACCGGTTTGATTCCCAAGGTTATAAATTTTCGATTCGCCTTCGGCCAAAAGATGTTTAAGTGCTAAAATATGGGCTTGAGCCAAATCGGTGACATGGATATAGTCGCGAATACACGTCCCGTCCGGGGTTGGATAGTCGCTGCCAAAGATCTCAATGGTCGAACGTTTCCCTAACGGGACTTGCATAATAATCGGGATTAAATGCGATTCGGGAGCGTGATCCTCGCCGATAACTCCCGTAGGATCGGCGCCGGCGGCATTAAAATACCGTAATGAAACATATTTTAACCCGTGCGCCTTTTCAAACCAATCCATGATTCCTTCAAAATAAAGTTTGGAAACACCATAAGGATTGGTTGGTTGTTTGGCATGGTCTTCGGCAATCGGGACCCCTTCCGGTTCGCCGTATACTGCCGCCGTAGAGGAAAAAACAATAAACTTGACCCCGGAATCCAGCATCGTTTCCAATAAGGTTAAGCCGTTGGCCAGATTGTTCCGAAAATACTTGCCGGGTTTTTGAACCGATTCACCGACCAAACTTGCTGCCGCCAAATGAATCACTCCGTCAACCTTTTCTTGCTGAAAAACATCGGCTAAGCGGTCGTGATCGGCAAGATCGACTTGATAAAAGCCGCCGCCTTGGACTGCTTCCCGATGCCCTTTACTCAGATTATCCACCGTGACGATCTGATGTCCTTGGCGCAATAAGCTTAGTCCAATATGGCTGCCAATATATCCGGCCCCACCCGTCAATAATATCTTCATCAGTTGCAGGCCTCCTTAAAAAAGATCACTTTTACATTCACAACGTTTGGCGGGGGGAATTGATTCCACCATTTTAAAAAGAAGATTCCGCAACCGTTCATTATTGTCGGTGAAGACCTTTAAAACATCCTCGTGGGTGACGGGTTTTACCTCGGGATGGCCCTCCAACCCAACGTCATAATCGGTTATCAACGCGATATTGACATAGCAGAGTCCCAACTCCCGGGCGAGCCAGCCTTCGGGATATTGGGTCATATTAATAACTTCCCAACCGTTTTTACTGAACTCGCGACTTTCAGCCTTGGTTGAAAACCGCGGTCCTTGAATGACTACAACCGTTCCTTGCTCATGGACGTTGATCCCCAACTTTTTCGCCGAATCAATGGCGACTTGACGCATTTCGGAGCAGTAGGGTTCCGCAGCCCCCATATGCGTAGTAATCGGTCCGTCAAAAAAAGTGTCTTTCCGTCCCCAGGTCCGATGAACAAATTGATCAATTACCACAAAATCGCCCGGCTTGATATGCGCCTGCAGGCTTCCGGCCGCGCAAGGGCCAATGATCCGGGAGACTCCCAACTCGCGCATCGCCCAAAGATTGGCGCGATAATTGATCATATGGGGCGGGAGTTGATGACTTTTGCCATGACGCGGCAGAAAAGCCACCTTACGTCCGGCAATTTCGGCAATGGCAATTTTATCGCTAGGCGAACCGTACGGAGTGTGTACCGCCACCTCTTTCACTTGTTCTAATAAAGAATAGAAACCGGAACCACCAAATATGCCAATTTCCGCTTGTTCCATTCCATAACCCCCTCCCATTTATTGTAGCCTAAATTTCTCCTTTAACTGTCCAAACTCCTGCCCAATTTGAGCAGTTTTTTTCGGATCGTTTCCGGTACCATCAGGCACGGCAAAAAAAAAGCTACATCCGGAAATCATTCCGGATGTAGCTTCGGTTGAACCCGCTTAAGTATTAGTAGATCTTGTCGATACTATTGAGGTTCAGGGACGGATTGGTTTGAACTTTGTCCTGCTGTCCAAAATTGCTTTGGAGTCCAGCATTAAACCCTGCTTTCACACCAACCAACGCTTGCTCGGCGATTGAACGCTCGGCAGCTTCGATCATCCGTTTGACCATATGCCCTCCGACGGCTCCGCAGTCGCGAGAAGTCATATAACCCCAGTAATCCCCAACGATCGGAGTGGTATCAATATTCAATTCCTTGGAGATCTCGTACTTCATGTTATGAAGTGCGTTGGCGGCCTCTTTAACGACCAAACTATTTCGCTTTTGACCAGTACCCATTTTTATTTACCCCCCTTTCCTCGTGGTCTGAATTTAATTTGCCCAGCTATAAGCCGTTTATAACCAATTAATCATTGGATTAATTTATTGTTTGCTTCCAGCAATTCCAGAATGAAGACGGATAATGGCCCCCAATCGTTAAAATTTTTCCGGACTCTTCCCAAAAGAGGTTTTACTCCGTGGAATCGGATAAACTAGAAGCGAGTCATGCGGAGCAAGGAGGAGGAGCCATGGAATATGTCATCGCAATGAATGAATCCGGTCAATTGACGATTCCCGAGTCATACGTCCGTGAGTTAGGTTTAAAAGCGGGCGCCCATTTTGTAGCCAGACTTGAGGCAGGGCGACTAGTGATTGAAAGACTACCTTTTTCCAGCTTTGAACAGGGAAAATCGCTGCAACAGACCATCGATGCCCAATAAGTCTCAAAGTAGCCAAAAGTCCCTCTCTCTCATACACTGAGAGAGAGGTGCGTCATTTGTTTAACGAAACTGATCGAATTGTCGGAAATAACCAACTGGTCCCGACTGTCAAAGGGCCCCGTCGCTATATCAATTTTGATAATGCGGCGAGCACGCCCCCTTTTCAACAAGTCCTGCATGCGCTGAACGAAACGGCGTTATGGTATTCAAGCGTTCATCGCGGTTCCGGTTATAAATCCAAATACTCCACCCGTCTTTATGAAAACGCCAGGACGGTAGTTGCCAACTTTGTAGCGGCTGATCCGGAACAAGATATTGTTATTTTCACCCGCAACACCACGGATTCATTGAACAAACTCCGCCATTATTTGCGGTTTTTACCTGGAGAAATTGTTGTCTATACGCACTTGGAGCACCATTCCAATGAATTGCCCTGGGCCCAATTTCCCAGCCGTTGTTTGAATCTTGACGAATACCGTCTTGATCTGGCTAAAACGGAAGATTTTTTACGAAATAACGCCGGTCGGGTCAAATTGCTGGCGGTAACCGGCGCATCCAATGTTACAGGCTATCTCCCGCCAATCTATACCTTGGCCGAGATGGCCCATGCTGCGGGCGCTAAGATTTTAGTGGATGGTGCCCAACTAGTGCCGCATCGACCGGTTACGATGTACCAGGAATCGGACCCGCGTCATATCGATTTTTTAGCTTTTTCCGGTCATAAAATTTACGCGCCGTTTGGATCGGGGGTTTTGATTGGACCGCGTTCCCTCTTCACCCATCCCCCTCCCAGTGAAGTTGGGGGTGGAACAGTTAAGGGAATTGGCCCGGCGGGGATTATTTGGTCGGAGCCCCCCGAAGTTGAGGAGGCGGGTTCCCCGAATGTTTTAGGCGCAGTCGCGTTGGCCGAAGCGATCAAAGTAATTCAGTCGATCGGTTGGCCGCAACTGATCGAACATGAAAATCAATTGATTCGCCAAACCATCGAAGCTTTGCGGGCAATTCCGGAAGTTATCCTCTATAACCCCGAAATTACCGACCGGGTTGGCGTAATTAGTTTCAATTTAATGGGATATCATCATCAAGTAGTCGCCGATTATCTGAGTGAAGAGTGGGGAATTGGGGTACGCAGCGGTTGTTTTTGCGCGCGGGGTTATGTCCAAAAACTTCTAAAACTCGATTCCAACACCGTTTTGCAGGCTCAAAACGCGATTAACTCTCACAACTCCCAAGCAATCCCCGGAATGGTCCGGGTCAGTTTCGGTTGCTATAACGAACTTCCCGAAGTAGCTGTGCTAATTCAAGCCTTACATGAATTGATAAAAAAACCGCATTAAGTTAAGCGGTTTTTTCATTGCCATTTCGAAAGGCGCTTCTCCAGCACCATAAATAATCCAAACCCGACCAGATTGTTAAAACTACGGCTATCCATAAAATCGCTTTATCAAATGGGTGAAGGCGCAACATAATTGCGGCGATTGCGACAATTTGAATGAAAGTCTTCAGTTTCCCCCAAGGACTTGCCGCGACCGCCAACCCCTTTTTGCCGGCAAAATGGCGCAACACGGTGATCATTACTTCCCGGAGGATTATAATCCAGACGGCCAGCCACGGAACCCGTCCCAAGTTTGCCAGCACCACTATGGTCAAGATGATCAGTACCTTATCGGCAAATGGATCAAACGATTTCCCAAACGGCGTGACTTCTTTACGGATTCGGGCCGCGTATCCGTCAAGCCCGTCGGTCAGTCCGGCTAAGATAAAAATACCGGCAGCAAGAAGATCCCGTCCCGGAATATCCCAGAACAAAATACCGACACAGATCGGAGCGAGAATAATACGTGATGCGGTAATCCAGTTGGCAAGACTCATTGGACGTAATTCCTCCACTTTTAGCATTCAATTCGTCATCCTGCCCTAAAATCCTCTTAACCTTCATTTAAATATTTTGCAAACATGTTATATTGTTCATGTCCGGTAATCCGAACCCGAATCAGCCGACCGGTCGGACCAGCGTATCCGGTGACCCGGACAATGCCGTCGACTTCCGGGGCAAGCCCCTGAGTACGTCCAATCGCCACATCTCCCTGCGCTTTATCTACCAACATCAAGGGTTCCTGCCCGACTTGCGTCGCTAAAAAACGCCCCGCTACTTGCTGTTGGATCTCCATTAGCGTGCGACGCCGCGATTCCTTTACTTCTTGACTGAGCTGCGGTTTCAAATTGTATGCTGCCGTATCTTCTTCCCGACTATATGCAAAAACTCCCAAATGTTGAAACAAACCCTCGGCGACAAAATCCCGTAATACACCAAAATCCGCTGTGGTTTCGGTCGGAAAACCGACAATCAGGGTTGTCCGCAAAACGATTTCCGGGATCGCCTCCCGAATCCTCCCCAACCGTTCCCGGATCAGTTCCGGAGTATCATGCCGGTTCATCAGCTTGAGAATCCGCGGTTCAATATGTTGAATCGGCAAATCAAGATACTTGCAAATGCTTGGTTGCTCCTTCATCAACTGCAGCAACTCGTCGCTAATTCCCGAGGGATAGGCATACAGTAGCCTAATCCAGGTCGGTCCGGCCACTTCAATAATGGATTTCAGCAGTTGAACCAGATCGGTGCGGAGTTCTAAATCCTTCCCATACATGGTGATATCTTGCGCAATCAAATTAATCTCGCGCACCCCTTTTTGGACCAGCGCGGCAACTTCTTGCACCACTGCTTCTCGGGAGCGACTGCGGAAGCGACCTTTAATCAAAGGTATCGCGCAATAAGAACAGCAATGATTACATCCCTCCGCGATTTTTACATAGGCCAAATGGGGGACGGTCACCTGAAACCGGTTGAGGTTTTGATCATTCAGGAAAGGTTGCTTGTTTACATCGGGCGCATGACGCAAATCCGATTCCGCCCCAACCCAGTCCATCAATTCCCCGATCTCTCCCAAGCCGATCCAGAGATCGACCTCAGGAAGTTCTTTGGCCAAATCTTTCGCATACCGCTGGACCAAACAACCGGTGACCACTAATTTTGTGCAGACTCCTTTACCGGGTTGTTTATATTGAATCGCTTCACAGATATTTTGGATCGATTCTTCTTTAGCGGGGCCGATAAAGCCACAAGTATTGATCAGTATCAGATCGGACCGAGTCAGATCATCCGTTAATTCCCATCCCGCTCCGATCAGTTGGCCTAACATTATCTCCGTGTCGACTAAATTTTTGGAACACCCTAAAGAAATAACCCCAATCTTACTCATCCGTGCCTCCATCATTATTTGGCGATATAAAAAAAGGTTCGGTTGTTGAATTACCGACATTCAACCAAACCCGCTCCCCAGTTAGCTCTCCGGCTACGAACACAATTCCGGATATAAATACTGATAAACCTTTTTTAAGAATAAAACTTTCAGTACGTAATTTTTCGTCTCCGGAAAGGGAATTTGTTCGACTTTTACCATATCGCCATTCCAGATTCCTTGTTCCAGCCATTCCAATACATAACGGGAACCCGCATTGTAGGATGCCAATGCCAGATAGTCGTTCTGGTTAAAACTACGTTTAAGGTAAGCCAAATACCAGATACCGATCTGTAAATTTTTATCCGGATCCTGAAGATCGTCCACCCGATAATTCTTCCACATTAGCTGCCCCGCAACCCATTGGCCGGTTGTCGGCATCACCTGCATCAGTCCAATCGCTCCTTTATGGGACTGGGCGACCGGATTGAAACCGCTTTCCGCGAATACCGTCGCGCTGATTAGCGCCGGGTTGAGCTTGCTTTGCTGGCTATAGTTGACGATCTCTTGTTGGTGATCAAGGATAAAATACATACGTAAAATCGGTTTATGGTAAAATATTAAAAAAATGAAAGCTGCGATCAGCAAGATCCGGAGCTTACCCACTCAGCAATCACTCCAATGTCTTCAATGCCTCTATTACTTCGCGCTGCAATTCCGAAAATCCTTTATTATTATATATTACCAAGTCGGCTTTTCCTTCTTTAACACTTAACGGTAGTTGAGCGGCGATTCGCTGCTCCGCTTCGGCCGCGGTTAACTGACTACGCTCCATTAGGCGTTGCTTTTGCAATTCCGGTTTCATGCTGACCACCCAAATCCGATCAAAAAGGCCGGTCAAACCTACTTCAAACAAAAGGGGAACCTCGACCACGAAAATGTTAACTCCGGTCGCAGCAGCAACTTGTTGTTTCACTTCAATGGCGGCAATCACCCGGGGGTGAATAATCTGTTCCAAGGAGCGTCTTGACTCAGGATCATCAAAAACAATCTCCCCCAAGACTTTCCGGTCGATGGCGCCGGCAGGATTCAAAACCCTCGCGCCAAAATGGGACACTACTTGGTGAAAACCGTCGGCGCCTGGCGCGATTGCCTGATGCGCCAATTCGTCGGCGCTGAGCACCGGTATTCCTTGTTCTCTCAAGAGTTTGCTGACGGTTGATTTTCCGGTGGCGATGCCCCCGGTCAAGCCGATGGTAATCATGGATGACTCCTATTTCAACTTTGACATAACGGGCAGAAATGAGTTCCCCGCCCCGCGAAGATCATTTTCAAAACCGGAGCGCCACACTTTGGACAAGGTAATCCTTTCCGACCGTAAACGCGGAGTTGGTTCTGGTACTCCCCCGTCGCGCCGTCGCCAGTTCGATAATCCCGCTTGGTCGTACCGCGATATTCGATTCCTTCGCGCAATACTTGTTGGATGGCGGCAAATAATGCGGCAAGCTCCGGATCGGTGAACGACTCTACCAGACGCGCCGGATGAATTCCGGACACAAACAGAGCTTCATCGGCATAGATGTTGCCGATTCCCGCAATCACGGTCTGGTCAAGCAAGGCTTTCTTGATGGCCAACTTGCGACCGGAGAGTTGCTTGGTCAACACGGCGATTGTAAATTGCGGGTCCAACGGCTCGGGTCCTAAATTTTCAATCCCCGACGAAAGCTGCCCTTGAGGGAACAACGCCACTCGGCCAAATTTCCGTTGATCCCGAAAGCGAAGTTCGGTTTGATTATCAAAGCTCAATCGGAAATAGGTGGCGTCGGCAACCGGTTCAGTGACCGGGACCACGATCAATTGACCGGTCATCCGGAGATGAATCGTCAAGGTCCAGCCATCGGTGAATTTGATTAACAAGTATTTCCCGCGTCGTTTGAGGTCGGTAATTTCCTTGCCGCGAAGCTCCGTTAAGAGTTGCGTTTCCGGCATATTTTGAACCAGTTTGGCATGGCTGACGGTTCCGGCTTGGATTGTCCGACCGATCAGCTTGGGGGCTAAGGTCAAGCGAATTGTTTCTACTTCGGGTAATTCCGGCATGGTTTAGTCCTCCATTTTTACCGGGACCATCTCTCCCCAGTTGGAACCGGTCTTCACATCGACGATTAACGGTACGGTTAGCTCAACCACCTGCTCCATCTCTTCCTTAACCAATCGGGCCAGTTCCCGCCATTGCTGTTCCGGAACTTCAAAGACCAATTCGTCGTGGACTTGTAGAAGCATCTGGCCCAATTCCGGCCGGCCCTGAAGCCGTTGTTCAATCCGGACCATCGCCAACTTGATGATATCGGCCGCCGTCCCTTGGATTGGTGTGTTTCTGGCCATCCGTTCGGCAAACGAGCGCAACGTAAAATTACGCGATTTCAGATCCGGGAGTTTGCGCACCCGGCCGAGTATAGTTTTGGCTTCCCCAGCCTGATGGGCAGTTTCGATCAGTTCTGCCACGTATTTTTTCACACCCGGGTATTGTTGAAAATAGGAAGCGATAAACGCGTCCGCCTCTTTACGGCTCACACCGATATTTTTGGCCAAACCGAACCCGCTGATTCCATAGATAATCCCAAAGTTGACGGCTTTGGCTTGATCCCGCATGATTTTCGTGACTTCCCCCAACGGGACGTTGTGAACCGCCGCTGCGGTAAATTTATGAATATCTTCCCCTTTCAAAAACGCTTCCATAAACGCCTCGTCTTGGGAAAAATGAGCCATCACCCGCAATTCAATCTGCGAATAATCAGCGGCCAACAGGATTGACCCCGGTTGTGGCATAAAAGCCCGGCGAATCATCCGACCGTCCTCGGAACGGATCGGAATATTTTGAAGATTGGGATCAGTACTGCTCAAACGACCGGTGGTGGTTACGGCTTGGTTGAAAGTGGTATGCACCCGTCCGGTTTTGTGATTGATCAACGCAATTAAGGAATCGATATAGGTTGACTGCAATTTAATATTTTGCCGGTACTCCAGAACCAACGGAATCACGGGATGCGCTTCGGCCAGGCTTTCCAAAGCTTCCGCATCGGTTGAGTAACCGGTTTTAGTCTTTTTGGGCGGTTTCAGTCCGAGTTTCTCATAAAGGATGATCCCTAATTGTTTCGGGGAACCGATATTGAACTCTTCGCCGACCAGTTGGAATATTTCCCCTTCCAGCTGGTGTTGTCTGGCTCGCAACGCATCGCCGAATATCCGCAACGGTTGGGGGTCGACCCCAATCCCCGCCCGCTCCATTGCATACAACGTGCGGATCAACGGCTGCTCGACCTCACGGTAGAGTGATTCCAAGCCCATCTCCCGCAGAAGCGCGGGCAGCTTCAAATGCAACTGCCGAATCGCCTCAAGCCGCGGCCCGACGATCTTCGCCAGGACGTCTTCAGGAAGCTGCTCCGGCAAATTCAGGACTGAAAATTTGGTGCCCCGTTCATTTTGCCAACCGGCGAACGCATACTGGAGATAGGTTTCGGAGAGGTTCTCCAGTTCGATATTGCCAATCCCGGCGTTAACCAAATACCCTTGGATTAAAATATCGTCAAGCTCCCCGGCCAACTCGATCTGCTGGAATCCGGCGATCAGCAGTTGCTTTTTCAGATCGTAGCCCACTTTGGCGATTTCCGGGTCGGCGAGCACCTCTTGCAACGGTTCCGGCAACGGTTGGTCCGGAGTCAAGGGAAAAAAGTAGTTGCCGGCGCCAACTCCGATACCAATTCCGAGCCAACGGGTATCGGTCCAGTTGACCGTGGCGGTTAAAAATTGGAGAATCAACGTTTTATTCTGTGTGATCTCGGCCACGACGGCTTCCAATTGTGTAGGGCTAAGGGTTTCGATGGTGAACGACAACTGCTTTTTCACGTCCGGAATCGCTTCAGCCACTGCTTCGCCGGCCAGTTTCTTCACCAAACTCCGGAATTCAAACGTTTGGCAAAAATCAATCAAGTCTTGCTTCGGATATCCCGTAAAACGGCAATCGTTCAGCGAGAGGTCCAATTCCATATCAGTGACAATCGTCGCCAATTTCCGGCTTAACCGGGCTTGATCCTGGTGAGTCAACAGCAGTTGGCGGTCGCGTTCCCGGGCAATCTGCTCCAGATTCTCATAAATTTGCTCTATTGAATGAAACTCATGAATATATTTGAGGGCGGTCTTCTCACCAAACCCCGGGATACCGGGGATATTGTCGGAAGAGTCTCCCATTAAACCCTTCAAATCGATCAACTGTGCGGGGCGCAAGCCGTATCGGTGTTGCAAATAAGCCTCGTCAACCCGCTCCACATCGGTAATCCCGCGTTTGGTATAACAGACCGTAACCTTGGGCTCGACTAACTGAAACGCATCCCGGTCTCCGGTGATAATTTCCACTTTCAATCCGGCGGCCGCAGCTTGTCTGGCAAATGTTCCGATAATATCATCAGCCTCAAACCCGGGTTTTTCATAGACTGGAATCCGTAGCCGACCAAACAGTTCCTTGATCAACGGAATCTGCGTCCGCAACGAATCTTCCATCTTCAAGCGTTGCCCTTTGTAAGCAGCGTATTCCTGATGGCGAAAGGTCGGCGCCCCGGCGTCGGAGGCTGCTAAAAAATAGTCCGGCTTGGCCTCTTCCAACAACCGCAGCAACATCATGATCATACCGTACACCGCGTTCGTCGGCTGCCCTTGACTCGTCGTCAAAGGCGGTAAGGCGAAAAACGCCCGGTTCGCAAGACTATAAGTATCAATAATTAAAAATTTGCCTTCCATTGTCGGTTCCTTTCGTTCAATTCGCTACATAATAATCATAACCTAATAATCCAACCCCGACGGCATTGTCGCTGGAAAGCTGTCTGGCTCCAAAGTGATAGTCGATGCCGGCCCGCGTTCCTGCGGTAGTCAGCTCATTCCGGATAATTTGATTGGAAGCCACTCCGCCAACTAACAACACCCGGTTTAGCTTATGGATCGCAACCGCCCGTTCCGTCACTTTCGCGATACTCCGCGCGATACAGTGAAACACACCGAAAGCCAAAGCGCCGCGGTGGTATTGACCGGAATGCAACAACCGCGCCGCGGCGCTCTCCGGTCCGGAAAAGCTGATGTTTAGGTCGTGTGTCACGATCGGGAGCGGTTCCGGGGTTGACGCCTCGGCAGCTATCTGTTCCAACGCCATACCTGCGGGAAAGCCGGCTCCCAAGGCCACCCCGACCCGATCGACAAACTGTCCCACCTGCAAGTCGGAGGATCCCCCGATTTTTTCAATGGTATACCCGGCACAATTTGGGGTAACCGTTAAGAGTTCGGTGGTACCGCCCGAGATGTGCCAGGCCAAAAACGGTTCATCCCATCCGGCGACTCCATATAAACCGGCCCTGATATGGCCTTCTTGATGGGATACCTCATAAACGGGAATTCCGATGAGTTTGGCAAACGTCGCGCCATACGAAGCGCCGACCCGGAACACCGGCAAATAAGCATCCGCAACCGGACGAGGGCGGGTCGAGACTGTCACCGCGGCGAACTCCGCCACCGGTAATGGTGCGGCCAACAATTGCGGCAGGTTCTGGATGTGTTGAAACACCGCGTCCGATTGGCGCAGACCGCGTTCCCCTTCTTTGACCCGCAAAACAATCCGCTGATCCGCCACGATCTGCCCCGAAGTATCGATTAACGAAAGCGATGTCGTGTAACAACTGGTATCCAATGCCAAAATCAGTTTCGTTTGCATAAAAAAAGAGGGGAAGCCCTCAATGATCACTCTCTTCGTTTGATAATAGGGAGGCCGGCATTGGCTCGGCTATAGGTTCTTCCACGGCTTCTTTGGATAATGCCTGCGGTTTGTCGACTCCGGTCAGGTTCCGGGCGACATTACCCAACAGTCCGTTGACAAATTTACCGGACTCGGGATCACCGTATCGTTTGGCCAACTCAACCGCTTCATTTACTGTCACGCTGACCGGGATATCGGTGGCAAACTTCAATTCATAAATTGCGATCCGTAAAATATTCCGGTCGGTATTGGCCATCCGGTCCAATTTCCAATCCTGGGCGTACTTTACAATCTCAGCGTCAATCGCTGCTAAATTTGTGACCGTCCCTTTAACCAATGATTCAAAGAATTTTTGGGAGGTCTCCGGTAGCGGGTTTTCCTCAAGGGTTCGCAGCAGGGCTTCCTGCCAAGGATTTTTTCCCATATCTACCTGAAATAAAACTGTAAACGCTAATTCTCTGGCAACATGCCGGCTCATTCAATCACCTTTCAATCGTTGGGTGGAATTACTCTACTCAAAATCTCCCGCAAGGAACCTCGCTGGTCAATCCGCTTGCCCAGAAAGTATCCCAAAAAGAGACAAAACACAAAAGCCAAAGCCCTCTTAAAGCCTAAAAAAGCCCAAAGCAACCCGGCAATCAGTCCAATGGAACTTCCAAAGATCCGTCCTTTAAATTCAATGAGTTTGGAAAGGTTTTCCCTTAGAAATTCATTCACCCGACGGACTCCTTTCTACTCAACCCGAGTCCGGGTCTCCGCTGCTATTTTTGTGATCAGTACTTTGACAGAATTGACGCGCATCCCAACCGTTTCATAGATATAATCGCTTACTTTGGTCTCAATCTCCGCTTTCACTTGCGGGATCGCCATATCCGGACTGACGGTGACCTCAATATAAACATCCAATCCGGTCAACTTGTCGGCGCGAACTCCCACATGGGCGTCCCGGACTCCTTTCACCTTTTTACAGGCCCGTAGGGCTAAGTTCTCAATCGCCGATACGGTTATCCGGATCTCCCCGAATTGCGTCTGATAAATCACGGTTTTTTCTTCGCGACGCATTCGCAAGGCCATTCCGAATTGAAGAAGCCCCAAAATTAAAGCAATAATCGCAACCTCTAACGCCCAGAGATTTATCGAATTTTCATTCAGTCGGGCGAGCGTTTCCAGCAGGGATTTTGCTTGTCCGAAGCCGAGCAGGCAAAGGAAAATTGCCACGACGACTAGAATAATTCCAGCCAACAGACTGATTAAACGTTCCCAAACTTTCATCCGATCGATAACACCTTCCTTTTACAGAACCTTGGTTTCATTGATATCTTCCTGTTTAAACTCCACTCCTTGGATATGAACATTCACTTCAATCACTTCCAGGCCGGTCATACTCTCAATAGCCCGTTTCACGTTCTCCTGCACCAAAGTAGCCGTCTCGGGGACATTGGCGCCAAACTCGATGATCATAAACAGATCGACCGCCGCTTGTTTTTCGCCAACTTCGACTTTAACGCCTTTGGCAAGGTTCTTTTTCTTTAAAAGTTCCGCAAAACCGTCAACCACACCGCC
The DNA here is from genome assembly GCA_023417475.1 of Bacillota bacterium. GTDB lineage: Bacteria > Bacillota > UBA4882 > UBA8346 > UBA8346 > JAEYPR01. Next base: position 59,342 of record JAEZFP010000059.1, on the reverse strand, counting down.
GCTCATTCCGGCGACCCCTTTGACTTCAGTCGCGGCTAAGCCGGCAATTATCTTAACGACTTCATTGGCAATCCGGATACTACCACCCTCATACCGTCCAACCTGTTCCATTAGGCCACCCCCCGTGTAATCGCGCTAATCCTTTATCTTTTATCTTTATAACGTTTTTAGTTTTGATTGCCGACGAACGCCCATCTTGACATTCATGAAAAACAGCGTCGTTCGTCCGCCCCGACATCTCATCTTAATCGAAGTTCGCGCCAGATATGTCTGTTTACTCGCCAAAAATTTTGGTCTGAATAAAATTAGTATAAAATTCGCCGCGCTGAAAATCGGGATGATTCAAAACAATGGTGTGAAACGGAATGGTGGTTTTCACCCCTTGGATCTCAAACTCCTCCAATGCGCGCAACATGCGAGCGATCGCCGCTTCCCGGTTCTCTTCCCAGACAATCAATTTCGCGATCATCGAGTCGTAAAAGGGCGGGATGGCGTACCCCTGATAGGCGGCGCTATCAACGCGGACGCCGGGCCCACCGGGGATATGATACAACGTAATCCGTCCCGGAGACGGCATAAAGTTTTTTTCGGGATCTTCGGCATTGACCCGGCATTCGATGGAATGTCCCTTGAGTTTGATGTCATCCTGGGTTAATTCGAGCTTTTCCCCGGCCGCCACTAAGATCTGTTGTTTCACCAGATCCACTCCGGTGACGTACTCCGTGACCGGGTGTTCGACTTGGATTCGGGTGTTCATCTCCATAAAATAGAATTGGCCGTTTTTATCCAATAAAAATTCCACGGTCCCCGCGTTGGTGTATCCAACGGCAAATGCTCCCTTTAAGGCGGCTTCACCAATCTTCCGGCGCGTTTCCGCATTCACCGCCGGTGAGGGTGACTCTTCAATCACCTTTTGATGACGGCGTTGTACCGAGCAGTCACGCTCTCCCAAATAGATTCCGTTGCCATGCTCGTCGAGTAATAATTGGACCTCGATGTGGCGGGGTTCCAGGATTAACTTTTCCATGTAAACTTCGGCGTTGCCGAAATTGGCGTCGGCTTCGGATTGCGCGGTACGAAAAGCGTTTAATAACTCCGCTTCATCCCAAACCTCGCGCATGCCGCGGCCGCCGCCGCCGGCGGAAGCCTTGATAATGATTGGATAGCCAATTGCCGCGGCCATCTCCATTGCCTGTTCTTCCGATTCGATCACGCCGTCCGACCCGGGAATAACCGGGACCCCGGCGTCTTTCATCGTCTGTTTGGCAACGGCTTTATCCCCCATTTTTTCAATGGCCGAAGCCGGAGGGCCAATGAACTTTATGTGATGGGTTTCGCAAATCTCCGCAAAACGGGCGTTTTCCGCCAAAAAACCGTATCCGGGATGAATGGCGTCGACGCCGGCGATCGTCGCGGTGCTGATAATATTGGGAATATTCAGATAACTGCGATTGCCGGGAGCCGGTCCGACACAAAACGCCTCATCGGCATAATGAACATGTAGGGATTCGCGATCCGCTTCGGAATAAATGGCGACCGTTCCGATTCCCAGCTCTTTGCAAGCACGAATAATTCGGAGCGCGATCTCGCCCCGATTCGCGATTAATATCTTTTTGAACATCAGTCCCTAAACACCTCCGGTTTAATTGAGTTCGGTCAGATCTTTTCCAACACCATCAGGGGTTGTCCGTACTCAACCGGTTGGGCGTTTTCAACTAAAATCTCGACAATCTTGCCGCGCCATTCGCTCTCTATCTCATTCATCAGCTTCATCGCCTCAATAATGCATACGACTTGACCGACGTTAATCACTTGACCGACTTGAACATAAGGGTCGACATCGGGGCCGGATGCCCGATAAAAAGTACCGACCATCGGCGCCACGATCAAGACCTGATTTGGCCCTAATCCCTCACCTTTCTCTTCGCCGGCGGCGGCAACCGGACCCGTCGGGGCAACTTCGGTTTGGGGAAGTGGAATGTTTACCGCGTTAAGCATCGGGTTATGTAATATCGGAATCTGCGCCGGGATTACTTGCGGAGCAACTGAGGTCCCTTTTTTTATGCTAATTTTTATTCCTTCATTTTCAAAACTAAATTCACTGATGTCGGTCCCATCCAACATCTTCACCAGTTCCTTAATCTCTTTAATATTCATTAGTTTCCTCCTTATCGGGAATGGGAAAAGATGATAAGGTATTTATTCACCAGTCAGGTAATTATTCCTTCTTTTAATTACTTTTATCTTTTAATGGCCCATGTATACAGCCTTTTTTGAAATTGGCCGCCCTTCGTTACCAAACGCTTCGTTTAGCTACTTCTCACGACTTACCACATTTTCTCGATTTCCATATTTTCCTAAATTATGCAGAGCGATTCCGTCACAAAATGTTCTCTTGGAGTGACTGACAATGATCGCTTATTCACAAAACGATCTCTTTTACTAACAAAAATAGCTGAGTTATTCACAAAATGATCTCATTGAGTCGCTGACAATGAACAGTTATTCACAAAATGAGATGAGTTATCCACAAAATGATCTCTTTGAGTAACAAAAAAGGCTCTTTGAGCGACTCAAAGAGCTTCGTTAGCCACCAAAACTACTTTTCAACCACTTGGATCTGGTCGAGGTTTAGGTTACTGACCTCGGCGGCCATCTGCCCGATGGCGCTAGCCTGTTGCGGCTGAAGTTGTTGATCCACCACCACCGTGACCAGCTTTTTGCCGATCGTTACCAAGCAATGTGCAAACCCTCTTGCTTGCAGAAGATTCTCCAATTCATGCTCCTTGGCCGAGGCTTGGGTCAAACGCCACAACTCTTGCTCCGCCTGTTTACGGACGTCATCTGAAAGCCCGATTTGATCCAGGAGTTGTTGCACCTGTTCCAATTCCTGACTTCGTTCCCGGTCTCGTTCCATCTTGAGATCCAATAAAGAATCCGTGGGATTGCTCCGAGGTTGCTCCGGCGCCGACGCCGCGACGTTAACCGGTGGCGTTTTGACCGTATTCAGCTGGACGATATAACGATACCCTGCCCAAAACAGCACGGCGAATATTCCGATAAATATTCCAAGCCGCCAACGCTGTTCCCGGATTCGGCATACAAAAAAACTCATGATCGCTCCTCCTTTGTTTCTGCGTTCGTTTTTAGTTTTCCGTCCAATATCCTGATTTATTGGGTGGAACGGCCGGCGATCACCAACACCCGGTGGGCGGGAAGGTTTAGAATGGTTGTCAAGGTATCGGTGAGAATTTGCCGCACTCGCGGATCCGCCGCTCCACTCGCTACCACAATAACCCCTTGGATCTCCGGCCCTAATTTTTCTTTTAACACCGGCGTATCCCGACCGTCATTACTTTTGGCCAATACCAGCTCGTCGTTGGTGTCTTCTTCGGTTTGGACTGATCCTTTATCCTGGGAAACCCGTTTATTGCTCCGGGTTTGCCGTTCCCATACTGAGCGGTTTTCGGATTTCAAATTCAGATCGACTCGGATCTTGCCGGCTCCCGCAATCTGTTCCAAGGTCCGGGTGAGTTCGCGCTCCAGCCGCTCCTCGTCGTTTAAAGCGACACCGGACTGAGCCAGGGACTGCGGTTGGAGCTCCGCCTTGCGGGGGGCGTCATTGCCGGTCATCAATAAGACCACCCCAAAAGCCAACGCTCCCAAAAGCAGCCAAAGCGTTGTCGGTTTCTCTTTTAACTCATTGAACCATTGGTTCACATTCATCGTTCTCGCCTCCCTCAATCGCTCCAAACCACCCTAACTTGCTCCTCGGGAATCGCGCAGACCAATTGGACCGCGGCGGATACTTTCTCCGTAATGGCGGCTTGATCCGTTTTGCCCCCGCCAAGCGGCGACCGGTGTGTCACGGTTACGACGACCGCTTTGCGCTCGCCCTGCTCCATTTGCACATCGACTTCCCGCACGGTGAGACCTTCAATCAACCGCAAGACCGCCGTGATCCGTTGGCGCTCATTCTGTTGCTGCCGGGCGGCGAATTGTGCCGCCCAGCGTTTTTTCAACCGTAAGCCATTGGCAATCACTTGATCGGTTTGACCGTCGGTTTGACCGCCTTCCACCGCAAAGCTCGGTACAGACCAAACCAGTTCGCGCGGCAACTGATAGAGGGAGAGTAACGGTTGGGCCAGCACCAATAAGATCAAGAGCCCCATGACCAGCCGGGTAACTCCCTTTAACTCATTATTGGGCAACAACATATCTAAAAAGCCTGCGAATATCAGAATGGCAATGATGTTTTTCAACCAACCGGCTAAAAGCTCCAATATTTCTCACCCCACTCGCATTCCGGCCATCCCGATCAAAATTGCAATGGCGATATAAAACATCAATCCCACCACGGCCACGGCGCCGAAGATATTCATAAAGATCCCCCCGACATTTCCCAAGGCGTCGGCCAATTTGTTATTGCCCAAAGGTTGCATCACCGCCCCGGTGACTTGATAGATGATGGCGACCGCCAAAATCTTGATCAATGGAAATACCGTAATCAAAACCAAAAGACCCAATCCAAAGAGGCCTAAACCGCCTTTGACCACCGCCGAACAGCCGGCGGCCATCTCCATCGTATCGGCTATCTCGCCCCCCACCACCGGCAGAAACGTATTGGACAAGTATTTAGCACTACGCAGCGCGGTCGTATCGGCGATCGACCCCGCGAAGCCGCGGATGGTCACCACGCCGATAAAAATGGTCATCGCCAAACCCAACAAACCCAGGGCAACATTACGAAACATCTCCGCCAATTTCTTTACTTCAAACCCTTCAAAAAGATAGTTGGTCAACCCCAGAATTCCGGCGAACAAGATCAAGGGGAAAACAATATTGCTGATCAGTCCGCCCACTAACTCGACGCTACTAATTAAGACCGGATGGACAATCGAGGCCGTCGTCACTCCGCCGCTGGCCACCATTAAACTGCAGAGCAAGGGAATAATGGCCAACATAAAACCGGACATCTCCTGCAAAGCCCCCCGGGCGATTCCAAAGATGACGCTGAAGCTGGTCAAGACAATGCCCATCACCGCCAAATAACAAAAGCCGAACGCCAGCTGGTTGACGGTGTCACTTTCAAACGCATGGCGCAGGTTCTGTAAAATCGCCAACACCATTGCCAGCAACATCAATTCGGCGAACACGCGCAAACTGAAGACCAATTCACGAAAGAAATAATTGGCAATATCCTTGCCGGCCTTGCCCCAGTTCAAATCAGGCCCGGTCACCTGCCAGGATTTGAAGTCCAACCCCGGCAACAGTCGCTGAATGTCTCGATCCAGACCGCTGATAAACTGCTCCAACTCCCGAAAATCAATACTTCCTTCCGGTGGCGCCACCGGGAGCACCTGAGCGGAAACTGCCGTTGTTCCTAGAATTACGATAAAAAACAGCGTCACCAAGACGCAAATTTGCCGTTTCCGATGACTCCGCATCCGGGCAACCACCTCCCCGTTCTTCCGGAATACAACGCGTTTAACTGATCGCGGTGATCGGTCCCGCTTTTAAAAAAATTGAAACATCAAATCTAACAGTCGTAACATAATGGGGATCCCCAACGCCAGGATAAATACTTTCCCGGCCAACTCGATTTTCACGGCCATGCCGCCTTCGCCGGTATCCCGGCAGATCTGCGCCCCGAATCCCGCCAGATACGCCAACCCGATGATCTTGACGATCAGTTTCAAATGGCCGGTTTCCAGCTTCGCTTTGCGGGCCATCCCTTCGAAAACCATCATAATCTCTTGAATATTCTTCAGCAACGCGATCAGAATCATGGCGCCGGCGGCGAGCGCAAGCAATGTGGCAAACTCCGGCCGCTCTTTGCGCAAGAGCATCAACAGGACGGTTACAATCAACGCAAAACCCAGGATTGAATAAAAGTTCATGGGCGTACCTGCCTAAAAAAATAGACTTGGGCTGATGTCGCTTCACCTAGCTTCATTTACTTAATTCGCCGGTGCGTAGCTAGCGTCGCGACTCCTAAAATATTGCTTTCCTCAAACCGCTCACAACCCAAAAACCGCCCGGACATCGCTGAACAGTCGTTGCAATAACTGAATCACCATTACAAAAACAATGGCGACCCCGGCCAAAGTCAGCATTTGGGCTTGTTCGGCCCGGTCCGTCTGTTTGAGTATGATACTGAGGATGGATACGAGTATACCGATTCCCGCGATGCGCAAGATTACATAAATATCCATAACATCTTCTCCTCAAGGCAGTGAAATGGCTTGCATTGACGTACAATTTAGATCAGCCACAAAACGATGATCGCGCCCGCGGCAAACCCCAAATAACGATAGATCCGGGTCCGCCGTTCCGACTCTTGCTCGGCGCGGGCTAAATTTCCCTCCAGCCGATTTTGGCACGCTTTGATTTTTTGCATTTGATCGGTTCGTTCGGTACTTCCCAGATATTGCCCGAGTTCTTGCAAGATTCGGTTATCGGACGGTTCCATTCCGGCTGCGGCCAATTGTCCGGTTAAAATCGTCCACGCTTCAGCCACACTGTATTCCGACCCGAAGCTGAGCCGCTGAGCCAGTTGGACGAGACGCTCCGCCAAGCTGCGATCCGGAACGGTTACGGCAATTCGCGCCAAAACCTCGGGGAGCAGATCGTTGTGATAATAAATCTCAGTCTGCAACAACTCCAGAATCTGCAACCATTGGCGCAGTTTCCGACAGCGTTCGGCCAGGCGTTCCGCCATCAGCAACCCCGTCAGGGAACTGGCGGCAATCACCATCAACATTCCGAAGATCTTAATCAATGTTTCCTCCCGCTTTGAATAATTCCGGTCCGGCGGCGCCCGCTTTGACACTTTCGATCGTACCCGGCCCCAAACGATTGCTAAGAATGACCAGCCGGTCAATGGAACCGTTCTCCAAAATCCGGCGCAACCCCGGCCGCAACATCGCCTCGGTCAAATTCCGGGCGTGGGCCGTGGTGAGCAGACTCACCCCGGCGTTGATGATATCAGCGATGATCTGTTGGTCTTTTTCCCGGCCAATCTCATCCGTGGCAATAATTTGCGGATTCATCGAACGCAGCAATAAGTAAACCCCCTCATCTTTGGGACAGGCGTCGAGGATGTCGGTGCGCGGACCAAGATCCAATTGGGGAATGCCCAAATAACTGCCGGCAAGTTCCGACCGTTCGTCAACCACCCCAAGGTGTTGCCCGGGGATCGGGATTGTGGGTACGCCGTTACTGAGTTCACGAATTAAATCCCGCAATAATGTGGTTTTACCGGCTGCCGGCGGTGAAATGATCATTGTCTTCAAAAATCGTCCGTCCCGCCATAACAGCGGCAGGATCGGCCGGGCAATGCTCTGAACATTACGGGCAATCCGAAAATTGATACTCGAGATATGTTGAAGCGTTTTTACTTTGCCGCCATGACAAACTGCCCGTCCCGTAAATCCCACCCGATGTCCGCCCGGCAACCCCAGATATCCTTGGGCGATCTCGTCCTCCAAGGCATAAAATGATCCGGTAGTTAAAGCGTTTAAGGTCTTGCGCATCTCGTCCGCCCCCGGCAACCACGCTCTAGCGGGATCATCAGTTAATCCGCCGTTTCCCGCCAGAAAAAATTGTTGGTTGCCACAGTTCAATTCCAGCGGTCGGTTGACCCGTAGCCTAATCTCGATCAATTTGTTTTGAACCCCGGCCGGAATTTTAGTCAATAAATAACGGAGATCCGCATGGAAAAAACGCACCACTTCCTGCCAATCTCCGTCGGATCGTTCCCGTTTGGTCTGCTCACCCATTCTGTTTTCCTCGCTAGGTTTAAGTCGTCAGGCAATAAAATCGAGCCCGTCTCATGTATCTATTCATATTGAGACGAGCCCGATTTTATGACAAGCTATATCTGTCGCGCCAAGCTTCGGAAACCCAAGGTGGTTAACTGAGACTAGGGTGGCTATCCGGGCTATGCTCCGCCGTAAAATGCTGCCAGACGACATCGCCGCAGTCCGGACAGACCACTTCGTAATCGCCCGGCTCATCCTCGAAATAAAGATCTTGCTTACAATTGGGACAGGTCAACTCCATGACGGTTTCATCATCGTCCTCATAAGCACTATGCGCCGAATTCAACCCTAATTCTTCGCTTTCGTCCTCTCCTTCGGAGTTGTAAAAATATTTCTCCAAGGTTCCCAAGTCTTCATCAATCGCCTCAATGTACTCGGCAAATTCCTCCTGTGAATCCTCCATCTCATTGAGATCTTCGGCAACCCCGTCACAGAAGTCCATCAGGCCATCCCAGACAAGCCGGGTTTTGTCGTCTTTCGGTAGCTCGGAACCTTCAATCAAGCCTCGTAAATAAGCGGCTCTTTCTTTCAAATCTCGCATTGCGCCACTCTCCCTTCAGCCATAGTATTGCTAGAATATCACCGGTTAATTCGAGGGAATGCAAATCGGTTGTTACCGGACTTGACGGAGATTTTCCATCCCCATCGCAATGCGCCGCAACGTCTCCGGCTTGCCCAATACGTCAATCAGCTCAATGGCGCCGCCGGGGGTGACCTCCCGTCCAGAGACGGCGATGCGCAGCGGCCATAACAACTGACCGTTTTTGACGCCGAGTTGCCCCGCCAAATTGATCAACCCAACGTGGAGCGGCTGATATTCCCAAGATTCCAAAGTGACGAGACAATCCTGCGCTGCTTGGAGATGGGCAAGTGCGGTTCCATAATCGGTTTTCATTTTTTGGTTGCAGTATAAATCAACCCGATATTCGGGTAGCTCCGTCAGAAAAGCGATTTGCTCCGGAATTTCTCCCAACACCGCGGTTCGCTGGTGCAATAGCCGGCTTACTTTGAGCGGATCCAATCCTGGCCGTTGAAGTTGGTCATAATACGGTACAGCGTATTGATGAAAATCCGCCAAACTCAGCCGTCGTAGATATTCGCCATTCATCCAACGGAGTTTCTTGAGATCGAAAACCGCCGGCGTCTTACTCAAACCTGCGAGGGTGAACCGCCGCTTTAAATCGTCCAAAGTGAAAAATTCCTCGGTTGTGCCCGGGTTCCAGCCCAACAAGACGATATAATTGACGATCGCCTCCGCTAAATACCCTTGCTGTAGAAAATCCGCAAACGAAGCGTCTCCCTCGCGTTTACTCAATTTCTTGGTGGGAGATTTCATGATCGACGGCAGATGAATATAAGAAGGAATCTCCCAGCCAAACGCCTGATACACCAGGTTATACTTCGGGGTCGAGGATAAATACTCCGCGCCGCGCACCACGTGGGTAATCTCCATCAAATGGTCATCAATCACATTGGCGAAATTATAAGTCGGCATTCCGTCGGATTTCAGCAACACCCCTTCGTCCAGTTGGGCGTTATCGACCGTAATCTCACCGTAAACCAAATCAGCAAAACTCGTTTGACCGGTCTGCGGAATGCGCTGACGGATGACATAGGAATCGCCTTTGGCCAATCGTTGCTTGATCTCCGTCGCAGTCAGCCGTTTACAGCACCCGTCGTATTGAAAGACTTGGCCGTTGGCTTCCGCCTCCTGCCGCAACGTTTCCAACCGCGACTTCGAACAGAAGCAATAAAAGGCGCCCCCTTGTTCGACCAGTTTTTCAGCGTACTTTTTGTAAAGCGGTTTCCGTTCGCTTTGCAAATACGGGCCATAGGGGCCACCGCAATCCGGCCCCTCATCGTAGTCCAAGCCAACCAGCGCCAAAGTTTTATAGATCGTCGCGACCGCGCCTGCCACCAACCGCGCCTGGTCGGTGTCTTCGATCCGCAAGATAAACCTGCCCTGTTGGGTCCGGGCCACCAGATACTCATAGATGGCCGTGCGCAAATTACCGATATGCATATAGCCGGTGGGACTCGGGGCAAAACGGGTGCGAACCGTATTCATTTTAGCAACACCTCTCGTTTTTTGTTTCTCACATATCGCTTGTAAATCAACACAAAAAAATCCGCTCTCCACCCCGCAGGATGAAAACCGGATTTTGCTGACCAGCTATGGAAGTACGTTCTTATTTGTTGGCCCGTTTCAAGTACTGGTTGGTCCGGGTGTCGATCTGCAGGACATCCCCGATCGTCACAAAAAACGGTACGTTGACAACAGCGCCGGTCTCCAAAGTTGCCGGTTTGGTTCCGCCGGTAGCGGTATCACCTTTGAAGTTGGGATCGGTCTCGACCACCTCAAGTTCGACTGTGTTCGGCAATTGCACACCCAAAATCTCGTGGCCATACATTTGGATCTCGACAATCATGTTTTCCTTTAAGTATTTGGGAGCGTCAAACATCTTGGAACTGTTGATGGTCAATTGATCATAGGTTTCCATGTCCATAAAGGTGTAATCGTCTTCGCTCTTATATAAAAACTGCATCTCTTTGAAATCAATCCGGGCTTGCTCTACTTTTTCGTTGGAGTTGAAGGTCCGTTCAACCGAATAGCCGGTACGGATATTTTTAAGCTTTGAACGAACGAACGCTGCGCCTTTGCCCGGTTTAACGTGCATGAAATCCACGACAGTATATAAATCACCATCGATTTCAACGGTCAAGCCGGTTTTAAAGTCTGTTACCGAAATCATTCCTATGTATCCTCCTTAAGCCGATGTTGAACGGCAATTGTTCGAATAAAACCAGTCCGCCAATATTCTACCATAAACCCGCGGAATTTGTCGAGAAGTTTCTCAAAGTCCCGGATCCCACCAAATTTGCGGTTTACAGCTCCAACAATTCCTGTTTGGGTGAATGGGTCAGATTGCGGATCCCGGTCTCCGTGACAATCACCAGATCCTCAATGCGGATCCCGCCCCAATTGGGCAGATAAATTCCGGGTTCTACCGTAACCGCCGCTCCCACCGGAATATTCTGCTGTTCGGTCATGGACAGGCGGGGATTTTCATGAATATTCAAACCGACGCTGTGGCCCAACCCATGGCCGAAATTGTCGCCATAACCATGGTCGCGAATGAGATCGCGAGCCACTTTATCAACGGCTTGACCGGGCAACCCCGCTTTCAGATAATTCAAAGCGGCTTCCTGAGCTTGAAGAACAATCTGATAGACCCGCTGCTGTTCCTCACTGGCTTTCCCCACCACTACGGTCCGGGTCATATCGGCGCAATAGCCCTGATACAACGCGCCGCAATCAATGGTCAGCAGCTCTCCCGGTTCGATCTTCTTTTCCGAAGGCGCGCCATGCGGTAAGGCCGCCCGCCAGCCGGAGACGATGATCGTGGCAAAGGAGGTGCTTTCGGCGCCTTCCAAACGAATCAGGTGGTCCAGTTCCAGGGCAACCTCCCGTTCTTGCATTCCCGGCTTGATCCACTGCAGCAGTTTGGCCACCGCTTTACTGGTAATCGCTTCGGCTTGGGTCAAGATGGCAATCTCCGTTTCGTCTTTGGACTGCCGCAACGACTCCACCACCCCGGCGAGCGGCACCAACTCGCAATCGGACAACCCTTCACTCAATCCTTGATAATCGGCAAACGAAAGCGCCTGCGACTCAAAACCGAGCCGTTTGTAGCCGGCTTCCCGGACCGCCTGAATAACGCTGGCCCAAAGTTTGGGGCCTTGTTTTACCAATTCAAACTCGGTGACTTCCAAAGCGACCTGTTCCCAATAACGGAAATCAGTAATCACCGCCGCAACACTCTTGCCCACCAAAACCGCGCCTTCACCTCCGGAAAACCCGGTTAAATAGCGCATATTCTGCGGGTTGACAACCAACAATCCGTCAACCGGCAACTCCGCAATGGACGAACGAATTTTCGCTAACCGACTCATGAATCTTGGACCTCTTTTCTTTATGATACCTAAAAAAAATACAATAAAAGGCAACGATGCTCTCCAATTTACAGATTGCGAATTGCCTTTAATCCCAACCGATAACTTTCAAAACCCAATCCGGCGATCTGGCCGCGGGCAATCGGGGCAATCACCGAATGCTGCCGAAACGCTTCCCGCGCGTAGATATTGCTTAAATGAACCTCAATCACAGGCAAACCAACTCCGGCCAAAGCGTCGCGCAACGCGTAACTGTAATGGGTATAGGCGCCGGGATTGATTAAAATCGCTTCCGCCCAAGCCGCTTCGTCCTGAATACGGTCGATGATTTGACCTTCCGAATTGCTCTGATAGATCCGGAGCTCCATTTGGAGTTCCCGGGCATCGTCAAGCAAAATCCGGTTGAGATCGGCCAACGTCTGCGAACCGTAAACCGCCGGTTCCCGCTTACCCAGCCAATTGAGATTGGGGCCGTGCAAGACCAACACCTTCTGCATTTAGCTTCCCCCCATGCGCTGCAAAATATCTACCACAACCGCTTTGGGCACATCGGTGGTGATGGTTGCTTTCCCGATCGCTTCCGGCAGCACCCAACGGATGGCGCCCAATTCGACTTTTTTATCAAGATAAATGGCGTCAAAAAGCTCCGCCACGTTCAACTGCGGGATGGTCGTCGGCAAAGATAAAGCCGCGCCAAACCGCGCCAAATCCGCCTCTAAGTTCGCGGCGTCGGGAAATAACCCGATCCGGTCCGCAATTCGCGTCGCGGCCAACATGCCCAAAGCAACCCCTTCGCCGTGCTTATAGTGGGTAAAGTGCGTCACGCTTTCCAAGGCGTGCCCGATGGTGTGGCCGAAATTTAAGATCGCCCGAAGATTGGCTTCGGTTTCATCGGCTTTGACCACTGCCGCCTTGATCCGACAGGAACCGGCGACCACCTCAGCCAGACTCTGATGCTCGCGGCGGCAAAGCGCCGGTAACTGGTCCATCACCAATCGGTAGTACTCCGGATCAAGGATGATGCCGTGTTTGATCACTTCGGCCATTCCCGAACTAAATTCGGCATCGGGCAACGTATCCAACGTTGCAACATCGGTAATGACCAACTGCGGCTGGTAAAAGGCACCGATCAGATTTTTCCCCTTGGAGTGATTGACCGCGACTTTCCCGCCCACACTCGAATCAACCTGCGCCAACAACGTGGTTGGGATCTGGACAAACCGCACCCCACGCATATATGTGGCAGCGACAAATCCCGTCAGATCGCCAATGACACCGCCGCCCAACGCGATCAAAACCGTTTTGCGATCGTATTTGCCGTCCACCAAAAAATCGTAGACCCGTTCCGCTTCCCGGAGCGATTTATAACTTTCGCCGTCAGGCAATTCCAAAACCTGCGGGTCGTAACCTGCTTCCCGCAACGCTTGCGCAACCGGACTAACGTACCATTGCGCGACCGTGGGATTGGTGATCACTACAACCCTGCCGGTAAGGCCCTGTTCACGCAGGAACGCTCCGGTCTGCGCCAATAATCCGGTTCCGATCCGAATCGGATAACTTCTGGTACCCAAATCAACAATGACTTGATTCATTCCATGAAACCTCGCTGCTTTAGTTCTCCCATCACCCGTTCGACCAATTGACCGGCGTTTCCCACTGCGGTATTGACGATCAAATCCGCTTGCCGGTAAAAAACATCCCGCTCCCGAAGCAGTTCGCTGATTTTGGTCAACGGATCGGCCACTTTCAACAGCGGACGATTGATATCCATTTTCACCCGCTCGTAAATGACCTCCGGCGGCGCAGTTAACGTAACCAAAAAACCGTTCTGTTTTAACAGCGCCAGATTCACCGGGTTGGTAACCAAACCGCCGCCCGTGGCAATCACTTGGCGATCTGATTGCACCAATTCCTCGGTCACTTCCTGCTCTAACCGCCGAAAAAACGGTTCGCCCGCCGCGGCAAAAATCGCCGGGATACTGCGTTGTTGCCGCTGCTCAATTGCTGCGTCGGTATCAACAAACCGATAACCCAGTCGCGCCGCCAGTTGGTTTCCCAAAAAGGTTTTGCCGGTTCCCATCAGTCCGATCAACACAATATTCAATCCCTTGCACCCAATTCCCGCAAATACTCCTGAAAATGACCCTGCATCGCTTGAAGATGATCCCCGCCAAATTTCTCCACCAAGGCCTCGGCCAACACCCAGCCTACCATTGCTTCAGCCACGACGGCCGCTGCCGGTACCGCGCAAGTATCGGACCGTTCCACACTCGCCGCAACCGGTTGTTTCGTATCGAGATCCACGGTCCGGAGCGGACGATACAGCGTGGGAATTGGTTTCATCGCGATCCGTAACCGGATCAACTCGCCGTTGCTGATTCCGCCTTCAATACCGCCGGCATGGTTGGTCTCACGGTAGTAACCACGTTCCGGTTGATAAAATATCTCATCGTGAACCGCGGAACCGCCACGTTGCGCCACTTCAAAACCCAAACCGATCCCGACGGCTTTCATGGCCGGGATACTCATCAGCGCTCCGGCCAACCGGGCGTCCAAACGCCGGTCCCAATGGACATGACTACCTAAACCAACCGGAACGCCTTGGGCGATGATTTCGATCTCACCACCCAGCGAGTCGCCCGCTTGTTTCGCGGCGTCAATCGCCGCCATCATTTGCCGGGACGCAACCGGGTCCGGCGCGGCAACCGGCGACTCCGCCACTTGTTGACGATAGCGTCCCAAATCACCCGGCAGGTTGGCAACGGCCGCAGTCCCTATCCGCAATACGCCGCTAAAGACAGTTATCCCAAATTCGGCCAGTAAGCGCCGGGCTAACGCGCCCACCGCCACCCGGGCGGCGGTCTCCCGGGCGCTGGCCCGCTCCAAAATATTCCGGATATCCGTTTGACGGTATTTTTGAACTCCCGCCAAATCGGCATGCCCCGGGCGGGGCGCGGTTACGCGGGCTTTTAACGAAGCGATCCGTTCATCGGCGGCGATGGCCACCCTGTCCGTTGCCGCGCCGGACATTACCGCCATCACTTCCCGCCAGCGTTCCCAATCTTTGTTTTCAATCTGAATCGTAATCGGCGAGCCAAGCGTGACGCCATGCCGGATCCCGGACAAAACGGTCGCCTGGTCCCCTTCGATCTTCATTCGACCACCGCGACCGTACCCTTGACGCCTCCGGTCCAAATCAATCTGCAAATCAGCGGGATCAACCCGCAAGCCGGCCGGAAATCCTTCAACAATGGCCGTTAATGCCGGCCCATGGGATTCACCGGCGGTTAAAAAACGCATCATTTTGATTACCTCATTTATTTGGCTCACTAGAATTTATCCTGCATTGACACTCGCTGCGAATTCAACGGATCGTCAGTCACCAATTTGTTAAATTATAAATGAATTTGCAAGGAAAGGCAATGTTTTCAAAAGGTTTTCCCGCACGAACCGTCGAATACTTTTCAAGTGACTTTACGCGTAAATAGGCTATCCTAAAATTCACCCGCAGGAGGTATTGCGATGTCCCACGTCTTTCGACAATATGATATTCGGGGAGTGGCCGGCCGGGATCTGACCGAAGCGTTTGTGAGTGATCTTGGCAAAACCCTGGCAACGTTCTACCGCAACCATAACGTCGATACCATCAGCGTTGGTTATGACTGCCGTTTGAGTTCGATTCCTTTCAAGACGGTCTTTGTGAAGAGTTTAGCCGAATCAGGCATCAACATCTATGATATCGGGCAGTGTCCCACGCCAATGGTGTATTTCTCTTTATACAACCTGCCGGTCGGCGGTGGAGTCATGATTACCGGAAGTCATAACCCGCCCAATGAGAACGGGTTTAAAATTTGTCTCGGTAAAACAACCATTTTTGGAGAAGACATTCAAGAATTAAGGGCCATTATGGAACGCAGGGACTTTCAATCCGGTAAAGGTTGGGTCCGCCAAAAACCATTATTCGAATCATACCACGCCTATGTTCAATCGATCATTCATCCCGGGTCCCGTCCTGTTAAGGTGGTCATTGACGCCGGGAACGGCATGGGGAATATCACCGCCGCCCCGCTCTATCGCAATCTTGGCTGGGAGGTTATCGAGTTATTTTCGGAACCCGATGGGAATTTCCCCAATCACCATCCCGATCCGACCTTACCTGAAAATCTGGTCGGCTTGAAAGCAAAAGTTCTCGAACACAACGCCGATTTGGGCATTTCATTTGATGGCGATGCCGACCGGATTGGCGTCATTGACGGTCAAGGCCGGATTCTCTGGGGCGATCAGCTAATGATCCTGTTCTCCCGGGAGATTATCCAGTCCAACCCGGGGGCGAAGATCATCGGTGAAGTAAAATGCTCCCAGACCATGTTCGATCAGATCGAGGCCTGCAACGGTACGCCGATCATGTGGAAGGTTGGTCATTCGCTGATCAAAGCCAAAATGAAAGAAGAGGGGGCTTTGTTAGCCGGCGAAATGAGCGGCCACCTTTTCTTCGCCGACCGTTATCACGGTTACGACGACGCTGTTTATTCCGGAGCGCGATTATTGGAGATCCTCTCAAATAGCGACCAGAGTCTGACCGCCATTGTTGATACGCTGCCAAAAACCTGCTCCACACCGGAGATTCGGGTCGATTGCGCGGATGACCGTAAATTTACCGTTGTCAATGACCTTGTAGCCCATTTTAAAGACCGCTATCGCGTAATTGATATCGACGGCGCCCGGATTATCTTCAATGACGGCTGGGGATTGGTCAGAGCTTCAAACACCCAACCGGTCCTTGTCACCCGTTTTGAAGCGAACTCCGAAGCGTCTTTGGCAAAAATTCAAACTGAAGTGCAACATACAATCGATCAACTGTTATCAACGGCGCACTAATTTCCGCTGATTTACGATAATCGAAGCTAAAAAACAATACCGAAAAGGGCGCCCGTTACGTTACTGCGCCCTTTCATTTATAGCAAATCTTCGCGCTTGGCATCCCGTAAAACGTTGAGGACTTTTTTTATCTCTTGCGCCTTCGCTTTACTGCAAACCATCACCACATCAGGGGTTTCAACGACGATCAGATCGGACACTCCCAATGTCAC
Source organism: Bacillota bacterium (assembly GCA_023417475.1). Lineage (GTDB taxonomy): Bacteria > Bacillota > UBA4882 > UBA8346 > UBA8346 > JAEYPR01. The sequence continues at coordinate 42,475 of JAEZFP010000059.1, read as the reverse complement.
CACGGGTTTGTGCGGGCTGTACACAATACAGTGTTCCGATTCGACGGCGATCAGCTCGCCTTGAGCGACATTACCCCCGGAGTCGGCGGGCAGATACCGTTCTAGCGAGTTCCAGCTTCCCAAATCATCCCACTCAAACGCCGCCGGAATAACCACGATCGCTTTGGTCTTCTCTAAGATGCCATAATCAACCGAAGTGACTGGCAATAGGGGATAAATCTCTTTTAAGCGCGGCAGTTCATCGGAAGTTCCGATCGCCGGTCTGAATCGGGCCAAACCGTCTGCAAGTTCAGGCAAGTTGTAAGTAATCTCTTGCAGTAACTTTTGAACCCGCCAAACAAAGATCCCGCCGTTCCATAAATACTGACGACTCGCCAAATACGCTTGGGCCGTCTGCAAATCAGGTTTTTCTTTGAAAGCGGCTACTTCATGAAAGGAAAACTGGTCAATCGTCGTCAACTCTTTTCCCAGCTGGATATATCCGTAGCCGGTCTCCGGACGATTTGGCCACAAACCAAAGATTACCCCGGTATCATGTTCCCAACTATAACGAATACCGCAGGATAACGTTTGGCGCATCAGATCCGGTTGGCGAACCAAAGTGTCGCTCGGCAAAATAGCCATGACCGGATTTTCATCCGGGAAATGGCTGGCGACATAGGTTGCGGCCAGCCCGACGCAGGGGGCGGTATTGCGACCTTCCGGTTCAATCAAGATATTGCGCTCCGGCAACATCGGTAATTGTCGGCGGACTTCCGCCACATAATCTTGGTTTGTGACAATGTATATCCGCCGCTCCTCAGTCAGTTCCCGAATCCGCGCCACCGCATCCTGTAATAGCGAATTTTCGCTGACCAAAGCCAATAATTGTTTCGGGTAGGTTCGCCGGCTCCGTGGCCAAAAACGCTCGCCACGCCCTCCGGCCATAATCACCAAGACCGGTAAATTCATTAAAAACCACCTTCTCATTCTGGACAATTATTTTCAGGCAAAGTCTCCGCTGAACCAAATGATCGTCTAAGTCGGTTTCCCGATATCCTCGCTTGTTTCCTACTTGTTGGTTTTGAAAAAATGTCATGGCCCCCCCTCGCTTCCACCGCGTCGAGCCGGCTGTCATTCAAAAGAGAGGGGGATCAAGTATTCGCTATCGTAAGGGGGTGAGTCGCGCCCCAATTTTCATCCGCATCGCCACCCCGGCATGTCGGGACGGCCGACTCTAAGAAAAAAACTGTTACCGGATTTCTTTGGCAACAGCCTCTTTTTTGTTTTTACATTGATTTGGCGGAACGATGTTTTTCCTTGCCTTCATGGCCGTAATAGTAATAATAATACGTGTATTCTTGTTGAATCTCGACCCGATTTAAGACAACACCTAAAATCCGTCCATTCGCTTTCAGTAAAAGTTCTTTGGCGCGTTGCGCCATTTCCGGTCGGATCGAAGTTGTATCCAACACCAGGACGATCCCATCAACCTTTGAAGCCAAAACGCACGCGTCGGTTACCGCAATAACCGGTGTGGCGTCAATAATTACGATATCGGCTTGACTCGTCCAATATTCCAAAACTTCGTGCATTCGCGCCGAATATAACAATTCCGAAGGATTGGGCGGGATCGGACCGCTGGTAATCAAACGTAAATTGTCGACCATGGTATCCTGAATGTATTTATTAATCTGCCCCGATTCGATCATCTCCGCGACCGGAGTATCGTTGACTAGAATATTGGTCAGACCGCGATTTGATTTGCCAAAGATTTTATGTTGCACCGGCTTTCGCAAGTCGCAATCGATTAAGATCGTCCGTTTCCCGGATTGGGCCATTGCTACGGCCAAATTGGCGGTTGTGGTTGATTTTCCCTCTCCCGGTCCGGAACTCGTCAGCATAATCCGGCGTAAACCACCGTCAACTTTCGAAAATTGGATATTGGTACGCAAAGTACGATATGCTTCGGAAATTGGTGATTTGGTCTCTTCGTGAACAATTAATTGACGAACTTTTTCCATTTTACCCTCTCAAAGGTTTGATTGACGCTTAAACGCGGATTAAACTCTCTTTGATTTCTTTGATTGCTTCGATTTAACCAGACTCTCAAAAAATTCGGCGACCCCGGTTTTCTCGGCTTGGTTAAAATTCGGAATACTGCCAAGCACCGGAAGTTCAAGATAAGTATTGACATCCTCGGTATCCCGGATGGTTTTGTTCAGATATTCAATCATAAAAGCGAAACCGATTCCGGCGAAAAGTCCTAAAAATGCGGCGATCAAGACGTTCGTGGTTTTTTTCGGCTTAATTGCCTTTTCGGGGGCGACCGCTACGTCAATAATCTGAATATCGGTGGGTTCCATCACTTCACTAATGCGCGCTTCTTCATACCGGTTGGCTAGCATCAAAAATATCTGCTGCGTCAAATTGGCATCCCGCATTACTTTTCCCAAGCCTTGTTCTTTGGCCGGCAGTTGCGCCAATTGTTGATCGTTTTGGGCCAAAATCGAATCAATCGCTTGTTTTTGCGCTTTGGTCGCAGCGATTTCCGCTTGAGATTGCATCCTGTCACCCAACAACCGCTGGTGAATCGGGTTGGTGGACATGGCTTCCGCGTTTATCACTCTGGCAATTTCGAGACTCAGTTTATTCCGGCTCTCCTCGATCGAGGCCCGTAAAGCAAGCACTTCCGGATGTTTTTCGGTATACTTCTGCGTCAGTCCAACCAATTGTACTTCAAGGTCGGCTAATTTACTTTTATATTGTTGAATCAACAAACTTTCCGCAACCGAACTCTGTTTTTCACCGGCTAATTGTTGTTCCGCGCTATTCAGTCGGGCTTGAGCCGAAGCAAGATTCACCGAATTTTCAGCTGCCAATTGATTAATGGTCTGCATTTGCTGGACTAACGCTTTGACTTCGTCGTCGGGACTTACGATTTTTTGATTCCGTTTATATTCTTCAAGGTCAGCCTCGGCGGTGTCCAACTCTTTTTTGGCGTCTTTTAAGCGATTGCCGATGAACTTCCGCACTTCGGTCTGCTGAACCCGGGAAAGAAACGTCATCCGGTCAATGAACGAAGCAACCACCAGATTTGCCATGGACTTGGCCTCTTCTTGGTCCGGTGCGTCAACCGATACCTTCAACAACTCAGTGTCTTTAATCGGCTCAATTGCGACCCGTTTCAATAAATCTTCATAAGTCAACGGTTTCGCTAATTTTTGCGGTGTTTGGGCGATAACCATCTGTAATACGGTCCGGCTCTTAATAATCTCGGCATAAGTCGACATGAGTTGTTTGGTAGCCATCGTGTTGCCCATGGGCAAATCGGAAAGCAACGAACTCGCCAAACCCTTTGGTTGCTTGATACGGATAATCGTCTCCGCCTCATAGGTAGGTGGAGTTAGAACAGAGATGACAATTGCCGAAACGACTGCAAACAAAAAAATGCTGGCAATTAAAAACCGCCGTTTCCTTAAAATCCGTAACAACTCTTTTAAATCTACGGTAGATTCATCCACGATCGCTTTCCCCCGATTTTTCATTTGGCCTGGTAACCATCGATAATGGCAACCGAATCGCCGCGTTAGTGTAAACCAAAATTAGAAATGGCGAATCTGATAAATCGCTGTTATCAACGGTAACACATCACTGACAAAGCTGATCCCATTGCGGTTGATATACACGACATCGCCTTCGTTTAAGGCGACATTTTGACTCAGATCGGCCTTTTTTAAAAGCTTGGTGAGATCGATCTCTTCATAACTTCCGGTTGCTTTACGGACAACATAGATTTTGGTAAGTACCGCCGCCCGGGTATACCCTCCGGCCAAACCTAGGGCGTCAAGCAGATTATGTTGTTTTTCGATCTCATACATTCCGGGTTTACTGACTTCTCCCAAAACATAAACCCGCGTTGTGCGAAATTTGATAACATTCACGGTCACTTGGGGATTTTTAAGATATTGACCAAGCGAACGAGTTAGCTCTGAAGCTAACTCGCTTACTGTTAAATCCGTTACTGTTAATTCACCCGCTAAGGGGAATGCTACCTTTCCATCGGGCCGAACCGTCAATTGATTGTCTTTGTCCTTAAACTCCTCAACCCCATAGACCGAAATACTGATTACATCTCCGGGACCCAACCGGTAATCCGCCGCGATCGCGCTTGCCGCCAGCGAAAAGAGTAGCGTCACCACGATCAGTAGACCAACTGCTGTTCTTTTCATTGCCCAACCTCGTTTATATTGATTTGAAGACATGCCGAAACCATAATCTATTAACGTGAAAACAAAGGGGATTGTTCAATTGAACACAAATTAATATCATTTTTGTGAAACATTATCAAAAAATTACAATTAGTCCCATCCGTGTATATATTCAACAATCGCCTTTGAGTTCCTGCAGTTTTTATTTCGGAAATTATTACAGAAAACTTAACAAAATTTCGCGAAAAAACCGTCATCAAATGACGGTTGAATTATTAACATTTGATTACTCCCATAAAGCTGAAATCGGGATTTCGATCAATTAACGCCTACTCATTTTTTGGATGAATTTTGCGATAAATCCTTTGGTCTGCAATAGCCGTTTTGCATCCGGTTCGGGAATGATAATGGTCTGATTATGAATTATCCGTTCCGGGTTTTCGCTAAAAAGCATTGCGGCGGTTTTCGCCCCTACCAACGCCTCCACTTTGGCGGCGGCTTCGTTTAGCATGACCCGGCGATTATGGACTCCATGCCCGTCGGAGGCGATACAATGAATCATCTTGCTCATCAACAATGTCTCCGCCAGTTCCATGCTGTGTCTACCCATTTTCCCAAGCAAACTGGAGCCATTGACTTGCAACAAGACGCCATGTTCGATCCATTCCAAGAGTCGGCGCGGCTCGGTCAATAATTGCAAATAGCGTTCGGGATGGGCTAACACCGGTTGAATTCCCCGGGCTTCCAAAGTAAAGAAAAAATCGTCAACTGTCCACGGAATTTGATTGGCCGGAAGCTCAACCAACATATAGCGGGTGGCGTTGATACAATAACGTCCCGGTTCGGCAACTATGTCTTCAATCCCTGAGTAAAAAGCCACTTCCGCGCCAGGGTAAATGGCAATCGGTATCCGGGCTGCCTGAGCCTGCTCGACTAAGCGTTGACAAGCGGCTTTGATGACTTCCCACTCCGGTTGCCATTCACCTTCGGCGTAATGAGGGGTTGCGACAATGCCACCGGTGCCTGATTCCGCCGCTTGCCTCAGCATTGCTAAAGCGGTCTCCAGATCCGGCGCTCCGTCGTCAAAACCGGGTAAAATATGGGAATGGATGTCATTATACATGTCCGACAATACCCTCTTTAGTTTGTAGATTGGGGATTGATTCATTACAGACCGCAGTCTGTTCCTGTCCTTGCGCGTTCCAAGGTTGATACTCGACGGCGATCTGTTGCAAAATGCGCTTCAAGTAACCGGGATCGGTTTTTAAATTCGCTTGCAGTTGTCGCAAGCCTTCCGTCAAAACTTCCGATTCCAAACCTTGGACTTGGGTGTTATAAATCCGTTCGTGTTTAGTGACGTGAACCCCTTCATCACGGGTCAACAATTCTTCATATAACTTTTCACCCGGTCGAACGCCGGTGAACTCGATTTTGATATCTTTATCCGGAATCAAACCGGACAACCGAATTAATTCGCGCGCCAGTTGGACGATTCTGACCGGTTCGCCCATATCTAAAATGAAAATCTCGCCGCCTTGACCCAAAGCTCCGGCTTGAATCACCAATTGAGCGGCTTCGGGAATGGTCATAAAGAAACGGGTCATCTCGGGATCAGTTACGGTTACCGGACCACCCCGGGCGATCTGCGCGCGGAACAAGGGGATGATGCTGCCCCGGCTGCCTAAGACGTTGCCGAACCGGACCGCCATAAATTTGGTATTGCTTCGCGTGCTGAAATCTTGCAGCACCAATTCCGCCACTCGTTTGGTGACGCCCATTACCGAGGTTGGGTTAACCGCTTTATCGGTGGAAACGAGGACAAATCGTTTTACTTGATATTGGTCGGCAAGTTCGGCCAGATTGCGCGTTCCAAACACGTTATTTTTTACGGCTTCATCCGGTTCCGATTCCATTAACGGAACATGTTTGTGGGCCGCCGCATGGAAAACCACGGTGGGACGGTACGTCCTAAATATCTGCTCTATTTTCTCATAATCCCGGATGTCGGCGATAATCGTTTCCCGGGGCAATTGGGGCGCACTGATCCGCAACTCCTGGTCAATTTCGTAAATTGAGTTTTCCCCGCGACCCAACAACAACAAAACCTCCGGTTGAAACTTGGCGACCTGGCGGCAGATCTCCGAACCGATACTTCCTCCGGCCCCGGTGATTAGTACCCGCTCACTCCGGAGATACCCGGCGATCGCTTCCAGATCGACTCGAACCGGTTCCCGGCCCAACAAATCTTCAATCTCGACATCGCGCAATTGTTTAAGCGAGACGGTGCCTTTGATGATCTCCGCCATCGACGGAACCATTAAAATATGGACGGTCTCTTGTTGGCAGATATTGATGATCTCCCGAATGTCGGCCCGCGAAGCGGAGGGTAGGGCAATGATCACTTCCTCAATTTCATACTGTTTGATCAATCGCGCAATATCTTTACGTTCTCCCAGGACGGGAATGCCATGAAGCTGATGTCCTTGCTTTTTCGGGTCGTCATCGATAAAACCCATCGGTAGGTAATTGGCGGATAGGCTACGGTTGATTTCGCGGATGATCATTGAGCCGGCTTCGCCGGCGCCGATGATGAGCAGGTTTTTCTTCACTTGATGTTGGGCGTTTAACCGGGTGATCACCCATTCGCGCCGGATCCGGATGGCGAAACGGAGGGTGCCGAGTAATAAAATATTGGTGAACCAATCAATGATCCCGATTGCTTTGGGCGTGGGAAACGGGAGCCAACCCCAGTTTTGCGCCAGAAGCGCGAAAACCCAAATCACGATGGTTGACAAAGTCACCGCCTTAACCACCAAAAAGAACTCCGGAACACTGGAGTAACTCCATAAGCTGTTATATAAGCGGAACTTCAAGAAAAAACCGATTCGAACCACCGTCACCACGAGCGCGATAGCCACCCAATGGTTGAGATAGGAATGGGGAATCCGCCCGTCAAACCGCAAAACCAGGGCGATAAACCAAGCCAAATTGACGGTAATAATATCAATAAGTACTTGCAATAGGTGGTTGCGTTGGTATTTCAAAATGACGATCCCTTCTTGTCTGTCAAAACAATCAGCGCACAATGGCGAAATGACGCCAACCTGGTTTCCAATGTCGCAGACTGCTTATAACTGGTGTTTTTGTGAAGAACAAGGATAACTGAAACCCATTCGCTGTTACTCCGGGAGTCAATAAGCTTTATCCTTGACGCGGTGTGGTTGTTCCTGGGAACAATTTGGCGTTGGCTTCAATCACCCGTCCCGTTTCCACCAGGCAGTTGTCACCTAAAATAGCTCCCGAGCCGATTTGGACTTCGGAGTGAATCTGACAGCCGCTGCCAATGATACTATCCACTAAACGCGCTCCCGAACCGATCCGGGTTTGATCCCAAATCACACTGCCAAAGACGGTGGTGTCAGCCCCGATCACACAATAATCTCCGATGACGGTTTCCCCGAAGATTTCCACCCCGGCCCCGATCTGACAGCCCTTGCCGATCACCACTTTCGCACCGAGCCGCGCCGACGGGGCAACAATGGTATTTTCCCCAATGTACACTCCGTTATCATGCCAGTTTCCCGGGATGACTACATTAACGTTCCCACGCAGGACATCATATTGCGCGAGCCGATACTGGGTCAATGAACCGATGTCGCACCAATATCCTTGGGCATGGTAACCATAGAACGGCGCACTCTGTTTAACCAGTTCCGGAAAGAGTTGTTTGCCGAAATCATAGACGGTCGCCGCCGGAATCAAGTCAAAAATGGCCGGTTCAAATACGTAAATGCCGGTATTGGCTAGTTTACTCAGCGCCACCTCCGGTTGGGGTTTCTCCTGAAACGCTTTAATCCGCCCGTCGGCCTCAGTGATGACCACGCCAAATTGGCTTGGATCGGATACTTCTTTTAAAGCGATCGTCGCGATTGCACCGCTTTGTTGGTGTTTTTGAATTAATCCCCACAGATCGATATCGGTTAACGCGTCGCCGGAGATGATCACAAACGTCTCATCTAAAAAGGATTGTAGTTTTTTAACGCCACCCGCGGTACCCATCAGATCCTTTTCGACCGAATAATGGAGATCGACGCCAAAGCGACTGCCATCCCCAAAATACGATTGGATCGTTTCCGGCAAATACCACAAATTGGCGGCAACTTGCGTAATATTGTTTTTAACCAGCAAATTAACAATGTGTTCCATGGCCGGACGATTGACAACCGGCACCATCGGCTTGGGAACATTGCAGGTCAGCGGTTCGAGTCGGGATCCGACTCCCGCGGCTAAGATCATCGCTTTCATCAACTTACCCCCGTTGATTTTTTATCTTTTGGGTTATTTGCCAAGCTTGTCTTGTAAAACTTAATTGGCGTTCATATTAAAACACCCGTAATTCCCCTAATCATCTTTTGGACACAATATATCTTATACATTGTGTCCAAAGGTAAAACACAGTGAGTGCCTGTCCGGTCTTGCAGGCTTATGTATTGAAAGAACTCGCATGAGTCATAAGGTTGCTTTGAGGACACTCGATTCATGGTTTATTACGGCAAATCGAGCGCTTTCTTATTTATAGTGAACATTTAAAGATTCGCGGTTATTTAATTTTATCCTGCCATGACAACAAAAAAACGACAAATCTTGGATTTTCCCAACCCCCACCATAATTTCTTAATCTTTCATGCGGAAAGGTCATTGACAATCGGCTCAATCATCGATATAATATTTTTTGTTGACGCAAGCCCAGGTTGGCGGAACTGGCAGACGCGTACGTTTGAGGGGCGTATGGGCAACCGTACCGGTTCAAGTCCGGTCCTGGGCACCATTTATTATGCAAACAGAAACTGTTATGAGTGGTTCGGTAAGAACACTACCTTGAGAGAAGCCTTCCTCGGAACTCAAGTCGCCGAACAAAACTCTGAGCAGTTTTCTTTTTTAGGTGGAAACTAAATAAACGTTTAATTTTAAAGCCCTTGTTACTTATCATAAGTTAACAAGGGCTTAAGTTGTCTGAACTGCTATAATATGAACTTGTTTCTTCTTACTCGTCTTCTTGTGGAGTAGCATCAGCTGTTTCGACTTCTGGTTGGGTCTCTTCTATACTTTCCTGGATGAGACTCTCTTCATCAGCCAAATGTAATTCCTCCTTTCAAAAATTATTACCGGCGCTAAATCATATGCGGTAGCATTATTTCTATGATGAAAACTAAAACTTGAACTCAATACTTTCGATCACCCGGTTCCGTAACGGCTAAGGGAAATGCTTACGGGTATGGCGGTGGAAACAGTGAAGCGGTTGCGGAAGTAGGACTGGTTTATAGGACGCATCTAGCTTGTTCGCTTTCATTGTTCCTCTTGTTCTTAACACTTTATTTGTCGCCTAAGAAGCTATGTTTTGTCTTTGTCTTTGAAACAGCATTACTTGATACTCCGACATAAGTTACGCCAGAGGCCTTCCACGTCCCGTTAATTTTCTGTCCGGTAAGTCTCCATGAGCTAATATCTTCTTCGACGGAATTATCAAGATAGGTATATTTATAATGTCTTGTAAAAACTACACTTGCCGAGGTTCCGCTTATATTAATCACTCTATTTGTCATAGTGAATATGTTATAACTTTTAATGTCGCTAAAAAGTTCCGTTAAATCCTCTTTATAGGCGGCTGCATTATAATAAATATCTGCTGTTCCATCCGTCCTCCCATCTGTGTAAGGAAAAGTACAAAACGATACTATTGCATTAACATCCTTATTTGTCATCGCTGTTTGGAAACTATCCAGTAATGCATTAATCAAATAAATGTCACTCACACTAGTCGCAGTAGGAGTCGGACTGGCACTTGGTGGTGATGTCGGTGTTGCAGTAATTCCTGGAACTAATGTCGGCGTTGCTGTGGTTCCTGAAGCTGGAGTTGGAGTTGCATTCGGCGTTGTACTTCCACCACCGCCTCCACCTCCACAACCTATTAAGTAAAAAACCGAAACAAACATTAATAGGATGACTAACGAGAGCTTTTTCATCTTTAATCCCCCCCTAAATTTTATTCTATATAATTCCATTAATTACTTATTTATCCTCCATTTTTCCCCTTAAAGTTGTTAACATTTATATTGTTTTTTTCTTTGCATTGTATTGTAGCCAAGCTATCCGAAATATTTTTTAGGTGACCACTTTATAAAAATCGTTTGCACAAATACTCCGAACAACCTTTCATCCACTCACGTTAACAAAAAAGCATGTAATGGGTCAAATAACACGGTGTGGCGGTTACAGTTCGGGGGTTGACGTCTACCGCGAAAAACTATATTTCAACCTGTCGCCCCCCCGGCGGACAAGCTTTTAGATTTGAATCATATCCATCCTCCTTCATTCGAATTAAACTTTAACTCAAAACGTCGGTAAATCCATTTACCGACGTTTTGTCTTTAATCGCTTTGCTGGAGGAAGAGTGCTCCCGATAAAATTACCTTCTGAAGACAACCTCTGATGACCAGTCCCGGACAATTCCATTCCGTTGGTTTTTCCCGTGACTTCAACTTATCTTATTCTTGCGACGTGCCAAACGACCCTATGCCTTTGGCTGATTTAAAAACTTTGAACTGCCTTTAATGATTCTATCGCGAAGCCTAAAAAGAGAGCTGCTTGTCCGACACACGGATTACGTCTGAAACGAACGACGGTAAATGTTACTTTTACCGTCGTTCGTTTAATGAATTAATTTAGCTAGAATTACGAGCCCGCCAATTGAACTCCAAATCCACATTTTTAGCTTCACCGGCATTCAGCCCACCTCTTTCATGCTTTCAACAGGCTCATTGAACGTCCTGAAAGTCCTAGGATTTTACCATAGTTTATTCGTGATCCGTGAAAAATGCCTTCATGCCAATCGCCCGACTCCGACTCGAAAAAGGATAAAGGAATCCGACGATTCAGATTTCCCTTTGCCATGATGCGCGTGACCCAAGGATATTTTATCCCGCGGAAGGAAGAACCTCCTTCCGCGTATCGGGGATCTTTGATACAATGTAGGAAAACTGGTTAGCCCTAACACAAACCGAACTGGAGGTGCATTATTTGATATCAATTCGGCACGCGACCGTTGCGGAAAAGGAGAAAACCTATCGATGGCTTTGTTTATCCGACACCGCTGGTCTACATATGGGCGAACCCAACTACCCGGAAGCTCCAATTCCCGATTGGGAACAATTTCAAAAGGACTTTGAAGATTTTTATTATCAAATCGACCGCCGCGATCTTGGGGCGGTGATGATTATATCCAATGACGGGGATGAAATTGGCTGTCTATGTTATGCCTGTTTTCACTTGAATCCAAAATCAGCCGAACTCGATATCTGGCTTAATCAACTGGAACATTGCGGTAAAGGCCTCGGAACGACCGCCTTAAAGGAACTTGTGGCTTATTTACAATTGGAACTGGGTATTGAGCGCTTTATTATCCGCCCGGCCGCAAAAAACAGTCGCGCGATTCGCGCATACGAAAAAGCCGGCTTTATCAAAGTCCGTCATAAGCTTGCGACAATTCAGACATATCTTTTGCCTGAATATCTTGCCACTTACGGCGCTGGCGATTACGGGTTTGAGCAGACTACTGTTTTAGTGCTGGAACCGGTCCCTTCCGTAACCCTGCGGTAGCGCCTGGGGCGGCCCGGTATTGAATTTTTGCATGACCGCCACAGTTTGTGGCGGTCGCGTGCTCATTCCTCCGACATTGATCGTAGAAGCTTGTTATAGGTGTTGATCAGTGAATCAACCCGTTCGGAAGCTTCCAGAAATGTCTGATCCGTAATCTGCTTGATGCGCCATAACTCTTCCATATGGGTTTTGGCTTCACGGATTCTTTCCCGGAGATTTTGAAGATCCTGCACGCAGTTCACCTCCTTTCGCATGCCTGCATGGGCCAGAGGTGTTTAACTTAAATTAAGGGGCCGACTTTCCTTTTTATCCCGCGTGAAATCTGCGCTTAGGCCGCTAGACCATTTAAAAAGGAAAGTGGTGTTCCGGGCGCGGAATACCGCCGCGAGATTTCGCGCCGTCAAAACTCAAAAAAAAGAAAGATTACCCTTTTTTGGATAACCTTTCGTTGCGTTTGCTACAATACGGCGTACCGTATTTATTATTTTCGTAACCGTTCGTAATCCCTCAGCTATTACAGGGGGAAGCGATTTCCCGGTCATCCAATGCAACCGGGGGAGTGATTTCTTGCAGGGCATTGGTTGATTTAATGTTCACAATAGCCATTTCAATTACCGCAAATAATGATAATCCCACGACAATCAACACCTTAACCATTAATTCCTCCATGGCTATACCTCCCCTGCCGTAATTACTTACGCCGACATGCGATTTTCGGCTTCGAGCTGTTGTTGAACCGCAACCAAGAGTCTTTTCCAGTCGAGCGGGTATTTTTCACGAACCTGTTCACGCCAGGAATCGTAATCTTCCGGACGGGACGGGCGGTTATGTATCGCCTTAAAACTTTGGTAGATATCTTTTAATGCTTCCTCAAATGCTTGTTCATGGTTCGTCATGTCATTGAATACTGGTGTATACATTAACACGCCTCCTATCGCTTTAAAATTTTCAATCTTATAATATATTTCGGCAATTTTTTATTTTCTTTAGATGTTTTTTTGGCAAATATTTTAAACAACTTCGAAAAAGAAACAATTTTCAATTTTATTGACGAAATCTTCAATCATTACCTCCGGAAGTCACCGAACAGCGCCAAACTGAATAATCAAACCTCCGATCACAATGATGCTTAACCCCAGCCAAGTTGTCAAGGGGATGTTCTCTTTAAAAATAACCTGTCCGCACAGAACACTGATTACTGCAAAAACAGCCACATAAACACCTAATAATCTTGAGAAATCCCATTTTACCGTATTGACGACCAAGCCGTAACCTGCCAGCACCAGTCCGCCAATCACGATCCATAACACGCTCGTTCCTTTCAACCCTTTGCGGATCAACGCATCCCCGCCAACTTCCAACAAAGCCGCGATCAAAAATATGATCCATGTGGTTAACGACAAATCGATTTTACCCATTATGATCCCTCCCGCCGGCATTGGTCCGTCGCTTCGTTCGACTCCGAAGACGGCCTTGTCCCTATTATACTATGTTTCATTACAACTGCCGCGTTATTGGCAGACTCTTAACAGGTTTGTTAGTCGGCGGGGTTTACCTGGCCGCATGAAAAAACCGGTTCCGGGAATAATCTGCTTATTGTAAATTGCCTATTGATCGCCCCATGCCGGCTAATCACTATCGATTGTATCGAAAGGGCCCATTACGGTAATTCGGCAATTTCCTTAATTACCGAGTTGACAGTGGGGCTCTTTGATTGGGGAAGGAAAAGGAGGTTTCAAAATCGTGGACGAGAAGTTGATCCGCAGCTTTGTGGCGGGAGTCATTGGAGGAATTGTCAAAGACGCCGTTGACTTTGTCTTATATTATCTCCTCCACTTCGGCAATTATCGCTATCTGGACTTTGCCGCCCAAATCCTCTATGGTCATAAACCGACCTTTTGGTGGGACACGATCTTTGCGCAATTGATTGAACTGATCTTTTGCGGATTATTAGGATTGGTTTTTTATGCCGTCATTCCCAAGGAGACCACGAAAAACTGTTTAATGAAAGGCTGGCTATACGGGCTTTCGGTTTGGTTGTTCTTATGCACCATGGGAATGGTCTTTAAAATTCCTTACTTTACCAAAACCCCTTGGCAAACTACCAACTCCGACTTTATCACCAGTTCCATTTATGGAGTCATCCTCGCCTGGTCGCTTCGCCTGCTTGATCACAAATATGAAAAACCGGTTTGAATTCATACTTATATCAAGTTCCGGCCGCCACTTACCAAAATGGGCTTCGCAGCTTCTTTAGTCAAACATCTCCAACAATTAGTTAACTTTATCTTGGGGCGCTGGAATTGCGAGTGAATCCGGTAATTCAATCAACTGCGCATACTTCTGCCTTGCGCGGCGCACGCTACATCCGATAACTTTTCGAGGTCGAGTGGATGAAGCAGTTTTTCAATGACGATCTGACCATTGCGGTTAGCTCCGGAATCCTCGCAACCTTAATCAAAAACGGCGTCAATATCCTCTTAAAACTGATTGGCATCAGCCACTATCTCTATTGGCAACTGGCCGCCTCGGTTTTTCTCGATCCGTCGGAGACATGGGGTTTTAGCGGTTTGCTGATCGGTTTCTGCGGCGATATCACGGTCGCTGCATTGCTTGGCATCATCTTCTTTTACCTCTTCCGGTTTACCGGAACCCAACATCACCGAGCCAAGGCCTGTATGGGCGGTTTTTTTATCTGGATTGGCATTACCGGCATCGCTCCGAATCTCGGCATTTCCAAAATCGCCTTGACCGATCAGCAAAACGTTTTGACCTTTTTAGTCACCGACACCCTGTTCGCATTGTTAGTGGTCCACTTTATCCTTCGTTTCGGTCATGAGTATCTTCCGCTGCAACGCCATCCCAGTTGTAAGGATTGTAAAAAAATCCCCGGAGTTGACGACTCCGAGGATTGATCGCGTTTAAGCGTGTTGCTCGAACAACCAAATATGTTGTTGTTGATAATCGACTTTAATCACCTGGAACCGCTTGCCTGCCTCGTCGGTAAGCTGAGGACCGGCCCATTCCTTGGTTTTTTCAAGATAATGCCATAACCAAGGCAACTCGCCTTGTTTGCGGACAAGGTCGAGACCGGTATCTTCGGTGGATAATTCCACATCATGTAGTACAAGTTGATTTTCGGTCCGGTCAAACATGGTTTCAAAACCGCTTCCGGATAAATAAAAGATCCTGCGCATCGTTGCTCCTTTAGCAAATATGGAAATTTCCCAACTATGTTAGGGGTATTTCACACCGGTTTGGGGACAAAAAATCGCCTAACTCTCCCAATCGGTCTAAATACAATGAATCGTCGCAATTATCGTATTCAACCGCGCGCTCGGGACTGTTAGGCAATTTTCGCTTTTTACGACAACCTTTTTAATTTTAAACAAAATAAACCAAAAGTCAATCAAGAAATTTGCATATTGGCTTTGCCGGCCTTTGACATACGTAAAGCGACGATTGTTTGTAACTTAGGTGTTTTGTCGCTTTTCTTTTGCGTTAAGCCAATGTTTGATGATTTTCCGGACGATCCAACCGATGACCACCGCACCGCAGAAATCAAGCAGGACATCGCCGGGTTTACCGCCCCGAAACGAACTGGTGGTTTGGGTATATTCGTCCAGCGCGGCCAAGATTCCGGTAGCGCCGATTCCCAAAACTTGCGCGGGCGCCAAGCCCCATAGACTAAAATATGCCCAAAAAAGCAGGCCGATGCCACCGTAGCCTAGAAAATGCAAAGTTTTCCGACAGATAAAAACCACCTGACCGGCGACGGCCGGACTGAGCTGAGCATGACCAATCAGCCATGCTTCCCAAAGGTCATGTCCAAACCGGGGGTCTTCGGAAGAATAAAGCACCAGGGCGACGATCGCCCCTAATAACAGGGTCATTAGCGCAAGCGCGATGATTCGGTTGGATGTTTTCAATCGCATACTCCTTCAGCTTACAGCGCAAACTCGCTTGGCGCTTGATTGATGATTTTAAAATGGTACAAAATGGCTTGAACAATTCGTTCCGCGGCTTTTCCGTCGCCGTAGGGGTTGGCGGCATTGGCCATTTGCGCGTAGCTTTCCGGCTGCTTCAACAGTTGACTGGCCGCTTCGAAAAGCGCCGCCGGGTCCGTCCCGACCAGCTTGACGGTACCGGCTGCCACCGCTTCCGGCCGTTCGGTCGTATCCCGCAACACCAGAACCGGTTTCCCGAGGGCCGGCGCTTCCTCCTGAATTCCCCCGGAATCGGTCAAAATCAAGTGGCACTGATTGATCAGATTGGCGAACGGTTCATAGTCCAACGGAGCAATCAAATGGACCCGCTCCAGTCCGCCCAGGATTTTTTGGGCGACCTGCCGCACTTTAGGGTTGAGATGAACCGGGAAGATCACCTCGGCCTGCGGATGAGCGGCCACCAACCGTTTGATGGCCCCGCAGATCCGTTCCAGCGGTGCGCCGAGGTTCTCCCGGCGGTGCGCCGTGACCAATATCGTTTGCCGGTTGGAAAAGTCGATGCGGTTGAGCCGGGGGTCCTGAAATTGATACGCCGGGGCGACGGTCGCCAGCAACGCGTCAATGACCGTATTGCCGGTTACGACGATCGTTTCCGGGGCAACCCCCTCCCGCAGCAAACATTGTTTGGCCGTCACCGTCGGCGCGAAATGCCAATCGGCTAAAGCGCCCGTCAGTTTGCGGTTCATCTCTTCCGGGTACGGGGAATATTTGTGATAGGTGCGCAGGCCGGCTTCGACGTGGCCGACCGGAATACGCTGATAAAAAGCGGCCAAACTCCCGGCAAAGGTTGTGGTGGTATCGCCGTGAACCAACACCAAGTCGGGTTTTTCCAACTGCAAGATATCCTTTAGACCGGATAACACCCGCGCGGTAATCTCCGTCAGCGTCTGGTTGTCTTGCATGATGTTGAGATCGTGTTTGGGGGCGATCGCAAATAACGTCAAAACCTGGTCCAACATCTCGCGATGTTGGGCGGTGACGACGGTCGCCACTTCACAGTGCTCGCTCCGTTCCAGCGCTTTTACCAACGGCGCCATTTTGATCGCTTCGGGACGCGTGCCGAAGATGGGCAGAACTTTAAGCTTTTTCCGCATCAGGCTCTCCTGTCTGGAGTGATGTTTCCAAAATCTCCGTTTTCTATCTTATCCTAATTTTCCCCCGATTGCCATACTCATTGAAAATTTTAACAATCGTAATTCCGGCTATGTCCTCTCAATAAAAAACCCCGTCGCAACAAGCCGACCGGGTTTTTTATTGATTGAACAACCTCGTTGTGCCGGACTAAACCGGCATTGACTTAGCCGGCTTAATGCGTCCGGATTTCCCGTCCACCCTTACATGGTACTCTTTATTTTGCTGATGTAATCTTCAAAGTCCCCCAAATGCGACTCGATTATTTTTTGGACAATTTCCACTTGAATTGCTTGATAATCGTGAATTGCAATGTTTCGAAAACCGACCATCGCCTTTAACCGCAGCGCGAGCTCGGCGTCGAGGGTTTTTGCTTGAACCAGGAGATCAAAAGCATCCCGGCTGTTTTGCGGTATGCCGAGCCTCTTTCGGAAACCAAATGCATCGCAAGGTCAATTGCGGCCTCGCAGGCGCGCTGCAAATTTAAGATAATCGAATCTTGCTTGGTCGGATTCGCGAGATTTGCGGGGTTGGCTTGGTACTCTTCGCCGATTCGTTTAATACCTCTGGAAATGGTCTGCGCTTTGTTGAGAATGATATCGTCAATCATTTGGACCTCCACTCAAATACCACGCGATAATATTTTGCCGTTCCTCATTCAGGAGGGCGTATTCTTTAAAAGCAGCCATTGTAAACATCCGATAGCGCAAAGGATCTTTGGCGTACAGTAATTGACCGTTCCCGGCAATTTGGGCTTTCATTACGGTAGAAGCTTTTTTTAAATCAATCAGATCGACATCCCGACCCAACTCTCCCGCAAGCTCCTGTGCGATCATAAAGACGGTATAACGGTCCTTCTCAACTTCGCTTAAAAACGCCAAATCCAAGTCGCTGTCCGGCCGCAGTTCATTTCGTGCTCCAGAGCCGAAGAGCAGAACAAAATCGGGCGAAAGCCTCTCCGCGATAAATCTTCCGATGAATGCTTTTTCCTTGATTGATAAAGCTGTTTTCATCAATGACATTTCCCTTTAAATTCAGCTGAGCAGATTATCCCACTCTCCTATTCATTATGGCAAATTCCCAACGCAAAAACAAGGGAGAAGCATCGGGATCCGCGACAATCAACTGGAAATTTTAAAATTGATGCTGCAATTCAATGTTTCCCAAATAGTTTTTGGCGGTCCGACCGGACTGATAATTAAATTGATCGACTTTGGCATAACCCAGCGTGGTTGTGATCCGCCACGACGGATCCGGCAATTGCGTTTGATAGGATACCCAAAACGAACTGACTTTTTGCGAATAAGCCGCCGCCCGGTCCATCACCGTGTATTCGCCGTGCAAGGCGAGCTGGGAGCCATTGGCCAGATAATGGCCGATCTTGACGTAGTTGCGAAACGCGTTGCTGCCCATCGGGTCGCCGATAACATCGTTACCGTGAATATAACCGTCGGTATAAAGCATGTGGCGATACCAGACCAGATCGGTCAGGGATTTTTCCAAACGCAAATCCCACGAGCCGTCCGAAGTCAGCTTCGGATAATACAACCCCCAAAGCCAACCGGGTTTGTACGGCACCGGGAACGTATCCTTGGCGTCTTCCCCGTAATAGGCCCCGTAAAGCTGTAAACCGTTCAGTTGCGGAATCCGCCAACGGTAATCAACGCCGGAGATGGTGTTCCATTTGTCAGTCGTGGCCGTCATGGCATTTTTTTGAATCAAAAAGTCCCATAGATCGTCCCAACTGACTTCGTGGTCTTCGCCTCCTAAAAAGGAGTTGAAATTCAACGCGAAGCTAAAATTGGCCGTTGGGGTAAAATCGGCGCGTAAGCCGATGAACGAAGGATTGGGCACATCGGTGCGATCGTCGCCCAATTCGGTATAAAAAAACGTCGCGTTGGACGGGCCCAAAAACGGCAGCCATTTGAATTCGACCGGTTCCAGATTGGAGAGTTTCAAGGTGGTAAACGGCTCGCTGTTATTGCTCAAAATAAGGCTGGCCCGTTCGCTGGGGCCCCACCACAGCGCGTCTTTGCCGAATTGGATCTGAAAGTTGCCCAAATGCGTTTTGAGATACCCCGTATCGAGACCGGCGGCAAAGTCGCCATCCTGATCGGGGCCAATCCGCGGAACGAGCGTAACGAGCAACGCCGTGCCGACGTTGGCGGTAACTCCAAGCGCCAGGGCGGTATTGCCTCCCTCGTCAAAGCGGTAGCCATTGTTATTGACATTTAACGGTTGGTAGGTAGATAAGGTTTGGTGTTGCTTCAAGGTATCCCCGTGATAATACGTATTCGTCCAGACGAAATCGTTAACTTTAACCCGGTTGGCGATTTCCGCTCCGTCAAGGACGGTCAGCTCCTCCCGGAATTCGGTTTCCAACTGATTGAGCAGTTGGGTCGCGTAACCCGCCGGGGGTTTTTCTTGGGCAGCCGACCGAAGCTGTTTGAGCCATTGGGCGACTTGCATCCGGGTGTAGGGTCTGGTACCGGTTTGCATGGGTTGGAGTAACCCTAAGCCGTCCAACTTGTCAAGGTAGCTGTAGACATAGCTGTTTAACGGAATGTTGGCGGACAAATAATATTCGGTTCCCGTTTGCGCCGCTGCCGGCGTCGCCCAACTAAAAGTCAATGTTGTCAGTAAAATCATCAGCCCTAATAGCGGTTTCATCTTTGGTTCATTCCTCTCATATTCAGCTTGATTTCGATCGGTATTTGGCGCATACTTCCCGGTAGCTTTCGATGGTCCCGATATCGTACCTTTCCCCGACAAACCGGTAGGCGTAAACCGGTTTTTTGGTGATTAGCCAAGGGATGAAATTTCCCGGCGCGTCCGGAGGATTGCCTGCTTTGAGGTAATCAGCAATCAACGGCAACGTCTCCTTTTGATAAATATAAAAAGGCGGCACTGCCAGATTGGAGGCGGGTTGTTCCGGTTTTTCCTGAAATGAAGTGACTCGATCCGTGGCGTCCAGCGTGACGACGCCGGTCCGCCGCAGTTTTTGGCAATCGTGGATTGCGTGAGCGGTAATTAGGTCCGCTTGTTTTTGACGATAAAAAGCGACGAAGTCCGTTAACGCGAAATCAAACAGGTTGTCTCCGGCCAAAACCAAGCAGTCGTCGGCGATTCCGACCTGGTCGATCACATATTGCATGTCGGCGATCGCGCCAAGCCGGCCTTCGTTGGTGGTCGTTTGATCGTTGATTACTTGAACCGGTTTGAGATAGGAATAATGATTGACCCATTCGGTAAAGTGACCGGCGAATTTGGCGTTGGCGACAACCAGGACCCAGTCGATGCTTTCAATGGGAGCAATTTTCTCCAGGATGTGTTGCAAAATGGTTTTCCCCGCCACTTCCAGTAAGGGCTTGGGCTTATCCTGCGTTAAGGGGTAGAGCCGGGTGGCGTATCCCGCCGCTAAGATGATTGCTTTCATCGCAAGAGCTCCTCTGCGTAACGTTCGACGATTCGCGCGCCGTCGCCGGTATGGCAAAAGTGGACTTTATAGGTATCCTGATATTCCGGGTGTTGCTGCGGGTAGGTTTGGTCGATTCTTTCCTTGATCACTTCCTTGAAGTGAGGATCGATCAGCCCGATGCAACAACCGCGATAGCCCGCGCCGCTGAAGCGCGCGCCATACACCCCCGGGCAGTCCCGCAAAATGTTATATAAGGTGATTAATTCCGGACAGCCGCACTCGTAATTATGAATCGAGCTTGCGCCGGATTCCAACATCAACTTTCCAAATTGGAATAAGTCGCCGTCTTTCCAAGCTTGAATCCCGTGACGCACCCGTTGGTTTTCCGAAAAAAAATGATCGGCTCGTCTCCGAAACCGTCCCGGTATCTCCAGCCGCAATTTCTGATAACTTGCCGCGTCGATATCCCGGAGAAAGGTCTCCCGTAGGCTGGTGGTTTTCATATCTGCCAAGTCTTGCAATATCCAGGCCGCTACTTTCGATTCTTCGACGCGGTTGTTGTAGTCCGTCCCGATCAATGCTTTGCTCAGACCGGAGTAGGCGACCACGACCTCAAACTCCGGCATTAGCGGCGATTTTCGGATCAATTCGTATTGACCCGATTGCGTATCCATGAACATCAGGTGATCGTTTTGACTAAGAATATTGGCCGATTGGTCCAGAATGCCATTGTTTAGTCCGATGAATTGCGTCTCAACCCAATGGCTATAGCGGATTAAATCTTCTTTGGCCACCCGGATGCCGTTGACATCGCAAAGCGCCAGTAAATAGGCTGTGGTTACCGCCGCGGAGGAACTTAACCCGCCAATCGGCAATTTACCGCTAATGATGGCGTTAAGTCCGTATTTTAAAACATAATCTTGTTTTAACGAGAGCACCGCGCCACGAATATAATTCCCCCAAAACCCGGGGATCATCGGCGGAACGTGATTGATCGGGAAATACTCTTCATCCGGGAAGTCCATGCTTTGGGTGCGGACATACCCTTCTTGATTGGGCGCGTAGATCATATTGACTGAGGCGTCAAGCGCCATGCCGGTGACTAAGCCGTGTTGGTGGTCGATGTGAGCGCCAAGCGGGCAGATCCGGAGGGGGGATTGGACGAGTTTATAGGGGGTGTTTTCTCCGTAGAAGGTATGGAATTGCGTGATTAATTGTTGCATGGTTGCTTCCTATAATTTTTATAATTGGAATGTTTTGATTGTTGCGCGACTCGTTACGATATTAATCTGACAATATATAAACAGTATTTTAATTAATTACTCTTTCACAGATATCCTTTTTTCAATTGGGCTTTCTTAAAGGCACACACTGATAAGCATAGATAGCATCTTACACATCTACTTGCATCAACTACTGGATAGAGGAACCCTTCCTCATCAGGTTCCATAGTAATCGCCTCACTCAAGCATATAGAATAACATGCCGTACATCCACAACAATTTTCCCGCTTCTGGTAGAGTTCTGGAAGTTGAATCTTGTTTCCAGAATACGTCTTAGTATTGTTCTTGTAACGTGTAGATGTGTTTGGTATTTGGTAAGGGTATTTGAATTTCTGTTTCATTTCACTTTTACTATTTAGAACTTTTGATATAAAAAACATATTTATCGTCCTCTATACTTCCGTTATGGAGTTAAATAACTGAAATTAAGTTGTTTTATGACAAAATTTCTTGAGGGGGGATATCCTTGAAAGTATATGACTTTTTGTCTAGATACATCAAAATATTAGCCGGGATTTCTCCCTTAACAATAACACCAGCAGCAATTACAGCATTGTGGCCTATTTTACAATTTCTTAGCAATATAGCATTTGCTCCAATCCAAACGTCTCTTTCAACATGTATACTTCCTTTTTTGGATAATCCCCAATTTTGAATGCAATTTGCATAATAGTAATGATCATGATCAAACATTGAAACTCCTGTCCCAATAGCAATATGCTTATCCAAGTATATCTCATTCATACATACAATTTGAGCATTTCTATTAAAAAAGGATCCTTCACCAATTATTAATTTCGCTCCCGTCCCAACTTCGAAGTAAGAAAATTTTCGTATACAAACTGCCTTAGCAATATTAAGAGTTCCATTAATATTGACTGATAGAGTTACTCCTTTTTCAATTCTGACTTTTTCACCAAGAAATAGACTTCCCTTTCTTCTCAATGTTATCGTTGAAAACGGATGGAAATAAGTTCTGAAATGAAATACTAATCGATTCCCATATAAAATCTTATATACAAACAACTTAATTATCCCTAATACATAAACTAGAATCTCCATGTTTTTCTCCTTTCAATTAAAAGAATCTTCCGTTTTTCTTTAATTTTTCTAGAAATTGTCTGTTAATTATTAAATATGTGGTAAATACTAAAAATAAAACAGAATAGCGCAAAATATAAGTGTTATAGAGAAACATAAATATTATCCCAACAATTCCACTGATAAATATACTAATAAACATAAACCTATTTGAATATATTTTTATTTTCAAAATGTATGTCACTGCAAAATAATGTATTAACGTTAATACCAGATAACATATTAAAGTTGTGTAGGCAGCTGCAACAAAACCAAACTTTGGGATTAATATAATATTCAAAATTATATTAGTTAGTGCTGCCACGAGAGAACCCAAAGAGATAATTCTAGTCTTTTTCATTTGGATTTCAATATTAACGTAATGATTATAAATATATTGACACACTATTCCCAGTGTAACTGGAGGTACAACCCAAATTGCAGATTTATAGGTTTCCCCTCCTAAAATTGCAATAGCTTCTGGAGCTATTGCAATACAACAAATACCTAGAAAACACCCTAAATATATTAGGGTCTTTATATTTTTCTTTATATCAGAATATTCTCCCATTGCAAATTTGTCGTAAAACCACGGTGCCCAAGCTTCACTAATGGCATTCATAACAATATTAATTAGAATTGCATATTGATAAGCTAAACTATAAAACCCTGTTGCATCATTTCCACAGTATTTTGAAATAAAAATCCTGTCCGACTGTGATAAAATATTCAAAGAAACTGTGTGAATAATTAATGGAACAGATAATAGTAAACCATATTTCCAAAATTCTTGATTAACTGTAAGTTGTCTCTTTCTATATGAAATAACCCATAAAAATATACCTAATAATATAGTTGGAATTGCAGTACCTAATATTTTTCCTAAATACTTATTGGTGAAGAAATAAAGAAAGATCAAAGATATTAAAGCTGTACCAACAGTTATAAATATTGTAATTGCCACATTTTCTTTTATTTTATATGTATATCTATATCTACATTGTGCTAAAGTGACTGAGGTAGAAAAAAACAAATATATTATCAATATATATACTAATAATGGTTCCATTCCTAACCCTAATGAGACAGGCTTTATAAAAACAATTATCAATATCGCTGCAACAATATTTATGACCGCAGCCATTAATTGAATGGAGCCTAAATAATCTTCAAATCTCCCAGGAAAATCTTGTTTTGCTCTTGGCGCACTATAAGTTAAATTTAACGAACTGAAAACTAGTAAAAGGCTATACCAAGAAATAAAGGTTGAAGTTATGCCATAATCGGAAGCAGACATCATTCTTGTATATATAGGTGTAGTGACAATAGCTATTGCTTTTACCGCTATAGAGGATATGGTATACCACAAACCAGCTTTAAAGGCATCCTTTGACAAATCATCAATTTCATTTAAATTGCTTTTTTTCATAAACTTTACAATTGCTCCAGACTTCATCATGCTTTTCTTAGTATTTTTTACGAAATATGCTTTTGATTTCCCACTTAATCCTTTGTTTTGTATCAAATTTTATATATTTACTTAAGACATAATCAAATCCATTTTTCCGAAAATCTTCCCAAAACTGCTCTCTGTGATTCGGTATTGCATAATTCCCCGTCAGTGGAGGTTGAATACATTTCTCGTATTCTGTCATAATGTAGTCGATCTGATTCTCAGCCAAATCAAAATACAACTGCCCTTTCTCATTATTAATTAAAACTAACGATACTCCAAGATCATCATTGAAACCAGGGATTGCCTTGTCAATTCCCCAAAAATCAGCGAGTGAAATATCGCTTGGTCTATTCTCCCCTTTATATGGACAATTAAAACACGCAGGTCTTATGCAAAAGTGACTATAAAATAAATCTGCATATTTACTACTACTGACTTTCCCCTTTCCAAAAGTAAATGAAAGGACATGGGCTCCCCACCCATATTTCTTTTTATCTCGAAAATCAACTTTTATTAAGTCGTCTCCTATTTTTTTTTTTAAAAACCTTATATATTCATCCCAGATTAATGGGCTAGGAACTCCATGGCATATAACATCAACAAGAAAAAGTTTTGTTAAGTCCAACCCACCCAAGTAACTCTTCAAGCCATCTATTTGACAAGAAGTTCCTGAAAACAACACAAATGAGTTATTTTTTAAATCTGCGCTAACACATTTATATACATCTTTCAAATTACTTTGTACATATTTCGATCCTTGAAATAACTTACATTGTTCTTTGCTTGTAGCTCTAGCATGAATAGCAACAAATGACCCATCTAGAAGACAACCATAAATAATTCCGTTTTTCCCGAGAATATTGTCGCATAATGCGGGAAAAAATCCTCCTGATCTTGATTCAATCCTTTCAGAAAATTGTTTGTGTTTCACAGCATAATATTTAGGGAATTTGATTTTCTCTTCTTTCATCTCTTTGAAATATTAGTACAATTGTACAATTTACTTCTGTACTAAATTCCTTTCTGTTTGATAAGCACTTTATAATTTCCAATTAAATATCGAATTATTCTTATACGTTTACTTAAATATTGTTTTATGTTTCTCAATATTTTTTTACCGAGAAATGAATTACTCACTGTTCTCAAGTGAGGCCCCCCAAAAGTCTTGAGTGGTAAAAACCAATCGCTTTCAACTAATCTAAAGATAGTTGGGTTTTGGCGATAAGACATTAATAGTACTAACTGGTCATCATCTAATAGTCCCACATCTGTTAACTCTAGGGCTGATTGCAAAAATGTAACCCACAACTTCTCAACTAAATTTGGGGGGGAAATAAACATACATCCCATAATGCAATCCGGTTTTAATGTTCTAACAATTTCAAAGATAGGCCTCTCATCTAAAGGTGCCAAAAAAAATAACGTAACCTTATCTCCAAAATCATACGACCATTCAAAGTCATAATCTTCAGGATAAGGATATAATTCTCCACCATGGTTAAAACCAAAGTCTATCCATGCAACCTGTGTTGTTAAGTTAAATCGTTTCTGAGCATCATTCATAAAATATGATTTTAAATAGTTAATTAAATCATACTCTGGAATATTTGATGTTGCATTTTTTATTAATCGAAAATTTTTAAAATAATAATCCTTTCCAACTCTTGCGAGACGCGTATACAAATCCTCTTCTATTGTCTGTAAGTTTTCAAATATGATAATTTCTGTTTTTTCTTCAAGATTGAAATTTCTTCTTATTTCTCTTGCTTTATCAGCAATTAATTGATTTCCACAATAAACAATTAATCTGTTCCTAATTCTCGCCCAATGTTCAAACCAATTTATATATTTCTCATTTGTTCTGGGAATAGCTTCATAATTACTTCTACCTATGTCGAAAAAGGCTGTAACTATTGTAATATCATCCATATGACATCTCCTCTTAAAATTTATCTTTTTAATGCATCAGTTAAAAACCTTTTAGATTTTTCAACTTTTTCGTCAACCAAAAGGTTAACATCCTTATATTGTATTAGCTTTTCTATCAATGTGAAAAATTTTTCATATCCATGCGATGAGTCCCAGCTTCTCTCCAAAAGATTTAGCGATTTCAATAAATCAACAATTTTCGGAGAATGTGAGCCAAATGACAAAAACTGCCGATTGGTAATTACTGCAAAAACCGTCCCATGAAATGTGTTAGTAAAAAAATAATCAGAATTTTTAATTAACGATATCCACTCAAATGGCGATGGCGCAAGGTTTACGTCTGCCCATTCAAGGTAAGTTCCTGTAGAAATAATTATTTTCTTTTTTCCTCTAGCATATTTGAGAATTAGCTCTTTTTCTTTTTCTCTTAACCCATATGAGTAAATCAAAATATAATTAATATATTTAACAGGAGTAAATCTCTTTGAATAATCAATTAGAAATGTTGGGTCTACTACATATTCTAAACTTAATTTAGCGAACTTACTGATAGCATTATATGTATTTGAATCACGAACACCAATTGATTTCAATTTTCTAATTCCAAAAATGGAATATGGAAAAATGGCAAATTGCCAATACTTCGTTTTCCCTGAACTAGGTGCATATGCTATCACTCTATTTGCGTTTAAACCTAATCCATATAATACTGGTAATGGTCTACAACCTAAATTCCTTATATTCCAAATCTCATCGCTACCCAAAATAACAGTATCAAATCGTTGTTTTTTGTCTCCCACATTGAAGTGTTTTTGAAATTCTTGAATAGCTAAATAATGTTTTTCTAAAAACGATTTTTCTTCGCTTCCAACACCGCTATCCTTCACTTTTACATTTTTTATTGAATTATGCTTAATTAGTTTAACTTCATGATTTTGCTCTTCCAAATAAGTTTGCAATGCATACGCCTGCAAAACGGCTCCAAAATTTAATGCTTCATAATAAGTTACAATTCCAATCATATTTTAGTAGCTAATTTTAAAAATTAGCTTAGCCCCCCCCTATTATCTATTGAGTATCTTTTTTATATTTTGCTTTATATAACTTATCAAAAATGCTACAGAAGGTAATTTATGAAAACTATATTTTTTTTTGAAATGGTGATTAATGATTCTCAACCATTTCCAATCATCCATTTTGTTATCTATTGGATAAATAATGTTACATGGTTTATCTTCCATAATTTCATTAAACAACTTGTTCCACTGATTAATAATTATTTCTGGAGTAAAGTTCTGCTTATAAAATACCTGTCCATTAGTACCATACAAACTATTAATATCATCATTTTTAAGTAGTGTAATGATAGCATTTTTCAATTGTTTACCTGTCTTAATTAGAATTCCTGTGTGTTTATTCGATACCGTATCTAAAAGCCCATATCCTTTATATGAAACAACTGGAATCCCAACTGCTTCAAACTCAACAGCTGATAAACAAAACGTTTCCGATATACCCGTTGGGTTTGCAACTCCAACTTTTGTTTTTTCAATAATTTTTTTCTTTTCCGCACCCATCGTTCCACAAAAGCATACCGAGTCTATTAGGCTACCATTTGTAGATAAATACCGCATTAGTTTTTTTTCATATTTTTTTTCTGCAATATTTCGAGGTCCCATTTCTGCAAATCTATCATAAAGTTTTCCACTTCCAATTACATATAACTTTGCATCAGGAACATCTTTCAAGATAGCTTTCCATTGTTTGGCTAATTTGTGAAATCCTTTAGTTGGTATAAGAGCACCAACGTAAGTTACTGTTTTTTCTTTTAATCTACAATTGATCTCAGTAACACGTCCAGGTAAAACCATGTTATAAATATATAGGGCTTTATTTATCATATTGTCATCAATATATGCATCATAATGTTGATTTCCGACAAAAACAATCCTTTTGACACTTCTACATTTTTGTAATCGCTCAATATTATTATAATCAATGTAATTATGAACCCAAGCTATGCTACTTATATTGAGCTCGTCCAGCTTCGTGTAAAAATCTTCACCTCTGGATTTTGGTACAAAAATAAAGATGTCAACATTATCTTCTTTGGCTTTTTCAAGAGCATTAATATCGTTTTCAATAATAGTATGAATAATACTTTGATTTTCTGTTTTTGGAAGAATTGTGAAATTTGAATTGTAAATAACAACATCAATATTTTTACAATATTTAATTATATAGTAACTCAACTGAATTAAAAGAAACTCTGTTCCACCAACGCCTGGATTGCCTTCTTCTAATTTTGAAAAATCAATTTCCCCAAGCTCTTTTCCTTCAAACCGTATTCCAACTTTCATCATTCATCTCCAAGAATTATTTCATTTTCATTAAAGGCATATTCAAAAAAGACTTTTATATATATCATGCAAATTATAGCTTCATGATAATTAAAAAAACCGTTAAAGAAAGCAAATGATAGAATAAACAATAATGTCCATATTGCATTTCGACCATATATAAAAGTTTTTAATAGCCTAACAAAAACTATAAGCATTGGTAAACCGTAGCATACCGCAATATTTATAAAATCATTATGCGCATGAATTTCTAAACCATAATGATTGTAATTCCAAGAATATAATTTGGAAATTCCACCACCAAAAATATACCTTCCTATTGAAGACTGGTTTGTTAAGTATTGCAATGAAGACAAAAATATTTCTGGTCTTCCATTAGAAATGGAACCACCTAACCTTGAATTATCTGTCTTTAAAATCACCGCTTCTAAAACGTTGGTTTGCAATAAAATTACTAGACCTACAGCTATAAAAATAAATACGTACATAATTGATTTCGCCTTTTTTTTAAATAGGAAATATAATCCAATAACAAGAATTGCAAATAATGCAGTTCTCACGGCAGTCATCAAAACTAAGCAAACATTAAGTATTCCAAAAACAATAGCTAATTTTGATTTCTTTTTAACAAAAAGAAAGACAGAAATCAAACTCAAATACGTAAGTAAATACGCCAACTTATGACTCAATGCAAATGGTCCGGCCAAAACCTCGGTTCCCCAACCACTTTTAAAACCGTTTTCTACAAATGACTTGAAAAGTATAATATAAAATAATATCTGACTAGCATAGTAGATTTTTTCATTCTGTAATAAATATTTTGAAAAATTCTCCGAAAAAATATATTTATTCGAAAAAAACTCAAAAAGAATCAGCGTAGCCACTAAACTTATAAAAGTTAGAAATTCCGCCATTGATTTTTCTCTAAAAAATGAGATAACTAGTACGGATAAGACAATCGAACATTGCAATATGAATGGAAAATTAACTTTGAATTTATAACTTTTGCAACACAATATTATCGTTAAGGTAAAAAATGCACATTCAAAGGTTGTAACATTATCACCTTTAAATATATATGCAATGCCCAGTATTAGTGTAGGGTAATTTAATAACAGAAAATATAAAACATTATTAATATATACCTTTCCTTTTTTAAAATAGATACTCATTTACTCTCCTGTTATTTCAATTATTTATCCTAAATTAATGTCTTGTCCTTAATGGTGAAATAACGTCTTAATAAGTCTCCACAAAAATATATATTGACTTTATTAATCATTTTCATGTAGAAATGTCG
Source organism: Bacillota bacterium (assembly GCA_023417475.1). Taxonomy (GTDB): domain Bacteria; phylum Bacillota; class UBA4882; order UBA8346; family UBA8346; genus JAEYPR01. The sequence continues at coordinate 12,665 of JAEZFP010000059.1, read as the reverse complement.
ACATGATTTTATTTCCTTCAGGTATCGGTTTTTCTTCCATTTAGGAAATTTACTGTAAATATGTTCTTGTGTCTTAAAAAGTAAATTGTCGCGCATTCTTTTTTCTTCAATTCTACAAATTCGTTCCATTGAGCTTCCAAGTAAAATTCTCACACAAAAATACTCTAATTCACATTTATATTCATCATAAAGATTTTTATCTTTATAATAACCTAAAATATTATCTAATACCTGAAAAATTTGTTCAATTTTGCTGTTTTGCGCATTAATTATGGAGCCACTACGTTGAACATAATAAACAAAAGGTTCTGGCACATAACTCATCACATCAACATAAGGAATGAGTTTACAAAAAAATTCAGTATCTTCATAAATCAAACCTTTGGGAAAATTTACTCCTGTTTTAACCAGTAACTCCCTTCGATATATTTTGTTCCATGCAGCAGCTAGTGTATCAATAAACATATCTTTCTTATCTATAAATTTTTTAGCTTTAATTAATTCGGTTTTTAACGCATATGATTTATAGTAATCACAAACTACAATATCACTATTTTCTTCTTTTGCTTTATAATACATTTTTTCATACATATCCGATCTAACATAATCATCGGAATCAATAAAGCCGATATACTCTCCTCTACAATAAGTCATTCCAAAGTTTCTTGCGTCTGACAATCCACCATTTTTTTTGACTAAAGAATGAATTACTTTAGGATACTTCAAAACAAATTCATCAATTATTTCCTGTGAACTATCCGTCGCACCATCATTCACTACAATTATTTCAATTTCTTTAAGTGATTGCTTTATAATCGATTCCAAACATTTTCTTATATACTTTTCAACATTATAGACTGGAACAACAATGCTAACTTTAATCATTTTATTTTCCTCTAACTACGGTTAACCATATGAATTTACAATTTGTATAAAGATATCTTCTAAATAACCTCTTCGGCTCTTGAATTAATCGGTAAAGCCATTCAAGGTTACTCTTTTGCATCCATAAAGGAGCTCTATTAATATTTCCCGCAAAATAATCAAAGCCAGCTCCTACTCCCAACATTAAACCATTTATTTTCCCTTGATGTTCTGCCATCCATTTTTCCTGTTTTGGCGCTCCAAGCCCAACCCAGACAAAATCTGAATTTGTCTCATTAATTAAATTTATGACTGCAGTATCTTCCGCTTCTGTCATTTGATGAAACGGTGGACTATACATTCCGGTAATTTGGATTCCCGGGTAAATTTTCACCAATTGAGAGTATAATTTGTTTAATGTTTCTTTTGTTGAACCATAAAAACAATGACGATACCCACATCTAACTGATGCTCTAAATAATTCCTCCATTAAACTAGGACCGGCTGTTCGCTCCATCTGAAGATAGCCTCGCGTCCTCCCAATTGTTGATAGGGGGCCTCCATCCGGAATTGCCATTAAGCCACCATTTTGAATTTTGCAATATTCCATATCTTCATATGAAGTAATGGTTGTGTGGACGTTGGAAACACAAATATAATCACCTGAAAGAAGATTGCCTTTTAGATTCTTCACATATTTTTCAAGGTAATTTAGAAGCCAATTCATATTGATCGCAGCAATTTGTACACCAAGGATATTGCATGTTGGAATTTCACCTTTATCGACTTTACGTTTAAAACTTTGAATATGCTGACCCGATTTATTGGAATTCATCCCATTATCCATGTTAAGAAGCTCTTTCCTTTACCAGACAATTCTCTCTAAACCACTCATAAACCCTTATTACTCCCTCTCTCAATTCCACCCGATGTTTCCACCCCAACCCATGCAACTTACTCACATCGGTCAACTTTCGCGGGGTCCCATCGGGCTTATCCGGATTAAAAACCAACGCTCCTTCAAATCCAATTACGTCTTTGACCAATGCGGCTAATTCCCCAATCGAAACCTCTTCCCCGGTTCCGATGTTGACATGTTCTTCTCCGTCGTAGTTTTCCATCAAAAACACGCAAGCATCGGCCATATCATCAACATATAAAAACTCCCGTAACGGTTTCCCGGTTCCCCAAACTTCAACCTGCGACGCCTGGTTGACCTTCGCCTCGTGAAACTTCCGGATCAACGCCGGCATGACATGAGAGTTATTGAGATCAAAGTTGTCATTGGGTCCATAGAGGTTAGTCGGCATACAGCTAATGAAGTTGTCGCCATATTGCCGTTTAAAATATTGACACATTTTCAACCCCGCGATTTTCGCCAAAGCGTATGCTTCATTGGTCGGTTCCAGATACCCGGAGAGCAGATACTCCTCCTTGATCGGTTGCGGCGCCAGCTTCGGGTAGATACAGGTACTCCCCAAAAACAGCAGTTTTTTCACACGGTAATCATGTGCCGCCTGGATGATATTGTTTTGGATCATCAAGTTCTCATAGATAAATTCCGCCGGATACGTATTATTGGCATGGATCCCGCCCACTTTCGCGGCAGCCAAGAATACATACTCAGGTTGTTCCTGTTCAAAAAAATCCCGAACAGCTTGTTGACTTGTCAGATCAAGCTCCGTGTGAGTTTTTCCGATAATATTGTGATACCCTTTACTTTCAAGATTCCGAACAATTGCCGAGCCCACCAAGCCCCGATGACCCGCCACGTAGATCAGTCCGTTCTTTTCCAATTCCATCCGCTCCTCAAGAAAACTATAAAAGGAATATAAACCGAAAAATTCGACCATTCAAAATAAGCTCTGGGTCAATGTAATTAAATCCAAAGATTTATCGTAATGACGCATTTCCCTTAATTGATCAAGTTTTAATTGTTTGTCGCGCTGGCCTCAAGATAGACATTGACATCGAGCCCGGCCACTTCGCGCATGTCGGCTTCCACCATCATGCGAACCAAACCCTTAAAGTCAACCCTTCGTTTCCAACCCATCTCCCGCTCCGCTTTTCCCGGGTCGCCCCAAAGGAGCTCAACCTCGGTCGGACGGAAATACCGCGGATTTACATCCACCAGCAATTTACCGCTCCGTTGGTCATAGCCTTTTTCAGCCACGCCGGTCCCGCGCCATTGGATCGTAACGCCCACCTCTTGAAAAGCAAGCTCCACAAACTCCCGTACCGTATGGGTTTCTCCGGTGGCGATCACATAATCTTGCGGCGTTTCCTGCTGTAACATCAGCCACATCGCCTCGACGTAATCCCCGGCAAAACCCCAGTCCCGTTTGGCGTCGAGGTTTCCTAGGGATAACTTGTCCTGTTTGCCCGCTATAATATTGGCAACCGCGCGGGTGATCTTGCGGGTGACAAACGTCTCGCCGCGGCGCGGCGATTCGTGATTAAACAACACTCCGTTACAGGCGAACAGCTTATACCCTTCCCGGTAATTGACCGTGATCCAATAGGCGTAAAGTTTAGCGGCGGCATACGGGCTTCTGGGATAAAAGGGCGTCTTCTCGCTTTGCGGAGCGGTCCCGGGCATGCCGCCGTACAGTTCGCTGGTGGAGGCTTGGTAAAATCGCGTTTTAACGCCACTTTCCTTGATTGCGTCAAGCAACCGCAACGTCCCGACGCCATCGGTTTCAGCGGTATATTCGGGTACCTCAAACGAGACTTGGACATGACTTTGGGCCGCCAGATTATAGATCTCATCCGGTTGGACCTTTTCAACCAAGCGGTTTAAGTTGCTTGAGTCGGTCAAATCGCCATAGTGCAGGAAAAGACTTTGATTGCCGATCGCCGGGTCTTCAAAAAGATGGTCGATTCGTTTGGTATTAAACGAGCTGGCTCTCCGGATCAATCCGTGAACCTCGTAGCCTTTAGCCAATAAAAACTCCGTTAAATACGACCCGTCCTGTCCGGTAATTCCGGTGATTAAAGCCCTTTTCAAATTTAAACCCCCCCAAAATTCTAAATGTCTATTGTAACTTTTCCGAACTCAAAGACGCCCAACAGCTTATCTTTCTCGGACAAGGAGATCTCGCCCAGATCCTCAATCGGCCACGCAATCCCCACGGTCGGATCGTTCCAAACAATCCCGCCCTCATCCTCCGGATGATAAAAATCAGTACATTTATAAGCAAACTCCGCTTCGTCCGACAACACCAAAAAACCGTGCGCGAATCCGGGCGGGATATAAAACTGCTTTTTATTCGCCCCGGTCAACGTCACGCCGAACCATTCGCCATATGTCGCGGAATTTTCCCGAAGATCGACCGCCACATCAAAAACTTCGCCCGCCAAAACCCGGACCAACTTGCCTTGGGGAAATTGTTTTTGAAAGTGTAAGCCACGGAGAACGCCCTTCCGCGACTTGGACTGGTTGTCCTGGACAAACGCCATCTCCAGCCCGGCCGCTTTAAATTCATTGTAATTATAGGTCTCCATAAAATACCCCCGCTCATCGCCGAAGACTTGCGGTTCGATAATATATAAGCCATCAATCGGACAGGCCGAAAAACGAAATTTACCCAAACGGTTTTGCCTCCTAATCGCCTTTATTGACCGGATTGCTTTTTCAGTTCATACATCGCCTGATAGTATTGTTGATACTCGCCGGATGTGACGTTTGCCATCCATGACTCGTTGGCGAGGTACCAACGGATCGTTGCGACGATTCCCGTTTCAAAATCAGTCTCGGGATACCACCCAAGCTCCGCTTGGATCTTGGTCGGATCAATCCCGTATCTTCGGTCATGGCCTTTCCGATCCGCGACATATTGGATCAAATCCTCGCTAATGGTCGGATCGACATTGTCATGCAGATATTGAATGATCGTCTTCACAATGGCGATATTGGTCCGTTCGTTATGACCGCCGATATTATAGACCTCACCGAGGCGACCCTGATGCAAGACCAGATCGATCGCTTGGCAATGGTCCGCGACATAAAGCCAATCGCGAACATTTAGACCATCGCCGTAAACCGGCAGGGTTTTCTTATTTAACGCATTATTGATGATCAGCGGGATCAGCTTTTCCGGAAATTGAAACGGACCATAGTTGTTGCTACAGCGGGTGATGTTAACCGGCAATTGATAAGTATCATAATATGATTTGACAAGCAGATCCGCCCCGGCTTTGCTCGCTGAATACGGACTATGGGGATCCAGCGGCGTGGATTCTAAGAAAAATCCGGTCGCCCCGAGCGAGCCATAGACTTCATCGGTCGAGACCTGAAGAAACTTCCGTTTGGACGCGGCGCCGTTTTGACCGTCGCTCCAGTATTTTTGCGCCAGATTCAAAAGATTGGACGTTCCCAAGACATTGGTTTTCACAAAGATCTCCGGGTCAACGATGCTCCGGTCGACATGAGTTTCCGCCGCAAAATTAATCACATAATCCAGTGAATGATTACCAAACACCGCTTCCACCGCTGTCCGATCGCAGATATCGGCTTGGATGAATTGATAGTTGGGAGCGTTCTCAACCGCTTGCAAATTTTCCAGATTGCCCGCGTAGGTCAATTTGTCCAAGTTGATAATCTGATATTGAGGATATTTCCGTACCATATGGATGACAAAATTACTGCCGATAAAGCCCGCGCCGCCCGTTACAAGGAGCGTTTTCGATGTGTTTGACAATATCATCACTCGTTTCATATCGATGTCTCAAACCGGATTTCACTCAATCGTCGCTGCCACTTGCGTTTCACTGGGTAAATTAAGCCGTTTTTCTTTGACCAGACCCGCAAGGTACTCGCCGTATTCGGTTTTCATTAACGGTTCCGCCAATTTTAACAGTTGGCGCTCATTGATATAACCCCTCCGGTACGCGATCTCTTCGATGCAGGAGATATAAAAACCTTGCCGTTTTTGGACTGCCGCGACAAAGTTGCTCGCTTCCAGTAAACCCTCGTGGGTTCCGGTGTCCAGCCACGCCATGCCTCTCCCAAACAGCTCGACCCGCAAGGTCCCCCGGCGCAAATACTCTTGGTTGACCGTGGTAATCTCGATCTCGCCTCGCGCGGACGGTTGCACGCTTTTGGCAATCGCAATGACCTCGTTATCGTAAAAATACAAGCCGGGAATCGCATAATCGGACTTTGGCCGAGCCGGTTTTTCTTCCAGCGAAAGCACCCGGCCATCCGGCGCGAACTCTACCACCCCAAAAGCGGTGGGGTTTTTAACATTATAACCAAAAATGACGGCTCCTTCTTTAAAAGCCGCCGCATGGTTTAAAATCCCGGTAAATCCCTGCCCGTAAAAAATGTTGTCGCCTAAGATCAATGCCACGCGGTCAGCGCCGATAAACTTCTCTCCAACCAAAAACGCGTCGGCGAGTCCCCGCGGTTTGTCCTGCACCGCATAACTTAGTTTCATCCCAATCGCGCCGCCGTCGCCCAGCAATTCCTCAAAACACGGCAGGTCGCGTGGGGTGGAGATGATTAATACCTCTTGAATCCCCGCCAGCATCAGCACGGAAAGCGGATAATAGATCATCGGTTTATCATAAATCGTCAGCAATTGCTTACAGACAGCTTTTGTCGCGGGGAACAGGCGGGTTCCCGCGCCTCCTGCCAGGATAATCCCTTTCATCATAACCTCCTTATAAATTACGGGAGCTTTCTTATTTAGGTTTAATATATCGTCCAGTAAAATCCGGTTTTAAGACGAATAGCACTTAACTATGCTGTTATGCTACTACATCCAGCTTTTCCTTAAGAAGATATTCTTTGAGTGCTTCCTCCCAAGTCCGGAACGAATTCTCATTGATCAATTTGAGCATGAAGTTGTCCAGTACCGAAAATTTCGGGCGGGGGGCTGGACGGTTTAACTGCTCTGTTGTAATGGGGTTTACTTGAATTGGAATTTTGGCTAACTCAAAAATTTTCTTGGCAAAATCATACCAACTACAAAACCCTTCATTGGTTGCATGATAAGTTCCGTATGATTGAGTTCTCATTAAATCAATGATACAGGCCGCTAAGTCAACCGTACTAGTAGGGCTACCAATCTGATCATTAACCACCTTAAGCTCATCCCGTTCCCGCGCCAGTTTCAACATTGTCCTGACAAAGTTATTGCCTTCTCCGTATAGCCATGCGGTCCGCAAAATAAAATGCTTGGGATTGGTCTCCCGCACCAATGTTTCTCCCAAAGCTTTACTCTTGCCGTAAATACTGAGCGGATTGACCGGGTCGTATTCACGCCGTTCTAGATTAGTATTTCCGTCAAACACATAGTCGGTTGAGATCTGTATCATCTTGGCACCCAATTCATAAGCGGCGACCGATAGATTTTGAGCACCGACCGCATTAACGCGAAAAGCCGTTTGCTGATCCTCTTCGCAACCATCAACATTAGTATAAGCAGCGCAATTTATGATTACTTCCGGTTTTAATTCCAAAACGCGGTGAAATACCTGAACCCCATCAGTAATATCTAAATTATGTACGTCTGTTTCAAAAAGCCGGATGGTTTGATCCGTTTGAGTTAGTTGCCGTTTGATTTCAATACCCAGTTGACCGTTACAGCCGGTGAGCAGGATGTTCATTTTGACTCCTTTTTGATTTGGTTATTGATGTTGCTCTTGGATGTCGTTTCCGCTTCTTAGTTTTGGTTCTACTAACCAACACCCAGTTTCAAACCGGCTTTCTCCGTAAAGTCCGAATTTCCGTTTCATGCTCTCCATACATCTCCATAAGCGATTTCTGTACTTCGGCAATGTCAGAGAACCCTCGTCTCAACTCTCCCGATAATTTAGCGGTTTCGATTTGTAAAGATCATACTCAAGTTTCTGAACTTCACTTGCATAAACAAGAGAACGAATCATATCACCGTGTTCAGTCTGTTGATGAGCGATCTGATTGATCTTTTCCAAAATTGATTCTAAAATCTCTCTTTCGGTCATCTTCATTCCGCCTTCTCATTGATGATCGTTTAGTCAGCTTCTTGATTGTTTGAGTCATACTCTTATAACTAAAAACAACCAAAAAAACTAAAACGCCCCGCGTTTCCCGGCCACCACTTCCACCGTTTTCAACAACAACGTCACATCCAACCAAAACGACCAATTCCGCACATACCAACTGTCCAAATTCAAGCGGCCCTCAAACGTCACATCGTTCCGGCCTTGCGTCTGCCACAACCCGGTGATGCCCGGAACGGTTTGGATGATCGTTTCATAAAACACGCCCATGATCTCCCGCTCCCGCGGCAAATACGGCCGGGGACCGACCAAACTCATCTCGCCTTTCAAGACATTAAAGATCTGCGGGAGCTCGTCCAATGAATATTGCCGCAAAAACCGCCCGACTTTGGTCAAGCGCGGATCGTGGGTTTTCAACTTGCAAAAACGTTCCCATTCCGATTTGGCTTCCGGGTTGGTCGCCAAAAACGCCTCCAACATGTCGTCGCCGTTCAAATGCATGCTACGAAACTTGTAACAAATGAATTCCCGGCCGTTTTTGCCGATCCGTTTGGCGTTATAACAAGCCGGTCCCCGCGAGTCCAGCCTGATCCATAACCAGATCAGAGTCATCACCGGCAGCAGCGGGATACAGATCAACAAACCGGCCGTCAGGTCAAAGACCCGTTTAAAAAGACCGTTCCAACGATTCGCTAAGTTATTCTTGACATTCAGTAAAATCGCCTGCTGGTTAAGTAAGGTATTTACTTCCATGTTGCTCATCGGCACCCCGATCAGATCGGGCACCACCGCCAGATTCTTGACCAACGGTTGGATCCGGTAGATCAGATCCAGCAGCTTCGCTTTGGGCAACCCTTCCGCGGCGATGATCACATCCTGAATCTTGCTGGACTTAATCATAAACTCGGCATCGTAGAGATTCCGGTACACCGGATATTTCGGGCCCTTGCCGGTCTGGGGCGAATCGTCGATCACGCCGACGATCTCATACCCCATATGGATCTCCTCTTTAAACGCCCGGTCAATCAGTTCGGCCGTCTTGACCGACCCGACAAAAATCACCGGACTGCGCCAAAGTCCCGTTACAACCATGATCCGCTTCATTGCAAAGCGTCCGCAGGTCAAACCGATAAAGGTGACCATCCAGTCAATCAGTACAAACAGGCGTGAAAACGTCTTGATCTGCCCCGAAAAGTACATCATGCCGATCAACAGCACCATCGCGTAGGTGGTGATCTTAAAAAGCTTCTCCGCGCTTTGCCAAAACGGCAACCGTTTGGTATATAACTTCTCAAACGATATAAACCCGATAAAAATCAGCGGGATCGTAATGAACAGCGTCCCGCTGTCCAAACTAAACGGCTGAATAACATCGAACCATGATTTGAATCCCATGCGGATCCCATTGGCAATCAGCAACGAACAAACGATCACTACGTAATCCATTGCGAGCAACAACAACGGCGCAATCCACCGGCCGATTCTGGCGGTCCGCGAAATGGTCGGAAAGACAAACAACCGGGGTTCGATAACCGTCTCCGGCTCATTGTGAAAACCGGACTCCAGCGGGGGCGCGCTTAAGCGTTTCGCTTCCATGGACATCAAAGCCCACTCCTTTTTGATTAACGACCGACCAATCTCTATTATTTGTCGGTAAATCAATGTTTTTTGTTAAGAAGGAATTTGTGTGGGTACCAGACATAAAAAATCGAAATCGAATTGGAATAAGGAAATGAATCCGTGATTTTTATCACAAAAACCGAATCCGTCTGGTCCAACCGACGCACTATAACAGACGGATAACACCGGTTGGAAGTTCATTGTTCAGGCGAGAATGTTCAAACCTTTTTTGGCGTCTTGATATTTACCGACAAAATCGCTTACAAGTTCATTGATCTACCAAAAAAATTTATTGGATTTTTGTTAATTCCCAGTCATTATAAAGTTTCCCTAGCTAAAATTCAATTGCCGCTCAATAATTTTTAGTAATAATTAACAATTGTCAAAATTTGCAACAATATTTCACTCCTTGCCAATGGGAGTAACATTTGATCCTATTAGACCGGCCGCGCGGGATGTTCAAGTAAAACGCCCAAGTTAAAACGCCCCTTTTTGCCGCATGACCACCCTGACTGTTTTCATTAACAGCGTAACATCCAACCAAAGCGACCAGTTCCGGACATACCAGCGATCCAGTTTTAACCGGCCGCCGAATTCAACGTCATTGCGGCCTTGCGTCTGCCAAAGTCCGGTGATCCCCGGGACGGTTTGAATGATCGTCTTATAATATTCGCCCATTAACGCCCGCTCGCGCGGCAAATACGGCCGCGGTCCCACCAGGCTCATTTCCCCGATAAGAACATTAAAAAGCTGCGGCAGCTCATCCAATGATAATTTGCGCAACCAGCGCCCGGCAGGGGTGACGCGCGGATCACCCGATTTCAATTTGGCAAAACGTTCCCACTCCTTCCCCGCCTCGGGATGTTCCGCCAAATATTTGGTCAATAGGGCGTCGCCACCGAGTTGCATGGTCCGAAACTTGAAACAGACAAACCCCTTGCCGTCTTTGCCGATGCGCATGGCGTTGTATAGAGCGGGCCCTTTGGAGTCAATTTTGATCCAGAACCACAACACCGCCAACAACGGCAAAAGCGAAATCAACAGCAACGACCCAAGCGTCAGATCAAAAATTCGTTTTAACAAGCGATTATACCAGAGCGCCAAATTGTTGGGGACATTTAACAAAATGGCTTTTTGATTAATAAAGGTGCAGACTTCCATATTATTGACGGGAATACCGTTTAAGTCGGGCATTACCGAGAGATTTTTCACGAACGGCTGTAACCGCTCGACCCATACCAACAATTGTTCTTTGCCCAACCCTTGCGCCGAGAGGATGACATCCTCAATCTGTCGCGAATGGATTAGCGTCATGGCTTCACCAATATCGGTGAATTGCAAATACGGCGAATATTGTTGGCGGGAATGTTCATCAACGACCGCGACGACCCGGTAGCCCATATTTACCTCTTCTTTAAACGCCGCATCCACCTGCTCCGCCGCTCGAAGCGGTCCAATAAACAGCGATGGCTTTTGCCAAAGACCGGTCCGGACCAGCAGTTGTTTCGCCAGATAACGGGAGCTAGTCATCGCAACTAACGAGATGAACCAATTCAGCACAAAAAACAGCCGCGGGTATGATCCAATCCGGCCGGTCAAAAAACTGATGGCGAGGATCATAATCGTGGCTTGGGTGCAAATGCCGAAATGCCGACGGACACATTGCCAGAAAGGATGGCGTTTGGTATAAAGATTTTCGAAAATAATCAGGCTGAGATAGATCGAGGGGAATAACAGATAATGGGAAACGGGATCAAGCGCAAAAGATTTCGTCTCCCAAACCGTTCCCAACAACTGGCGTAGCAGTTCGGTAAGGTTCAATGCCGCGACGATGACCCCATAATCCAAAACAAATAACAATAACGGAACCAGCCATGCTCCGATCGTGGCCAACCGAGCGGTTTGCGCGATCGCGTTGAGACGAATTTGCTGTCCCAGCTCCGAATAATTTTGGGCAGAACCAATTAAATGCGAACCCGTCTCTAAAACAGGCCGCGTTTTGACCGACATAATAATCCCCCCCGCAAATGCCCAAACATGATTGTATATCGTTCTATATTGCAATAAAAACCAACGGCAGTATTTATTGCAACGTTCGTGTTTGGGCCGATCCCGATCAATTAACGCTTTAGCGAACTTTCCGACATTTTAGGGCAAACTCGATATACTCGTCCAACATGTCCGCCAACGCTTCGTTTTGTTCGTCCGTCAACCCAGTTAAGGCCGTTTTGCCAATCTGCTCCAGCATCATGTTTTTCACCTGCGACGGATGATATCCCAATTGTTCCAATTGTTCGATCCGTTGTTGGATTTGCTCAATATAATTTTTCATTGTAAGTCCCCCCGCCTATTCCGTTGTCAAACGCATCACGCCTTCCCAGTCTATTAATTCTAACAATCCCGGCTAATTTTTACACTAGACTAAAGTACAGTCTTCGCCAATCATTTCTTTTAAATTTCGAAACCCCGGCAACATTTCCGTATATTCCGCCTGCTGTCGGCCGAAAACCCGCTTGTTTTCCACCGTAAATTTTTCAAAAAAACCAAAAAAGAACCAAAAAACCGCGCTCCAATTGCCGGTCACTGTACAATATGCCAATAATGTTATTTCTTGGATATTATAATCGGTTACGATTCATAAGTCAAATCGGTCTCACCTGTGGCTAAAAAACAAACCGCCTGTTATACCGTTCTTAAAAAAATTTGCTTACCGCGTAAATTGGAAAGCTGTGGATAACTTATCCCATTGAGTCGCAAAATGATCTCATTGAGTCGCTCAACCAGATCGTTTTGTGAATAACTCTTCTACGTTATTAACAAAACGATCTCTTTCTGTGAATAACTCTTCTACGTTATTAACAAAATGATCTCTTTCTGTGAATAACTCTTCTACGTTATTAACAAAACGATCTCTTTTTGTGAATAACTCTTCTACGTTATTAACAAAACGATCTCTTTTTGTGGATAACTCTTCTACGTTATTAACAAAACGATCTCTTTTTGTGGATAACCATTCTATTTCCGTGAGTAAACGGTCTATTTCTGTGGATAAACGGGGTCGTTGCCTGACGGTGTAAAATAATTTGTGTAAACCTCCGATAAAGGAACTAATAAGATGGAGGAATACAAAATGGGCATATTAAGCAGTGAACAAATAAGAGGATTAATCAAAGAACATAACCTAAAAGAAGCAT
>JAEZFP010000058.1 GCA_023417475.1 Bacillota bacterium | reverse complement strand
AATAGCCCTTCTACAAAATCTTTCGCTGCATCTTTTACATTCTTAATTTTATTATCTCTCATACTACTCGATATATCAAGTACTAATACAATATCCGTCTTAGTGACTTGACTTACGTTTCCAAGAGTCTTCTTAGCAGTAACATCTAAGGTGATCTTAGCTTCTGATTCTGAATTTACCCATTCTGCTTTCTTTGTTCCATAAACATCATCATTTGATGTTCCGAAATAAACGGTAGAACGATCCTGTGTATTTGCAGAAGCTGACATTGAATTCATATTACCTAATAGTAAAGAAGCTACTAGGATAAGGCTTAACATTTGTGAGAACAATTTTTTCTTGTTTTTCATACGCATTCTCCTTAAGACTTGTTTTCGGTTTCCATTTACCTTATGGTAACTGTCCGCTTACATTTATATGGGTAAGCTCCCTATTTTCAGCCTCGTTTTTATAGGAAAACGTGGTTAACCTGCCATACATCCTAGGGCATGACTCCTATCTTCAAGCAATTATGTTATGTCACTCGATGGATGCAGTATCAAATTGCCTCTTCCTTCTTTATAACATTCATAATATCCAACTCTTTCGCTTTTGCAAAGCAACTGTCTAAAAGCATAATCAGTTCTAATGCGCTGCGAAAATTAATCTCATTTCCTTCCTCCACCCACTTAATACTACCTTGCCAAGTGGCATTCTGTCGAAATATTACCTTTACCCAGAAAGTAGCTTGTTCTCCTCGAATCATATTCATACGCTGATGATTCGATTTCGAATTTATCATTCCCTCTGAAAGATCTGTTTTTTCGGGAGGAAGTTGTTCCTTAAAGCTTCGTGGTTTTACACTAACCTGTGGAAAATCAAAACCATCAAATAGGTTTCCTAAAAGTTTAAGCAAAGCAATTATACTACGAAATACCATTGGCTCCTCGCAGTAAGCATGATACAGTCTGCCCTGCATCTCCCCCTCGTTATAGACATCAATACATATCCTGGCCGCACTTGTGAGGCTGTTCATACTTTGTATTCTATTTTTTAACATATACAGGAGATCCTTTCTTGTACCTATTTTTTCTAATTAAACCACAGAAAAGTTACAAGAAAGATACATTTTCATGTTTAGCAACTATATTTTTTACATTAATAATACTTTTTTATCATTTAATTATAATTTTTAACTAAAATATACAGCAACATGCGCTATTCGTTATTGACACCGAACAATTAGTTATCTATAATACTACTTATTACTAAACTTACTTATATTAACAATTTTGTGAATAGCTGGGGAATTATAATGGACGATAAACTATATATCAAAACTCTGGGGAGTTTTTCAATCTCATATCAAGATAAAATATTAACCAATCATGATAACCGTTCCAAAAAGGTTTGGACATTATTAGCTTATCTTATCGTTTATCATGCGAAAGAGATTTCACAATCTAGTTTGATAGACCTTTTTTGGTCTGAAGAGAGCATTAGTAGTGATCCTGAGAATGCATTAAAAACAACATTACATAGAATTCGTACGATACTAGCTCAACTCGAGCACCCAACCAAAAAATTAATAGTCCATAAACGAAATACATTTCGTTTCAACCCTGAGGTTTTGATGGAAATCGATAGCGAACTCTTTGAATCTTATTGTACACTTGCCAGTAAAACAGAGCTTGAGGAAGATCAAAGAATCTCCTACTATAAAAAAGCATGTGAACTATATAGCGGAGATTTTATACCGAAATACTCTGAGGATGATTGGGCAGTTCCAATCACCATATACTACCACTCTATGTATATTAAAATGGTGCAAGAGTATCTCCTAATCTTACAAGATAGAAATAGTTACGAAGAAATGATTTCTTTATGTTGTAATGCAACTGCTATTGATCCTTACGATGAACTTATTCAGTATCATTTTATACTTAGCCTATATCATTCTGGTCAACAGCAAACTGCAATAACGCAATACAACACTTGTATTAATATGTACTATAATAACTTTGGAATTGAGCCATCCGAGCAGATGCAGAGTTTATATAAAGAGATTATAAAACAGGAAAAGAGTCCTCAAGTAGATCTTAGCGTTATACAAGAGGATTTAGTTGAAATTCAAAACGAAAAAAAAGCCTACCTTTGTGATTACTCCATTTTTCAACATTTATATCAAATACAGGCAAGATCAATGGAGCGAAATGGACTTTCCTTCTACTTATGTTTATTTACCATTGATTCCGTAGGTGTGAATAAAAAGCAAACCTTACCTATAGCAATGAAACGTTTAGAAGAAGTTATCGGGCATTCACTTCGTGTTGGCGATACTTATTCACGTTATAGCGTGAATCAATATATTGTTCTCCTGCCTTCTACCTGCTATGAAAACAGTATTATTGTAGGTGAACGAGTTCTTCGGAATTTTGCGAATTCGAAACCTAAGCTATCTGCAAAAATTTCCTATCACTTAAAGCATATGAAGCCAAAGAATTTTGAAGTAAAAGTATAAGTTTTTAGCACAAAAAAGATACTGGCACTATGTCCAGTATCTTTTTAACATTAATCCAACGCTTCTTTAACTTCAACCAGTATCTATTTAACATTTTTACAACTTGGGATTTGTCGCTGCGACAAACTACTTTCATTTACAATGCTTTCATAGTTGCTTATAACCTTGTTACTAATGGGAACTTGTCTTATTCCTGCGTCTGTCATACTATCAGTAACATTAAAACACTGGTCTTTCAAATTTATATCTTCAATTTTAAGATTTAAGAACTACTTTGCCTTGCAAGATATCTTTTCAACCTTTAACTTAAAGACCGCAACAGCATCTAACATATCATCACAATAACCCCATTCTGTTTTATGTGTTGTCTGCTTCATTATAGAATTAAGTCCTTCTTTTTTTTCATCATTCTCTTCTACTAAACTAAGGACACCTTTACCTATTACACTTTGAAATGTTGCCGAATAATCACATGCGACTTCGCTTTCCAACAATTTGTATTTTCCATCGATTTCAAATCCTACTAATGGATTTTTCTTTGTAAGTTCATATTTTCTACCCGCCTTTGCACCATGAAAATAGAATATATATTTTTCATTGTCATATACATATCCATAATTCACAGGCACAATATAGATATCATCTTCATCACAAAAAGCCACCCTTAGTATCTGTTCTGTTGCAATAAACTCCTGAATCATCTTAATATCTGTAACTTCTCTATCTTTTCTTCTCATAAATTTTCACCTCCAAAATATATACCCAATATTTAACATTATACCAAATTCTACCGATTATACAATCGCATTTATCTGTTTCGCTCCTGCTGCTTTATGACTTCATAAGCATATCTATACC
>JAEZFP010000066.1 GCA_023417475.1 Bacillota bacterium | reverse complement strand
TTTGGGTGTCCATTCTAATCACTCCATTTTGCTTCAAAACGCTCCATTGAACTTTTTGAACTTTCTTGGAGTAAATTGTACCTTCCTAATACTCATCTTTCAAGGTGCGCGGGGGATTGACGGTTACTATAAATCAATTGTAGTAGCTATATTATTACAATGCACCCTACCAGATAATTCATAAACAAAAAAGCGACACGGCAAAATCACCATGTCGCTCTCATTTTAGCATTGACTCTTCATATCAGCCAATATTTTGTAGATGGTTTTGGCTGATAAGTAATTCCAGCTTGCAATATCCTCAACCGCAATACCGTCTCGATACTGGGAAAAAATCATCTCGTTGCGTTCCCGAATATATTGCCTGCTGTTTTTTATTTCTCCCCACCGTTTTTTATTCTCTGCTTTTCTTGGGATATAAATATACTCACCGTCAATATACTGTTGGATCGCTTCTAACAACTCGGCGGGAATTACCCTAACTGCGTTCTTGTAGCCCATTATGCTCCTCCTAAAATTGTAGTTTTAGGATTGAACAAAGGCTATCTCACCCATGTTTGTTATGCGATAGCCTTTGCTCCGCATAACACCGACTCCAAATAATATAGGAACATAAGTCAATTTCCCTTCTTAATGATTTTCCCTTAATATAAAGTAGCTTCAGCCCAAAACTTAGCGGTCAATTTTAGGTTTCATCCGCATTTTACCACAAAAACCATGGAAAGAAAAGCGTTTGCGAATATTGCTGTACCTATATTTTCCGGTGAGATTGTTGCGCTCGCCATCAATATCAATCGACCACTTGGACATTTTGCCCAGAAGCGTCCCTCACCCCAAAAACTCGGATTTATTGCCCCCATGCGCTTTCAAAAATAAAAACCTCAGACTAAAAAAATCTGTGGTTTTTATCTGGTTAGGGTCGGAAATAGGGTTAACCCCAATCTATCTATATTAAAAATATTAATTTAAATGGAGCCGACATCCGGATTCGAACCGGAGACCTGCGCATTACAAGTGCGCTGCTCTACCAACTGAGCCATGTCGGCGTGCCTGAGGCAATAAATATATTATCATAAACCGAGCGCTATTTCAAGTCCAGGACATTGCTCCTTTTTAGTTAATCGGGAAAATTGCGGCAAATTGGAATTGCTCTTTGACCGGAGATTTACGTAATTGTTTCATAAAGTGATACTTTGAAAAGCTTTCGAATGGATATTAACCGACGGCAAAACAACTCATGGCGTAGAGTTTTTACTGTCGCTTACTAACTCCTATCGTCATTATGAATTTTCTTTTGGATACTAACACCAGTTCCATTAAATAACCATACTATGGAATATGACACGGTAGCAGATATTAATTTTGGATTATATTTCGTAAGTAATATGGATTCAAATGTCCGAAACCCTTAACTCGGCGGGGTTTACCATTTGATCATCATACGGATTGCGATTTTGGCAAAATGAGTGTCATAAAAGGAGACCAAAAATGGCCGCTGTAACAAGAAGTATCCAAGGCGTTATTAATGCCGATGGAACGATCCGAAGTGGCGAGGGGTTTACCGTTACCCATGATTATATTGGCGTTTACATTATTAGATTTCTAAAACCTTTTGACTCGACGACCTTTAGCGGTTACACGGTAAAGGTAAAGCCCGATTTGGAAGAGGGCGGTAAATCAAAGAAAAAGACCGTTCAGGCCGCCAACTTAAGCCGTGGCGATAACGCTTGGGTAATCTTAGGAAACGAAGAGGGCATGAAATACTTCACCTTTGAAGTGAAACCCAATGAACTCGAGATGAAAGATATTGCGGTAGAGTTTTTTGCGTATGGCCTGGATAACGAGGAGGCAGCGGGCTCTCTGAAAAACGTTTCCAGCGACCAACTTCCCACTTTCCGGACCATCACCGGGATCGTTGATGCGAACGGGAATCGAGTCGCCGGAGAGGGTTTCACGTTATCGCCGCACACTCATGTCGGCTCATACCTTGTTAAATTCGATAAACCTTTTGAGATAATTCAAGACGGAAGTTTCTCGGTCCAAGTTATTCAAGAAGAATCGGCAAAAAATCCCTCCGACCCTACGATTCAAACGGTATTCGTACCTTTGGGAGCTAATGCCGCAGTCGTAGAAGGAACCAGAACCCAAATGAAGTACTTTACTTTTGAAGTGCGAACCGACGGCCTAATCATGAAAGACCTTTCCGCTGAATTTTCAGCGCAAGGAATGGACTTTTAGGCCTAGTAAATAAAAGGGCTGCCTTAACGCAATAAGGCAGCTCTTTTATGAGAAATCGTCCTACATCAGAAAATCACGTTGTACATGTCGGGGTTGAACTTCTGCTCCGCGCCCGCCGCCTCAATGTTGCGTAATCTGCTCCGCCAGCCGGAAGGGGTCGCTTGAGATGACGCTAGCGGCGTAAAGCTCCATCGCGCCGAAGTCGGCGGTTTTGTTGTTGGGATCGCCCCGGTCCACCAGCCGGACCAGCGCCGGAAAGCCGTGCCAATCCTCTTCGGCCGGCGCGAGCGGCGGCAGGTAGAGAGCGACGTTAAAGCTGGTCACCCCCAGCTTCATATAACTTTCCAGCACGGCGTGGACCGCATGGTAAAGCGGCGCCCCCGGTTTTGGCGCGATCAAGAACACTTCCTTCTCCTTAATCGGAGTTAGATAGGCCATGCCTTTGATCCCGCCGGTCCATTCCCACGCCAGATTCAGACTTTGGTGGATCTGGAAAAGATCATAGAAATAACAGGTGCCGTTGTATTGCTGCTTATATTGGGCCCAGACCCGCCGCAAGGCCTCTACTTTCGGGTAATGCATCCCCTTGGTCAAGGTCATCTGGGCGTGGCCGTGGACGATCGAAGCGCCGCTTTTCCAAAGGCAGTTCCACATGAAGAAGTAGTATTTGGCCGCCGGGTCCTCGGCGTGAGCGCGGTGGGCCCACTCCAGCGCCGTCTCGAAATAATCGGTAATCGCATCGCGGTGCACCATCAATGGATTATGCTCGTTAAAAACCACCAAACCGTGATACCCGTCGTATTTGGCAATATTGCTGGCGGTGGTCGCGTAACTCCCCTTGACCCGGCCGAAAGTATCGGCCGGAGTGCCCTCCTCCACTTTACAGAAGGGATCGCCGCTGCCGTTCGCGATGACCTGCCGCACCTCGTCGGCGACGCGCAGCTCCATCGGCCGGCTCGCCCGGAGCTCGTTATAGAGCGCGCCCTCCAGGGTCAACCGGTTGGTCACCTTCACGATCTGTTGATTCTCGACCTTCGCCAGCGAGCCGAAGTTTTTAGCGATCCAGTCGTGCATTGCGGCGGGCGCGGTCAGCTTGCCCGTGGTCGTATCGACCCGGAAGTAGCGGTCAAACAATAGTTTCTTCGCATCGGGCAGCGCGTTTTTAATCTGTTCCAGTTCCCCAATGGTCTTATTGGTTGTTATTAACATTCAAATTCACCTCGCGATCCGGGAATATCGGAATATTCGTCAGGCACCGGCAACGGATGTTCCGAGCGGATCGATAAACCCGTAGCGCGGCATGACCACCCGCACTTCCTGACCCAACTTTGCAGCGCCTTCGGCAACGCGCCGGCCACATCGGCCAAACCGCCGGTTTTGGCGAACGGCACCACTTCGGCGGCCAGCAATAACACCTTGAGCGGACCTTCGTTCATCCACTTCACTCCTATCGTTTTCGCGACGGACGATCCTTCGCTCATCAACTGAGTTAGTGTAGACGGTTCCAAGGAGCGCTATGCGGTGATTTTCAGTTGCAATGACGAAGCGGTCCGCCGGGCCTCAGCCGGGAGCTTCCTTGGTGCTCGCGATCACCCGGTAGCCGCTGCCTTTCTCCAACTCCCGGACATTGCCGAAAACCTCAACCAGCTTTTTCTCGAGGCTTTTCGCTCCTTGCCGGGTCAGGATGACAGCCACATATTGTCCGCCGGGATTGAGATGCTCCGCCGCCTGGTCCACCATCGCGTAGACCACCTGCTTCCCCGCGCGGATCGGCGGGTTGGTCGCCACCAAGTCAAAGTGTTGATCGGGAAACGGCACAAAACCTTCGCCCGCTTTGAACACCACATTGGTGAGATTGTTCATCTTGGCGTTGTACGTCGCCAGCTCCACGGCACGTTCGTTGATATCGCTCAGATAGACGGTCGCCTCGGGCAAGAGCTTGGCCACTGTCAAACCGATCGGCCCGTAGCCGCAACCGAGATCCAGCACCGTCCGTAGTTCGGGCCGGAGCGGCAACGCCTCAATCAACAACTCGCTGCCCGTATCCAAGCGGTTCTTTGAGAACACTCCGGCATCGCTGCGCAGCGCCAACGACACGCCCCGCACCGTCACCGCAAAATCATGATAAGCATGGGTCGAAGTCGGCTGGGAAGAATAATAATGATCAGCCAAAACGAATCACCTCAATTGAGTCTATTGTTGTATCGATAGCTGTCGCTTAAATATTGTTACCGCCTTGAGTGGGACATACTGTCCTTAATTTACAAGATGGAATAAATTCTATCTTATCTATTATACCGATTTCCATAAATCGTTTACAATATCAAAGTCGGAGAAAACAAAAAACCCGGAATCATCCGGGTTTAAGTTGATGAGAGTATTATTATAGGTTGTAATGAACGAAAATGCGCGCTTCGGCGAAACTGGAAGCCAATAAGAACAACACCCCGTAAATGAAGACTTCCCGTTGTTCCGGGGTGAAGCGGACCGGCCACAATTTCCGTTCTTGTTTCCAAGCCCAGCTTGACCAGTTCGGCGCCACCATCCAAGCAAATTGGGAAGTGGCGATCACCAACAACAGATAGGAGAACCAGGTCCATAAGCCAAAACGCAGGAAAAGCGCCAGCGATCCGGCGATAATGTTGGCGCCGGTCGGGAAGTTCAAGGACTGGGAACCGATGGTCGCGCCCCAAAGAATGGTGTAAAAGCCAAAGTAAATGGCGCCCAAGTTCCAGCGGCCAATTTTGAAAAAGTTAAATAAGAAGATAAACGGAATGATAAAAACTAAATGATTGACGAAATATTTGAAGGTCAGGACAAACACATTGCCCCAAGTGTTAAACTCCGTGGCGGTCGAGAGTTTCCAATTAAAGATCTTAATGGTCTCGCCGAATTGTTTGACGCCCCAAGGTCCAAATGTCTTCACGGCCTCGGACTTAAAGACCTTTTGAACCATGAAGGAACCTTCGAGCAAGTTGGGCTTACCGACGCCAAACTGAACAATGGCCCATGTCGCAAAGAATAAAATCAGACCAAAGATTAAATACCCGCCGATTCGGCAGTAAACATCCTCATGAAATAAAAGGTGATAAATTTTCTTGAAGAATCCGGGGCCCTTAACTTTCGCGTCTTTCTGGGCTACCCCTTTACTTCCTTTGTCATTGGTCACGTTTTTACTTCCCCCTTTTAAATATAAACATCTGCGGAAAATTGCCTACATCCTGGCAACGCCACCGATCAAGCAATTTTCAATTCTCCAGGAAATCACTTATGTCTTAATTTTAATTTATTCGCCGTGATTTCCGGTTTCCCTTCTGCATCGGTCGGGCTAATTATACCATCTCTAAATTCAAACGCCATCTTTCCCAAAAATTATAAGTTGAAATAACGTCTTGAAATTGCCAAGCGCAAATTACTTCAACTTACCGTCCACCCCAAAATGCCATATTCAACAATTTAAAACGCCGTGAAGCCCTGTTGTTCCCCTTGGGCTATTTGTTTGCCTGATCAGGGGTGGCCGGAGCCGACGGCCGCTCGGAATTGTTTAATTCCCGGCTTAATTGAGTATACAGCATCTTACCGACACCTATTCCATTAACGGAAATCTGTTTCGAAAGTTCCTCATTGAATAAACTTTGAAAATACTCGCCGCCAAACCCTTTCCCAAACATCTGCGTCGAACCCTGCATCGCCTCAAGCATCTGCTTGAACATCACCGCTTCAAAATCGCTGCAGGTCTTCGCCAACTTCCGCTGTTCCGGCGTTAACGTCTTCTGCCACCGCGGATTATTCAACGAAACCGGAATCGGCTCCGGCCGCACCCGATCAACCATGGTTCATCCCTCTTGTTCTATATTCGTGAATAATTTAAAGATTATATTCCCAATCTCCATCCCAACCGCCATTGCGTCGTCAAAAGCAAGCAGTGCAAGGCGCGACCGAGCGAGGACTGGAAGCGTACTGGTTGTGTACGCCGAAGCCCGCAGCGACCGAGCAACGCAGCAATGCGCCGCTTTTCACGACGCAATTGACATTCAGATGAATTCGAGCGTTCCGTATAGCGCCCCCGCCTCTTTCAGCGCCACCAACACGGCGATAATATCCGACGGAGCCGTTCCCACCGAGTTTAAAGCCCGCACGATCGTTCCAATATTGGTTCCCCCGGAGAGCAGAATCAACCGTCCTTGTTCCTCTTGAACCTCGACTTGCTGGTCAGTCACAACTTTGGTCTCGCCGTCCGATTTCGGCGCCGGCTGCGATACCCGCGGCGTTGACGTGACCTTCACGGTAATATTGCGGTGCGTCACTGCTACCGGAGCGAGCTTTACCTTCTCGCCGATGATTACCGTACCGGTCCGCTCGTTCACAATCACTTTCGCGAAACCGTCCGGAGTGACGGCCAAATTTTCAATCTCGGCAATGAACGGCACGGGGTTTTGGACACGTTCCGAAGGAATGGTCACTTCAACCAGTCCCATGTCGACCGCCCGGGCCGTATCCGGGTATATGTTATCGTTGATCGCGCCGGCCAAGCGGGTGGCGGTCGTAAAGTCGGGAGTATTCAGCACCCAGCGAATCTTCCCGTTATTGGCGAAGTTCATCGGCACTTCCCTTTCGACAATAGCGCCGTTGGGAATACTGGCGACAGTGGTAATGTTCTTTTGGACTGAAGCGCCTCTCGTCCCGGCCATGAAGCCGCCAAGGTAAAGGGCGCCTTGAGCGACCGCGTAAACTCGACCGTCAGCGCCGGTCAACGGGGCTTGCAATAGCATCCCGCCCTGCAGGCTTTTGGCGTCGCCGACCGAAGAAGCCTGGACCGTCAAAGTGTCGCCGGAACGGCTGTACGGCGGCAAAGATGCCGTCAGAAACACCGCGGCGATATTTTTTACTTTTAAGTCGCTGACCGAGACTTGAATACCCCACTTTTCCAGCGCGTTGGCGACCAGTTGCGCATTGGCTTTACTGGAGTCGCCGGTGCCGTTCAAACCAACCACCAGTCCCATCCCGGTCAGTTGATTAGTGCGGACTCCTTCGATTCGGGCGATATCTTTGATACGGGTGGTAACGAGGACGCTAGTGTCTACAGCCCTGGTCGTTACAGCGAAACTCCCGAGCAAGGTTAGGAATAACGCCCCAACCAATCCCTTTTTAAACATCCGCTCACCCCATATAACTAATACTTCGCTACTTACGTCTTTCCACCGGCTGCGCTTCCGCGAACGGCGCCGATAGCGAAGACGGACTAAAATATCCAGTGAAAGATCTTGGTCAAGAGACCCGTTCCTTGCGTGTCGCCGACAGTGCCTTTCCCGTTATATTCAATGACGGCGTTGGCGACATAAGTCGAGTATACCATATTATCGCTGGTGATGTCGTCCTGCCGGACCACCCCGGAGACTCTGAGCACTTGTTCCTCTTTGTTAACCTTGATCACTTGTTGTCCTTCCACCGTCAATAGGCCACTGTCGGAGACTTCCTTCACAAAGACCGTGATCTTGGCTGTCAAAGTTCCGCCCCGCGTGGTAGTACCGGTTCCTTTGGAGGCCGACTTCCATTGGGTGCCGAACTCGGGAAACAGCTTCTCCCACGTACCCGTGCTCGCCCCAAAATTGACCGAACCGTTTTCGCCATTGTTGGACTCGGCCTTTTGGGAGGCCGACGCTTGTTCGACCACGACAATGGTTAACAGGTCGCCCACTTTGTAAGCTTTCGGTTTGCCGCTGTATAATGAGCCGCCGCGGTCCGTCCATAACGAATCGGCCCAAACGGCGGTGTTGATCAACAATAGATTGAGAATGACGATTGTCAATCCCGTGAGGAGTCGCTTCATTTTATTCATGAAATATCACCTCTGCGGTTCCAGGGCCTGATACGCTGGCCTGGAACATCTTTTTACTCGAAGGGTTCACGACTGCGATCTGATCGCCCAGCCAGCCGTCGGCATTGGCGATTCCTTCGATCACAATCTCCACCGCATCAACGCGAATGAGCGTTTTGACGGTTTGACCTTTGGCAATCAACGGCACCGGTTGAATATCCGACAGACGCAGCACCGTTCCGGCACGCAACGGTCGCGTGCAGCGCCAACCGGTTATTTGTCCGTAATATTCATTGCCGTAAACCAATTCCTGTTCAACCGGAATCAGATCTCCCTCTTCCAATAACGCAGCTTTTGGCAACGCCCGACTGACCCTGTACAACCGGGCCCGTCCGTGTATTTTCCCGCTGATATTGAGGGTCTTGCGCTCCGGACCGTTTTCTAAAATCACTTGAAAGAGCGCGTTGCCAACCTCCGGCATTTCGCCGAGGGGACTTGCGGTCAACTTCCAGTCGCCGGGAGTCAACCATAACATTTCCGGGAGATTTTTCAACTCAATCCAACGGGTCAAACCCGGTTTAGCCGATAATTGGGCAGTGATTGCCGCCGCAATCGTAGTCCCGGAAATATTCGTCGCAGCCCCCCGCACCCGGACGGCTGAACCCATTTCCAGTTGAAAACCCAGCCGTAGCGAACGTTGCCGCAGCTGAAAATCAAGATAGGATTTGGAGATTGTCCGGACCTGTCCCGGAGCCGGAACCGAACCCAACGATATCTTCTCGAGTGTTTGGTAATCAATGGCGTCCGCCCCGCTCACGCCGGCAATATCCATCAAGCGGATCTGGGGTCCGGCGACTGTCACCTCGGCAGGAATCGTCAGCGTAATCAAACCGTCCGCCGTGACCGCGCCGCCGCCCCAACCGACCGCCAACGCCAATCCCAATGCCATGCCAAGCTGCCAACGCTTCATTGGCTCACCCTACCGTCGTAAATTATTAGCGGTCTGCAACATTTCATCAGAGGCCTGGATCGCCTTGGAGTTAACCTCATACGCCCGTTGCGCCACGATCATGTTGATCATTTCTTCAACCACTTTCACATTGGACATCTCCAAGGCGCCCTGAACAATCGCGCCGGCGCCTTCAGTTCCCGGCGTGACCGTAACCGGATCACCCGAGGCGCTGCTTTGTTTATAGAGACTTCTGCCGATGTTGTTAAGGCCGGCCGGATTCATAAACACGACCAGTTCCAGTTGGCCCAGTTCTTGCGTGGTCGTTTCGCCGGAAAGCTGAACCGAAACCGTCCCGTCACTTCCGATGTCAATGGTTTCAACTCCGGACGGAAAAGTGATTTCCGGTTGGACGATATACCCTTCCGAAGTAACCAACCTGCCATCGCCGTCCGCTTTCAAGGAGCCGTTCCGAGTATATGCCACGGAACCGTCCGGCATTTGCACCTGCAGAAAACCTTTGCCTTCAATCGTAATATCCAGCTCATTGTCGGACTCCAAATGATCCCCTTGGGTAAAAACTTTGGTGGTGGCTACCGGCCTGACGCCCAGGCCGATCTGGAGCCCGGAGGGAAGTTGCACGCCTTGCGCCGACGAACTGCCGGGTTGCCGGATGGTTTGGTAAAGCAGATCCTGAAATTCGGCCCGCATCTTTTTATACCCGGTGGTGTTGGCATTGGCAAGGTTATTGGAGATGGTGTCAATGTTCATCTGTTGCGCGAGCATTCCGGTGCCCGCTGTCCATAATGCGCGGATCATGTACGAAATTACCTCCTAAAATTAAAATACCCCGTGTGAACTTTCAGGACAGGTTGAGGTAACTACAGTGGGGAAGATCGCAGTCGGTTGATCTTCCGTGAACCTCCGCTAACGGTCCGGTTCATCCTGTCTCAACTGTCTTTTGTTTGGCGCTTGGAATGATTTAATCGGTTTATCGAACGCCAATATTAAAATTTCGTTTATTTCGCCAGATCATTGACGGCTTTGCCCAACGTATCGTCCTGAGCGGTCAGCACTTTTTGGTTCGCGTCATAACTACGGGTCACAGTGATCATTTGCACCATTTCCCGAATTGAGTTCACATTGGAACGTTCCAAGGCGCCTTGAATCACCTGATAATCGCCGGCGGGCGCCGGGGTATCGCTATTGGTGTAATACGAATCGCCCTGTTTAATCATACCTGCGGCCCCAGCCAAACGCAATTGGGCAATCACTTGTCCGTCTTCCATCACTGCGCCGGCAGACGAAACTGCGAACGGTCCGTTAATGGTGATGGAGCCGTTTTCACCCAACACCGGATCGCCGTTTTGGGTGACCAGCACATTGTCTTGGTTAACCAAAAAATTCCCGGCGCGCGTGTAGACTACCGCGCCGTTGCGTTCCACGGCGAAAAAGGCGTTCCCCTCAATAGCGAAATCGGTCGGATTATCGGTTACGGTAATCGGACCCGGACCAAAATCGCTATAACGGGAGATCACATCCACGCCCAAACCCAATTGGCCGATGGGAGTGACTTTACCTTTCGCGTAGGCGTTGATCAGATATTCGCGAAACGGAACTTCCGTAATATTATCGCGTTTATAGCCAACCGAATCGACATTTGCCAAGTTGTTGGCCACCACATCCTGTCGGGCCAGCTCCGCCAACATCCCTGTGGCTGAAGTATACAAACCCCGTATCAATTGCTCACCACCTCAAAAATTCTACCCATGATCACTTATGTTAGTTATCGGCGAAAATCTAGAGTTGATTAGCGCTTTTTTCAAAAAAAATAAAAACACCCCAAATCGAGGTGTTTTCGAAATATCGGCAATCATTAATGGACCACAAAAAATCCAATGAATCCTTTGAAAAGACGGTACAACTTCCCGGCGACCCGTTTCCCAAACGCTTGGCTCAATCGCTGCGTCCGGTAGAAGTTCAAGACCATCTGCGCCAACTTTCCGGCGTCATGCCGGATCACATTGGTTTTAGTGATGACATCAAACCCAAACGGGGCGACCCCCAACGCCTTCACCTTTTCAAAGTCGGCGAGCACCGGCGCGGCGCCTTCCTCGGCATAGCGATCCAAAATCGCTTGCGGGATCTCTTCGGTGTTGAGCACCGCCACATCGATCAAACCCTGACCCGCGTGGTTGATAATCGCCGCAACATGATCGCTGGCGGTGTAATGATCCGTCTCGCCCGGCTGAGTCATGGCATTACAGATATACAGCTTGGTCGCCGCCGCATTCCGGATGGTCTCGGCGATCTCCTCCACCAACAGATTGGGGATGATACTGGTATAAAGACTGCCCGGCCCCAAGATGATCAGGTCCGCTTCGTTGATCGCGTTGATGGCCTCGCGCAACGGCTTAATCTGCGGCGGCTCCAGAAAAACTTTGTCTATCGCCAATTCGGATGCGGTAATCGCCGATTCGCCGGAGACGATGCTGCCGTCGGCCATCACCGCTTTTAACGTCACATTTTCCAAAGTCGCCGGAAGCACCTGGCCCCGGACCGCCAGAACCTTGCTGGATTCACGGATCGCTTGTTCAAAATCGCCGGTAATATCGGTCATCACCGTCAAAAAAAGATTGCCGAAACTATGCCCGGCCAAATTGGAGTTGCCGGCGAACCGGTATTGCATCAAACGTTCCATCAACGGTTCAATATCCGCCATCGCGACCAGACAGTTCCGGATATCGCCCGGCGGCAAAATGCCAAACTCCTGGCGCAACCGGCCCGAACTCCCGCCGTCATCGGCAACGGTGACAATCGCCGTCAGATTATACGTCAACTCTTTCAGTCCCCGCAAGATCGTCCCCAAACCGGTTCCGCCGCCGACCACCACAATCTTGGGTCCTTTGACGCCCCGGTTCTTCGGTTTGATATCGCTGCTCGAAAGCCAGGCCACTAACAGCCAAAAGCAGCGGATACTGCCATAACAACCGATCCCTAAAGCAATTGCAACGATCAAGCTTCCAACGACTTGCGAAAACTCCGCCAATCCCGACGGAAGTTGAATCACTCCCGCTAAAATTAAAATTCCAAACGCAAACAACGACAGGCAAAGCAAGACCGTCAGCAGCCAACTGTACGCCAGCAGCTTCGGTCGTTTCCCATTGGCCATCCGGTCATCTCCTTCCTAATCCTACGACGCCACATCCCGGTGATCGACAATCACCCGGTATCCTTTGGTGCGTAAATAGTCACCAAGCTTATTGGCGATCGTAACCGAGCGGTGTTGACCGCCGGTACACCCAATTCCGATGATCAGATTCGGTTTGCCTTCCTTAACATATTGAGGTCCCAAAAAATCGACAAAATCATATAACTTTGTGAGAAACCGGGTTGTAACCGGCCATTTTAAAACATAACTTGAAACTTCCGGGTAATTGCCGGTCAGGTTGCGTAAGGAATCGACCCAATGCGGATTGGGTAAAAACCGCACGTCAAATACTAGATCGGCATCGAGCGGAATCCCGTTTTTGAATCCGAACGAAACGATCGTCACCAACATTTTTTCCGGTTCCGGCTGTTCGGAATAGTTCTGATGAATCCGTTCCCGCAACATCTTCGCCGATAAATCCGAAGTGTCCAAGATCAGCGTGGCTTTACCGCGAATCTCCTCCAACCGTTCCAGTTCGGCCCGGATTCCTTCGATGATCGCTCCCGAACTGGATAAAGGATGCCGCCGCCGGCTGGCTTTGAAGCGTCTAACCAAAATCTCTTCTTTGGCTTCCAGGAAGAGGATCTCATAGCTAAACCCGTTTTGCTCCAAAGTTTCCAAGGCTTCAAAGACGTCATCAAAAAAACTGCCGCCCCGGATATCCACGACCAATGCTATTCTATTAATCCGGCCGTCGGATTGTGCACAAAGCTCGGCAAACTTCGGAATCAACACCGGGGGCAGGTTATCGACACAAAAATACCCGAGGTCCTCAAAGCATTTGACGGTCTCGGATTTCCCAGCCCCGGACAAACCGGTGATAATCACAAATCGGATACTTTCAGGCATGTTCATCCCTCGCTTTGGTGTAGTCAATTCGCTGTTTGGCCCTGTTTTCCTGCCAGTATCCCTGTTTATGATCATATTCTATTTTTTTATGAAAAACTATCGGAAAATTACTCCTCGTTTCCCAACCGACATTGCCTTTGGTTAGTCATCGACGACATTGATTAGTTGGTCCGCTCGCAGTCCGGCCTGTTTCGCCGCCTGCAATCCCGCTTCCAACCGTCCCACTTTTTCGGGTTGATGAGCATCGCTGCCGATGGCAAACTTTACGCCTTCTTTCGCGGCAGTCTGGATAAAAGCGATGGATTTCACGCCGTGTTTCGCATTGATCTCCAAAGCGGTGTTCCGTTTCACACACGCTCTGGCCAGCTCGCGGGTGTCGATGGAAATTCCCAAACCGGGATGGGTTATGATATCGATCTCGTTTTGATAAATCGTAGCCACCATGGCCTTGGTATTTTCAACCCGGGCGTATTGCCGCCCGCGTTCGCTCATTTTGGCCATCGCCCAGCGTGAGGCGAACTGAAAACCGGTCCGCAGATCCTTCGGTTTGATGGTCAAATGAAATCCCGCCAGCACTTGATCGAGTTTCCGCTGCATCTCCAAAGGAATATCCAATTCCCCATTGTATCCGATCAGATTGGCTTCGGTCCCCGCCAAAATCTTGAGCCCTGAAAATTGCGCCTGAACTTTGCGGCATTCGGCAATGATCTGATCAAACTCCGTCAGTGCGGTCGTGCCGATGTGACCCCAGTTGGCCGGGCCATGGTCGGCAATGCCTAACGTCTCCAATCCCTGTCGTTGCGCTTCCAGCGCGTTATCCATAATCGTCCCGGTCCCGTGTGAATACTTGGTATGAGTATGAAAGTCCGCAATTACCCGCCACATAATAATACCCCCCGAAGGTTAGTCTGCCCGGGGGGAGTGCGAAACATAATCAGCAGGTTGGCGCGGAGGTTATGCCTATGACCAGCCCACATTGGGTCAATTAGTGAAGTTTTAAACCTTATTGCGCTGTTTGTCGGCAAAACGTTCCAGCGCCAACTGCAACAAGCGGTCAATCAGTTCGGCGTAGCCGATTCCGGTCGCCTCCCATAGTTTCGGATACATGCTGATATTGGTGAAACCCGGCAGGGTGTTGATTTCATTGACAAAAATCGCTCCGGTGGCGTCGTCGACAAAAAAGTCCACCCGGGAAAGACCGGCGCAATCAATGGCTTTAAACGAACGCACCGCCAATTCCTGAACTTTCCGGACCAGTTCCGGCTTTAATTCCGCCGGGATGATCAGCTTGGAATCATTTAAAACATACTTGGCTTCATAATCATAAAACTCGGCGCAGGGAACGACCTCGCCCGGCAGCGAGGCGATGGGGTCGTCATTGCCCAACACGCTGCATTCAATTTCCCGGCCGACCAACAACTTCTCGATAACGATCTTCCGGTCGTATTCCGCCGCAAAAGCGATAGCGCGCTGCAATTCGGCGCGGTGGTGCGCTTTGGAGATCCCGACACTGGAACCGAGATTGGCCGGTTTGACAAAACAGGGAAAACCCAAGTTAGCCGCGACCGCGTCGAGGATCGGTTCCGGATTGGCCTCCCATTCTTTCCGGAGATAGACCAGATAAGCGCCGACCGGCAGGCCGGCCGCTTGAAAAACCGCCTTCATTACGGCTTTGTCCATTCCGACCGCCGACGCCAAAACACCGCCGCCGACGTAGGGGATTTCCGCCAACTCCAGTAAGCCTTGAATGGTCCCGTCCTCGCCAAACGGTCCGTGCATCACCGGAAAGATCACATCCACGCTCTCGGAGAGGCTGGAAAGAATCTGACCGCGCCGGTTCTCCAGCCTGGTCAAACTTGTTTCATTGACGCTTTCGCCCATCAAGCGGACCTGCAACTCCTGGCTTTCCACCAACGCCGCCGGGGATTGGCCGGGCAACCAGCGGCCGTCTTTGGTGACGCCAATCGGATAAACCTCATATTTTTGGCGGTCGATCGCACCTAACACGGAGTTGGCGGATAAGACCGACACCTCGTGTTCTCCCGAACGGCCGCCGTAAATCAAGCCGACACGAATCTTTGACACAATCATTCCTCCATCGCTTGCGATATCGTTGTTTATTCCCTGGAAATCCGTTCTAAAATTAGCATTCGGCATCGCGGGCCGGATTCCTCCAACCACACTATATCACGGTCCACCTTGCTTGCCACGGACCACTCCGGGCCTTTTTCGGAAGGACTGTGGTTCAAAGCGCGCTACATCCCGGCCTTCAGTTCTTCTTTAATCGCCCGAAACTCATCCAGACTAATCTCGCCGCGGACCAACCGTTCTTTGGCAATCTCCAACAGCGAAGTGGCGACCGGTTGTTCCAAACGCCACCGTTTTTTCCGCCGGTAACGGGCCATGGCGATCCGCACCAGGACGGCGCCGACCAGAAAATACACCAGCCACCGTTTGACCGGCCATGGCGCCATCACCAAAAACTCCCACGCCCTGATCGCCAGGGAAGGCAGAAATAAAAAAATGACCGCTATACTACCGACTCCAACCACGGTTTTCAACTTCATGGCATGCCCCTTCTTTCGGTCACTGACAGCAATCGTCGTATTAATTGATCATATTTTATCCAGCTTTTCCTTTTTTATCAATCAACCTTTTTACCGCTCTGCCGGAACAATCGCGCGTCAATCCAGGGTTTTTTTCAGCCAAAATCGCGCCGCCGCGTCGTAATCTTTGGCGGCGCTCACCTCGACCTGTTCAAACAGGGAGATACCCCGTCATCGTCAAGAAAAAAACCAAAATGATTCCGGGTTAATCCAAAACCTTTTTGGATTGTTCCAATGTCAGTTTGCGTTGTTCCAAAATTATTTCGCATTGATTCAAAACGCTTTTGGGTTAGTCCAAAACTGTTTTGGATCGTTCCAAAGCCAATCGGCGTTGATCCAAAATTATTGTGGGTTGTTCCAAAATCATTGGGGGTTGTTCCAAAACGATTTTGAGTTGATCCAATACTGTTTTGGCTTGACCGTTTTGGATGGAAAAAAGCGTCATTCTTTCTGCAGCACCACGCCAAGGGTATCCGCATCGTCCGTCAACTGCCGCCCCGCCACATCCCCGAAAAGCTCCTTGACCCGGAAACCGGCTTGCGCCGCTAGCGCAGAAATTGCCGCCGGAGTGTAATAACGGTTCCAGTTACGATAGACCGCTATCCGTTCATCCGGTTCCACAATAATATATTGGTCCAAAAAGACCTGTTCCGCCGGATAGTCGAACTCTTGGTACAAACAGAGATGGGGTCCGGGTCGCCAAAAACCGCCCTCCCGCGCCGACCAATTCTTTTGTAGCCGCTTGCCGCGATACCGTTCGGGCGTGAAAACATCAAAGATAAAATACCCGCCGGGTTTGAGCGCGCGATAGACTTTAGCCAGCAACAGCCGCGCTTCATCCCCCGCCAGAACGCCAAAATCACAATAGATCATCATTATCAGATCTTGGACCGCGGGAAACGGCGCGGTCAAGTAATTATCATCGATATAGTCGATTGCCAACCCCCCTTGAGCGGCTTGGGTTTTGGCATACGCGATCGACCGTCGCGCAAAATCAATCCCGGTAACGGCGCAACCCCGCCGCGCCAACCGTTCCGTGTATAATCCCGGGCCGCAACCCAAGTCCAGCACCGCCGTTCCGGACGTCAGTTTGGCGTAGTCGACCAACCAGGACACCGATGCCTCAATAAAAGCCAACTTCCGGCTCGCCCCGTCCTCTTCCGGATCCAAATGCGCCCGGAGCATCCATTCGGAAATATAGTCATCGTCCCACATTGGCGCAGTGCTTTTCGTAAAAGCCGCCGGTTGCCGTACGGCTGCCATCAATGACGGAATATTCATACCCCTAAACCTCGCGCCGCCAATTTTGAATCTCGATAAAATTCCCCTCCGGGTCCCGCGCATACACGAAGGTCAATAAACCCAGTTCGGGATATTCCCGTTGCACAATCTCTCCCAAAACCGAGCCGCCATGAGCGACCGTATCGGCAACCACCGCCGCCACATCCTCCACCAAAAACGCCAGATGCCCGTAACCTTGTTGATTGATGAACGGTTCCGCCTCCCGCAGCCGTTCCGGCTCATACTGAAAGATCTCCAGGGTGGGTCCGTCCTCATATCCCGGCAACCGTAAATGCGCTCCGCGAATCCGCACCCCCGGAAGTCCCGTCCCGGTCTCGATCCACGCCCCGCTCAAATCGCGTTCCGGTCCCACGTTTTCGCATCCAAACACCTCAATATAAAACCGCGCCAACCGCCGCCAGTCCTTGGCAATCAAATTGGTATGCGCATATTTAATCCCCATCGTCTTCGCCCTCCTTTTTTCAAAACCAACCATCGATTTACCAACTTCCCTTACCATGATATAACCTTTTTCCACACTTCCATTCCTGTTCCTACCATTTGCAACGGGAATTTATGAAAAATTAACCGCCGGGTCCCCCAAAACAAACATCCGCCGTAACAATCTGTCCGGCGGAGCTCGTGGTTTAGTACAAATATTTTAATGTTCGGTTTAAGAATTCAGGACCGCGTTAACGGTGGCGATTACTTTCTCTTCCTCAATCGGTTTCACAATAAAATGTTTGGCCCCGGATTTGATGGCCTCCAAAACAATATCCTTCTGACCCATCGCGCTGCAAACCACGATTTTGGCTTTGGGATCCTGCTCTAAAACTTTTTTCAAGGCAGTTAGTCCGTCCATCTCCGGCATCGTGACATCCATCGTGACCACATCCGGTTTGACCGTGGCATACAATGCAACCGCTTCAGCCCCATTGCCGGCTTCGACAATTTCCGTAAAACCCATCCCCACTAAAATCCGTTTAATGACCGCTCGCATAAAGGCGGCGTCATCAACCACCAATGCCCTCATCCCGTTCACTTCCTTATATGTAGTATCCACCCCGACAAAACCGGTTGGTAAAAATTCCAACTCGATAATAAAGTTATCGGCGAAACCGCACGGATCTTAACAGGGAATTTGGCCCCGATGCGGAAATCGGCCGGAATTTTTCCGGTTTTGCGGCAGTATTGCATCCATGCCAATAACGGGGCCCTGTTTCAACTCGAAAAACCCGCGTCAGTCAAATTTGCCGGGAGATATAGCCAAAAAGACGTCCCTTGATTTTCGTGGGTCGCGACCTCGACCTTTCCCCGGAGCGCCCGAATGCTTCCGGCCACAATGTCCAGTCCGATTCCCCGGCCGGAAAGTTCCGTGAGTTGATCCGCGGTGGAAAAACCCGGCCGGAAGATGAACTGTAACAAATCAGCCTCGGAAACCACCGCATCAGGAGTTATTAATTGATCTTCAAGCGCTTTGGCTTTGACTTTCCCGAGATCAATCCCCCGTCCGTCGTCGCTGATCTCGATAATCACCAGTTTCGCCTCGCGTTTCGCCCCCAGCAATATTTGCCCGGTTAATGACTTCCCAAGATTGCGGCGTTGCTCTTCCGTCTCCAGTCCATGATCGATGGCGTTAAAAATCAGATGGGTTAACGGTTCGATCAATTTATCGGCGATCTCTTTGTCAATTTCAAGACTTTCACCATAGAAACGCATCTCGGCCAATTTATGTTTGCGTAGGGATAAATCATGGACTAACTTTGGAAAACGAAAAAAGATGCTCCGCAACGGCACCATCCGCAGTTCGTTGATGTCGTGTTGGATCTGAAGCGTCACGCTGTCGAGGTTCGGCAAGATCTCTTGCCAGCGCCGCCACTCTCCGGGTCCCGACTCCATCGTTGCGGCCAGACCCGCCAACTCCTCCTTGACCATCTGCAAACGCTGCAGACTTTCATACAGGTGTTCAACCTTTGCCGTTTCAACCCGGATCGTCCGCTCGGCCTGATGTTCGATGCGCGTCTTCAGCTCCAAATCATCCTTGCGAAAAACCCAATTAC
This sequence comes from Bacillota bacterium, assembly GCA_023417475.1. Taxonomy (GTDB): domain Bacteria; phylum Bacillota; class UBA4882; order UBA8346; family UBA8346; genus JAEYPR01. The sequence goes on along the minus strand of JAEZFP010000066.1, from coordinate 42,854 downwards.
GGATATCGACACGGATAATCCCGGGGAAAATCACCGACCGCAACTTTTGTTCACTGGAAGCTGTCAAGGGGGTTTCCGTCAACAAAACCGCTTTAAAGGTCTGAAAGTTGGCTTTTGTCAAATCTTGAACCAACGGAGCGGTTTTAAACACCAACCCAAAGCTGTCCATTTCTTTCAAATAACTATGGACCGCATCGCCATCCTGCAGCGATCCGTTTTGAAAAGTCAGCGTAATCCCATATACCGCGCGACCGGCGTGTTGCCAATAGGCGATCTGTTGGCGTTCTTCGCCGGTAAGCATCAACGGGGATTCAAGCGCCAGTTGCGAACTGGAACTGCGTCCGGAGGCATCCGGAAATACTGGGCGCCAACGCCGCAACTCGGACAAATCACTCCAATCATTACTGGAAATATAATTCACCAGATCGTCGGAGAATTTTAAAAGGAGATCAATTTGACGGCTATCCAACGTTTGACTACTTTTGTGAACTTGATCAAGTAAATTTTCAACCCGGTGAACCAGCTCCATCATCTCGGTTAAACGCATCCAAGCGGCTAACCCTTTTATATTATGGGTAATCCGCAGCAGGCGCCGGACAGCGTCCGCATCCGCCGGAAACCGCACCTGGTCCAGCAAGATCTCCACTAACTTATCAATCTCTTCCCTGACTTCATTGCGAAAAGTCGGTTTTAATTCATCATTGATGTGAAGCCTGCGGTCCTTTTCCACTCCATGCACCCTCATTCTCAACAAGGTTCTCTGTTATCGACGTCGCGCGAAACATTAGGACCATCTGGACGGTGACAAATTTACCTTGGTTCATAAGTCATATAATTGACTACATCGTATCTAAATCGATTATATCGAACTCTCATGAAGAATGGATCAGCTATTTTAAAACTTTTTCATCTTTTTCGAATTTTCAGAAAACGACACCTTCCGTTACTTATTAAACAAAACCCGAGTGATCATCACGTGTCGCATGGTACTGAAACATTTTACAAAAAAAGGACCGGCTTTATGGGCCGGTGCGGAAGGGGGGGGTTATTATTATAAGGAGGTGAACTCAATATCATTATAACATCGTAAAATATAACTGCAAGCGAATTGGGGCATTTTGAATCTTTAGTCCGGGGTCAAATAGGACCAAAGTCCTAAATCAAACAGATGCCCTGGGTATCCAGGAATACTTTAAAAACCGGAAAAAATCGTAATTAAACTACAATCCCAAAACAATCGTTGCCACGGACGCAAATAAATTTTCAAGGGATGGAATGTTTCCAAGCCCTTTGTTATATTTAATATTGAATGAAACAACTAGCAAAATTTATTGGAAGGAGCGGTCGGTGGTGAAAACAGTTCGAGTCCAAATCGACGATCCGGAACACTTATCCCGGATCCTGTTATTGGTGAAAACAATCCTCGGGGCGATAATCCTCATTCCTCATTGGTTTTGCCTGTTTTTCGTGGCGATTGCCGCCAATGTATTAACCTTTCTCAGCTGGTTTGCGGTCCTTTTCACCGGCAAATTCCCCAGATCTTTCTTTAATTTCATCGTAGGCGCTCAAGATTGGGGACTGCGTATTTCCGCCTATCTATTAATGTTGCGCGACGAATACCCCGCCTTCGGATTGGATTCTTCGTATCCCGCCAAATTTAACGTGTTTTATCCGGAAAAGCTCTCGCGCGGCGTGCTGATCCTTCGCCTCCTATTCGGCTGGCTTTACGTGGGAATACCCCATGGTTTCTGCCTGTTCTTCCGGATGATTGGTTTTGTCTTCGTATCATTTGTCGCATGGTGGGCGATTTTGTTTACCGGGAAGATTCCCCGGAGCATGTTCAGTTACATTAGCGGAACAATCCGCTGGAATCTGAACCTAACCGCTTATTTTCTATTCTTAACCGATGAATATCCCCCGTTCACCGGGAAAGAGACCAACGCTTATTAGCGTATTTTGGGGTGGGTGAAATAAAAAAGGGGCTGACAATTTTGTAAGCCTCGTTTTATTCTACTCCAGAAATGATCGTCGGTATCACCTATTATCCGGACGCCTGTAACTCCGAAAACGCCAGATGACAGGCAACCCATTGACCGTCACCAATGTTTTGGGCCGGCGGGGCAAGTTTGCCACAGATCGGTTGCGCTTTGGGACAACGAGTGCTAAACCGGCATCCTTGCGGTGGATCCATTGGATTCGGCACATCACCTTCAAGGATAATTCGCTCCCGTTTCGCTTTGGGATCGGGCAGCGGGATCGCCGAAAACAATGCCTGAGTATACGGATGCCCCGGCTGGGCAAACAATGATTCCTTGGTCGCAATCTCAACAATCTTTCCCAAATACATCACGGCGACCCGGTCGCTGATATGCTTAACTACACTTAAATCATGGGAAATAAAGAGATACGTTAGGCGAAACTCTGCTTGCAGATCTTTCAGTAAATTGATGATCTGCGCTTGAATCGAAACATCCAACGCCGAAATCGGCTCGTCGCAGATGATAAACTTGGGATTAAGCGCCAACGCGCGGGCAATGCAGATTCGTTGGCGTTGTCCCCCGCTGAATTCGACCGGAAACCGCTCCGCCTGTTGTTTGGCAAGTCCAACCGTATCAAGCAGTTGCAACATCCGTTGCCGGCGCTCGCCTTTTGAACCCACTTCATAGATGTCGAGCGGCTCGCGGATAATTTCGCCCACCGTCATTTTGGGATTCAGCGAAGCGAACGGATCCTGGAAGATGAACTGCATCTGACGGCGGAGTTCCTTCATTTGTTTCGGGTTGGCGCGTAAAACGTCGCTTCCTTCAAATTCAACGGCGCCGGCCGTGGCTTCCAGCAAGCGTAAGATCAAACGGCCGGTGGTCGATTTGCCGCAACCGCTTTCCCCCACCAGACTCAAAGTTTCACCGCGATTGATCGTAAAACTGATATCATCAACCGCCCGGACCACACCCCGGTTCCTTCCCAATCCATTGCTGGTTTGAACACGAAAATGTTTGGTAAGGTTTGTAACCGTTAATAGAGGTTGTTGCGTCAACATGCTTCGCACCTCCCCGAATCCTCTGCGTTCGATCGCTCCACCGGCCGGAAGCAACGCACCCAATGTTCTCCGGCGGCATGTAAATGGGGAAGAACTGTTTGGCATTGTTCGTCGGCATATTCGCAACGGGGATGAAATGAACAACCGACCGGCATCTGCGCGGGACTTGGCACCATGCCCGGGATGATCGGCAGACGGTCCACCACTCCGTCCAATTGCGGGATCGATCGCAACAGCCCGCGAGTATACGGGTGTTGCGGCGCCTCGAAAAGCGAATGAACGTCTGCTTGCTCCACCACTTTTCCACAATACATGACAGCGATTTCATCAACCATTTCCGCCACAACGCCCAAATCGTGGGTGATCAAGATAATTGACGTTCCCAACTCTTCCCGCAATTTTCGCATCAAATCCAAAATTTGCGCTTGAATGGTCACATCCAGCGCCGTGGTCGGTTCATCGGCGATTAGCAGCTTCGGATTACAGGCCAATGCAATAGCGATCATCACCCGCTGCCTCATTCCGCCGCTCAATTGGTGCGGATAGACGTCGACCCGTTGCTCGGGCGAAGGGATTCCCACCAATTGCAACATCTCGATGGCTTTATCCCGGGCCGTTTTCTTGTTGGCCCCTTGATGCAGCATCACCGATTCCATGATCTGATCCCCGATTGTGAACAGCGGATTAAGCGAGGTCATTGGTTCTTGGAAGATCATTGATATCTGATTGCCACGGATCCGGCGCAGCTCTTTTTCGGTCAGTTGCAACAGATCCGTTCCTTCAAACAAAATCTGACCGCTGAGCTTGCAACCGGCTCCCTCATTCAACAACCGCATAATCGACAGGGAGGTCATACTTTTACCACACCCCGACTCTCCCACGATTCCCAAGATTTTTCCTTTATCTAAAGAGAAACTGACTCCGTCAACCGCCTTAACAATACCGTCGTCGGTCCGAAAGTGAGTTTGTAATTCTTTTACCTCAAGCAACTTTGTTTCCACGATTCGATCACCTCTCGAGGTGATATTACCATTCCGTCCCGCTTGTGTCAAGTGTATGTAACGTTATTTAGTGAGTATTTCCCTAGTAGTTAACATCAATTTCATATTTATCACTTAGTTACTAGTTTGTTATCCGAATTGTTGTTAATTTTAGTAACACATACTTGACACACTATATGACCGATGCTAGAATTAACACAAATTAAGCAAATGAGCTGGTAATTTTACACAGAACGGAAGTGTCTCGATGATTCGGTTTTCCTTATCACACCAGCAGCGCCAGATGGTGAAACGGTTTCTTAAAAACAAAGCGGGAATCTTTGGTCTGGTCATTGTGATTATCATCACGTTCACAGCAATATTAGCGCCTATCGTAACTCCTTCCGATCCGGCCCGTCAGTTTAGCGATGGCTTGACCATCACCGGAATGCCCAAAGGCCCGGGCAACGAATTTCGGTTAGGCGCCGACTTATTAGGAAGGGATCTGCTTTCCCGTTTGGTTTACGGCGCCAGGGTTTCAATGTTGATTGGACTGGTTGCCAACGGCGTAGCGTTGTTCATCGGTACTTTGCTTGGAATCTTGGCCGGTTATTATCAAGGAAAGATTGGCGCGGCGATTATGCGTTTCACCGATTTAATGATGGCTTTCCCCGCCCTTTTACTGGCAATTGCATTAACCGCGATTCTCAAACCCAGCATGTGGATTGTGGCTTTAGTCATCGCTTTGGTCAACTGGGTTCAGATTGCCCGGGTTGTCTATTCGCAAGTCTTAGCGTTACGTCAATCGGAATTTATTGAAGCGGCCACGGCCATTGGCGCCGGAACCGGACGGATTCTTTTCCGCCACATCCTGCCCCATCTCCTGCCGACGCTGCTTGTCTGGGGAACATTGGGAATCTCGACGACAGTACTCTTGGAATCAACCTTATCTTTTCTCGGGGTCGGAGTTCGGCCACCCACCCCCTCCTGGGGCGGGATCATCAACGAAAGCCAAACTTATTTCATGGACGCGCCATGGTTGGTGGTTTTTCCGGGATTGGCGATTCTCTTGACTTCGTTAGCGTTTAACCTGGTGGGCGACGCTTTGAGAGACTGTTTCGGACGCGATGGAGGTGCAGCCTAATGTTACTATTGATTTCGAAGCGACTCATTCAAGGAATTCTAATCTTAGTCGGCGTTTCGATCATCACTTTTTTACTCAGTTTCGCCTTGCCGGCCGATCCGGCGCGAATGATCGCCGGCAAAAGCGCCACTCAAGATACAATTGCCAAAATCCGGCATGAATTGGGGCTGGATCAACCGCTTTACATTCAATATGGCCGTTACTTATGGAATCTGCTCCATGGCAACATGGGCCGTTCCTACGCTCAAAAGACCGAAGTAACCGAGCTGATTCAATCCCGGTTACCGGCCACCTTGCAACTGACGTTCGCGGGAATATTGGCCGAGCTGCTTATCGCCTTTCCATTGGGGATTATCGCCGCCTTACGCAAAGGAAAATGGGTGGACCGGTTGGTGATGATTCTTTCATTTTCCGGGGTTTCGGCGCCGCAGTTTGCCGTGGGACTGATCCTCCTCTTTATTTTCGGTTATAAATGGCCCATTTTTCCGCTAGGGGGGTATGGCGGAGTCGCCAACATGGTTCTCCCCGCATTGACGCTCGGAATTTCCGGGGCCGGCTGGTATGCCCGGGTGCTTCGTTCCTCAATGGTTGAGGTTTTAGGACAGCAATACATCCGGACCGCTAAAGCCAAAGGACTACCGCAGTTTCGGGTCATTCTTAAACACGCTTTACGCAATGCCGTTTTGCCGATTATCTCGATGATCGGTTTGGATATCGGGGTGTTTATGGCGGGTATCGTGGTTGTCGAGAGTGTTTTCGCCTGGCCGGGTATTGGCCAACTAACCTGGCAAGCAATTCAGATTGTCGATATCCCGGTAATCATGGGGGTCGTTACCGTATCCGCGGTCGCCATCGTTTTGGGCAATCTTTTGGCAGATCTGGTTTATCCGTTGCTTGACCCCCGGATCAAATACGATTAGGTCATCCCGCCCCACAACGGGGAATTATCCAATATCCTTTTATTAGGTATTCTTATATATTCAATTCCAAACGAAAGGGGGAGTCGCGAAAGCTCACTTGGATTGAAAAGCAGTTTAGAATAGAATTAGCAACTGAAAGGTGAGATGAGTTATGAAAAGGTTTTCCAAGGTTTGGTTCTTATGTTTGCTCGGGGTATTTATTGTAACCAGTTGTTTGCAAGTTTTTGCGAAACAACCAACCAAAATGGTGGTATCTTTCCAAACCGATATTTCAACGTTAGACCCGGCCATCGGCTATGACTGGCAAAACTGGTCAATCATCAAAGCCATCTTCGACGGCCTGATGGACTATAAGGCGGGAACAACCGATTTAATTCCCCAATTGGCCAAGTCCTACACCGTTTCGGCCGATGGTAAGACCTACACCTTTACACTCCGGAATAATGTCAAGTTTCAAAACGGTCGCGAAATGGTGGCAAGCGACGTCAAATATTCATTAGAGCGGGTCCTTGATCCAAAAACCCAAAGTCCGGGTTCGGGATTTTATTTAAATATCGTCGGGGCTGAAGAATTCAGCCAAGGGAAAGCTGCGGAAGTCTCCGGGATCAAGGTTGTGAATAACAACACCATCACCTTTACTTTAATCAAACCCAACGCCGCATTTTTACATACTATGGCGTTAAACTTTTCCCACGTCGTTCCCAAAGAGGAAGTTGCCAAATACGGCAAAGACTTTGGACATCATCCCGTTGGCACCGGCGCCTACAAGTTGAAAGAATGGGCTTTGGGACAACGCTTAGTCCTCGCGAAAAACAGCGGTTATTACATTCCCGGCAGTCCCAAATTGGACGAGCTTGTCTTCCAGATCGGTTTGGAGCCGACGGTGGCTTTGCTTAAATTACAACGCGGCGAAGTCGATCTGTTGGGTGACGGTATTCCTTCGTCCCGTTTTGTCCAAGTCATGAAGGATCCCAACCTCAAGAAATTAGTGGTTGAAGGGGATCAACTCCATACCGGTTATATTACCATTAACACGCAGATAAAACCGTTCGACAACCTTAAAGTTCGTCAAGCTTTAAATATGGCGATTAACAAAGAACGCGTCATTCAAGTCATCAACGGTCGCGCCAAACCCGCCACTCAAGTATTGCCGCCGCTGATGCCGGGTTACGATCCGACCTACAAAGGGTACAGCTATGATCCGAAAAAAGCCAAGGCGTTACTGGCCGAGGCCGGATTGGCCAAAGGTTTCTCCACGGTAATGTATGTCAATAATGTCGATCCCAACCCGCGGATCGCCCAAATCATGCAACAAGACTTAGCCAACATCGGTATCAAAGTAGAGTTGAAGACCTTGGCCCAAAGCATCGTCATCGAAGCGGGCGGCACCAAAGCCACCGCCCCGCTGGTCTGGTCCGGCGGCATGGGCTGGATCGCCGACTATCCCGATCCCAACAATTTTTATTGGCCGATCCTGAGCGCCACCAGCGCTGCGCCCGGCGGGTGGAACTGGGCTTGGTATGCCAACGAATCCCTTGACAAACGGGCCGAAGCTGCCGACGCCTTGGCCGCCCCAGCGCAAAAAGACGCCCGGATTAAACTTTGGCGCGGTATTTATGCCGATCTCATGAAGGATGCGCCCTGGGTACCGGTTTTCAATGAGAAACGATATGCGATGCATTCCGCAAGAGTGGTTGGCCCCAATTCAATCTTCGTTGATCCGGTGCATTTTCCGGTCTACTATGAAGAAGTGTCCGTGAAATGAATAAGCCGTATGTAAGCAACAATCACATCAATTACGGCTGGAACAACCATCTGGCGCCGGTTTTGACGATCAACCCCGGCGAAACGGTCGCCATCGACTTGGTTGATGCCGCCGGAGGGCAAATTCAAGTCAATTCCACCACAACCGATGTGATGACCCTTGATTTTGGCAAGATCAATCCGGTAACCGGCCCGGTCTATGTCAACGGCGCGGAGCCCAACGATACCCTGGTAGTGGAGATTCTCGGCTTCGAAAGTTGCAAGTGGGGGTGGACCGCGATCATCCCCGGTTTTGGGTTACTCGCCGCTGATTTTCCGGAACCGTTTTTACAGATCTCCACCTACGATGAGCAATGGGTTTATTACACACCGGAAATCCGGTTGCCCTATCGTCCCTTTCCCGGGACGATCGGCGTCGCTCCCAATCTGCCCGGCGTTCAATCCGTGGTTTTCCCGCGCAATTGCGGCGGCAACATGGATATCCGCCATCTAACCCCCGGCAGTAAACTTTATTTGCCGGTCCAAGTAGCGGGTGCTCTTTTCTCCGCCGGCGACGGACATGCCGCGCAAGGCGACGGGGAAGTATGCGGAACGGCGATTGAGACCACGCTGACCTTACAAGCCAAATTTGATCTAATCAAAGGCGCGCCGATCGCCTATCCCCAATTCGAGACGACCGTCCCGGCGAGCGCTCCAATTCGCAGCTACGTAACGACCGGCATCTCGCCCGATCTGATGACCGCCTCGCAAGACGCGATTCGTTATATGATCGATTATCTGGGCAGAGAGTATACGCTCTCCCCCGAGTTAGCCTACACCGTTTGCAGTGTTGCCGTCGACCTTCGTATCAGCGAGATTGTCGATGCGCCCAATTGGATCGTTACCGCGCATTTGGATAAGTCGATCTTTATTTGAAATCAATCAAATACTATCAACCAGCCGGACAGTCCTTATGTCCGGCTTTCATATTTTCCGAACGATCCGTTGCCAATCCCGCCGCCGGCCGCTTACAAAACTTTAACATTTCTTTCAGGCCATTTCCGTCGAACAACCTCTTTACAGCGAAAACAACCGATAGTACAATGAAAAGTGTCAGTTGTGTTAGGTGGCTTTAAAAGTCTTTTTGTTCCCGTCAATTTTATATTCATACCTTCAGGGCAGGGTGCGGTCTGACAACCAATTCCCGACCGGTGGTAAGGAGCAACGCTCCGAGTCCACGAGCTTATGAGCTGATCTGGTGAAATTCCAGAACCGACGGTACAGTCCGGATAAGAGAAGGTTGTTTGGTTTGTGCCACGCCCTGAATTTTGTTTCGGGGCGTTTTCGCTTTATTTTGACATCCAAATTCAACATTTTGAGCACAGGTGAATCATGGGCCAAACATTAATTGAAGCAAGTCAAGTGACTATGGCATACGAAACCGGTATCCCGCCGCAATTATCCGGTGTGGATTTAACATTGCGCGAAGGCGAATTTCTCTGCTTGGTCGGGCCGAGCGGTTGCGGCAAATCGACGTTACTCCGCTTAATCGCCGGAGTCTTACAACCTACCGAGGGAACCATTACTGTTTTTGGACAACACCGGATCCCCGGTTGGTCGCAGTTAAGTTTTGTCCCTCAGGATGCGGCGCTGCTGCCATGGCGCAACGTGCTCGACAATGTGAAATTACCATTGGAAATCGATTCCGGATTGAATCCCGCCCCGATTCGGCAAAAAGCCCACGCTGCGCTGGATCTGGTCAACCTGACCGGAGTTGCCGCGAAATACCCCCATCAATTATCCGGCGGAATGCGGCAACGGGTGGCGCTTGCCCGGGCGTTGGTCAGCGATGCCCGGGTCATTCTGTTGGATGAACCCTTTGCGTCCTTGGACGCCATTACCCGCAGCCAAATGCATTTGGAACTGTTGCGGATTCGCAACCAAACCGGCCTCTCCCTGCTGCTGGTCACTCATAATATTTTCGAAGCGGTCTTTTTAGCCGACCGCGTTCTGGTGATGGGCGAAAAGCCCGGCCGGATCATGGGGACGATTCCAATCACCCTCCCGAATGACCGGTCGCTCAAACTGCTGGGAACACCGGAATTCGGCCGCTTGGTCGGAGCGGTTCAGACTTTATTGGAACAAGGTTGGAGTGATTATTATGATCGATAACCCGCGCAAGCAGCCGGCAATCAATCCAATTTGGCTTGGCCGCCGTTTCCTTTCGATCGCCGGAGCGCTTTGTTTCATTGGGTTTTGGCATTGGTTATCCGGATTGTACGAGCCCTACATTTTACCTTCGCCGTTCGAAGTCTGGGAGCGTTTTGTCGCGATAGCCCGCCAAAACAGCTTATTCCTCGAACATTGCGCCACCACTTTCGCGGAAGCGCTCGGCGGTTTCGGCATAGCGGCGGTAATCGCTTTGCCGCTTAGTTATTGGTTGGCCCGCCATCCCTTTCTCAATCAGCTGGTGACCCCCTACATCGTCGGAATTCAAGCGATTCCTATTGTTGCCCTGGCGCCTTTGCTGATCATCTGGTTCGGGTTCGGGATCACCGCGAAATTACTGATCGCGGCGCTGGTCGCCTTTTTCCCGATCTTAACCAACTGCACCATCGGTTTGCGCGAAGTCGAGCCCGGTTTGCATGAGTTGTTGGCGATTATGGGCAGCAAACGGCAACAGACCTTTTGGAAACTGGAACTTCCGGCCGCCTTGCCGTATATCTGCGGCGGCTTTAAACTGGGAATGACCTTGGCGGTAATCGGCGCGGTGGTCGGCGAGTTTGTCGGCGCCGGAAAAGGCCTTGGCTATCTGGTCAATTTTGCCCGCGGCAGTTTTGACACCCCCCTCATCTTCGTTGCGTTGATCGCTTTAGCGCTGATGGGAATCGGGTTTTACGCCGCGCTGTCATTACTGGAGACAATTTTGATGCCTTGGAAACGCGCCAAATAATCAATTACGTAGCGACTGTCGGAGGATACCATGAAAAAGAAACTCGCTTTAATTTGGCTCTGCTCCATCCTGCTTGCCAACGCCCCGCTGTTGTGCGCCAAATCCGGGCCGCAGACGGTGACGGTCGGCATGACCTATATTCCGAATGTCCAATTCGCGCCGTGGTACGTGGCCCAAGCCAAGGGTTTCTTCCGTGCCGAAGGACTGGCTGTCAAGTTCGACTATCGGATGGATATCGACGCGTTACAATTAGTGGCTGCCGGTCAGTTGGATTTCGCCATCGCCGGCGGCGATCAGGTGATCACCGCCCGCGCCAACGGTATCCCCGTCGTCTACCTTGTAAGTCTTTACGCCAAGTTCCCGCCGACCATCATCACCAAGGCAAGTTCCGGGATCAAAACGCCCCAGGATTTGAAAGGAAAGTCCATTGGCTTGCCGTTGTACGGTTCAAGCTTGCTTGCGACCAAAGCGATTCTGAAAAAAGCCGGGGTGGACGAATCCCAGGTTCGTTTGGTTGATATCGGCTATACGCAAATCCCGGCGTTGACGGCCGGGAAAGTCGACGCCGTGGTCGGGTTCGCCAACAACGAACCGATCAAATTGCGCGCCGCCGGTCTCGCGATCACCCAGATCGACGCCTGGAATTACTTTTCCCTGGTCGGCCACGGCTTAATTTCCGGGGAAAAACAACTAAAACAATCCCCGGAACTGCTGCGTAAAATGACCCGCGCCACCTTGCGCGGCATGGAATACGCCATGGCGCATCCCGCTGAAAGCTTCGCTATTTGCGCCAAAGCCCTTCCGGAGCTCGGACCCGCCCAACAGAAAATTGAAAAGCAGGTCCTACTGAAGTCGCTGGAATTATGGCAAAGCGATTACACCAAAAAACACGGCCTCGGTCGCTCCGACCCCAAAGCGTGGGCAGAGTCGCAGCGGTTCATGGCGGAGCTGGGATTAATTAAGAAGGTGACGCCGGTCGGACAGTTTTTACGGCAGGAGTTTATCCCGTAAATCATCATTAATTTATGTTGAAAAGCGCAACAGCTCGCCATGACGATATGGCGAGCTGTTGCGCTTTTCAATTCGCGTCCCAACGGGAGCGATTATCGCTCCTCCAAAAAATGCTCTTGAGCCTGGCGGATCATATTGACGATGTGATTGTCGTCCAGCGTGTAGTAGACCATCTTCCCCTCGCGGTAATACTTTACCAGCCGGAACGCTTTTAACAAGCGCAAATGGTGCGAGATGGCCGGCAATGTCATCTCCAAAATCTCGGCCAAATCGCAGACGCAAAGCGTCCGATGGGCCAATAAATAGAGGATTTTCGTCCGGGTTTCATCCCCCAGCACCTTAAAGATCTCGGACAGGCCGGAAACCTCCAGCACCTTTTCACGCAAACATTCGTCAACCTGACCCGATTGACAATGGCCCTCGCATAAATCCTGTACCTTGTTGACTCGGATACATTCGTTTTTGGCGATGGGGAACACCTCCAAACGATCAGAGATTTTGTTTCAGCGCGGCAATCATCGCTTGATATTCGGCGTCGCTAAGCAGTTGTTTCGGACTGGGCATCATCTCAAAAGTCGTGTTCCACGAAGGACCGCCTTCGTATTTGGGAACCACATGGCAATGCACGTGCGGGCTGGTATCGCCGAACAGTCCGTAGTTCACTTTCGCGGGTGCGAACGCTTTTTCAATCGCTTTGGCGACTTTCGTTACATCATGGAAAAACGCGGCGACTTCCGCTTCGCTCAATTCGGTCAAATGTCTGACGTGGCGGTGAAAAGTTACCACACAACGGCCGCGGTAGGTCTGCTCTTTAAAAAAATAGACGGTTGAAGCTTCCAATTGGCAAACTTCAATCATCAGATCATGCAGCCGTTGGTCTTTGGCGCAATAAAAACAGTTCGGATCGATACTCATCAGCGGTTCCTCCAATTGCATCCGTGTTGTTGCTTTTATGCTACCCCTTTTCCGCCGGTTTGACAACCCCCATGTTCAAACAGAATTTGTCGAACATTTTAACTTGCAATGGCAAAAAATGTAATTTACAATGAAAGAGATTTAATGAAAAAACGTAGGAGGTTGCAGATGACCGGAGCCATCATCGGAACCTTCCTGTTTTTTTGCGGCGTCGCGGCAGGCGACGCGGTCTATCGCTTGCGCAAGGACCAACTGCGCAAGTTCTTTCAAGATCTGGTCTGGCTGGGAATCATCGGCGGTTCGGTGGTCACTTCCTATAATTTTTTATTCCGGGTCGAGAAACTGGTCATCACCGACCGTTTAAATATCACCTTTTCGCCGACCATCGCCTTTCCGCTGGTGGTCTTCGTAAAAGTGCTGATTTGTTTCTGGGTCTACCATATGATCTTCTGTATTGCCAATTCGGAACTGATCAGCGAAACCGGCTTGAAAATCTTCGGCGTGGAGATGGTCAACAAAAAGATCACCAAAAAAACCCTGGATATCGATCAGACGACTGAAAGTTACGAAACGTTGGCATGGCAGATTGATTACGCCGATACCCTGTTGACGTCATTTATCAACTATTACATTACCAACTTCGATTTTCAGGTGGGAATGGCCGTCCGCAAACCGGAGGCCATCCGGAGTTTTTTACGGAATATTTTAAATTTCACCTATTTTCAATCATACGGCGAGGGAGAATGCGCAATTTATGTCATCCCGTTAACTGAAAATGGAATTTTACACCTGGACGAACCGCTGCGATCCATGGTAGAATTAAACGATACCGGAGACGACAACCGGATTGGGGTTTTTGCCAATGTCGGCATCGCCTATCACCGGTTTGAAGACGAAGCGTTTGACACGGTGATCGTGATCAAAACGCCGGAAGACTATATCATTCCGCGCGCCGAGATCAGCGCCGCCAGTATGTTTTTTATCTCAATGGTCAAAACTGTCGAATATATGAGACCTCAGTGAGGTTGGGGGGATTGTCCATGGCTGTCGCATCCAAAGAAGAGTTAGCCGCAACTTTAAAAAACCGTTCCGATAAACGGGTGGTGGTTTTTGGTTCGAGTATCCCCGAAAATGCCATCGAAACCATGCGGATGCTTCGCAAAGCAAGGGAAGAGTTCCACCGGCATCAACCCAAAGTCACCGAACCGCCGGTCCGGAATGAGCCATGTCCTCCCAATGGGACCTTCCGTAAATTGCTGTCGCAATTTTTTGATCAGAAATTCGGGTAACCCCCTACGCCAATTAATTCGGGCTTACCGTAATTTGCGGTATTTTTTCCACGTTTCTAAGGATGGTAAAACAAAATCCGATTATTTATTGCGCCGTATATATAAATTTCGCCGTCTCCTCATAGACTAATAGCGTTGATTGAGACGGAGGTGCCTTGGTTGTCGGAAGAGAAACGAAACCTGATCAAACCCGGTTTGACCCTTTTCGGAGATAGCTATCCAAAACAGTACTTAGCCAATCTCCGTTATTTTGTTCATACTCTCGAGTCCAAAGGATTGATCGAAAAACCCAACCCGGTCAGACGCGTCCCACGCTTGAAACCGGATTAGATTTGCCACTGAGGCTGCGAAGGCAGCTTTTTTTTATTTGTATTCCGCAATTAAATCCTTTCAATTTAATTTGATTTTAACAGGCCCCGAGTTGATTGTCAGCGCAAAATAACATAAAATTTAACCAGTATAGTAAAAATTTATGCATCTATTGAAGGGAGTTCACAATGAAACAATTCCAATCCAAATTGTTCGCTCTGGCAGTTTTACTCTGGATCGCCTTCCTGAGCCCGGTTTATGCTGCCGAACCGGCCGTCCCGGTCGACGCCGAGCCCAAACGTTTGCTGACGTTGGAACTAACCGCGTCTTCCTTACAGAACAATCTGCTGAACGAGTCTCCCCGAAAGCTTTTGTATATTTACTTGCCTCCCGCTTATTATTCAAGCGCCAAATCGTATCCGGTCGTCTACTACTACAACGGGTTTGGCGGTCAAACCGATATTTCCCGGTTGGCCGCCCCGACTTTGGACCGGTTAATCCAGGCAGGGACGATCCAAGCGTTTATTTTAGTATGCGTACCCGGAACCAATAGTTTAAACGGCAGTTTTTTGGTGAATTCGCCGGTCACCGGCAATTGGGAGGACTTCGCGACCCGCGACGTCATTCAAGCGATTGATGGCAAATTTCGCACCTTGAAGCAAGCTTCATCCCGGGGGATCGCCGGTTTCTCCATGGGGGGGTTTGCCGCGGTCAACATAGGGCTTCGCCATCCCGAACTGTTCTCGGCCGTTTACGCATATTGTCCCGGCTTGATGGCGCCCGGCGGATTAGCGAAAGCGTTATCCGATTGGGATACCATGGACAACTTTAAAGCGGCTTACGGTGCGGCTTTCGCCCCCAACCCGCAACTGCCCGCGCCCTATGCCGATATTCCCAAATTAAACGGTACTCCAGAGGACCACGCTGTCCTGGCCAAATGGGAGAACGGTTTTGGCAATCTTGAAGCTAAAATCGCCGCTTACCTTACAAAGCAACAACGTCTAAAAGGATTCCGGATCGTTTACGCCACCCGTGATCAATATACCTGGATTCCCGAGGGATGCGTCTATTTTTCGAAGCTGTTAAACTCCGCCGGGATTCCGCATGACCTCATCGCTGCCAATTGGGTGCACCGATTGAATTTTCCGATGTTTGAAGAGAATATGTACCCGTTCTTTTCCCAAAATTTGAGTACCCGTTAAAGCGGAACCAACCCTCCAGAGCAGAGCAAAAAAGCCGCCACAAAATGAACCGACAAGTTCGTTTGTAGCGGCTTTTTCCTTTTAGCCTTCTAACCGATTCCTAGATCCAGCCGCCGGGTGGCTGCGCGTGTTACATAACCATCCCGCCGTCGACGTTAAGCACCTGACCGGTGATGTATTTGGCTTTATCCGAGGCCAAAAATAGGATGGTATTGGCGACATCCTCCGGATTGCCAAAAACGCCGGTCGGGATCTGCGTCAGAAACTTCTGCATCACCTCGTCAGGAAGCACGTGGGTCATATCGGTTTGAATAAAACCCGGCGCGATGGCATTGACGGTAATACCCCGTTCCGCCAACTCCCGGGCGATGGTTTTGGTGAAACCGATCAAACCGGCTTTAGATGCCGCGTAATTGGCCTGACCGATATTGCCCGTTAACCCAACGACGCTGGAGATATTGATGATCCGGCCCGCGTTCTGTCTGAGCATCTGTTTGGAGACAAATTTGGTGCACAAAAAAGCGCCGGTCAGATTGACATTGAGCACCGACTCCCAATCCTCGTGTTTCATCATAAGAAAACGGGCGTCGCGCGTGATTCCGGCGTTATTGATCAGAATATCGATCCGGGAAAAATGTTTGACGATCGCTTTCACCACTTCTTTGGTGGAGGCTTCCGAACCGACATCATGTTTCAGCCCTAATGTTTCCACTCCATAGGTTTCGGCGATCTCCTTAGCGGCAGCGACGGCGGTGGTCTCCTTGGTTCCCGTCACCACGATCTTCGCCTGTTCTTCCGCCAGCTTTTCGGCGATCGCCCGCCCCAATCCCCGGGTTCCCCCGGTAATCAACGCCACTTTATTTTGCAATCCTAAATCCATTCGCGCCAAAACTCCTCTATTGTCAAATTATCGTATGTCAAATTTCGGAATCGTGATTTCCACGATAGCGGCCATACCGTTGGTAACCGCAACCCCTCTGATTATAAAAGGAATTTGCATTTAAATCAACAAAGTGAATTTTTTAACAATTCACCAACCCGACCGGTTAAAACGCCGTTTAAAAAGGCTTCCGCAACTTCAGTGTCAGTAAGAAATTACCAAACTTCGTTCCTTTTAATGTTTTGCGTCAACTTTAACAAAAAATGAATACTTTATAACAACTAAATTATAGAATGAAGTCTTCGATTTCGATACAATTACCATATAGGCAACGCAGAAATTGCCATTTAAACACTATGAATCGTATCGGCTCCCCTGCCGATGGTTAAGTATCCGACCGGTTACGGCGAATTGCCGAACCTTGGAATTGCGCTTTTTGCGTCAACAGCCAACTCATCCGTTGGCAATTTCCTAGTTTACAGTGCTTTGAATTGGGTCTGCGTTTCAATTATGACAAATTTATTAAATACAGTTCATCTCGAAGCGGGGGTGGATGACACCGGACAAAACGTTTTAGTCTACTAAACGATAAGGAGTGTTCATTATGTCAAAAAAATTCCTACGGTACGCTATTGTCTGTATAGTCCTGGCAATAATCGTAACGCCATTGGTCGGAGCCAAATCCATCTATCCGATCAACTCCAAAGTGACCCTAAAGTATTGGATGGATTTACATCCCACTGTATCAGCGACAACGAAAAACTTCGGCGACACCCCGCTTGCCAAAGAGTTGGAAAAACGCACCGGTGTTAAAGTGACCTACCTGCATCCGGCGATGAACCAAGAACAAGAATCGCTCAACTTAATGATTGCCGGCGGCGACTTGCCCGATGTGATCGAATACTGGTGGACCGCGTTTCCGGGCGGACCGAATTCCGCGATCAACAATGGCGCGATCTTACGTTTGAATGACATTTACAACAAATACGCTCCCAATTTGAAAAAATATCTTAAATCCCATTCCGATTGGGACCGGATGACCAAAACCGACGAAGGCGACTATTATGTCTTTCCGTTCTTCCGCGCTGGCGTCAGCTTGCTCGTGACCTCCGGGCCGGTAATCCGCAAGGACTGGTTGGAAGAGTTAAAACTGCCGTTACCGGAGACCATTGACGACTGGTATACAACCTTAAAAGCTTTCAAAGAGAAAAAAGGCGCCACCGTTCCCTTGACCATTAACTTAGTAAATTTACGGTCTGACTTCGGCCCGGCCTTTGATGTTTGTGGCGACCAAATGGGTTATTATGTTGAAAAAGGCAAAGTCAAATTCAGCTACAATGCCCCGGGCTACCGCGAATTTTTACGGACCATGAATAAGTGGTATAGCGAAGGCCTGTTGGACCGGAATTTCACCCAATTTAGCAATAAAATCCGCGACGCGTACATGGTTACCGGCAAATCCGGCGCCACCGACGCCCCGGCCGCCAGCGGTATCGGCGCTTGGCTCGACGTCATGGAGAAGAAAGAGCCGAAATTCGATATCACGGCAGCGCGTTTCGCGAGCCCGAAACGGGGCCAATTGCCACGTTTCATTCGTCACCCGCAATTCTACGGCGGAAATAACAACAAAGGCAACGCCGCCATCAGCGCCAAAGCCAAACCGGAAGCGATCGAGGCCGCGGCCCGGATGCTTGACTACAACTATAGTCCCGAGGGCATCCGCTTAATGAACTTTGGCATTGAAAACGTCAGCTATCGTTTGGTTGGCAACAAACCGAAATACACCGAAGCAATGATGAACGATCCGAAAGTAGCGCCGGCCAATATGCTCGCCCGTTATATTCGGGCCAACTACTATGGGCCGTACCCGCAAATTCCGGAATATTTGAATGAATATTACTTCCGTCCGCAACAAAAAGAAGCGCAAAAAATCTGGATGCAAAACAACTATGAGAAATATCAAATGCCGCCGGTTAGCCCGAACGACAAGGAAAGCGCCGAACTTTCGCGGATCGTCAATGAATTGAACACCTATGTTGAAGAAATGACCTTAAAGTTCATCATGGGGACCGAACCGATCAGCAGTTACGATGCTTATGTGGCCCAAACCAAAAAACTCGGTGTCGACCGCGCGCTTGAGATCTACCAGACCGCTTATGGACGGTACATGAAACGGAAATAACCCAAACGTCCCTGATACGAAGCACCCCACGGCGATATGTCCGTGGGGTTTGTTTTTTGTTTTTGATTGATCAGGACGATTTGATCCGCTTGCGGTACTGATACGGAGTCACGCCCTCATACTTCTTGAAGATCCGGATAAAATGGTTGATATTGTTGAAGCCCGCCGACATTCCCACTTCGGTGATGTCCTCCATGGTATAAAACAATAAATCCTTCGCTTTCGAAATCCGTTGCAGAATCAGGTACTCTTTAAAGGAGAACCCCGTGACTTTTTTGAAGAGATGGGACAGGTAATACATATCGATAAAATGCTCTTTAGCGACATCCTGAAGATTAATGTCATTTTGACAATTGTTCTCAAGGTATTTTTGAATCTCCAACACCAAAGCGTCGGTCTTATTCAACGTCGGGATCGGAAAAAAGCCGCTGTAACTCCGGTACAGCGAAACGATGAACAGTCGGAACAACGAGCGCAGGTTCACTTCCCAATAGGCTTGTTCCGGTGTCATCTCCTCCCGCATCTGATTGAGCAACGAAAACAGTTTGGCGTTGTCCGCGACCGAAAGCTGCAACAAATGACTGAAATAATCGGGACGATTGCGAAAAACCGACGATAAAACCGGGTCTTTAATGGCCGAATTGAAATATTCCGGTTTAAAGACGATACAATACCGCTCGTAGGGAATCTCCAGGGTCCGCCAATGATGTTTCTCCAGGTTGCTGATGGCCAGCAAACTATGGGGTCCCGCCTGATAAACCCGATTGTTGACGGTAACCTCGGCCTTGCCCTGAATGATATAGATGAACTCGTAAAAATTATGAAAATGAGGTTCTTTCACCTTGACCGCTTCGGTGAAATGATGGACGATATCCAGTCCTCGCGCATGAAACTGCATACTATTGCTCATGATTAACCACCTCTTGATTAGCCTCCGCGCCGCCGGTCACTGCCGCAAACAGACCCGTTCATTTGTTTTCATATTGGTATAACGCAAGAAAGGCCTACTTTACAACAAGTAATTTCTAGAAATCAAGATGCATTACCGATATAATCACAAATAGAGGATATATTTCTGAATTGATTATAACATTCGTTTGGCGTAGATACACTGAAAATTTGTACCAATTTGGCTTTATCCCGAATTTTAACCAAGAGAAATATCGGACAATCCGCTTGAAAGAAGGTATACCCTGATGAGAGTTTCCTATGATCAATTGTTCAACGAATTGCAACGCGTCCTCTTAAAATTGGGCTTCACCCCCGAACGGGCCGCGCTTTGCGCCAAACTCTTCAGCGACGCCAGTCGGGATGGAGTTTATACCCATGGATTAAACCGTTTTCCCCGGTTTGTCAATAACATCAAAGGCGGGTATATCGACATCCACGCCGCACCGGTCAAGCTTGAAACGGTCGGCGCCATCGAACGTTGGGACGGCCGGTTGGGACCCGGCAATCTCAACGCCCACTTTGCCATGGACCGCGCCGTTGCCCTTGCCAAACAGTACGGGATCGGCTGCGTCGCCTTAGGCAACACCCATCACTGGATGCGCCCGGGGGCATACGGCTTGCAAGCCGCCGACGCCGGTTGCATCGGAATCTGTTGGACCAACACCGTTCCCAACATGCCGCCCTGGGGCGCCAAGGATCCCAAGTTGGGCAATAATCCGATTGTCTTTGCGGTCCCCCGGCCCGAAGGCCATATCGTCTTGGATATGGCGGCTTCCATGTTCTCCTACGGCAAACTGGAATCCTACGCCCGCCACAATGAACCGTTGCCGGTTGACGGCGGTTTTGACAGCGCCGGCAATTTGACCCGGGACGCCCAAGCGATTATCCAATCCCAGCAACCCCTGCCGATCGGCTGTTGGAAAGGTTCCGGGCTTTCCCTGTTGTTGGACATGATCGCCTTTGTGCTTTCCGGCGGCCAATCAGCGCTGGAAGTTGGGAAACAACCGGTTGAAATGGGGCTCTCCCAAACCTTTATCGCCATGGATATCACCCGGTTCTCCGGTCAAGAACGGATCCTTACCGCGCTCAACGCGACCGTTGCGGATCTCCATCACGCCACGCCCATGCGCGAAGGCGGCAAGGTCTCGTATCCCGGCGAACGGATGTTGCAAACCCGCAAAGAAAACCTGGAGAAGGGCATTCCGGTCGAACCGGTCTATTGGGAACAGCTCGTCCAAATGTGATCCTTGGTTAATCCCACCAATTCAAAGGAGGCCCTTCCTTGACTATCCATACCGGTTTGGTTTCGGTGACATTTCGCAAGTTGGATCCGGCGGCAATCATCGGCCTGGCGCAAGCGGCGGAACTTCAAGGGATCGAATGGAGCGCCGAGCCCCATGTCCCCGCGGGTGATCTCGCCACAGCGGCAGCGGTGTACCGCCAAACGGTCGCGGCCGGATTAACGGTCGCCGCTTACGGTTCCTATTACCGGATCGGCTGTCAGCCGAACGGTCCGGAACAATTCCAGGCGGTGCTCGATTCGGCGGTGGCGCTCCACGCGCCCACCATTCGGGTCTGGGCCGGCGATCGCCCCTCGGCAACGGCGGATGAAGCCTGGTGGGACCGGGTCGTTACCGAGTCGCGTCAAATCGCCGATTGCGCCGCGGCGGCCGGGATCACCCTCGCGTACGAATACCACCGTAATACATTAACCGACCGCAACGAAGCGGCGCTCCGTTTACTGCGGCAAGTAAACCATCCCAACGTCCGGAGCTATTGGCAACCGCCGATCCCTGACGACACTACGGCAAGAGCGACGGGTTTGGCGCAGATCAAGCCGTTTTTGACCCATCTCCACGTTTTCCAGTGGGAAGGACATAGCACCACCCGCCTGCCGCTGGCAAACGGCGTCGCCGACTGGTTACAATACTTCAAGATTGCCGCGGATGCAACCGACCGCTACGCTCTGTTGGAATTTGTAATGGACGACGCGCCGGAGCAGTTTCTGCAAGACGCGCGCACGTTAAAGACGCTGGTTTCGCAGATAAATCAGGTTGACTAGGCACGAAAGGAACATAAATTATGGCGAATTTATTGGTGAAATCATTACATCTGACGAACCCCTTTGTCATCGCCTCCAGTCCCGCCACCCACGGTCTTCACGCCGTTTTGAAAAGCGCCCGCGCGCTTCCCGGCGCGATCGCCATGCGCAATTTCGGCCATGGCGCCGGCGGCGGCAGTTATACCGCTCCCTCGGGCGAGGCGATGCGCGCTGGAGCCCCGGCCATTCAAAGTCATGGTTTGGGGACCCGGATCCAAGATCCCTTTCCTTCCTTCGAGGCCTTTTGCGAGGGGGTGGCCGAAGCCCGGAAACGGATGCCAACCGAGGTCAAGTTATGGGTTTCGGTGGGACATTACAGCGATATTGTTTCCGGCAAAGCCTGGGAAAAAGACTGGACCCGGCAAGCGATCGAAATGGAACGGGCCGGCGCCGACGCCGTCGAACTCCATTTCAACACACCCGGCGTCGCGGTTGGCCGCAACCGGATCTTTGATTATTACCGCCTGGTCTACAATGCGACCCGGTTGATCAAGCAAGCCGTGAAGATTCCGGTCATGGTCAAACTGCCGGTGGAAGCCTGCGATCCGTTGCGGGCGATGGAAGCCGCGGTCCATGCCGGCGCCGCCGCCATCGGTCCGACCGCCCGTTGGAAAGCTTTTGTGTTTGATCTGGACTGGCGGACCACCTTAGCCCGTCCCGGCGCCGGATACGGCGGAACGCAAGCGTTGCCGATCATCTGTTATAACGTGGCCGAAGCCCGACAAGCGGGCATTACCACGCCCATGTATGCCGGAGGCGGCGTCTTCTCCTGGGATGCCGCCGCGAAACTGCTGATGGCCGGGAGCGAAGCCGTCCAGTTAGGTAGTTTGGCCTGTTGTCTCGGTCCTGACGCCGTGACCGAAGCCATTCAAGGTTTGGAACGTTGGATGGACCGGCAAGGTTATCCCGATAGCGCCAGTCTCTGCGGCGAGGCGTTGCAATTGTTCAATTTGCCGTCCGCAGTCGCGGAACGCCGAGTCAAAGCGGTCGGCCGAGCTTTCAAACAAGCCGAAGTGACGCCGGCGCGCTGCACCGGCTGTGGCAAATGCGTTGACTCCTGTTGGTACCAAGGAATCAGCCTGATTAACGGAAAAGCGTGCAAAACTCAGCAATGCATCGGTTGCGGCTACTGTTTTCAAGTCTGCCCCACCGGCGCCTTGCAAGTTGATACCGGCAGCATCCTGACTGCGGCGACTGAATAATGGTTTTTTAAGTAAAAGGCGGGTATGATGATGGACACGGTCCGAATTGTCTTAGTGGGGATCGGCGGGTATGCCGAAAATTATGTCGACGCATTGTTAAACCCGGGTTCCGTCGGACGGTTAGCCGGTGTGATCCTGGCGGGAGTGGTTGATCCCTATCCCGAAAGATGTCAGAAACTAAACGGAATCATTGCGCGCAATATTCCCATCTACCCGACTTTGGAAGCGTTTTACGAAACGCAAACCGCCGATTTGGCGGTAATCTCCACCCCGATCCATTTGCATGTCGACCAGATTTTGGC
The DNA here is from genome assembly GCA_023417475.1 of Bacillota bacterium. Taxonomy (GTDB): domain Bacteria; phylum Bacillota; class UBA4882; order UBA8346; family UBA8346; genus JAEYPR01. The sequence continues at coordinate 19,730 of JAEZFP010000066.1, read as the reverse complement.
CTGTTTGGCCCATGGCAGTCATGTGCTATGCGAGAAACCGCTTTGCGCCGTTTACCAAGACGCCAACCGCTTGTTGGCCGCCGCCAAAGCCTCCGGCAAAATGGTCGGCGTCGGCTTTCAATTATCGTATTCCAATGCGGTTCAAGAACTGAAAAAAGACATTCTGGCCGGGAGCTTCGGCTCGGCGCTCCGGTTCAAGTCGTTACTCCTCCAACCGCGGGGCGAACAATATTATCAGCGGAACAGTTGGGCCGGCAAGCTTAAAACCGCCCAAGGCCATTGGGTGTTGGACAGTCCCGTCAGTAACGCCTGCGCCCACCAACTTCACAACATGCTTTACATCCTGGGCGAAACCCGGGAGACCAGCGCTGCTCCGGCCGAGCTAACTGCGGAATGTTACCGGGCCTTTCCGCTGATCGAAAATTACGACACCGCCGCCATTCGCTGCATCACGACCGCCGGGGTCGAGTTGTTGTTCTACACGTCGCTTGCGTATCAAGGCGCGAAAAAGTACGGCCCGTACAGCGAATATCATTTTGAGCATGCGGTTGTCTATCATGACCACGGGGATGATGAAAACTTTTGGGTTCGCCGGAACGACGGCACGATCAAGAACTACGGTGACCTGCCAAAAAGTGACCGCATGCAAAAACTCTGGGACGCGATCAGCGCTATCCGCAACGGTAAACCGCCAGCCTGCGGCATCCAGGCGGCCCTCTCCCATCTGCTCTGCGTCAACGGCGCCCAAGAAGCGCGGGAGATTGAGCCGCTTCCGCAATCGGCCATCGTTTTGACAGGCGAGCCCGGCAATCTGATGGTGTCTATTCCGGCGATCGTCGAAATCTTTACGAATTGTTACGATCAAGCCAAACTCCCCCATGAGATCGGAGTCCCGTGGAGCAAACCCGGCCGAAACGTTGCTCTCACCCATTATCAAGGCTACCCGCAATATAGTTGACAGACACTTCAAGCTGAGGAGGAATCAGGATGGTTCAAGCAAAAGTTGAGTTACTAAGCGAACTGGATTTGCAAGATTACGGAGAGATCCGCTGTTTCCCGGGAGACATCAATGGCGACGGAGTTGCGGAGATCATCTTCATGCAAGCTTCCGACGGTCCCAACCGCCGTGGTTCGACCGGCGGCTACAAACACCAAAAAACAGTTCACGCCGTGACGGCCATCAATCTCAAGGGGGAAATCCTCTGGCAGAACGGCACCCCGATCGGAGTCACCGACCGCAAATTTCACGGCGCCGGCCCCTGTATGGTCCATGACTTGAATTGCGACGGCAAGGCGGAGGTTGTCTATGTAACCGTTGAAAATAATCTGCCCATGTTGCGCCTGCTCAACGGGCCCACCGGCCAACTGGTCAAGGAAGTCGAGACTGGCGCCAGTTATAATTTCATCCCGGCCAATTTGCGCGGTCTGGGAGCGAAACGCGATTTCATCCTGGGGGCGGCCATTAACCCGGTTTTCGCCTATACCGAGGACTTGGAGCCCTTATGGGACTGGCATTTTGTCTACGGCGCCGGCCATCATCACGCGGTTGCCGATGTGAACGGCGACGGTTTTGACGAAGCCTTTATCGGCGTCTGCGGACTGAACGCCCAAGGCGAACGGCTCTGGTGGCGTCCCGATCTGGATGACGCCATGGAAGAGATGGGCCGGGCGCCGCACATTGACAATAACCGGGTGGTGCGTTTGTTCCATGACTCGCCTGAGTATCAAGTGATTTGGATCGGCGGTCGCGATGTGATCTGCCTTAATGCCAGCGACGGCAGTTTCCGCTGGCGATTTAGCGGCGAACATGTTCAAAATCACGCCATTGGCCGCTTTGACCCCGATTCTCCCGATCAATTGATCTTCTTCTCGGAGAAAGCGCATGAAAAGCCCTCCTATATGTTGGACGCCAATGGCAAGGTCCTTTGGGAAAAACAACTGGGACAAGGTGTCGCCTATACGATGCATGGCGCTGGTCCCGGCGGTTCCGATCTTGCCGTCAATATGACTCCGCTCGATGGCGAGCGGCCGTATGCCTTTAATCACCGTGGTGAAAAAGTGGTCGAGTTTCCGGTGGAACCCTATACCATTGGCGAACGACGGGGTAAATACGTCTATGACGACCTGGGTCAAGCCTTGACAGTCAAATGTTTCGATCTTGACGGCGACGGTCAGGATGAGGTCCTACTTTTCAACCGCCAAAAACTGTATGCGTTTAAAATCGCGTACTAATCTAATCTGCCAATTCCATACCTCCCTTACATGCCGTCCCGATTCGGGGCGGCATTTTAACGCCGCAAATACTGCAGACCGGCAATTTGCGCGGCAAGCGGATCAAGCGCGACCAGATCATCCCGTTCAAGTTGGGATAGGCTTTGCTTTCCCAGCGAACCGGCGAGCAACTGCATCTCCCGGACACAACTGAGCAAATAATGATACACGTGGGTTCCTCCCAGATCGGGATCGTATTGATCCTTTTCCTTGCTGTCACTGTAAAGCAACCCGGTGGGCGGTTCCCAGGGCAAAACTTTCGTGGTCTGGGTATGCGCTTGCACTAGAGCGGTGATAGTCCCAATGAAAACCGCATCCGCTCCCAAAGCCAGACATTTGCTGAAATTCCCGGGATTGAGCAGACCCCCGCCGACCACCAACGATACTTTTCCCGTTAAACCTTGTTCCCGGATGAAATTGGCGGCGCGGCATAACGCGGGAAAAATCGGCAACCCCGTATCATCCATGAATACTTGCATCCCGCCGTGGGTACCTCCTTCCACACCGTCAAACGCGATCACATCGGCGCCGCCCTCGATAAAAATGGCCATTTCTTCTTCGATATAATGGCTGGCGCCGAATTTGACCGAGATCGGAACGCCCCCCGAGACCTCCTTCAACCGGCCAATTAAGGTTTTCCAATCTTTGAGATTTTGGACTTCAGGCAACCGCGTCGCCATTACGATGTCCAAGCCCGGAAGCGTTCCATACCGTCTGGCGATATCCGGCGTGAGTTTTTTACCGTTAACGCGGACCGGCGCCGAACCCCGCGCCGAATGTCCCAGCGCAATTTCGATCATGTCCGCTTGGCGCAAAATGGCTTCGCTTTTGGACCAAAAACCCCGGGTGTATTGAATGATCAACTTGTCCGCATATTGGCGCTCATCTTCCAAAAACCCTCCGTTTCCGGTATTGGCCGCGGTACCGGCCAACGCGGTTCCTTTGGCCAGCGCGATTTTTGCCTGGGCGCTGTAACCGCTACCGTAGGCCATCCCGCCAATGAGAATGGGGATCTTGATTTTTAAGGGTTTGTGCGCTTTCAGTCCCAATACGACTTCCGTATTGACCGTCGCCAAATCATTAACCGGTCGGTTCGCTAAATAGACCGGATTAAAGATGACCTTGTCCCAACTGAAGACCGCGCTGTTCGAACCATAAGGGCGGTCGATCGGTTTCCCATTCGTGGCGCGCATGTTAGATTCAAAAAAACCTTGCCAGGTCAGTTTACGGACCAGCGTTAGCCAGTCCAGCATTTTTTGACGCCGGGACGCTTTGTTCTTGCTTTTCAGGCAACGCCAAACCGCGACGATAGTAATGGCAAACGCACCGAACATCGCTCCGACAAATGATGCCATACTCAATAACCAACGCATTGTTAACCTCATCAATTGTAAAATAACGTATCCGCTAAAAGCTCGCTTGACTTTATTTTACATAATCCAATGCATAATATACTAACCCGATGGCAATATTGCCCATATGAGAAGCACATCCGATAAAACCACTCCGGAGGGCAGGTCGCGCAGGACGCAGTTCATTAATTTGCTTGGCCCGACGCCGGTTGATTTAGAACAGCGTTTGGTGCTAACTCCCGATCATATTCCGGTTCATTTACTGTTTCGCAAACAATTGACTGATCCGGCCCTTCTGATCAGTATTTGCAGCACCGTTCCGGAGCTAATTCCGGAACGCCTCGCGGCGGCGGGACCGGTTTTGCGCTTTACGACCGATTCGGACGGAATTTCCCTAATGAATCAAGGAGCAATCATTGTTTTCATCAATGACGACGCGCCGTTCGTCGTGATGAAACCCAACTTTCTAAAGCGTCAACCCGCCCCTCCGCTAGTTGAGCGTTCCGTGCGCGGTCCGCTTAACGCTTTCACCGAGGATATCTTTGATAACTTGGCTTCGGTCCGGCGAATGCTGCCTGACCCCGATCTGATCGCTGAGGAATGGACCATCGGACGACGGACCAAAACCAAACTCGCCCTCAGTTACCTGGGGGATGTGGCCAATCCCGACCTGGTTGCCGAAGTCCGCGCCCGGTTGAAACGGATTGATATCGACGGCATCGAGGATCCCGGCGTGGTTGAGGAATTACTTCAAGACCACAAGTGGACTCCTTTTCCGCTCAACCAAAGCACTGAACGGCCGGATAAAACCGTCGCTTTTTTATTGGAAGGGCGAATCGCCATCTTTTTCGACAATTCGCCTCGCGTGGTTGTTTTGCCGGTCTCCTTGAACGATCTGTATCAAGCCGCCGACGATTATTACTTCAATTTTTGGTCGGGGAGTATGATCCGGATCATCCGGTTTGTTGGAAGTGTGATCGCCGTCTCATTATCCGGGCTTTATATTGCCCTAGTCGGCAGCAGCCCGCAACTACTCCCGATCACGCTTGGATTGGAGGTTGCCAGTCAACGGGTGGGCATGTCTTTGCCACTGCCTTTGGAGGTGATCCTGACCGAAGTGGTCGTCGAACTATTTCGCGAAGCCGGTTTACGGTTGCCGCAGGGAGTGAATATCACCACCGGCGTCTCCACCGGAATTTTGGTTGGATTCGCCTTGATCATGACCGGATATATTTCGACTCCGACCTTGATCGTGGTCGGCATCACGGCCATCGCTTCGTTTTCGACTCCCAATTTTTCAGTCGGATTCACCTGGCGTATTCTTAAATATTTTCTGATCTTCGCCGCCACTTTTTTGGGTTATTACGGCTTTATTCTCGGTTCAGTGGTTATCTTGGCTCATATCGCCGGCCTTTCTTCATTCGGTTCCCCCTATTCGGTTCCTTGGGCGCCCCTGCAGGCATCGGGAATTTTCGACTCACTAGTTCGATTCCCCCATTGGATGCAACGGGAACGACCCCTGATTGCGAAACCGCTGCAACAAAAGCGCCAAAAAACCGATAACGAGGCTTAATCATGAGTTCTCAACTGACCAGCAAACTTTACCTGCCGCTAATCTTTATTGCGATCTTCGGCTTCGGATTGCTGTTTCATCCGTTCACCATCGAAAAAGAGATCGGCGCCAACGCCTATCTTACGCTCGGCGTAGGATTCGCCGTGGCTGTGATCGGGATATGGTTGATCAAAGAACTGATCGTCCGTTATCCGGGGCAAACCGTAATTGATTGGGGCCAAAACCTATTGGGCCGCGGCGGTTGGGTCGGTTCTCTGCTTTTGCTGTTGACGTTACTGATTTTTAGCGTGCTATCGGTCCGGCGGGTGACTGAATTAATCGGGACCTCCATCTTGTTCCTCACTCCCGAGTGGGCCAATATCCTGGCATATACCATTACCATTGCTTACATGGCGCGATTGGGAACGACGGCGATCGGCAGGCTTTGTTCGCTCTTTATCGGACTTGGGGTGTTGTTCAGCCTCAACTTGATCTTGGGCGTCAACCGGATTTATTTTGACCACGTGCACCCGGCGGCAATCCTCTGTGATTTGGGTTATCTAAAATATTGGTGGGTCGGGATTCCCGGCTTCATCCCCGCGCTTTTGTTCCTGGCGTTCATCCGGAATAAAGATGTCGGCAAAACCCTCCCCGGCATTGTGCTGACTACGCTGCTGGGAGCCTTAATCTTAAGCTTCATCTCCTTCGAGATTGTGGGCATCTTCGGACCCGACGGGGTGAAACGTTACCCCCGCGCTGTGGTGGCTTTTATGGGTACGGTCCATCTTGCCAGCGAGTACTTTTTTCAAAGTATCGTCGTAACCATTTACCTATTTATCTTCACTGCGCTTTCCCTAACGGTCTCAACAATCATCTTGCGAATCTTCGCCAACGGCGTGATTGATTTTTTTACGATCCGCAACTCCCAATGGGTGATTCCGGGATTGGCGCTTTTGATTTATTTCGGCGCCCTGCTCCCAAATTTGCTTTTTTTCAACCAATATAACAATCCTTTGCTCCTCGGCTGCAGCTTTTTTATCATTGCTTACCTCTGCTTATTATGGGTTTTGTCCCGATTTCGGAGGCCACGTCGCCCATGAAACTGCGCTTCATCCGTCAATATCTGTTGCTGGCCGGAATCACGGTCGCCGTTTCCGGTTGTTGGGACATCGCTCCCATCGAGGATCGGGCGATCGGTCTCATGGTCGGTTTGGATAAAGCGAAACCGGGGTATCGGATTGGCATCCAAATCCCAACCCTCGACAATCTCGCCCAAACCAATTCTCCAAATCACACCAAAGGGACAACGATCTTTCAAACGTTTTGGGCGGAGGGCGAGTCGGTCTCCAGCCTGATTCAGCGGATTGAAGATGAAAACTATCGTTCTTTTGTCAGCGGAGCGGTTAAAGTTATCGTTGTCTCCGAAACCATTGGCGCCGACGGGATCGCCAGGTTGCTCGCAAGTTTCTTGCGCCATCCGATGGTGTCCCCCCAAACGCTGGTATTATTGACCGATCAAAAGGTCGCGGATATTCTCAATCATCAGCCGGTTCTCAAACTCCAACCTGCGTTAACCATTGTCAAACAAATGGCGTCCCCGCTGAAACGTTCCCGAACGTACCCGATGGAGCTTTGGGAATTTATTGCGCGTATGGATAATCAGTCGCCCGACTCCTATCTTCCCCTTATTCGCCTTGATCCCCAAAACAAAAACTATATTCTGGAGGGGTTGGCGTTATTTAAGGGGCAAAAGATGGTCGGTAAATTAGACTCCAATGAGAGTTATCTTTTCGGCGTCCTCACCAGTAGCGCCAAACGGGGCCTGGTCGATATTCAAGTCGGCAAAGCAACCGTCGGTTTCAGCATGCTTTTCCACCACAGCAAGGTCAAAGTAGTCACCGCGAACCGCCACAAACTACTGGAGATCCGGCTCAACGTGAAAGGAATCCTCTTGGACATCCCTCCCGCTTTCCCCGATCAACAAACAGTTTTGGAAACGATTAAAAAAGCGGCCGAAGATCAATACCGTGTTCAAGTAAAGAATTTAATCCATAAATTGCAGCTGCTGGATACCGATCCCGCCGGTTTCGGCCGGAAATTGGAATTAGCGGGCGACCGGCATTGGCGAGACACCTATCGGACCATTCCGGTCAAGGTGATCGCCAATGTTAATATCCGTTATTCCCCGCCGTTCCGGTAGCGCTGGCCCAGATTTCCTTCACCGTAACCCCGCTCTCATGTTACAATCAATGAGGGAGGTATCGACATGAATCGCAATGAACTGCATGTTATTTACGGCAACACGCCAAAAACCATGGTCCAACAGCTGTTAGGAAATCTGGCAATTGAACGGGAGATCCCCGCGGACGCCAAGATCGGGATCAAACCAAATCTCGTGGTTGCCAAACCGGCGACCTCCGGCGCGACCACCACTCCGGAATTGGTGGCCGGAGTCATTGAGTACCTGCAAGCAAAGGGATTTCAAAATATCGTGATTCTTGAGGGTTCTTGGGTCGGCGACCGTACGGCCGCTGCGTTTAAGGCTTGCGGTTATGAAACGCTCAGTCGTCAATACCAGGTCCCCTTGATCGATCTGCAAAAGGATCAAGCGCAAGTCCTAGCGGCCAAAGGAATGTCGATTGCCGTTTGCCGGCAGGTTTTACAGCTCGACTATCTGATCAATATGCCGGTTTTAAAAGGGCACTGTCAGACTTTGTTGACTTGCGCCCTGAAGAATCTGAAAGGATGCATCCCCGACAGCGAGAAACGCAAATTTCATACAATGGGACTCCATAAACCCATTGCTCATCTCAATACGGTGATCAAACAAGATTTGATCATCGTGGACGGACTAATGGGCGATCTAAACTTTGAGGAAGGCGGCAACCCCGTTCAAATGAACCGGGTGATCGTCGGGAAAGACCCGGTGTTGGTCGACGCCTATGCCGCCGCGTTGTTAGGCTATGAGTTGTCCGAGATTCCCTATCTCCAAATCGCCGCCGGTTTGGGCATCGGCAATCCCGACTTGACCACCGCGCGCCTTGTCGAACTCAATCAAGATCAATACCACCCTCCGCTACCACGCTCCCGCAAAGTCCAACAACTGGCGCGCCATATCCATGAAAAAGAAGCGTGTTCGGCCTGTTACGGCAGTCTGATTCATGCGTTGGACCGTCTGGAGCGGCGCGGTTTATTGCCGGAATTGCCGGAACCGGTTCAGATCGGCCAGGGATACCAAGGCCTGTGCAATCACGGGATTGGCGTCGGTATTTGCACCAAAGGCGCGGCCCATCATGTCGGCGGTTGTCCGCCCAACGGGCAGGAGATCGTCGGTATGCTGGAAGCGCTGATCGCCAAAGAGCGGTAGCCCTTTGGTGGTAAGTAACAGGCTGTTCCCCACTTACGGGACAGCCTGTTTAAGTCGCTTCGGCGCCAGTGATCAATTCAGGTTAGTCCGTTTCCTCGGGCATTGCCAACGATACCTGCATCGCCTCAAAGACCCATTGGATCGGATTGGCGACGGTAAAACTGCCGGAACCGGCAAAGAGCAGGCCAATTACCCGGTTACAGTCATCGACGATCAGGGAACCCGAGTCGCCGTGATCGCTGAAGACCGCATTTCTGGCTAGATCGGCCATAATTCCGATTTGGTTGGTGAAGGTTAATTCACCTAGCCCGTCGCCGTAATCGATCCGGGTGGTATAGTCAATGGCGTCGACTGTCCCGTAGGTCAATTCGGTGGTCCGGCCCCGTTTGTGGACCGGCATTCCCAAGCAGGCTTCGGTTACTTCCGTCACCGGCCCGATCTCCACAATTTCACGGCGATACCCCCGTGCCGTCTGCAGGGTTACCGCACAATCGACATTATCGCCCAACCTGCTCCGCGCCAGTTCCCCCACGACTTCCTCCGGGCAGTCCCCTCCGTCGGGTTGACCGGGTTGCACCATGGTGTCGCCAATTTTCCCTTCCGCATCCACAACCATTACATGATAGTTACTTAACAGCATGGGAGCACCCGTCGCGTTATCAAAAACAATGCTGCCCAACGTTCCGGTGAATACGAACCCGCCGATCTCGCGGCAAGGACCGAGACTGATTCCGCCGACCAACGGATTGTAAAGTCTCTTGTCCACCATTATCCGCATTTGGGCGACGGGAGCCTTCAAAATCATCGATGTCGGTTTTTTCACCTCAACCACATCGGTCTTGACTCCTTGTAGTTCGATCGGGATCAGTTCTCCGCTGGCATAGACCCCTTTATGTTCCACATAAACCCGGATGGCCAATTCGTCGGTTTGCTTGCCCGCCCGGTATTTAAACCCAATCGCCACACCGTTAACTCCCGGAATTTTCAACAAATCCGTTTCGACGCTCCGTTTAATCTGTCGGATCTGCTCTAGATCCATTGGAACCCCCCCTACTTCTAACTCATCGGAACCCCACCGTTACCTATTGCGAACTCGCCCTTAGTTCACAATATTCCGGAGACTGTGGGGGCGGACTGGGGGGATAGCATAAAAGTTCGGGAAAACAACCGACATAAATAATTTATCCTACCGGTTGGAAGAATGTTTGTTATACAATAGGATAAGATGAAGTCATTTTGCATAACAATTTGGCGAATGATTATCTAGAGGAGGAATTTCGTCATGCTCGTTTTCAAAGATTATCCGTATCATCGTCCCGATCTTGAACAGTTCCGTCGGGATTTTAACGAATTATTGGCGCGGTTTCGAAACGCCGCGTCATTAGAAGCCCAGGACCAGGCCATGACGGACGTAAATGCTTTACGGAACACTTTTCAGACCATGAATACCCTGGTTCACATTCGTCACTCGATCGATACCACCGATTCTTTTTACGATCAGGAAAATGATTTTTTCGACGAAGCCGGTCCGATCTATGAAAGTTTGATCACCGAATATTATCAAGCGCTCGTCCACTCGTCCCACCGTCCCGCGTTGGAGCAAAAATGGGGACCGCAGGTTTTCCGGTTGGCCGAATTGCAGCTAAAAACCTTTTCGCCCACAGTCATCGCCGATCTGCAACAAGAAAACAAATTGACCAGTAAATATACCAAACTGCGCGCCTCGGCCAAAATCATGTTCGAGGGGGAGGAACGGAATCTTTCCCAAATGTCGCCGTTTCTGCAATCCCCGGATCGGGACGTCCGCAAACGAGCGCAAGAGGCGTTCACCGGATTTTTTCGCGACCATGAAGCGGAGTTTGATCAAATTTATGACGAATTGGTCAAAACCCGGGATGGCATCGCCCGGAAACTGGGTTTCCCCAACTTCGTCGCCTTGGGATACGCCCGGTTGGGCCGGACCGATTATGACGCCGCCATGGTGGCCGACTATCGCCGCCAAGTGCTGGAAGCCATCGTCCCCATCGCCTCGGATTTACGGCGGCGTCAAGCTAAACGGCTGGATTTACCCAGTCTCAAGTATTACGATGAAGCCTTGGAATTTCGCTCCGGCAATGCCACTCCCAAAGGGGATCCCGACTGGATCGTCGCGAATGGCAACCGGATGTACCACGAACTATCCCCGGAAACCGGCCAATTCTTCGACTTTATGCGCGAACGGGGCTTAATGGATCTGGTTACCAAAAAAGGCAAGGCCGGCGGGGGGTATTGTACTTATATCAACGATCATCAAGCGCCCTTTATCTTCTCCAATTTCAACGGGACTTCCGATGACGTCGATGTCTTGACCCATGAAGCCGGGCACGCGTTTCAGGTATACTCCAGCCGCGGTTTTCGGCTTCCCGAATATATCTGGCCGACCTTGGAAGCTTGCGAGATTCATTCGATGAGTATGGAGTTTTTCGCCTGGCCGTGGATGGGCCTGTTCTTCCAGAACGATACGGAAAAATATCAATTCGCCCATTTAAGCGGCGCTATGCTTTTTATCCCCTACGGCGTCACGGTGGACGAGTTTCAACATTGGGTGTATCAAAACCCTGCCGCGACCCCGACGGAACGGAAACAGATCTGGCGGATTATCGAACAGAAGTACCTGCCGCACCGGGATTATGAAACGAACGATCTCTTAAACCGCGGCGGTTTTTGGTTCCGCCAGGGCCATATCTTCAGCAATCCGTTTTACTACATCGATTATACATTGGCTCAAGTCTGCGCTTTTCAATTTTGGTTGAAATCCAACGCCGATCGAACCGCGGCCTGGCAAGACTACCTAAGGCTCTGTCAAGCCGGGGGCAGTAAACCCTTCCTGGAACTCGTCGCATTGGCCGAACTGGAAAATCCTTTCAACCCCGGGTGCGTCCAACGAGTTGCCGAGCCGATCGCCCAATGGTTGGCGAGCGTAAGGGACGCGGAACTATGAACCATAAAAAAACTGCCCCGAGGTTCGAAGCTCGGGGCAGTTTTTCTTGCTAGACCGGCGCAATTTTACTGGCGTTCATAAGCGCCGAGATCCGGAGCGGCCCCCAAATACGGCAAGCCGACATTGACGCCTTTATCAATTAACTGGCTGTTGGCCGCCAATTTGGCGAAACCGTTGTTGGGAAGACTACCGTCGGCTTGCCGCGGCGCCGCGGCATCCGCCTCGGCGATGCTGACGAAATCATTGGGAGTTACGGTAATTCCCAGATTCCAGGTGTTGGCCACTTGGGTCGTGGAAGTGGAAATATCCTTTGGAGCGGGACGAGTCCCGTTATAGTCAATACAGTTTTTGACGATGTTCCCGTTTTGCGACAGCTTATAGGGACGGCCGCAGTTAATCGCGGTCAAATTGTACATGGTAAACGGCGCGGTGTTATTATTGTACGCAAAACCGCCTAAAGCGCCCCAGTTACAATTCAGCGCCACGCAATTGGTGAGCGTCATCGGGCAATACGTGTTGTCCCCGCCGAGTTTGAAGCCGTTGCCGTCGCCGTTGAAGGACGAGAAACCCCAGAGCGTCGGGTCGCCGTTATGCCATGACCAGCAATATTCGAACACGATTTGGTCTTCGGTCTGATAACAGTCCCAACCGTCGTCGCAGTTCTCCCAAGCCCGGCATCCGTAGAAGTAATTGCCTCTGCCGGCATAGAGTTTACACGCGAAACCGTCGGCGTTTTCATAATCAGTCGCCGGATCGGCGTTCCGGTAGGAATCACTATTGATCACCCGGGTATAAGCGGCTAAGTTCTCGGGATCGGGATTGACGGTGTAATCTTCTTTATTTAAGCCGATCTGCAGTCCGCTGTCGCCGTTATGATGGAAAACGCATTGTTCGAAGGTGGTATGTCCTCCTTCGCATTTCACGCCGTTGTCCGGCGCGTAACAAATCTCCAAACCTTTGAGATACCAATATCTGGCGCTTTGTTCCACTTTGATGCCACGCGCCGCGCCGCGGAGCGTCTCGGTCGCCGGATGCCAGTTCTGATAATTAAGAATCGGTTTCTCACCGTTATACGCCAAAACTTGAATCGGTTGACCAGCGGTTCCGGTCGCGGCCAAACTGACCGTCGCGGTATAATAATAAGTACCGCCGCGCATATAGATGGTGCTGCCGGGACCGACCATGGCTGCTGCTTTGGACAGACTAAACAACGGTTGGTCAATGGTTGTTCCGGCGTTGGAGTCGCTACCGTTCGGAGCGACATACAAAACAATGCCCGGGACTCGGGTCGGCGTCGGAGTTGGCGTGCCCGGAATCACGGTTGGCGTCGGAGTCGGTCTAACGGTCGGAGTCGGCGTGTTGGTAGGTGATACCACTGCTGTTGCAGTCGGTGTCGCGGTCGGTGTCGTCGAACCGTCGACGATTACGTCGTCAAACTCGGCGCTGGCATTCACGGTGGTAATTCCGATCTTACCGGCGCTAAAGGCAGCGTCGGTTGCTGTCAATTCAAGATTCCCGTTTACATAAGCCTCCAAGGTCGTGCCGCTGAGGGTAAACTTCATGGTATACCAAGTGTTGGTCTGGACCGTAAAACTTTTGGTCGCCAGCGTGTTGAACGCTCCGCCGACCTTTTTGCGGATTTCCAACTGGTTGGCATTACTTAGGATAACCGTGTAAAAGTTAGTCGCCCCTTGGACCCGGGCGCAAAGTCCGACGACACGGTCGGTACCGTTGAAACTCAAAGGTTTCACCCGCGCCTGAACCGAATAATTTGACCATGTCGATGTTCCGGTGTAAGTAAGGGCGGTCGCTGACAGACTGGACTGTTTATCAACTTTGGTGCCATCGGTTATAATGGACCAAGACCCGCCCGAAGTGCTCCAACCATTGTAATTGCCGTCTTCGAAGTCTTCGGAAAATAAGGTGGCGGTCCGGGCGATTTGGCTAAGCGCAAAAATTAAGCCCAAAACTAAAACAACAATTAACGCGCGGTTGAGATTTTTCCGATGATTCAAATTAACACCCTCCTCTTTGAATTGGTTGCTTGGCCCAGTTTTAATCCCGTTCGCCCCCCTTCCAAGACCAGGGCCAAAATCAATATTTTACCATATTGATTCAATTATAAGTCAAGTAAAATACAAAAACCATGCGGATTTTGCTCTCTTTCAAAGGAGACAGCGTAACCGGTTCAAAGGGGCTGTTGCAAAATACCAAAAGATAAGGCGAGTTTGCTTACAAAGCCAGTATTTGACTCAAAAAGGGGCTATTGCAACGAGGCCACTGAAAAACTGGTCGAAATAAGATTGACCTACAATATATTGATAGCCTAAAACAAGCTTATCACTATATATTGTAGGTCAATCTTTCAGACGGAGGTTTTTCAGTGGCTTGTATTGCAACTTGCTTCTTCATTGTGCAACAGCCCCTTCGATTCACTTCTACCGCTTCGCAATTGCCACCGTAATACAGCCGCGGCGCGGCGGAACAATTTGACCCGTCCGGTTATTCGCTCTAATTTGGATATAATAAATCAAAATACATTATTTCCCGCAAGTTACGTTTGGCGAAAGGAACTGATCATGACCATAAACGACCGCTTCACCCAAGGATTGCTCGCCGGAATCCTCGGCGGAATTCCCTCGTTGGCCTGGGGGTTATTCTCGCAATACATCCTTAAATTTTCAAGCCATCTTTATGGCGATTTTGCCGCAGCGTTAATTTACGGTAAAAATGCCGCCAATATTTGGGACAAACTCTTCAATCAGTTGGTAGTCTTTATGTTTTTCGGTTTAGGCGGGATCATCTTTGCTTTTTTGGTTCGCCGGATTTCATCCCGCAATTTGGTGCTCAAAGGGATGTTTTGGGCCGGTATGATCTGGTTTTTTTCATACGCCGTAACCCGGTTATATAAGGTGGCGGGATTGGTAACCTTTCCGCTACCGACAGCGGTATCGCACCTAATCGGAGCGTTAATCTGGGGAGTGGCGATGGCGCTTATTTATAATTATCTCAATCAAAAAACGCTAATCTAGTTTGTTTATAACCATGCCAAATCTCTCCTCACGACGCTTGCCCCTGAATCTGTTTGGGAATCAGCTGATCCGGTTTGATGAAGATTAGAAATAAGACACCCAACGCAATACAGACCGCGGCGGTTGGAAGAAAGATCGGCGGTTTGGTCAATTGCTCGGCAAAGCCGAATAGCGGCGGGCCGATCGCCACCCCAAAGAAGCGGACTGTCCCGTATAAGCAGGTAATCAAACCACGCTCCGCTTTCGGCGCCGCAGAGGTGATCAAGGTGTTTAATGACGGCAAAACCGTCCCGGTCCCCAAACCCAGAATAGACGCGGCAACGGTAAACCAAACCACATTTTTAACCGGGCAAAACAGAATCAAACCGGCCGCCACCAGAAACAACCCCAGGACCGCACCCCATTTTAAGATCTTGGTCAATTGCTTTTGCATGACGATGCCGTAGACGTAAGCGGTAACAGCCATTACCAAAACCGGGATGGCCAAGATCATCCCGCGTACGAAAACATCCATCTTAAACTGTTTCTCCAACACATCCGCGTAAAAGCTTAATAATCCGAACAAGGCGAACAACACCAACAGCCCGCTGAGAAAAGCGACGGACAGCGGAAGCCACTTTTGTTTGAGGATCTTCTTTAAGTTGGCCAAGTATTGCGGGATCGGTTGGACGTTTTGTTTGAGTTTCTGAATATCCTCTTGCACCACCAAAAGGATTAAAAACGCGATCGGGATGGCCAATGCGCCGTAAACAAAAAATGGGATATACCAAGCAATTAACGCCAACGCCGCACCCGCCAAAGGGCTGATCACTTTTCCGGCGCCGTTAAATGCCTCCAAAAGCCCCAACAGTTTCGATCGTTCACTGGATTGAATCAGATCGCCCGCCAAGGCCATGCTCAACTGATATGTCCCGCCCGCGCCAATCCCTTGGACGATTCGCGCCCCCACAATCCATGGAAACGCCTTTTCGTGAAATATGATGGCGAAAATCCCGGCCAACAGCCCGCCGATGCCATAAACCAATAACGCGGGGAACATCACTTTCTTGCGGCCGATCCGGTCCGAGATCATCCCCGCGAACGGAATCACGATCCCGGCCGGGATTGAAAACACTGTAATCAATAAACCGACTTTGACCAGATCGACCTGAAGTTCCTTTTGAATGCTTGGTAAAACGGGGATCAACATTGAATTCCCTAATACCATGATGAAAGGAACCAAACACAATATGGCAATTGTCGGATACAGCTTTTTGTCCAAAATTTACCTCCGCCACTCGTTTGCAAATTGATCTCATTCAACCGGGTCGATGACCGTCGCTGGTTGGGCCTAGCCTCTCGCCTCAGAGTTTTTCCGTTCGTACCAGGTATTTATGCTGAATGAAATAAGCCAGTCCGGCATGAATCGCTAAAGAAATCAGAAAGGTGCCGAATAGGTTCCAATGACGGTAGATAAGCATCTGGTTTAATCCCAGCACAAAGTGGATTCCCGCCGCCACTGCCGGAATAAAAAGGATCAAAAGATAGCGTAAGAAAGACTGTTGATACCGGCTCAGAAAATACGCAAAGAAAATTTCCGTGGGCGCCCATGCCGCGGATAAAAACAGCGGAATCCTAGCCAGGTAAAAAAAGTCGACCCGCTGAAATTTCCATAAGCCCAGCCAATGATCCATTAACAAAATCAAGAAAAAAGCGATACCCAAGCCGCTGACGACGCCAAAAAGCCAGAACCGTTTAATCTGCCGCCAAGGCACAGTCAGCATCATCAGCAACAATGATCCGCAGAAAATAAGGAAACCCATCAAATCCCGGTAATACATGGTAGATCCTTTCGCCATCGGCCACGTTACACACGCGCGGCGCTTTTCATGGCTCGCCGTTTCCCGGCAAACCATGAAAAGTGCCCGCAGCGACCGGACATTATCCACAGTTTTCCCAGCTCAGTTTGGATCTATGTAGCCGGTTGGCGGGAGACAGCTTAAAAACTATCTTTATTAACTTTACCCCACGATCTATTGATAGTCGAAAAAGGTTAATTCACTATTTATTGTGAGGCTAAAAAGTAATCGCAACAAGATATTCATCGCTTCTTCACCGAACTCTCTTTGAAAAATCAAATACGCATGTTAAAATTAAATATTAAGAAATCGCATAGTTTTGGAAACAAAGGAGGCATCCATTGATGCATTGCGTTCAAGAAATTTCGCCGAACATATGGTGGGTCGGGGGCAACGACCGCAGACTGGAACGGTTTGAAAATATGTTTCCCCTGCCAAACGGGGTTGCTTATAATTCCTATTTGATTTTGGACGAAAAAACCGCGCTTTTGGATACGGTGGATTCGGCCATCAACGCGTTGTATCTGGAAAATGTGACCCAGGTGTTGAACGGACGAACCCTTGACTATTTGATCGTCAACCATATGGAACCGGATCATTGCGCCAGTATCGAAGAGTTGGTCCGGCGCTTCCCCAATCTCAAAATTGTCGGCAACAGCAAAACCTTCCGGTTGCTCGGGCAATTTTACAATTGCGTCGATCAAGCAAACTTCTACGAGGTGAAAGAAGGCGACCGGCTGTCATTGGGCGCGCACACCGTTGGCTTTTATTTTGCTCCGATGGTTCATTGGCCGGAAGTGATGATGACCTATGAAAGCAGCGCTAAAATTCTCTTTTCGGCCGACGCTTTCGGGTCGTTTGGCGCGCTCTCCGGGAATCTCTTTAGCGATCAAACCGACTTTGAAATGGTTTATCTGGATGAGGCCAGACGTTATTATACCAATATTGTCGGGAAATACGGGCAACAGGTGCAAGCCGCGCTGAAGAAGTTAAGCGGAACGGAGATCCGGATGATCTGTCCGCTTCACGGGCCGATCTGGCGGGAAAATCTCGCTTATTTTCTGGAGAAATACGACCGCTGGAGCAAGTATCTTCCCGAGAAAAAAGGCGTGGTGCTGGCTTATGCCTCCATGTACGGCAATACCGAAAACGCCATGAACCGGCTCGCCAATAAATTGGCTCAAAAGGGTGTTGCCGACCTCCGGATATACGATGTATCCAAGACCCATCCGTCCTATATCATCGCCGAGGCTTGGAAATACAGCCATTTGGTTTTGGGCGCGCCCACCTACAATATGGGGCTTTATTATAATATGGAGTCATTACTCCGCGACATGGCCGGCCTGTGGCTGCAAAACCGCCAGGTCGCGTTGGTCGGCAACTACAGCTGGGCTCCGGGAGCCGTCATTAAGGTGATGCGCGGTCTGCTTGAAGAGATGAAAAACATGACGATTGTCGGAACGCCCTTGGAGATCGTCTCCACCATGAAGGAAACCCAGGAAGCGGCGCTGGACCAGTTGGTGGCGGATATTTACGCCTCGCTGCAAGCCACCGAGCTTGAATCGTAATTCAGTGCGATTCAAAAAAACGCCCGTTGCCTGATGGGAAAAACCATTGGGCAGCGGGTAACAAAATCGTTTACTGTCGACCGGAACCCGGTACACCCCGGTTATCGGTCAGGCAATCATTTAAGCCCCGTCGTCAACGGCGTCCGGCAATTATCAGCCGCCGATTCCACGCTCCCTTCCGGAAAGATTGGATTCCTATCCCGGAAGTCATCGCCCCGATATTATCCAGCTTCAGGGCAAGATCGATCCGGACGGCAGCCAGATCGGTTTTGGCAATACGCCGCGATCATTGGCCACGACATTTTATTAGGCGCTAACAAGCGGTGTCAATTCGCCGGTATAGAGCAGGGACAGGCGGTGGATTGCCCGGGTGCAGGCAATATATAGCAAGCTCCGATCATATTCGCTTGCGTAGGTATCAGTGTTTGAAGCGGGAATAATCACTTCATCAAACTCCAGTCCCTTCGCCATTTGGATCGAAGTTATCGATACCCCGTTGGCAAAAAGGGCGGATCGATTTCCCCGCGATGTTGAACCATATATCGTTTGGTATCCTTATACTCTTCGTCCGGTCTTCACCTGCGGCGGAAATCGGACGTTGGGAATAATCATGAAAACAAACAGCGCTGCGAAAGCGCTTTACGAAGTTTTGTCCCAAAACCTCGCGCATTTTCGCCGCAGGGGATGTACATCCAGAAAATCGATGCCGCCGGTTTGATCATTTAACAGCATACCGCCAACCAAAATATCGTTTTCAATCATTAGCAGCGCGCCTTTATTCCGAATATACCGTTTCAAGGCAGTTGTATGTTCAGCTTCATCCAAATAGGGAAACCCGTCTACAGCAAGATAGGCTAATTCGATCCACATCGGAATGTCCTTATCGACAACGTAACGGATTTCTCTCGCGGAGTTTTGTTGAGTGATCTCTCCCCGATCCCGCAGGACTTTGAAATCATATTGAACCTGTAATGGATAAAACACCTTTTTTTTTCTGAATTCAAGCGGAGGCTGTTTATACAGTGCCTTAAACACATAGCTGAAAGCCTGCTGGCTTTGGTATCCGGCGAGAATCGCAATATCAATAATCGGCTGATTTGAAAAGACCAAAAGTTGGCCGCTTCGGTAAGTCGCCTGCGCTGAACGTAGTCATGGATATTCATCTGCACAGTATCGCTGAAGATTCGGTGCAGATGGTATTTAGAATAATGTACGGCCTCGGCGACGGTATCCAACCCGACTTTTCCATCCGACAAGCGCTCTTCAATATGGGCAAGCGCCGCAATCACTACCTCCAGTTTGCTCATGACGTCTCCTTTCCGCTGCCGTCCTATTTATTGTAACCGTCTCGATCGCTTATTTTTTAATAAACTTGCGCTTTTTTCGTTTCGTTGCATCCACGGCCCATCGATTACAATATTTGCGGTGGATCCTTTTAAAAGACACCGCCGTGTTCTCCGACGCAAAGTTCAATTCCGTTTATCCACAGGAATAGATCGTTTACTCACAGAAATAGATGAGTTATTAACAAAAATAGTATCGTTATTCACAGAAAGAGATCGTTTTGTTAATAACGTGGATCAGTTATCCACAGAAAGAGATCGTTTTGTTAATAACGTAGCTGAGTTATTCACAAAAAGAGCTCGTTTTGTTAGTAACGTAGATCAGTTATTCACAAAAAAGGATCGTTGAGCGACTCAATGATCTCTTTTTGTGACCCAAGGGGCTAAGTTATCCACAGGCGGGGATTGGCGGGCGGTTTACCGCAAT
>JAEZFP010000012.1 GCA_023417475.1 Bacillota bacterium | reverse complement strand
GCAATATACAAGCGAAATCATGGAGATTCTTTGCAAT
Organism: Bacillota bacterium; assembly: GCA_023417475.1. Taxonomy (GTDB): domain Bacteria; phylum Bacillota; class UBA4882; order UBA8346; family UBA8346; genus JAEYPR01. Next base: position 5,126 of record JAEZFP010000012.1, on the reverse strand, counting down.
TTTCGCTTGCTTGCAGATAATCCAATCATTTATTAAAATAATGAAAGGATATGTTTGGTTAATAGGGAATTTTTAATAATGAAAGCCTGGCAATTTTTATAGGAGGACAATATGAAGATTATTGTAGCCCAACATCGTGGCTTCTGTTATGGTGTAAAACGTGCTGTTGATATGGCGCAAGATTGTGCAGATACTCCTGGCCAAGCGGTTACACTTGGTCCAATTATTCATAACCCTCAAATGGTACAGCGTTTGGAAGCGCAGGGGATCGGTATGGCTCATACACTTGAAGAAATTGGAGGAGGAACGGTGATTATCCGTTCTCATGGGGTAGGCCCTGATACGTATAAGCTGGCCAAAGAGATGGGGTTGAGGGTGGTGGATGCAACTTGCCCACACGTGAAAAAAGCTCAACAGGCTGCCAAAGAACTGGCTGAATCCGGCTATCAGGTCGTCATTATTGGCGAGAAGAAACATCCGGAAGTGAAAAGCATCTTTGAATGGTCTGGAAAAAAGGCGTATATTATTGAAACCAAAGATGAGGCTGAAGGGATATCGTTTCATGATAAATTAGGGATCGTAGCTCAAACGACTTTTGCCAGCGATGGATTTCAGGATATCGTGGATGTACTCAAAACGAAGACGAATGATATCAATATTAAACGTACAATTTGTACTGCTACTGATTTACGCCAGCAAGCCGCCTTAGAGGTGGCCGTCCAAGTAGATGTTATGATCGTTATTGGGGGGAGAAACAGTGCCAACACCACTCATCTGGCTGAGCTATGCATGCAGTCAGGCTGTCGGACCTATCATATAGAAACTGCGGAAGAGTTACAACCAGAGTGGTTTGCAGGGAGTAATTTAGTCGGAATAACAGCAGGGGCATCAACGCCGGACTGGTTAATTGAGGAGGTCTATAAAAAAATGGAAGCAATGAATGAATTTATGAATGAATCGGTCAAAGAGATTCGTGTCGGCAGTATTATTCAGGGAACTGTGGTTGGGATTCGTAAAGAGGAGGTTTTTGTCGACGTTGGCTATAAGGCCGAAGGGGTGATTCCCCTTTCAGAACTTGCTTATCCGATACCGGAAGATGCCGGCCATATTGTACAGGTTGGTGATCCTATTGATGTTTATGTTGTTGAGATGGATGGTCAAGACGGGTTAAAGCTATCAAAGGTTAAAGCAGACCGTGTTGTTGCTTGGAATAAACTTACAGCTGCTTTAGAGGCCAAAGAGCTGGTTACAGGAAAAGTGATTGAAGCTGTAAAAGGTGGCCTGGCTGTTGTTGTTTTTGGAGTGCGTGGCTTTATACCGGCATCACAGGTCGATATTCGTTATACAGAAAATTTAGCTCAGTTTGTTGGTCAAACCTTTTCCCTTTTAACGATTGAGGTTGATGAGCAAAAACAACGGGCGGTATTTTCCCGCAGGCTTGTACTGGAGGAAGAGAAGCGACAAAGGGAACAGGCTATCTTTTCATCCATTGCTGTGAATGATATTCTTACAGGTAAAGTTACCAGAATTGCAGACTTTGGTGCTTTTGTTGATATTGGAGGCGTTGATGGCCTTGTCCATATTTCAGACTTATCTTGGGAACGGGTGAAATCACCTGCTGATGTTGTCAGTATCGGCGATGAAGTAACGGTGGTTGTTACCAAGCTAGATCCCCAAGCCAGAAAGATTTCACTTAGTTTGAAACAAGTAACACGTGATCCCTGGCTGGATCGGATTGAACAATTTTCGCCTGGTACTTCAGTAAAAGGCAAAGTTACCAAGGTTGCTGGATTTGGTGCTTTTGTTGAAATTGCAAAAGGAATTGAAGGACTTGTCCGGCTGTCTGAATTGGCTGAAAGAAAAGTAACCAAAGCTGAAGAGGTTGTCAGTATTGGGCAAGAAGTCAATGTGAAAATATTAGAGATTGATAAAGAGAATAAACGCCTTGCACTTAGTATTATTAAAGCCAGCCAGGATGCTGAACGAGCTGAATATCAGGAATACCTCACTAAAAATACCGAAGTTGGATTAACTTTGGGAGATAAATTCGGACACCTGTTTCGGCATGAGGATTAAGCATTGTGCGTCAATCACGTAAATTAGATCATATCAAATTTTCACTTGAACTCGAAGATGGGCCTATCTCAAATTGTTTTGCTGATTTGCAGCTTATTCATAATTGCCTGCCGGATGTGTCTTGGGAAGAAATTAAAGTTGCAACATCAGTAGCAGGTATTAAGATGGCAAACCCCATTATTATTAATGCAATTACGGGTGGGGCAGATGATGTAAGGCATATTAACGAACAACTGGCTGAATTTGCACGGATAAGCGGGTGTACGATGGCTGTCGGCTCGCAGTTCGCTGCTATTGAAGATGCTGCGGTTGAGTCGTCGTATCAAGTGATCCGGAAGGTGAATCCGAATGGGATTGTTTTTGCGAATTTAGGAGCTTATGCAAAACCGCTTCATGCCCAGCGCGCAGTTGATATGATTGAAGCTGCCGCAATTCAAATTCACCTAAATCCTGCGCAGGAGATTGTGATGACCGAAGGAGACCGGGATTTTACTCAGTATCTAAAGAATATTGAGAAAATCATTGCGGCTGTAGAGGTACCTGTTTTGGTTAAGGAAGTGGGCTGCGGTATTGCAAAGGAACAAGCTAAGCGGTTCGTTGATATTGGCGTTAAAGCCATTGATATTGGCGGAGCTGGTGGCACGAATTTTATTGCTATTGAATCAGCCAGAAACAATTGCCAATTGGAAGAAGACTTGCTTTTATGGGGTATTCCGACGGCAATCAGTGCGGTTGAAGTGGTTGCAGTGCTGCCACCCTATGTCGACATGATTGTATCAGGCGGGGTCCGAACCCCATTAGATGTTGTCAAGGCATTAGCTCTAAACGGAAGTGCTATCGGGATTGCTACTCCAATTCTGAGGCAGATTCAGCAGCAGGGTATAGAAAAGGCTGTTTGCTGGTTTGATGGCTTTATCGATCATATCAAGAAATATATGTTATTAGTAGGAGCGAAAAAAATTGCCGATTTACATACAATCCCGCTAATCATTACTGGGTTTAGTTCACAATGGTTATCAGCCCGAGGGATTGATATAACAAAATATGCGACCCGTTTAAAAGCATAGCTTGAATCAAGCTATGCTTTTAAATATTTTCGCTATTGGAGGAATGTTGGATTTTAAGAATTTCAAAACTAAATTCAGGGTAACCTAAATTAACAGTTTAATTTATTTTAAAACTAAGAGGTGAATTTAGTATGAATATGCCAATAGGAATGATTACGCTATTGGTTATCGGCGTATTAGTTTATTTTGGTATCGCTCAAAGAATTTTGGACAGAATGCGCTTAACGGACAAGCAGGCATTATTGTTCATTGTAGGAATTGTGCTCGGTAGTTTTGTTGATATTCCGATTCTAAGTGATCCTGTTAGTTTAACGATCAACGTGGGCGGCGCTATTTTACCTGCTCTGCTGGCTATTTGGCTGATTTTTACAGCAGATGAAACAGCCGAAAGAGTAAGAGGAATTATGGCCGCCATTCTTGTAGCTGCAGCTGTATACTTTGGTTCGCTCTACCTTCCATATGAGCCGGAAAATATGTTTTTAGATCCGAAATTAATCTATGGTATTTCAGCCGGATTAATAGCTTATCTGGCAGGTAGATCTAGAAGAAGCGCTTTTATTGGGGGAGTTTTGGGGATTATCTTAAGTGATATTGTACATTTAGTTACCATATATAGAATGGGTATTCCTGGGACTACCGCAATCGGCGGAGCCGGCGCTTTTGATGTTGTGATCATTGCCGGTATCGTTGCGGTAATGATCGCAGAACTGGTTGGCGAAACGAGAGAAAAACTGCAAGGCGGTCCTGTACTCGGTCCGAATCGACCGGAAGGGTTATATGAGTTCAGCAAAGAGTTGTCGCATAGCGGGGCTAAAAAACGCAATTTAAAAGCAGTGCGTACGGAAAAATCTGATGCCGATTCCACGCAGAGTAAGCAACAAGATGGAAGAGGTGAGGACCGTGAATAAATGGCTTATTATGATTGCTATTGTGATATTCAGTTGTTCAATGGCCATTCAGGGTTTTGCCAATGATAACGGAAACTATTTTAATATTGTTGATGAAACGGGAAATGTTGTCTATGTGACAGCTTGGGAAATGCAAACAGGTGATGAATGCCTGACTGAAACGAATAAACGCTACAAAATTGTCCGAATTGAAGGAAATACTGCCTATGCGAAGTTTATTGGCGAAGTGAATCTTTCACAATATCTTGAACCCAATCAAAAGAACGCCTTATGGTGGGAAGCATTAATGCCACGTATTGCAAAAGCACAAGGTACGGGCAAAGTTGCAATCTATCATACTCATTCAGATGAATCTTATGTACCGACAGATGGTCAGGAAAGTATTTTTGGCAATGGAGGCATTTATAAGGTAGGAGATGCTTTTACGCAAGCTTTACAGGCTAAGGGCATTGAAGCCATCCATTCTAATGCCAAGCATGATCCTCATGATAACATGGCCTATGAACGCTCCAGGAGAACAGCGCTTGACTTAATCAAAAAACAGCAGCCTGATGCGATCTTCGATGTGCATCGTGATGCTGTTCCCCCTGAAGTGTATAAGGGTAAAGTAGACGGTCAGGATATCAGTAAGGTGCAATTAGTTGTTGGTAAGTATGGACCAACAGGAAAACAAATAGAAGATTATGCCTTGCAGATTAAAGCGGCCTCTGATAAACAGCATCCTGGGCTAGTCAAAGGGATCTTTTTTGCCAAGGGCGGTGATTACAATCAGGACTTGCACCCCAGAGCAATGTTGATTGAGGCGGGGTCTCATACGAATGATCGTCAGTCTGCTGAAAAAGGAATTGCGCTATTTGCCGATGTTATCCCCACTATCATTGGTAAAACAGGAGCTAGCCCAGCCAATCAAGCCGGTGCCGCAGGCTTTGGAACAGCAACTTCCGGGGCCTCCGGGGCCACAAAATCAATTGGCTGGATTATTGGATTATTGGTTGTCGGCGGAGCTGCCTTTTTATTTATCAGTACTGGCAGCATGAAAGAAGCCGGTGCCAAGCTGAAACAGTTTACGACAACA
>JAEZFP010000035.1 GCA_023417475.1 Bacillota bacterium | reverse complement strand
CGGGTTCAGAATCCGCAAGCCGCATCCAACCGTTCGGTACGATCTTATCCTCACGGTTTTGTACCTTCACAAGCTCGGCGCAGGCCGCTTCCCGCACTTTTTTCTGCCGGTAGTAATAGGTTGTTTGGCTGATCCCTTTGGCTTCGCAAAATGCGTTTACCGTCTGTCCGCTGGCCAGTCGTTCCTTAACCGCTTCGTTCCAGCCTGATAGCCGCATCTGGGTTACGATTTTTTGGGTGTCCGTTCTAATCACTCCAATTTTCTTCAAAACGCTCCTATGAACATTTTGAACTTTCTTGGAGTAAATTGTACCTTCCTAAATCCTCACCTTTCAAGGTGCGCGGGGGATTGACGGTTACCGATAATACCTCTTCATTAATCGTTTCTGCCGAGCAATTATACTCCCTAGAGCAAAGAAAATAATTCCTGAAATACAACCACTTATAAAACAAGCCATGGATACATTATCAAAGAATGACTTGATGCCAGGAAATTGAATCATAACCTCAGTGCTTGGACTAATAGATGCAGCGGCTATAAAACCTCCAACAATTGATACCTCCAAGAATATTTAAAAAAACATTCATTATAATACCCCCATTGTTTTTTTGTATCTAAATTAGTGATTATTTCTCTTTATTTACAAAATGATAGATAACATGCTCTATTGAATTCATTCCTTTAATAAGTTGCCCTAATGCAAAAAACAAACAACCTGAGATTATTCCCCCAATAACAAATACAGTCCCTGAAAAACCAAAAACACCAGAAAATTCTGTTGAAGTGTAACGATTAGTCCAAAAAAAATTGCCACAGAACACCCCACCAACAATAGAAAGAATACCCATGATATTAAAAACAATTGTCAATGCTGGCGTTGATGGTGGATAAATTCTTGTATCACTTCTTTCCTCATTTACTTCTTCAGTAATTTTCTCCTCATTTTCTTCAATTTGAGATTTTGAGTATTTAGCTTCCTCACTAGTCGGAAACAACTCTATTACCTTGTGAAAAATCTTATTTGCAACCTCATAATTGTGTTCATCATATTTAAATTGACAAGCCATTCGATATAATTCAGATGAGCTTAATGACTCTGGTTTTGGTATGAGTTTTAAACTACAATCCGAACAATATTCGACTATTACAGAATAATCTCGTTCACACTTTGGACAAATAGGCATAATTTCAACCTCCCCAATTTTAGATTTATTTTTTCGTAGATTTATTAATCAAATATCTAAGATTATGACGAATCTCATAAATGTTTTCAACCAAATCCGCTACACCAAAACAAATTACAACAGATATACCACTTGAAATTAATGCTATTACACTTGGATAATAAACATATGGTGAAATACTTTCTAGGCCATAAAACAATGGAGAAATACAACCCTCCAAACAAGGCAATGAGTCCAAATGATTTCAAAAGAGTACTAAATAATGGGGTTTCATTATATCGATTTAATTCCTCAGTTTGAGATCCCTTTGTTTTCTCCGAATTAAAATCATAACCACATCCACAAAATCTGATATGGTCAACCAACTCAATTTTACATTGAGGACAATTCTTCATGTTTATCCCTCCAACATCTGGGTAATTTACATGAATATAATGGTAGTTTCTATTGTATTTAAATAATTCCTTCCATAATTTGATATAAAGTAAATATTTATGACTCAACTTTCGCACCTAGAAAACAGAGTCAAATATAAGCGGATAAACAATGAAGAACCAAATCTAAACAAGAGTTGACAAAAGGGCCAAAATAATATAAAAACACCTCTTCATTTGGTATAGTGAATTTGCCACAAAACCCTAACCAAAACAAGAAAGAGGTGTTGGTTTACTTTTGCGCCATTAATTCAGGAAATTACAAAGATTGGCCTTGATGTCGTTGGAATGGTCAAAAACTCAAACCAACGTTATCTTGTCGGCAACCCGTCACTATCGTTGAAGGAACTTTATCAGGTAGCCAATCCGGTGGCTGGTCAAAAGGGTATTTTGCGTTCGATTCGCGTGAAAATGATACCCAATATTCCTGTGATCATCGTATTCGTAAGACATCGTACCCAAAAGAATGAATGGCTGGCTATTTTGAGTACCGATGGCACACTGTCGGAAGTAGAAATCGTTCGTACCTACGGTATTCGTTGGGGTATTGAGACATTTTTTAAATGAACAAAATCACTATTACGTCTTCAAAAGGAGTTTCAAGGACGCTCATATGATTTGTTAATTAGCCATACAACAATCGTTTTTGCCCGGTATATTCTATTGGCCTGGCAACAACGCTGCAATACTGATCAGCGGACATTAAGCGGTTTATTCGCGTTTCTGGCTGATGAACTTAACGAGCTTGATTGGGCGATTGCTTTAAACTCTCTCTTGGATCTGTTATCTGACCTTTCTCATAATGTCAGTATGAAAATCCGTAAATTCATTGACTGTCAACTCCAGCATTGGTTTGTCGGTTTGCCCAATTATATTAAGCTTTATCTCCCTATCTTAAGCTGCGAAAGTTGAGTTATTAAAAAACTGCCCCTTTCAAGGCAGTTTTTATTTTGAGCGCAAAAAGTCTTTTAAACTTATAGATTGAAAATATCATATCGCATACTAATATTCTCCATTTTCAAACCTGCCCCTTTTTTGTCGATTTCATCCTGACGTTTTTTGTTAACATTCTTATTGTATTTGAATCCGTGTCCGGCATAGAATTTGTCGGTAGTTGGCGAAACGGAAACATCGGCATCCAGCGATAAATACCTACAAGCAGTCCCAATTATATTCATCTGTTGCGCTATGCCAAGAGATAACCACAATAAATATGATCCGTAACTTTGACGTTCGTACTTAACGTTGATTGCCAATTTACCGATTTTCAAGGCCGGAATTGATCTAGGCATTTTCCCTGATTGATTGTAGCCAATAATATCTTCATTGCCTCGATTTAAAAGTAGCTTTACTTGAGATATGCTTTGTTCGATATAATAGTGGGCGTCATTTATTAACCATACTGCATAATCAGAGTCTTTACATTCAAATTCCCCGAGTTTATGGCTCGGGGAATAGTCCACTAAAATTACTTTTTGTTGAATCGCCTCAAACTCATTTTATAAATCATTCGCTAATTCGATTTCGTAACGATTTTAAGACTTTCAAGAGCTTTCAACCGCAATTCCTTCGCTTTGTCAGGCCGACGCAGTTCGTTTAATACCTCAAGAGCGTCGCTACCTTCCAAAACCGGTGTATTGGAAATTGGTTTAGCCATCAGCCTGACCCCCTTTTTCAGGAAATATTTTCGCATTTGCATCACCATATACAGCTTATGTATTCGGTGTGCAATCCATTCATACATTCAAATCCTTAAGCTTATTATCAGATATTTTCAATATTTTTACAAGAACTTTTACGAAATTTCTCAGCAGCTCGATTTGTTTCCCAGTGTTGTTGACGTTGTTCCATATTGATTGATAAAACCTACATTATCTGGTCCCGATCAAAAGCACCGCCGTACACCCGGATATCATGCTCCGCTTTTTCAGCGCGCCATTGACGGATCAGCCGATTCATTTCACGGCGGCTTTGAATCACCAAAAACGGTTTATCGGGATATTGGTCATGGAAACCCAGGATCGCGCGTTTCCGTGTTTTTGAAAAATTCCATAACCCCTTTAAAAATCGCAAAAATTCCCGATCCAACCGTTCTTCGAGATATTGGGGCATGTCCGCCCGCTTTTTTCCATGTCGTTTCAACACGCCCGCCAAACATGCCCAACGGTTGATATCCAGAAAGATGATCAAGTCCGCCGCTTGAAACCGCAACTCCATTGTGCCGGTGTGATTGCCGTCAATAATCCACTTTTCCTTGGCGATAAGCTCCGTTTGCCGCTGCAGCCATTCGGCCGGCGACGGTTGTTCCCAATTCGGCCGCCAAAACTCGACATCGAGATGAACGGGCGGCAACCCGGTGATCGCCGCCAACTCTCCCGCCAAAAAACTTTTCCCGCTGCCATTGTTGCCCAAAATCATAATGCGATAATATCCAAATATGTTCATTTTCGATTGCCTCCGTATCTCTCATTGCAGCTAGCAAGATTCAATTCACGGGATTGTCCATAGTGATATCCTTTCCGTGCGGTTTTTGGTAATAAAAATATCGTAACACAGAAACGGTTACTATGGATTTTTTATTTAGTTCAACTTGATTTTACAGCGCCCAATTGGCCGTAAAAAAAATTATAGTAAAATCAAAAATCATCTATGGTCAAATGGTTTTTAAATTGGATATAATTTTTCTGGCGACGTTAACACAAATGAAATATTTTATCTAGGAGGTAAAGTGATGAAAATTAAGTTTCTTGTAGTGGGCCTTGTCATGTGTTTGTTGGTTGGGTTTACAGTTTTTGCCGCAGGTCCGATTAAGGTTGGTATTGTAAATTTACCACCGGAAGAATCCGGCTACCGTCAGGCCAATGTTGAAGCCATGAACAATGTCTTCTCAAAGGCAAACGGCTATGACGCAAAACAGACCAACACCGGCGACAACAGCGAGCAGATCGCTGCGGCCAAAGGGTATATTCGCGATGGAGTGGACTATCTCCTAATCTCGGCCGCAAACGCGACTGGATGGGACGACGTCCTAACATCTGCCAAAAAAGCAGGCGTTAAGGTTATTCTCTTCGACCGTGCGATTAATACGGACGCCTCAAACTATGAGGCGGCACTTCTCTCGGATATGGCTTATGAGGGTAATACGGCGGTAGACTGGGTATTGAAAAGTGTTCCAAAACCGATCAATCTAGTCCTTATTCGTGGTCAGTTGGGTAGCGCGGCTGAAATAGGTCGCAGCGCAGCTGTGCTCAAAGCCGCAAAAGCGGGTCAACTCACCGTTGTGGCTGATGGAACCGGTGGAGACAGTTGGAGCCTTGATGAAGCCCGCAAAGTGGTTGAAGCCGCGATTGCAGCGAAAAAGAATTTCAATGTCATCTACGCTGAGAACGACGGTATGGCGCAAGGCGCTGTTCAGGCGCTCGAGGCGGCTGGTATCAGCCATGGCGCAAAAGGCAAGGTCAAGATCATTGGTTTTGACTTTAACCGTTTTGCACTTAGAAACGTACAGGCCGGTTACTGGGACGCCGACATGCAGTGCAATCCGCGTCAGGCAGCCGAGATTTCTAAGTGGATCAAAAGTGGTAAGCTCCCCAAAGGAATCGTCTATCAGAAAGAATTGCTCTTTACGACTGCCACGATCACCGACAAAGATATCGCAGATTGGGGTATCAATGCCGATCCTGGCAAGGGTAAGATAACAAGGTAGTATTTTTGTAATATTTTCAGGCAGTGCGGTGTTCGGATCTTATCCGGCTAACCGCACTGCTATTAATTTATGTGATACCGGTAAGGAGGTCTTTCGTTGCTGTCAGAAAATATACTCAAAATGGAGGGTATCAGCAAATCCTTTCCAGGGGTTAAAGCTCTGGATAACGTAGACTTCACGCTCCGGAAGGGTGAGATCCATGCCCTTATGGGCGAAAATGGAGCGGGCAAGTCCACACTGATAAAGGTTATAACCGGTGTTTACCAAAAGGATGCCGGCCAGATTGTTTTAGATGGAAGGCCGGTTCTTTTCAAGTCGCCGCAGGATGCGCAGAACATGGGAATTGGCACGGTCTTTCAGGAAATAGCGCTTTGCCCCAATTTGACCGTGGCCGAGAATATGTTTGCCGGTCGCAGCCGGAACGCTTTCGTTCAATGGAAACAGCTGAACGCAAAGGCGGCACAACTGCTCGACTCCCTCGGTATTCCAGCGAGTCCGACTCAAGAACTCGCAAGCTGCTCAATTGCTGTCCAGCAGATGATTGCGATTGCCCGTGCCGTCGATATGGACTGCAAGATTCTCATCCTGGACGAGCCGACGTCCTCACTTGACGAAGATGAGGTGAAAAAACTCTTCGAGCTCATGCGCGAACTGAAAGCTCGGAGTGTGGGGATTATCTTCATAACCCACTTTCTCGATCAGGTATACGAGATCAGCGACACGATTACGGTGCTTCGCAATGGAGAGTTGATCGGCGAATACCAAACAGCTGCGCTTCCCCAAATCGAGCTTATCTCGAAGATGATGGGAAAGGCGCTCAGTGATGTCTCAATGATGAAAAAACAAGAGCCGCTTACATCCGACAGCAGTGTGCCGGTTTTCGAGGCTACGGCGCTTTCGAGCGCCGTCGGGGTAAGGCCTTTCAATTTCACAATCCAAAAAGGCGAGGTGAACGGGTTCGCCGGGCTGCTCGGCTCCGGGCGTAGCGAAAGTGTTCGCGCAATCTTCGCCGCCGACAAGGTGACCGGCGGTGAAGTCAAAATGAAAGGGAAGAAAGTGAAGCTCAAGACGCCCCTAAACGCCATGAAACAGGGAATCGGCTATCTACCTGAGGACCGCAAGGGGGACGGAATCATCGCCGAGCTTTCGGTGCGCGACAATATTATTCTAGCCTTGCAGGTCATGAAAGGCTTTTTTAGGCCTCTTTCGAGGAAACAGGCTGAGGAATTTGCTAACCAGTATATCCAGAAACTGAGCATTAAAACACCGTCCATCAACACGCCCATCGCCTCTCTTTCCGGCGGGAATCAGCAGAAGGTCATTCTGGCCCGCTGGCTGCTCACCCATCCCCTATACCTGATCCTTGATGAACCCACCCGGGGAATCGATGTCGGAACCAAGGTGGATATTCAAAAACTTGTGCTCAAGCTCGCTGAAGAGGGAATGAGCCTGACATTCATATCTTCAGAAATTGACGAAATGCTTCGAACCTGCTCTCGAATGATTGTTATCAAGGACCGTGAAATTGTCGGAGAACTCAGTGGAACGAATTTGACGGAACATGATGTTATGCACGCGATAGCCCAGGGAGGTGAACGAATATGCCAAAGCTAAAAGCACTCTTCCTTCACCTATCTCATCTCTTCCTTCCCCTCTCTGTTCTGTTGATCCTCATTGTGATTAATCTGATCAAGGGAGCCGATTACTTCAGTATTAGCATGGTAAACGGAGCATTTTACGGGAATATCCCGAATATCCTCTTCGGCGCCTCGGAGTTGGTTATTCTGTCAATAGGTATGACCTTGGTTACTGCGGCCTCACAAGGGCAGGACATCAGCATCGGTGAGAGCGCCACCATTACTTCCGCCATATTTGTCCTGTTCGTCTTACATGCCGGTGAAGTCACTTTGTTGACCATACTGACGGGTTTCCTCATAAGTTGCGTGGCCGGGTTAGTCATCGGCGCATTCAACGGCAACCTGGTTTCGGTATTCAAGGTTCAGCCAATGGTTGCGACCCTCATCCTGTTTATGGGGGGCCGGTCTATCGCCTTTATGATTGACGGCAAATTATCACCCATTCTGGCGAACAATCTATCGAATCAAATCGGCACCGTAATACCGGGAGTGCCAATACAGACTCCCATCATCCTGACCGTCATCTTCATCGCGATCGTCGCAGTGGTCCTCAAGATCACCAATCTCCGGCTCTATGTGGAAGCTGTGGGAATCAACCCAAGTGCTGCGCGTCTGAACGGTATCAACCCGAAAAAGATTATATTCCTGACCTTTTTGATTATGGGAGTCTGCGCCGCGGTCGCAGGTTTCATCGCAGTTAACAAGGCGGGGCGCCACGACAGTGTCAATCTGCTCAAGTTTATCATGATGGACGCGATTCTCGCCGTAGCAATCGGCGGAAACTCGCTCTCCGGTGGCAAGTTCAGCATCACCGGTTCGATTATCGGCGCGTACACCATCGAGATGCTGAACAGGACCCTGCTCAGGCTGGAGGTAGAACCCGAGGCCATTAAGGCCTTCAAGGCAGTGTTCATTATCATTCTCATGGTAATTGCATCGCCTGTGGTTAGGGTTTTTGCCAGGAAAGTCGTAGACAAAGCTAAAACGATAGTAGCTAGCGACTCCGTACGCAAGATCGGTGGACTAAATAATGCAGTGGTTGCAAGCCAAGACACATCTGGGAAGCAGGAGGAGTAGGATGGGATCTTTGAATATAACCAAACCAAAAACCAGATTATCGAATTCGAATCTTCTTTTTATTATAGCCGGGATTATATTTGTACTGATGTACGGGTTTGCCCTGATAAATTTTCCGGACAGTTTTATGCAGTTTCAGACCTTCTTTGACCTGTTCAACCTCAACGCTGCGCTCATCATCATGACACTTGGTCTGTGCATCGTGATGATCGTAGGCGGCATCGACATTTCCATCGGCGCAGTATGTGGCCTGGTAACCATGGCTTGTGCCATGTTGCTGGAATCGGGAATGGGGAACGTTTGGGGCGCCCTGCTTCTTTCGCTGGGCATCGGTATCGCGTTTGGTCTCTTGCATGGATATCTCATTGCCTATCTTGAAATACAGCCATTTATCATAACGCTGTCAGGATTGTTCTTAGCACAGGGACTGCTGACGACACTCCACAAAGATCCGATCAACGTGACCATGCCTGCTTTTGTTGCCTTGCGGGATTTTACAATCGTGATTCCTTGGCTTGGCACGCAAAACAGGCTAGGCGTTTTCATCCCGTGTGAAATCAAACCAGGCGTCATCGTTGTGGTGGCCCTTGTTCTCCTCTTCGCCGCCCTGATGAAGTGGTCGCGTTTCGGGCGCAATGTCTACGCTGTTGGCGGCAATAGTCAGAGCGCTCGGATGCTCGGTATCAACGTAAAGAGAACGATATTCCTCTCATACGCGCTATGCGGATTAACGGCCGGTATCGCAGGATTTGTGTTCCTCATGACAACAGGAGCCGGTAATATCGGAAATGGGGCGTTGTTCGAAATGAAAGCAATCGCCTCGAATGTAATCGGCGGCATTCTGCTCAACGGCGGCGTGGGGAACCTGCTTGGCGCGCCAATCGGTACGCTGACCCTTCTGATAATCAATGAACTGATCCGTGCGGCGGGCGTCCAATCAAACTCTCAAGCGATAGTAAGCGGGCTCTTGCTGTATCTCTTCATTGTGCTGCAAAGCATCGTGATGTCGTTACGTGGCAGGAGGAAATTCAGACTTACTCTACCTCCCTGGCTGCAAGGCAAGGAAAAGACTGAGAACCAAGGGTAACGAAAGGGCATTGGCTGGATGTTGGCTGATAAATAATAACAAGGATTAAAAAGGGAACTTGATTTGTATCAAGCTCCTTTTATTTTGTCTGTTTCCGCTTCAATGTTTATCGTAGCGTGATCTCTTGGCAAAGGTTTTCTTTTCAAAATAGAAAACCTTTATTGGGAACGGAGGAGCTTGAGACAATTCAGGATTGTCTGTCTGTATCAATCTGATTATCCATGCTTTCGATTCGACATTTTTTGAAATTGGGACAAATGAAGTAAACAAAATTGCCCTTCAACAAGGCAGTTTTTATTTGCTTAGCAAATGATTGGCAAAACACCCTATGAAAATCAAAAACCCCCGTCAAATCACGGAGGATAATAATCATGGTGCCGAAGGCGGGATTATAGGAAAGGCCTGCTAGATGGTATTATCTTTTCCGATAAGTGCCGTTTTATCTGGCCTTTTAAAATTATTGCGTATTGGTTTGTCCAAGAACGTTTTTTTATGTTTTTGGATGTTTGAGTAGCAAGTCGAATTGTATCCGCACCCCAATGAACCAATTAAGCACCAAGAAAACTATTTTTTTCACTATAGACTATAACTTTGCCTCTCGACAAAAACTTGATAAATGCTCGTCCAACGACCAAATATAAACTTTCCGCCCGTGATTTAGGGAACAAGTTCTCTGAAAATCGTGAATAATTGAGAGATCACCCAATCCGCTTTTACGCTTTGCCGATTCAGGAAATTCCGCAAGCCATTGGAGAAGTTGCTCCCGTTCTAAAAATTTAACCGGTTGAAATGGTGAATCTCCCGCTAATGCTTTTTTCACTTGTGTAACAAAACGATTGGCGCAATTCCAACGTTCATCGCCATTTCCGTTTTGAGCAATGTGATTCCCGGTCTCTAAAATCGTTGCCATCGGAAGAAACAACAGTTCCTTATCTTGAAGTTTTAAACGTAATAAATCGATGATTAGCGAGTGTTGATTTGCCAACTTGGGCACATTCAAAATTTCGACAAATACCGAGGTATCGATTAAGCAGATCGCGCTCATTTCGACACCTCTTTCTTAAATTCATCCAACCACGCCAATGCGTCTTCAGAACGTTCCTGGCGTGTAGTTTTATCTTTAATAAAACGATCCAAAATACGCTTTGTCATTGCTTGACCCAATGGACCCATCGCAACTAATTCCGGATATCGTTCCAAATCTTGAAGTCGAACAACCCGACTATCCCCTTGAGTCTGATCACGATAACAACACAATACATCTCCTAATGATTCATCGGGCAAAGCATCCAGAAGCGCTGGATTATGTGAGGAAAGAAGTACTTGAAGATTTCGCGTTTCTATTATATGACGAATTTGACGAATCAGACTTTCCGCTCGGCTTGGATGAACCCCATTATCAATTTCCTCAACAATTACCAGCGAACCCTCCTGCGCGCTTAACAAGGTTGCTCCGATTGCGAGTACACGCAATGTTCCATCCGAAAGTAACGGTGCATCCATCATCCGTTCTTCATCACCAAAAGATTCTACCAATCGTACCATAACATCATTTCGGTCCGTTTCGATAAAACGGATGTCCTTGATATCTTGCTCAGGTAATGAACGAATAAAATCCAGCATTTTCGCCTTTAACCGGTCATCTTTGCATATTTTATACAATACACTTGAAAGGTTTTTCCCATCTTCCATTATTTCATCGTCTTTGGCCCAAGCATAAGCGCGCATCGCACCCGGATGGGGATCCAAAAAAATAACATTTCGAAGCTTCGTACGAAAACTCTTGGTTACCGATGGAATAATCTTTTGTGACTTTTCACTATTAAACCGGCTCGGAGTTTCCAGTTGATAAAAAACGGCTTGACGATTCGAGCAGGGAATATGCGGTTTGTTCTTTCCTTTTTTGAAATTGTTATACATCACACTGATTTCATCCGAATGAACGCTTGGTTGACCATCAATTTGATATAAGGAAATGGTTTCATCTTCTTTATATACTCGTTCATTCCTCAAAATAAGATTCTCATTGAATAAACCAACTTCAATTGATAAGCTGTTCCAATCTTCAATAACCCCACTAATTCTGCAGCCTAACTCCAAGACTTCATTTGCTTTTTTGAATAAATCGTTCGTTTTTCCACGAACTAATGAGTCGGACCCAAGAAAAGTTCTCTCAATATCATCAAGTCGTCCACCTTTTGCCAGCCAGGCTAATATGCGAATTGCCTCAATTAGATTGCTTTTCCCCGAGGCGTTTGGGCCAATTAAAAAAGTTAACGGCGCTAAATGCATTTCAGCCTTTATAAAGCTTTTAAAATTACTGATATGAAAGGAATCAATCATGGTCGCACTCCTTAATTTTAAGGCCTAACTTTCTCTTCCATTATAATGCAGAATATTAAGATAAGTATATTCCTTTATCGATTTTTTCCGCAAGAATAGTTTACACGAATAATACTCGCGACATTATTCACATGGATTGATACGAATATACCGTTTGGATTGCACCGTATTTATAAGTTAAACACAAAAAACCTCCGTCAAACACAACGGAGGTTTTATTTTAAAAATAATGGTGCCGAAGGCGGGATTTGAACCCGCACGCCCTTACGGACACTGCGCCCTGAACACAGCGCGTCTGCCAGTTCCACCACTTCGGCACGTCAGCGAAATTTATTATAACCTAAAAACGCCTTGCTGTAAAGAGGTCTTTCACCGCTAAATTCAGGAAATCGATCCAAAATGCAAATTTCCGGGAAGGATATACTTCGGAGTTATGGAAATATACATAAATAGTCTGGCTTGGCTTCGGAGTCTAGGGATGCTGGTTCTTAGTTCTTGGTTCTTGGTTCTTGGTTCTTGGTTCTTGGTTCTCGGCTCCCAGTTCAATGTCCCTGCCTCGCAGGGACGAGAGGCCTCTCTGAATTTCCCAATCCACCCGATTGAACGATTTTTTAAATTGGCATCGAATAAAGCACTCAATTGCCTGGCCGGCGCCTCCACCCGAAACTGCGCCGGGGGGACCTTGCCAAATTGGATGATCATCCAGCAATCACATTCGCGTCGTCAAAAGCCGTGCAGTGCAAGGAGCGACCAAGCGAGGAGCGCAGATAATACTCATTGTATATTGAGCACCGCAGCGCCCGAGCGACGCCGCAATGCGCGGCTTTTCACGGCGCCTCAGCCAATTTGGCAAAGCTCTGTTTAGCCAAATAATCACTCACAAAGCCGACATTCATATAACTCAATTCAACTGCAATTTAATCCAAACCCCACAAGGAGGAATCATCATGTCCATCTCATCTAAGGTCCGCGAATCTCTAACCCGTTCATCCTGGATTCGCAAAATGTTCGAAGAAGGCGACCGCCTCGCCCAAATCCACGGCCGCGAAAACGTCTACGACTTCACCATCGGCAACCCCGAC
This sequence comes from Bacillota bacterium, assembly GCA_023417475.1. Taxonomy (GTDB): domain Bacteria; phylum Bacillota; class UBA4882; order UBA8346; family UBA8346; genus JAEYPR01. The sequence continues at coordinate 48,052 of JAEZFP010000035.1, read as the reverse complement.
CTCGAACCGCCGGCCAGCTTCAAATCCCGCCTCGCCGAACTGGCCAACCACCCGGTTCCGGGCATGCATAAATACATGAGCAACGCCGGTTACCCCGAAGCCCGCGCCGCAGTCGCCGCTCATCTCAACCGCAAAACCGGCCTTACCCTGACCGCCGGCCACGTGGTCATGACCGTCGGCGCCGGCGGCGGCCTCAATGTCGCCTTCAAAGCGTTGCTCAACCCCGGCGACGAAGTGATCGTCTCCAGCCCTTACTTTGTCGAGTATGGTTTCTACACCGAAAACCACCAAGGAAAATTGGTCGTGGTCAAAACCAAACCCGACTTTCAACTGGATGTCAAAGCCATCGCCGCAGTGATTAACGAGCGCACCAAAATCATCTTGATCAATTCGCCGAACAACCCAACCGGGGTCATTTACAGCCCCGCCACCCTCAACGCCTTGGCCGAAGTGATCCGCGAGAAAGAAGCGCAACTTGGAATCACCATTTACCTGGTTTCTGATGAACCATACTCCGGCTTGGCCTACGGCGTCGCCGTCCCGCCGGTTTTCAACTACTTTGAACACAGCCTGGTGGTGACCTCGCACAGTAAAGACCTGGCCATCCCCGGTGAACGCATCGGATATGTGGCGCTCCAGCCCGCCAATCCCGAGCCGGAACTGCTCTTTGACGCCCTGGTTTTTGCCAACCGGGTGTTGGGTTTCGTCAACGCCCCCGCGTTGATGCAACGACTGGTCGCCGAACTCCAAGGCGAGGTGGTTGGCGTCGACATCTATCGGGAACGCCGCGATCTTTTGTATAACCACTTGATCAGCGTCGGTTTTGAGGTTACCAAACCCGAAGGCGCCTTTTATCTCTTCCCGAAATGCCCGGTCGCCGATGACGTCGCGTTTATCCAGGCAGCGCTCAAATACAATCTGCTGCTCGTTCCGGGCAGTGGGTTCGCCGGACCCGGCTACTTCCGGATCGCCTACTGCGTCTCGAAAGAGACCATCATTAACTCGCTGCCCGCCTTCACCAAGTTGGCCGCGGAGTTTGAGTTGCAGCCGTAGGAACCGTTAGTGAAAAAGTCGGACTCAGAAAAAAGCCGGACTTTTCACATGGAATAACCGATCCCGACGTTTCATAATGATAATGCGCCGAATTCAATACGAATCCCGATGGATAAAGGAGTGTTATTATGAGTTTAATTCAAGTTGACCCATCAAAATGTACCCAGTGTGGCCTGTGCGTCGCCGATTGTCCCACCGGGTTCATCGCAATGCAAGACGGGCCACAAGCCCAACCGGACCGCTATTGCATCGCTTGTGGCCATTGCGTGGCGGTTTGTCCCTACGGTGCGCTCGATAATGAAAACGCGCCCCTCGCCAACCAAATACCCCAAATCAACCAACCCGTTTTGGATGAAACCACGGCCGCCCAGTTTCTCAGAGCGCGCCGTTCGGTACGCCAATACCGGCTGGAACAGGTCCCCAGAACCAAGATTCAACAGCTTTTGGACGTGGCGCGCCAAGCCCCGACCGGCGGCAACTCCCAAGGGGTGGCGTTTTACGTTTATGACGACCCGGAAACGTTGCAAAAGATCATTGCCGCCACCATTGATTGGATGGAGGAAAAAATCAACAGCGGCTCCCCCGGCGGCGCCTATTACGCCGGAACGGTTGCCGCCTATCGCAACACCGGCCGCGACGTCATTCTCCGCGACGCGCCTTGCCTGGTGGTTGCGACCGCTCCCAAAACCAGGGGGCTCTTTGGACGGGACAATGCCCATTTCGCCTTGACCTACGCGGAATTATTCGCGCCGGCGATCGGACTTGGCACCTGTTGGGCCGGCTTTTTCGAAGGGTGCGCGACCTCGGAATATCAACCGCTGTTGCAACTGTTGCAGCTGCCGGAAACGCTGGCGGTTGGCGGCGGCATCATGGTCGGTTTCCCTAAAGTTTCCTACCATCGTCTCGTCGACCGGGCGCCGTTACAGGTAACCTGGCAATAACGAAAACGAGCTGTCCCTGTTCTCTCTGGGACAGCTCGTTTTCGTTTTCCGTCCGGATAGACCGTAATTGAAGGGAATCACTTCTCCGGAAACAACCTGGTCCGATAATACGCTTCCGCCTGATCGATCACTGCCAATGGGTTATGCCCCAAGTCCCGGTCACGCCAACTTCTTGCGGAACTTCAATATGCTCAGCGCCAGCAACGCCACGACGAAGCCGAACAACGCCAACACTTGACTCCACAGGTAACCTAAGCCGATTCCTTTCAGGATAATCCCCCGTAAAATCTGGAGAAAGAAGGTCAGGGGAATCGCCGCGCCGATCCATTGAATCAACTGCGGCATCGCCTCCCGGGGAAACATAAATCCTGACAACAGAATACTCGGCATAAAAAAGAAAAACGACATTTGCATCGCTTGCATCTGAGTCTCGGCAAAGTTGGAAATTAAGATCCCCAACGCCAGTGACGCGACGATAAAAAAGGAAGTCAACAGATACAACAATCCGATACTTCCCCGGATCGGCAGGTTAAAAACGAGGATCCCCACCATCAACGCCAAGGTCATTTGGACGTAACCCACCACCACATACGGGATGATCTTGCCTAACATCAATTCCAGCGACTTCAAAGGGGTTACGATCAACTGCTCCAAGGTGCCCCGCTCCCGTTCCCGGACGATCGCCATCGCAGTGATCATCACCATCGTCATGGTTAAGACCACGCCGCAGATCCCGGGAACCATGTAAAACGCGGTGACAAAGTCGGGGTTATACCACGGCCGGATCCGGACGTCGTAGGGTTGTTCCAGTTGTTTCCCAGTGAGACCCTGCATCTTTTGGATCAAAATCGCCTGGGATTTCAACTGCCCGATCAGCTGCGCCGCACTGATTGCCGATGCAGAAGCCATCGAGTCGGTGGCGTCGACAATCACCTGGACGACACCGCTCTTACCATGCTTCAAATTACTGGTGAAATCCGGCGGAATGATGATTCCGACTTTGGCGTCGCCGCGTTCAATCTGCTGATTGACCTCTTGGTAACTGCCGGCGACACGCTTCACGTCAAAGTAACCGCTGGCCGTGAAGGAACTGAGCAGATCCCGGCTTTCTTGCTGTAACGACTGGTCGAAAACGACGGTCGATAGATGTTTGACATCGGTATTGATGGCGAAACCGAACAATAACAGTTGCACGATGGGCAACGCCACCATCATGGCGAAAGTCAGCCGGTCGCGGCTCATCTGAATAAACTCTTTGACCAATAAGGCGCGTAAGCGGTTCATGCGCTCAACTCCCCACGTTTGGATTTGACAAAATAGATAAAAACATCCTCCAGGGTCGGCACGATGGTTTGCGGCCGGTATTTGACAAACCATTCCGTCGTACCGTGCGGCACCAATAAGTGCAACGTCGTCCCGTACACATAGGCGTCGAGGAGATTCGGAAACTCGGCGCGGATCTGTTCGAGCAACTCCATTGGCTCCGCGCCCCGGATCTCCAGCAATGTGCCGGGGATGATCTGTTTGATCCGGGCCGGGGTGTCCGACACAATCAGGTTCCCTTCGAAGATAAAACCGATTTCGTCACAATGCTCGGCCTCATCCATAAAATGCGTCGTCACCATTACGGTGGTCCCGGCGGACGCCAATTGATAAATAATATCCCAAAACATCCGGCGCGATTTCGGATCCACTCCGCCGGTGGGTTCGTCCAAAAATAAAATCGGCGGGTTGTGCAAGATGGAGCAACCCAAGGCCAATCGTTGTTTCCAGCCACCCGAAAGATTTCCGGCCAGCTCGTTTTCCCGTCCTTTCAGACCCGCCATGGCGACCATTGCCGCGATCCGTTCTTTTTTGAGCGGTTCCGGCAAACTGTACATCCCCGCGTAAAACCGCAGATTTTCAATGACTGATAGATCGTTGTAGAGGCTGAACTTCTGGGACATATAACCGATCTTTTCCTTAATCGCCTCGCTGTCCCGCTTGATATCCAGACCCAACACCCTACCCGTTCCCGAGGTCGGCTCCAAAATTCCGCAGAGCATCCTGATGGTGGTGGATTTGCCGGAGCCGTTCGGCCCCAAAAAGCCGTAAATATTGCCTTGTTTGATTTGGAGACTGATCTGATTGACAGCGGTAAAGCTGCCGAACTTGCGGGTCAGGTTTTCGATCTCGACCGCAATCATTTAACTCGCCTCCCCGGCCATTGCCACAAAGACGTCTTCCATCGTGGGCGCAACTTCCGCCAAATCCAACACCTCAAGCCCGGCCGCTTCGAGCGCCAGCCGAACCGCGGTCGCCGCCGCGACCGGATCGTCAACCACCAGGTGGTACTTTTCGCCAAACGAATTGATCTCCAGCACCGGGCATTCTGCGAGAAACGGTTTCACATTCTTATGCCGGACCTGCAGTTCGAGCAGGCGGTACGGGTAGGCTCGCTTCAGTTCCTGGGGCGCCGCCGCCGCGACAATCTTGCCTTGATGCATAAAAGCGACTTTGGTGCAAAGTTCGGCCTCGTCCATATACGGCGTGGAAACCACGATGGTCATGCCTTCTTTATTTAAGCGATAAAGCATTTGCCAAAATTCACGGCGCGAAACCGGATCGACCCCGGTAGTCGGTTCATCCAAAAAGAAAAGATCCGGTTGGTGCATCAACCCGGCGGCCAAGGCCAACTTCTGTTTCATCCCGCCCGACAAGTTATCGGACAACCGGTCCCGGAAAGTCCACAAATTGGTGAAACGCAAAATCTCCTCGGCTTTGGCGGCGATGGCCCGCGGCGCGGCGCCATAGAGCGACCCGATAAAACGGATGTTCTCGAAGACCGTTAGATCGCCGTAGAGGCTGAACCGTTGCGGGACATAACCCAAGTGCGGTTTGATCTTTTCAATTGCCGTCTCCCCCAGCACCCGGACCGTTCCGGCGCCAGGATCCATCACTCCGGTCAGTATGCGGATGGTCGTGGTCTTGCCGGCGCCGTCGGGTCCAACCAATCCGAAGATCTCCCCGCGGTTTACCGTCAAGGATATCCCGTCCACCGCTGCCAGTTTGCCAAAGACTTTGGAAACACCGGCCATTTCAATCATTTTCATTGCAACTCCACATCCGCGGGCATGCCGGGTTTCAAAATTCCGGCCGCATTATCGATCTTCACCTTGACGGCAAAAACCAGATTGGCCCGTTCCTGTTGGGTGATGCTCTGCCGTGGCGTAAATTCCGCTTTTTCGCTGATCTCCTTGATGGTTCCGGAAAACACCCGGTTGGGATAAGAATCAATCCGGACTTGCGCTTTTTGGCCCAACTTCACCAGGCCAAGTTGGGGCGAGGGGAGATAAATCTTCACCCAACAATCAGTCAGGTCGCCGATGGTTACCACGGCCGCCCCGACATTGACATACTCGCCATTCTGATAATTCTTGGACAATACCACTCCGTTCAAAGGACTGCTAACGGTCGTATCGGCCAGCGCCGCCCGGCTCATTTCCAACACCGCCCGGTTCCGCTCCACCTCTTTTTGTTGCGCGGCAATCGCGTCCGGCCGGGACCCTTCCCGGGCCAGATTATAGTTGGACTCGGCCGTTTGAACCGCGTTAGCGGCGACGTCAAGAGCCGAACGGCTATTGTCCAACTCTTGTTGGGAGACCGCGCCCTGTTGGTATAAGGAATTCAACCGTTCGAAGTCGGCACGGTTCTTCCGCAAGACCGCTTTGGCCGATGCGACGTTCGCCGCGGCCGCTTGCAACTCGGCCTGACGCGACCCTTTTCGGAGATCGTCCAATTGCAGTTGGGATTTTTCCAACGCCGCCTCGTCCCGGAGCAATTGCGATTCCAAATCGGCCCGGGAAACCTTGGCGATAACCTTGCCGTTTTGGACCGCGTCGCCCGCTTCGATCGTTAGCCCGTTAAGATAACCGTTAACCTTCGGCGCCACATCGACTTGAGTTACTTCAATGGTCCCGGTCGCGCTGATGCCCTCCTCCTCCCGGTACCATAACTTAAACGCGGTCAGACCAATTAATGATATGATGATGATTCCGGCGATGACCAACCGTTTGTTCATTTTCAAATCCTCCCGTTGGGTAGAATTTACGATCTAAATGTCCTTTAATTAAATAGTTAATTAAAACGCAATCTGAAATTACTTTATTTTTGATAATCGGGATTTAGAATTCCTTCGAAACAGATCATTACGGCTTGTAAGCCAAATGAATCATGGGCGTCGACAAATTCGCCTTGCAGCAGCAGTTTGGCGATGTTTTCCGCCACAAAATAATAATTAACCATTCCAATAATAATCGCGGCGGCTTGGGTCGGGTTGATATTTTCCCGAAATTGCCCTTTCGCGATCCCTTCCTGAATCGTTTGCACCAATAAACCGCTGAATCGACTGATTTTTTGTTTGGCGAAATCATCAAAGAACGGACTGGGATGATTAAGCTCGCTGGTCATTAAACGCCGGATATAGGGGTTAGTCCGGTGCAACTGCGCAAAATTCATGATAAAGCGGCGAATCCGTTCGGGTGGTTCCACCTGCAACCAATCGGTTTCCAGAAACAACTTTTGAAACTGGCTGAATTGTGCCTCCAATACCGCTTCATACAAGCCTTCCTTGGATTTAAAATAATAATTGATTAACGCGCTGTTGACTCCGGCCGCCTCAGAGATCTCTTTGAACGAAACCGCCGCGTAACCTTTGGTTGCAAACAGCGGTAACGACGCTTCAATCAAACGAAGCCGCGCATCTTTTTCAGCCATTTTTCCTTCTCCTTCATCGTTTCAATTGATTGTAGTATATTTTAATTAAACGATTAATTAAAATATACTACGATAACAACCCAAAGTCCAGCCAATCGCCGAAATATTTAATTAAATAATTAAACAAATTTACAGCCGTTCATTCCGACGGTGACGAGTCCCAACGCCAGGCGGCTCTCGAAAAACTGGGAGAACGGTTTCACCGATCCCGCTCTCCCGCATTGACATTTGGCTGTGTCAGACGATTACCGAATATAACTCCAAAACAACATCAAATTCAAAATTGTCACCACGATTCCGATTGCCCATAACGCGATCCGGTCTAATCCGCTGTTAACGTATTTCCCCATCACCTTCGGAGAGGAGGTCAGATAGATCTGGAGAAAAATTGTGATCGGTAACTGAATACTTAAGAGCATCTGCGAGACGATCAAACCTTGAAATGCGTCTTTAACAAAAAAGATAAAAGCCAGCGCCACGCCGATGGTGATCCCCACGCCCCAACGGCTGTGATTGTCGTGAATGTCGTAGGGTTCGCGATACAAACCGGCAAAAATGCTGCCGCCGGCGATGCCGGCCGTGACACTGGATGACAAGCCGGCCATCAGCAACGCCAAGGCAAAAACAACCGCCGCCGCATTGCCTAGTAACGGTTTAAGCATGCTTTGGGCTTGTTCCAGTTGATTGACATGCGCCCCCAGTTGAAAGAAGGTCGCCGCCGCCAGCAAGATCATCGCGCTATTGATCGCCCAGCCGATGACCATCGAGATCAACGTATCGTAAAACTCATATTTCAATTGATGCCGGATGATCGTTTCGTCCTGGAGATTCCATTGCCGGCTTTGGATGATCTCGGAATGAAGGTATAAATTATGGGGCATTACCACCGCGCCCAGGACGCTCATGATGATCGGCAGCGATCCTTGGGGGAAACTCGGCGTGACCCAGCTGGTCAGCGCCGCCGGCCAGTCGATCCGGACCAAACTCAACTCAAAGATGAATGAAAGTCCGATCAATGAGACAAACCCGATGATCCAGCGCTCCAAACGCTGATACGAATTGGCGAAAAGCAACGCGCTGATTAGGATTGCCACCATCACCGCCCCAACCTTAATCGGGATGCCGAAGAGCATCTGTAAGGCGATGGCGGCGCCCAGGATCTCCGCCAAGGTCGTAAAGGAACTGGCCAACATCGCCGATCCCAAAGTCAACCAGGCGACCCAGGGGCGGGTGTAAATCGCCGCCGCCTCGGACAGGCAATATCCCGTGGCAATTCCAAGATGGGCGGCGTTATGCTGCAGGATGATCAGCATCACGGTCGATAGGGTGACCATCCATAACAAACTGTAACCGTAATCCGCCCCCGCCGCCACGTTGGACGCCCAATTGCCGGGATCGATAAATCCCACCGTCACTAATAATCCCGGACCGATATACTTCCAGATCTCCAAGGCCATAAAGCGTGGCCGGTGTTCTTTCCCAAACAATTTACCCCAGACCATCGTTGGATTCTCCCGTCAGCTACGATTGATTTGATTAAGTAATTACCTTTTATTATCAACAAAACGTCCCGCCCCGTCAAGCACCCAAACTAATTTAACCAAAAGTTGCACCGGCGCCGCCACGGGCGATTCGCAATGCCAAAACGGAATTAGCAAAAATCGGCGCCCCAGTTTACGAAATCTCTGATCTATAGTACAATGGGCAATGAGCGTTCCGGTTTGACGGATTACTGTCGCCGCGTTTTGAATACAAAATACAAGAGGGATTTAACTTTCATGTTAAAAAAAATCTTCAAGGATAAAGCGTTTTACGGACCATTACTCAGTTTGGCGTTGCCGATCGCGGCGCAAAACTTTATTACATCCTCCCTCAATATGGTGGACACGATCATCATCGGCCAGTTGGGAGCTACTGCAATCGCGGCAGTCGGCCTGGCTAACCAGGTCTTTTTTTTATTTAACATCATTTTGTTCGGAGTTTACAGCGGTTCGGCCATTTTCACCGCGCAATTCTGGGGGCAAAAAGATGTGGCGAATATTCGTCGGGTTTTAGGGATCGGGCTCCTCGCCGGGTTCGGCGTTGCGCTGCTCTTTTTTATTATCGCTTGTTTTTTGCCCGGTCAAGTATTGCGGTTGTACTCCAACGATCCGGCGGTTATTGCCCAGGGAAGCCGGTATTTGCGGATTATCTCCTTCAGTTATCTCTTCAATGCGGTCAGTTTCTGTTACGCCTTCGTCCTGCGCAGCATCGGACAGGTGATGCTTCCGGTAAAGGTCAGCCTAATCGCTTTTGGTCTGAACTCATTGCTAAATTACGCGTTCATTTACGGACTATGGGGTTTTCCCCGGCTGGAAGTCGCCGGTTCGGCCCTAGCCACCTTGATTGCCCGTACGGTTGAGTTGGCGATCATTTTAACGGTAGTCTACCGCAACCGGATGGTGCCGGCCGCCAAGTTCCGGGAGATGTTCGATCTTCCCAAGGAGTTTGTCAAACGTTTCTTCCAAACCGCCTTGCCGGTGATCGGCAACGAGTCGCTTTGGTCTTTCGGAATGACAATGTTTGCTGTAGTTTATGCGCATATGGGGACCGATATTATTGCCGCGATTAACATCAGTTCAACCGTAGAGCGCATTGCAATGGTGCTTTTCTTCGGTATGGCCCAAGCCTGCGCCGTGATGATCGGGAATAAAATCGGAGCGGGTCAGGAAGCGGTGGCGTTCGACTACGCCAAACGTTTTTCAGTCCTTGGTCCGTTGGTCGGCGTGTTGATGGGTTCCCTGGTTTTGCTCGCTATCGGACCGATTATAACGTTTTATCATGTCTCGGCTCAGGTCGTCCAGACCGCCGGTTGGGTCATGACCATCTTCGCCATGACCATCCCGATCCGCGTCTTCAACTTGTTATGCGTCGTTGGCATCCTACGCAGTGGCGGCGACACCAAATTCAGTTTGTTCCTGGACACGGCCGGATTGTGGTTGATCGCCGTTCCGTTGGCTTTCCTGGCCGGACTGGTTTGGCGCCTGCCGCCCCAACAAGTCTATCTGCTGGCGGCGTCGGAGGAGTTCTTCAAACTCTTCTTTGGCATCTGGCGACTGCGTTCCGGAAAATGGATCAATAATTTGACCCACCGGATGAAACAAGCGGTCGGCGAACCGGCGCTGGCGGAGGAGTAACCCAAACCCAGCGGGGATAAATACGGGACGAATTCAAAAAAGCTTTGAATTCGTCCCGACGCAAATCCGGAATTTCCGCAATTCCCAATCAATGAGCCCCTTTTTTACCCCACTGTTGAATATCCTCCGCTAGCAAATCTAAAATCCCTTCTTGATACGCGACCAAGCCTTTTGCGGCGATTAATTCCGCCAAGGGATCCAGCTCCGGCGTTTGCAGCGAAGCCAGCTTTTTAAGGCGGACTTGATTGATGGCGACCGACGGCAACGCCCGCAGGTAATCCGTTACCGCCATCCGCCACAACGCAGCCCGGCCGGGATAACGCCGCAGTAGTTTCGCCGCCATCTGTAAGCCTTCCGGGTCAAAGTCGCCCGCATAATGAAAAACCGCCCCGCTCTGGGCCAAACGGTCCAATAACGCCCAAGACGCCAACTTAAATTGACCGTGCAAACAGACAAGCTGGGGTTGACAAGCAGCGCATGCGTCCAACAATGCCGTGAAGACTCCCGAATTTTCCACAATAAACACATCATAGTCGAGCGGTTCCAACTGCGCCGGTTCCGCTTCACCAATCGGGCGCAAGGCGGCGACTTGGATTATCTCGCGCAGCGGCACATTTAACGGTGCGCCGGCTATAGCCGCCATCCGCCAGTATGGAATTTCCCCTCGCTCGCGATAAGCGGCAAAACCGTAACAGGTGGCAAAGTTTAGTAAATCATCGCGAAGCAGTTTGAAATGGTATAATAGTTCGTTTCGTTCCTCCACGGCGGAAAGCGGTTCGACGCCCGCGGAGTCGCTGCGGCTAGATCCGGCTGCGTAAACACGGAGGTACCGCAACCCGTCCAAAAATAGCTTACCGGCATCACGATCAAAATCCAACCCGTGCGGATCACCGCAAACTTTCCGGGAAAACACTGGCAAGCGTTTATATTCTTGTGGTAAATTGGTTAGTGCGTTCAATACCGGAATAACGATTCGATCAATATCCGCCCGCTTCGCGAGAATACGTTGGATTTGGCGCGTGGCCGGGTCTTGGGCCAAAGCCGCTTGCAGCCACGCCTGACAGAACGGGGCCGGAAACTCCGCCAGTAGTTGCCGGATTGTAGTAAGGCGCATCGTTTCGAGACGGTCGCGTTCGGCTTGACAGGTAAGCAACTCGCCATCATGCCAGGCAGTGAGTATATCCAGCGGTTCTAAAGAGCCAAAACGAGTTTCGTCCAAGGCTTGTGCGAATTGTGTCGCCGAAACCCGTAGGCGATCGTTCCCCCCGAAACGCCGGCGGAAAAATGCTTCCAAAGCGATTCGCTCTTCAGCGGTCACAGCTTCCAGTACAATTACTCCACCCAGCCGGCCTAATTTACGATACTTTGCGACCAATGCTTCCAATAATCGAGCCAAGCCGGGTCGGGAACGGAAATAAATTAGTGCTTCCTGCAACAACGCCGCTGTTTGCGTCATACTAGCCATCCTCGCGAGTCGCCGCAACCAATGCGTCCGGTTCGTCTGCGGCGACCAACGCTCGAACCCGCCCATTCCAAACATAGCGAACCACTGAAACATAGGGCGCGTTTTTGGGGCGGATCAATTCACAAATTGCCAATGCCGGCACCACGTCATAGTCACCCCATAACGCCTGCGAATTCATAATATAGTTAAAACCCAACTGCTCCACTAAACCGAAAGTGTCGCGGATATTGTTTTCATCCACTCCGGCAAACGCTTCATCCAAAGTAATGATATAGGGAGCATCCGGACGCGCTTCCTGATAACGGGAGTATGCCGCTGAGAGCAAGGGAATGTACATCGCCATCGCTTTTTCACCCCCGCTGAAACGGAAGAACATTTTATCGGTCATCTCGCGCCAGGCAACTCCGGACTGTTCGTAAAAGAGTTTAAACTGAAACCAGAGCCGGTAATCCAACACTTCCCGGACAGCCCGTTGAAAGGTGACTGCATTCTCAACGCCGGAAACAGTTTCACTCGCTCGTTTCGCATTTTCAATCCGCAGCTGAAAATGACGAACGATCTTTTGCAGATCCGCGTCCCGCAATAACGCCGGATCGGCATGGAGCAACCGCACTAAGTCCTGCGTGTCCAATGCTTCCTCATGATCTGCTAGGCGGGCTTTCCATTCCAGCCGAAACTTGAGACCGCTGGACGTATCCCGCTGTCCCATCAGCTTATTCATCTCCGCCACCCAGATTTGGGCGGCCTGAATCCGTCGGCTGATAATCCGGCCAATACTGTTCATAATCACCTCTTCATACAGTTCTTTATCTTGCTCAGATAACATGGCGGCTTGCTCGGTGATGGCCGCCTGTAATAACGTCTGGATCTGATAGGGACTTTGCCGCTGTCCTTCATAATCTAAAGTAATAATCTGCCGCTGCGCTTTTTCCTGCAATTTATCCAGTTCGCCGGCAAGACTGCCATCAAGGTCAAGCGTTTCCAGCGGTTGCGGCAAGTTTGCCCAATGAACCCCAACCGGCTCTAGTCGCATCCGGTATTCCATCAATACATTGTTTTCCATGTGGAAGCTTTTGACCAAACGCTCCGTGACACTCATCCGATCCAACTTATCTTGTTTAAGCAACTTCTCTTGTTGTTGTAGGATCGCGGACAATCCCGGCAAAGGTTGATGTTGCGGATAGACCAATCCCAATCGCAGTTCGTTATCGAGCACCTGCTGCCAGCATTGACTCAGTTGTCCATAAAATGCAATCTTCGCCGTCAATTGTTCCAGTTGTTCGGCAGCCGCTTTATTCGCCGTTTCATAGCGAGTTGCCGTCTGCGTTGCGGTTCTGCTCTCGCCCGGGATCTCCTCCAATCGCTGGGCAACACGGCGGACGCGATCCCGCAGTTCTTCCGCGCCCATTTCCCGCAAACGACTGTTAATCTGCGTAATCTCCAGTCTTATTCCCTCAATTTGATCGTCCAGCAGCAAAAGTTCACCCTTTAACCCGTCCACATCGGAACTAAGCTCAATCAAGCGTTCCCGGCATTGGTCGGCATTAAGTTGCTGGTTTTCATAGTCACGCCAGTCCAATTCCAATTCGTGCAGGACGCGCTGATATTCAGTCATCGCTTGCCGCGCCGCCAAATAATCGCCTTCGTTAACAGGGAGTTTCAGCCCAATACTAACTCGCTGTAACTGTTCGCGTAGGGCTTGCAACTGACCGGCGACCTCCCGCAAACGGATATCAACCTGTTCAACCCGTTGCTCTTGCCGGCCAATCTCGGACCATACCGCTTGCTTAGCATGAACAATCTCCCGAATTTCTCTTTCCTCAAGAAATTCCGCTCTCGCTTGCCGCACTTGCTCAAGTTGTCGCCGTAGTTCGGCACAGCCGGCGTAAAGATCTTCCTGCGCTTGTCCCAGTTCGGCCAAGGCGTGCTCCAATCGGGAAATCTGCGCGCTCCGGTATTGCTGACGCGCCTGTTGCCCGATATATACCGCAGCCGGACGTCGCGGCGCTCGCCCGCTCAACACGCCGCTCCGGTAAACTCCATCGCAGACATTTAAAACGGGACAAGTTTCCCCGTCCTCCCACGGTTTCGTCCAGTCGGTCCGCTCATTTACCAAAATGCTGCGAAGCGCTGCATCAATATCCGCCGCAGTGACTCCCGGCCGAGCCATTGGCGTTGGGTATAGATAATCCGCTAAAGTCGTCGTCAGAAGCTGCGGATTGGCATGAATTACCACGCCATAGGCTTCGTCCGTTGGAATGCCGGACAACTGATTTCCGGGGACAATCAGCGCATCCAGCAATCCCAGTTCGGTTAAGGCGGCTTCAATGCGTTCCCGTTGCTCCGGGGAAATTTGCGGCTGAAACTCAACCGCCGCATAAAGCGGAACAAAGGGAATATTGCGTTCCGCAAGCAAGTCGCGGCTCAATTGATTGTCCGTCAGCCGGTCCGGTTCGGGATCTTTTTTATCCCACCATTCCGCAAGTTCGCGGGTTATAATTTCTTCCTCGGTCTCCAATTGTTTTAGCTTTGCGTTCGCCAGTCCAAGCTCCTGGTTAATTAAGGTGACCCGCCGGCCATACGCCGCCTCAACCGGCGCTTGCACATCATCCCAAACGCGTCCTTCATACAACCCTTGCACCGCTTGGGCTACCTGACGCATTTCGTCCTGTTCCAATGGCAACACATCCAAATGGTGTTGCCGCCACTGATAAAAATCCGCCAGCAATTGATCGCGACAATCACTAAACCGCTGTTCTAATCGGCGATGTTCCGCGCGGCGCTCATCCAACAGGCGTCGTTCTTCTCCTAAGTCTTGTTCAATCCGTTCGCGAAGTTGCCGATTTTCCGCCTGTCGCCGCAATACTTCCAACACGTTTTCAATTTTTTCCGCATGTTGCTTGGCGTTTTGTCGCCAAACCGGAAACGCCGACACTGGATTACGCTCCACAAACGCCTGCGCCAACGGGGCATGTCCGTCAAAACCGGCTACGTCAGCGCCAGCGGTCAATTCTTGCAAATAAGTTTCCATTTGGTTTTGCCGGACTGCCATTTGCGTCTCATACTGACCGACTAATTGCCGTTCTTCATATTCCCGCCGTTTTTTCACTGTCAGTTGCTTATCTTTATCGCCGCGCGAAATGAGCCGCCGCTCCAGTTGCCGTTCCCGGTCCTGCCTTTGCTGTTCGGCGCGGAAGACATCGTGCTGCTCCAACTCCACTTTTTCCTGCTGCAACACTGCCAATTCCCGCTCTAAATCGCTCTGCCGGCGTTGCTCGGCTTCAAAAAGTTTTTGCCGCGCCGCGACTTCCTGAATTAACTCGTCATTCTCCCGTTCCAAACGCGTCAACCGTTGTTTGGCCTTTTGGGTTAATTCCGCCTTTTCCGACAATACAAAGGCGTTATAGAGGTCGTACTGACGACATAACCGTCCCAAAGCCTGGTTGTCCCGTTCCAACTGTTCAAGCTGCAGTTTGGTCCGTTCCATACTTTCAATCGTCTCGGAAAGCGGGCGCAATTCCTCGTCGGACAACGACGGCAACGACTCGTTCAATATTTCATAAATTACGCTGGGTTTAAAATCTTTCGACAATTTTGGACTACGCAACTGAATCAAAAGCTTCATCAGTTCTTGATATTGTTCGATCGTATCAAAACCAAAAATATAACGGTTGACCAAATCCATATATTCTTTTTGCGTGCGAACGACGATCCCGCCACCGCCGATGGTCCGTTCCAATTCGCCGCGCGAGAGCGGAATCCGTTGCTCGGAACCGTCGTCTGGATTGATCTCCGGTTTATATAGTAGCAGATCAATCGCAATTCGACGATTATCGGTGACCGCAAAACCCCAAAAATCCAAGCTGCCGCTCCGCCGGGCCTGCAGTCCAATCCCCGTGGTCAAATATTGCTCGGTCAGTTCCCGTTTATACTCCAGATATAAGTAACCTGTCCGTTCGTCGCGATTGACAATCTCTTTCTCACCCAACAGATAATCTTCAATTCGCCGTGATCTTGAACCGAAACTATCCAAACGATCCGGGCTTTTTACCCCGTCCAACAGCACGGTGATCAAACTTTGCATGGTAACCGACTTCCCGGACCCGTTATTTCCCCGTAGCAATAGCCGTCCATCGGCAAATTGGAATTCCTCATCGTCATAATACCAATAATTCAAAAGACCGGCGCGATTTAACCGCCATTTGTTCACCGAATTGTCCATTTAAGAAAAAAACATCCTTTCATCGGTTTTCGAAAACAAAACCGGTCACAACAGTATGTTATTCAGCCGGCTCCGGTGACCGCCCCGACAACCGACCCCATTTTCACACTATTTCTCGCTTCCCGCTTCGCGCTTCGCCGTTTCCAGATAGTCATTAGGATACTGACCGGCTAAACGCCACAACGGCGGCCGCAGTTCGATCAGGTTGGTTTCACGGTCGATTGCGGCCATGTTCCAGTCAACCATTTCCTCCGTTAAAACCGCTGTCAACCGACTCAGTCCTAGTTCCCGGTATTCTTTGGTCCAACCCGAGCCATAGCGATTGCGGCATTGTTCGGTCAACTTTTCCAATTCGACGCCGCTAACCACATCCCGCCAATCCGACCGCGTTCCGCGTTCATCCCGGCACCATCGCGCAAAATGCAGAATTACGGCATGGAGGCCGCTTTGCTGAATCGGAAACATTTGTTTACACCAACTATTCCGCTCCGGGCTCGTCAGCATGGCGCAATCCTTATATAACTCTAATTGCAGGCCGACACGACTTTCCAGTTCATCGCGGAGACGTTTGTGCATGGACCGCAAGTAATTAAAATCCTCCGGTCGGGCGGCGGCAACGTTGTATGCCGGCGTTAATAGCAATTGCCGGTATACCCGCGCGCGCCGCCCCGTTCCGGTCGCCGCCTCCTCATCAAAATGTTCGGCTGTTTGCAGTTCCGCCAAACTCCGGTACTGGTGCAAATCCTTAGGATACGAACGCAAGAAATAGCGGGCCAGCAAGGTTACTTCGTACAAAGCTTCGCTCTCGCGACGCATAGCGAACTGTTCGCCATCGCCGTCGACCAAACGCGTCAATCCTGTCGTCACGGCAAAACGCAATGCCCGGACCAATGAGCGCCGGTGATCATAATTTTCCCAATTCAAGCGTTCATCGGTGACTGTCTCATGAGGATAAAAAGCCAAAATGCTTTCACAAAGATCGCTTAAGAGAAACTGTTCGTCCACGCTTTTTTCTTCAAGGAAAGCCATGATGCAACAGAGCAAAGCGTAATCACGCGGTTGTTGAAACTCAAGAATCCCCATCCAGGCTTCGGGCTCGGCCGGGATCTTTTCCAACTTATAAAACTGGGGATGCTGGATCAGCCGCCAACCGCATTTCTCAAACAGGTAGGATCGCAGCAGCGACTCATACTGACGAATCAGTTGATACCGTTCCGGCTGCTCCTCACGCAGAATCCAGTAATTCTCCAACAATAACGTTAATGCTTCCCGAGCGCCTTCGTCAAAGACCGGACCGTTGGATTCAGCCATGCGTCTCACCCACTTTCACGACGCGTGCGACATCGCTAAACTCCAATATATAATTCGGCATTTCCAAAACACCGTCGGTACATTGCAATAAAATCCGTCGCCTGCTCGGATCGTCAATTAATCGGATCCTCCGACCAGTTTCCGTTTGGATCAATCGATCCCGGCTTTGGCTGCAGCGAGCGATCCATCCCAGTAACGTTTTCCGTACGTACGAATCAATCGCAGGCAGATCCGCCAAGATAATCCGCTGATCAACAATTAAATCGTCGATCAATATTTCATTCCGGCGTTGTTGCGCCAGATATTCCCGAAGTACTTCTTGTTTTTCACGACGCCGGTCGATAATCGCCCCAGGCCGCGTTTTCTCGCGATAACCGCTAATCCGCGGCAATACCGTAATCAGCGTTGGCGGTTCTTCCCATACCTGACGGTCTATATCGTCGCTTGTCCGTAATTCGCCATGAAAATGCCGCGTCTGAGCTAAGCCAAACAGGAGCGCCGCCAATTGATGGGCAACCCGGACATCGTCCAACTGCCCGAACCAACCGGCAAGATGCAGATAGTCATGGCGACGGCTGCGAAACGCTTGGCTTCGTTCGCTTAAACGTTGGGCAAACCGCGTGATGCGCCGGATCGTCTCGGTCGTCTCGTTTTGCAGCGACCATAGTTCACTGGGATGACCGGCCCGTCCCAAAAACCACTCCGCCAAACTACGATATTTATCCAAATAATTATCAATCCATTCCTCGCGGCTCGGCTGGGCATCAATCCGGGGAATGTTTCGTTGATAATCGGCCAGGCGTGCGGCGATTTGCCACATCTGATCCGGCGGAATTTTTTTTAAAAGCGCCTCAATTTTGAATGAACTCCGTTGCATGCTTAAGACAAAGTTTTGCAGATATTGCGTAAAGGCGTTCTTATAAACGACAAACGCTTCCGTCATCATCTGTTCTTCCACTTTATCGCTTTTCAAATGGGCCAGGTAGTCCGCGGCGTTTTGCACCATCTTGCGAAAATACCCGTATAAATCCTCGAAACTCTGATTCAATTCGCCATCTTCAAGCGCCAGGCCTTGTTCCAGCAGCCGCGCCAACGCCAATTGCAACCGTTCGAATAAGGTCGCTTCCAACGAACCGCCGAAACTATCGCCCAACGATTGCAATTTGGCGACCATTCGTTCAATTTCAATCGTATAGGGTGTGCATTGGTAACGGAATTTCTTTCGTTTAAAATCGTCAATGGTCTGAACTCTGCCCGTTTCCTGGCGCGGAATAAGATTTTTCCACTCAACCAGTTGTTTCAGATCCTGTTGCAACTGTTCCTCGGTATAGTCCCGAAAGTAGGAGATAGCCTTGAGTGCTTGAAGGATTTCTTCCGGGTACACATAGTGGTGCAACCGCTCGTGCTGGACAAAACAATAATGCAGTATTGCCCGGTAACGCCAACTATTGTCACGGTTTAAATAGCTGGTTTCAACAATCGGTCGGAGATCATGCTCGTTCATTAGTCTTCCTTTGCTGCCCTTTCGCTAAAGTAACGCTCCTGTACATTGTAATCTAATATGATAGTTCCTACAATTGTGTTCTTCCGGCAGGCGCTCCGTTTAACCGGATTTAAATATAAATACACGTTCGCGTTTATTCAACCTAACTAAAGTGGACACCCGTTGCCAATACCATATTAATTGGTTCCCCACCGCGTTTTCCTTTTCATTTTTTGGGAAAGCGACTTCGGCTCGCTTGAAAAGGGTTTCCCACTTGCATCGCGAATCCAACAAATATGGTATTCACGAATTTCCCTGAAGGAGCATTGCATGAAAAAGTTCTTAATGTTTCTGACTTTGCTGTTCATATTCAATATTCCGCCTTGGGCGGCCGCGCTTCCCCAATCAGTAGAACTGCGGCTCAAGCCCGATCTTGATCAACCCTACCGGTTTCGGGAAGTTATCCGAACCGAGCTGAACACCGGCAAACCCGATGGGACGCAACAAAAGATCGTCACGACGCAGCAGCTTGTTTACACACTCACCGCGTTGGAGAGAGACCCGACCGGAGTCCGGCTGCAAGTCAGTTACGAGCAGTTCCGGATTGAGGAGTCCGGCGCCGCGGGAGTCAAAACTTTTGATTTTCGCAAACCAAGTCCCGAGCTGCCACAATACTCCCCTTATCTGCTGATGGTAATTAAACCGTTTGACCTGAAAGTCCAACCGGACGGACAGGTTCGAATGGTCGACGGTTACGAACCGCTCATCGCGGAAGTGCTCAAAAAATACGACCCGGCCAAGCCAAACCAACCTGCCCAAGGCTCGCTGGAATTTATCCGGAAAACCTTTGCCGATACCCTGGGGGATGCCGCTTTGGAAGAGAAGTTAAGCGAGCTGTTCCTGCCGGAGCAAACGGTCGCCGTTGGCCAAACTTGGCAACGACGTACGATTCTGACCAAACGCTTGCCGACCATCGCCGACGCCAAGCTGACTCTGGTCAAACAAAGTCCCGAAAGCATTGTAATCCGCAAAAACGCCAAACTCCGGTCCAATCTGGCGGCCCCGCCGCCGTTAGCGCTCGATCAGTTGGCCATGGTTTACGAGTTTAACGGAACCGAAACGGCTACCTTAACCCTGGATCGCTCCACCGGATTGCCGTTAAACCTCCGCTCGACCATGGCCATTCGCGGCAAAATCCGGGTCGTCGCCGGTCCCGATGCAATGAAAGACAAAACCTATCCTTTTTCCGCCAAAGGCGCCACGACCGTAGAGCTAGTAAAGGAATAAAACAACCAACAGCGGAAAGCGGAACCCAACCGGACACGATCCGGTCGGGTTCCGCATTTTAGATTTGATAGTTTGACAGTTGAAGTTTGTGGCTATCCAAGCCCGACCATTCGGAATAATCCGGAGTAAATCGCAAAAACCGCTTTTCCGATAGGCAACAGATCCAGGTTGGTTACCCGCTCCAAGACGATCACTCCCAGCAGGGCGATACTGCCGTAACGATATAAACCGATCTTAAAACGGACCCAACGGTCCGGCAAAACCACAAAGACAAGGTGCGATCCGTCCAACGGCGGAATCGGCAGCAGGTTAAAGATCATCAACCCAAGGTTGATGACCACAAAGTACTGCATCATATCGAAAATATATCGGCCGTAAGTTTCCATTCGGCCCAGCGGACCAATGAACAACCGAATCAAAACGACAAAAACCACCGCCGTAATCAGGTTCGCCAACGGGCCGGCCAATGAGACCAACACCTCATCGCGACGCGGATGTTTAAATGCCTGCGGATTGATCTCCACCGGTTTGGCCCAACCGAAACGGACGATGAGTAACATCAAAAAGCCGATCGGATCAAAATGCGCCAGCGGATTCAACGTCAAACGTTTTTGACGTCGCGGGGTCTCATCCCCCAGTTTAACCGCAACATATGCATGGCAAAATTCATGAAACGATAAACCGAACAAAATCGCCGGCAACATTAATAAAATCTCTTGAAAATTAATACCCAATCATGCCACTCCTCAACGATTATTGCGAAGCTTCAAATACTCCCGGACCACCGCTTTGGCCAATACTTCTCCCGAATCAATCAGCGGTACGGGCGATCCGGCGTATTTGGCGACCACGCTCAGATCGGTGCAACCGTTGATGATCGCGTCAACCCCCGCCGCCGCAATGGTTTTGGTTAACCGACGCCATTCCGCTTCGATCTGCCCAGAATCCCCTTTATCTTTAATTAAACGAATTAACCGGTTGACCGGTTCCTGCCATTGCTCCTCCCAGACCACTTGGCGCCCGGCGGCCGCCAGCCCCGCTTGATAGACCCCGGCGGACTGGGTCGACGCCGTCGCCAACAGGGTGACCCGCTGCCGGGGTGGTCCCGCGGCAAGCTCGGCCAAGGTTTCGGTGATAATGTTCAATAACGGAATCCCGACACTCCGTTGCAATTGGTCAAAATAACGGTGCGCCGTATTGCAGGGCATAGCCACCAGTCGAACCCCGGCCGCTTCCAACTGGCGCAATCCGGCGCTGATCGTCTGTTCCATCAATTCGTGATCCAACGGACGGTCCAGATAAAACGGGGTCGGTAGCGAATAGATCAACAACGGCGGATAATCCAAATCATCTTTCGCTCCATATTGCAATTGACATTGATCCAGCACTTGCTCTAAAAAGGGCGTGGTCGAACGGGGACCCATCCCGGCTAAAATTCCGATCAAATTGGCGGTAGCCATCAGTAACTCCTTTACAACGCGCTAATTAAATTATTACTGTATCTTTCTACTTCGATTCTATCCATTCCTGCCCGGGCGGCCGGATAAAAATCAGAAAAGCCTCTTCACGTGGAAAGAGGCTTTGCAATCATTGTACTTGAGGTAACTATGCAAACGACTCAGGTTGACGCAATGACCCGGACCAGCACCATGACGCCGCTTGATTTTTGAGTTGCCGGGTCTACCGTTTCCAACAAGAGGAAATAATTCTTAAGCTCAGTATTTTCGGGGAGGGTCACGGTGTACTCCAACACCGCTTTTCCTGCGACTGTCGAAGCTTTGCCGGTCCCTTTCCACCCTTCCGGCAACCGCAGAATCGCCTCTTTTGGTTGAGGAGACGCTTGTTGCAAAAAAGCGAGGCTGAAACTCCGCCCCGGAGCGGTAGTGACGACCGGAGTCGCCGTGGTAAACACAGGTTGCTGCAGCGGTATGACGATGCGGTACATAAAACGCAACATTCGCGCTAGATTGTCGTTGTATAGTTTGTTTTTATACGTGTGCCCCATCCCGTCCATTGTGAAAAACTCATAATCCACCCCGGCCCGCTTCGCCTTTTCCGCCAGCCGGACGCTGAGGTCGTAAGGAATGAGGGGATCTTTGGTACCGTGGATAATTAATAAAGGCGGGGCGTTTTTCGAAAACGGCGCGTCAAGCATTCCTCCGTAGAGATCAAGCACGCCGGCAATGGGATATTGTTGCCGGTCCAATCCGAACTCTTCCCCCTGATAGCCCAGGGCCAGCGCGGCATAACCCCCTGCCGATTCCCCGCCGATTATGATCCGCCGGCAGTCGATGCGATACGCTTTACCATTCCGGTGCAGCCACCGAAATGCGGCGCCAATATCGACGATTGCATCCCGGGCGGCGTCGTTGATATTTTGAGCGGGATCCTCCCGGACCCGGTAATCGGCTGAAGCAACCACATAACCGCGTCTGGCGAATTCGACGCATAATGCATACAATGCTTCCTTATTGCCGCCGCGGAAGCTGCCGCCATGTAATATCAGCAACGCCGGCCGTTCCGTCTCGCTGTCGCCGACCGGTTGATAAATGTCCATTCCGAGTTTTAGCGCTTCCCCATTATAATTGGTGACTTCTTGATAGATAACGTCCCGGGCAATCGCTTGGTCATAGATGGGTTCCAGGTATTTCCGCTCAATCAACGGCGCCGTTTTTGGCTGCGGAAGATCCGCTGTTTTCCCCCATATGCCGGCGTTGCCGGTGACCAACATCAATCCCGTCAGCAAATACAGCAATAACTTACGCATCAGTCCACCTCTTCATCCATTGTTTTCAAAACAGCTTACAGTAGCTATCCCATCCGGAACAAAATTTGTTGTTGGAAAACCCAATTGGCCCCGTTGCCAAAAGAGTGAACGGGGTCACCGCTCACTCTCGCGAAAGGAGGGAAGTTTGTAAGTTCAAAATGACGCTTTGCCAAGGACGTTCGGGTTGACGTCCTTTCCTAAAAATCCGAGACTGTCCAGATTGGACGCGCCGTCGTTGCCGTCGGCACCTCCCAGGTTGGTCATACGGATCAGGTGTTTTCCTTGGGTTAATTTAATCAACGCCACGGCTTTCTGAGCGTCAACGACGGTGATATTCACCCAGTTGTTGCTATCTTTGCTAAAACCGCCGGTCGCCGGGATGCCAATTTTCTTAAAGGCGTCACTGGGATATGCGCCGTCGATCTTCAGATCGCGATAAGTCTCCCAATCCCGACCGTTGGCGAAACGTAAGACCACTTTGTATTCGGCGGTGGCGGGAATATTCACTTCCCATTCAATGACATGGCCTTTGTCATTCCAGGTTGAGATGCAGCTATTGCCGGACGATTCGACCCGGCCGTCAATCTTTTTCAGGGCGCCGTTCTCTTCTTTCAAATATTTTTCGGCTTCCACAACAACCTTGAGTTCTTCGGCAAACGCCATGGAGGCGGCCAGCAACAATAAGGGGATGATCACCAGGACTAAAGCGATTCGTTTCATGATTTTTTCCTCCCTTGGTTTATCGTTATGACGTTGAGTAAATTACTTCAAATAATCTCGCAACCAAGCGACAATCTTTTTTCTGACCTCGTCTTTGGTTCCTGCATCGGCGGTCAGTTCATCGCCATGCGGAGCGGCGTCGATGCTGACCACTTGTTTCGGCTGGGTCAGAACTTCCTCGGCGAATTTTTTGCTGTTGACTTGATATTTCTCACCCAAGTTGTCTTTGAGCGAGTAAAAAGCCAAGACCGGCGGATGTTCGTTTTTAAGGGCCTGAACCATGTCGGCGTAAGTCGGCTCGGAGATGCCCAAAGCGACGACGGTTTGAATCTTATAAGAAAGTTTCTTTAACTTGCCGAACAACAGCAGCGTTTTGCTCCCGCCATGGCAGCCGCTGACGAATGCCGTCTTGGTGGCGTCGATCCGGTCGGCGTATTGTTTAAGGGTCAGACCGACGGACTTCTCAATATCGTAGGTTGTTTTGAACTCTTCCCAATCCAGCGTTAGAACCACCCAGCCTTGGGCCGCCAACTCTTGCGGAAAATCGGTCCAGGCCTCTTTGTTGGAACCGCCGTTGTGCACCAGCACCACCAACGGCGCCGGCGTCTTCGTTTTCGGGAGGTAAACGCGTTGTTGCAACTGGATGTAGTTTTGCGCCTTCCCGGACCCAGCGGCATCCATCGCGCTAAAACAGCTAAAAAACAAAGTTAAACCAAAAATGACCAAAAGGGCTTTCCATTTCATTTCACGACCATCCTCTCTTTATCAATCCTTGCTTGGGACTGTTCTTATCATAGCAGGATGGTTATTGTTATTGAATTGCTGTTTGACAGGAAAAATCTGCAGATTGTCAATACCCCGAACTGCCGACCGCTTTCAAATAAAAAAGCCCGAAACTTAAGTCCGGGCTTTCTTTCCCTATTTAATGCGCCAATGCCGGTTGCGGTTGCCGCAACAGGTCGCCCCAAGCGATAATGGCCGCTTTGGCCCCTTCGCCGGCGGCGACGATAATCTGTTTTTCAGGGACGGAGGTCGAGTCGCCGGCGGCGTACAACCCGGGGAGGTTGGTCCGGCAAAAACAATCGATCTGGATCTCTCCCAGCTCGTTCCGTTTCACCGCGGGCTCCAAAAATTCGGTATTGGGGGTCAGGCCAATCTCGATAAAAACGCCGCGCACCGGAATTTCAAAGCGCTGTTTGGTCTTGACGGCTTCGACCAACACCGTTTGAACCGTTTTGTCCCCTTTAATCTCCACCACGGTATGCTCGATATACTGTTTCAGTTTGGCTTGGTTCCGCAAACGGTCCGTCAGTACTTGATCGGCGGTGAGCGGCGTCAGGGAGATCAGATGGACTTCGGCGGTGTAATTGATCAGGTCCAAAACCGCCTTTACCGCCGAGTTGCCGCCGCCAACCACGGCCACCGGCAGATTTTTGAAGATCGGGCCGTCGCAGGTTGAACAGTAGCTGACGCCCTTATTGCGAAATTCGGTTTCGCCCGAAACATTTAACGTCTTCGGTTTTTTCCCGGAACAGACCAGCACCGCCCGGCCGGTCAATTCACCCTCGGGCGTCTGCACCCGAAACCGCTCACCGTCTTTCCGGACCGCTTGGACTTCGGTGATCTTTTTATCAATCCCCAGTTGATCCAGTTGCTTTTCGAACTTGCCCATCAGTTCCTGGCCGTCGATCTCCTGAAAACCCATATAGTTTTCAATATCGGTGGTCCAATTGACCTGCCCGCCGATGTCTTTGGCGACCATCCCGATTTTTAGTCCTTTGCGCGCTCCAAACACGCTGGCGGTCATTCCGGCCGGCCCGGCGCCAATGATCACCAGATCATATTCCATCGCCGCTCACCCGCTTCCGTTCTGTTTTTTACTGTCAATGGGACATTTTCTCAAAACCAACAATTAGGAAACAAGCGAAGTCTATTTTCTAAGTTGCGGAATAGTGTTTTCAAGGCTTTTGTTTAATGCAACATCTGGTCCAACTGGGCTTGATTAAAGCCTACCACCACATCGGAACCTTTGGTAATCACCGGGACGCTCATCTGTCCGGTTAAATCAAACAATTTTTGCGCGGCGAATTCATCAGCCGCCACATCTACCTCTTGAAAAGCGACGCCCTTGTCATTGAGATATGACTTAACCTTGGTACACCAGGGACAGGTTGGGGAAGTATATACCGTAATATCCTCACTCATTTTTGTTCCTCCCTCTGTGATATATAAGTTGCGTTTCATCGCCTATTCTGCCCAGGGTCTCCGATCCTATCCAAAAGAAAAAAACGGCTTACGCCGTCTTGATTTTACAATTTATTTATTTTTTGATTGGATTCGAAGTGTACCACTGCGCCCACTCGGTCACGCCCTGAGCCGGGGCGATTCGCTGCCATGACTCTCCTTGGGGATCAGTCACCCAGACTTGCTGACCGTTTCCCGCGCGACTGGTAAGCACGGCAATCCATCGATCGTTCGGCGCCCAGGACGGATAGTCGTTCACGCCGTCGCTGGTGCCCAGCAACGTTTTTTTACCGGTTTCAACCTGATATTTCAACAAACCGGTCCGGCCGACCGTGCCGTACAGTTGATACTGGAAGACCAGCGTTTTACCGTCAGCCGACCAAGTCGGAGCGAACGGTCCCATGCGCAGGTTGGAAAAGAGCACCGTAAAGGAGCGGTCTTGGACCAACTTCAATTTGCGGGCGGCGACGTCGAAAAGGTATAAATTATAAAAACCGTCGTAATTATCATCATACTTTTTGGCGTAAAAAGCGAAATATTTCGAGTCCGGCGACCAAACCGCTTCCGGAATCACCATCTGGTCCCCGGGCGACTCCCAGATGACCCGTTTCTTTTGTTGTACCGCCAGGCCGATCCGAAAGTCCATCAGCCCCGGTTTAAAAGCAATGGCGGTGCTTTGATCGGGACTGTTCAGCCGGTTGCTGCCAAAACCGCCTCGCATGGCGATCTTACGGAGACTGCCGTCAGTCAGCTCCAGAATGTACCAATTTACGCCCAGTTCGTCTTCGGCCGCCACCAACGCCTGGTTGGGTCCGTCCGACATCACTTCCAAGGCGACTTTCGGTTCTTTAAATTCGCGAATGAAGCGGCGACTACCGTCGCCGACGAAGTATTCGTATAATTTTTGGTCTTGTAAATAGAGAAAACGCTTGCCTTGGATGAACACAGCCACTTTCGAGCCGGCCACCACGGTCTGTTGCGACCAGCCCGCCGGATCTGCAAGGTAAACCGTCTGTTCTTTCCCGACCACTTGTTTAAAGACCAACCAAGTCCGATCCGGAGCGATGTCCGCGGCATAGACCGACGCCAGCCAACCGCCGCCCATCAATGCCAGAAAAATAAGATATCGCAATTGCTTCATAGCAACCAAGCACCCCCTTGCCTTTGCTACTCAATGAACAGTTCTGGTTAACCGCCCCAAGTCCTGCTAACAAATTCTTGGTAATTGTTCTCCGCTCCCCAGCGGAATCAAGCGTTCGCCACCGGCCCGGGTCTTTAAGGTAACCATGCCCGGGTGACCGGCCCCGATCTCGCCGATGACGGCCGCCGCCGTTCCCAACGGATGTTCCCGCAATTTAGCCAGTACCGCCCCAGCCGCTTCCGGGGCGACCACCACAATCGCTTTGCCTTCGTTCGCTAAGTACAGCGGGTCTAAACCCAATAGCTCGGTAATTCCCCCGACTTCCGGCCGAACCGGAATCGCCGCTTCGTCCAACCCGATCGTCACTTGGGACTGCCGGGCAATCTCGTTCAAGGTGGTGGCCAAGCCGCCACGGGTTGGGTCCCGCAACACCCGCAACTGCGCGGCGAATTCCGTAAATACCGGCGCCAACAGGTGATTCAACGGTGCCACGTCGCTTTGAAGGTCGGCCGTCAGCCCGAGTTCCCCCCGGGCCAGCAAGATCGCGGCCCCATGATCGCCGATGGTACCGCTGATCAAAACCTGATCGCCGGGACGAGCCAACTCGCCGCCGAGCATCAAGCCGGGTGCGACGGCCCCGACGCCGGTCGTGGTGATGAAAACGCCGTCGGCGGCGCCCCGGTTGACCACTTTGGTATCCCCGGCCACCAGACTCACCCCGGCTTCGGCCGCCGCGTCGGCCATTGATTGGGCAATGCGTTCCAAGTCGCGTTTGGCAAATCCTTCTTCAATAATAAACGCGGCGGTTAAACCCAAGACCGTGGCGCCCATCATCGTCAGGTCGTTAACCGTCCCGGCAATCGCCAAACGGCCGATATCGCCGCCCGGAAACGCCCAAGGCGTCACCACAAACGCATCGGTGGTCAACGCCAGCCGTCCGCCCGCATGCTCCAAAATCGCCGCGTCGTTCCCTTTCACCAATTCGGGATGGCGAAAACGCGACCAAAATATTTGCTGGATCAGGCGGGACGTCGCTTCCCCGCCGCCACCCTCAGCTAACCGTATAGTCTCCGGCATCATTTCCCACCTCGGCTCCGATAATAAAAGTGCGCGGCGCAAGTCCCTTCCCCCGAGACCATACATGGTCCGACCGGGTGCTCCGGCGAACAACCCCGGTCGAAATGTCCGCATTCCTCCGGTTCGGCCCGACCCAATAAAATCTCGCCGCAACGGCAACCCGGCGGCTCCTCCGAAGGTATCGGCGCTATCCCGAATTTACGCCGCGCGTCGTAGCTCAAATACGCTTTGGCCAGACCCAAACCGGAACCGGGGACATTGCCCAAACCCCGCCATTCGGCATCCTCCGACTGAAAGAGCGTCGCGATCAGTTGCCGGGCGGCCTGATTGCCCTGCTCGGACACTGCATTGGGATACATATTTTCCAACCGGCTTTGGCCGGATCTAAACTGTTTTAACAGGGCGGCGATCCCCAGCCAAATTTCGCCGGGACGGAACCCCGTCACCACCGTCGGCAGGTGATAATCCCGGGCCAGATATTGTTGGGCCTGCGCCCCGAGGATCACCGACAAATGGCCGGGAGCGATCAGACCGTCGATGTTCAGTTGCCCGCTGTCCAGCAACGCCCGCAATGCCGGTTCCAGCACCTTCAACGCCGGCAGGATCGAAAAATTGACGACTCCGGCCCGATGGGCGTCTTGAACCGCCAAGGCAATCGCCGGCGCTGTCGTTTCGAACCCCACCGCCAAAAAGACCACTTCCCGGTCGGGGTGGGCTTGGGCCAACGCCACCGCATCCTGCGGGGCGTAAACCACCCGGACCGTCGCGCCTTCCGCCCTTGCTTGGGCCAGAGACTGCGTATTGCCCGGCACCTTGATCAAATCGCCAAAGGTGGTCAGAATCACCCCCGATTTCCGGCTGAGGGCGATTGCTTCGTCAATATAGCCGCTGCCGGTCACGCAGACCGGACAACCCGGACCCGACAGCAATTTGATTCCGGGCGGCAACAACTGATGGATGCCCGCCTTGCGAATAGCGTTGGTGTGAGTGCCGCAGACTTCCATCAAACGACAATTCACATCGGCGTAGTCCGCTTGAATTCTGGCGATAAGCGCCGGCAAATTAGCGTTCATTTTGCGCCAAAACCTCAGCGAATAATTCGATGGTTTCCAGGGCTTCGTCGGCCGGCACGATCTGAATGGCGCATCCGGCGTGAACCAGGACGTAATCGCCCACTTTAACCCCTTCCAACATGGTGATATCAACTGTCCGGAGCACTCCGGAGAAACTGACTTCGGCTTTGCGATCGGTAATCGACACTACTTTACCAGGTATCGCTAAACACATCGTGAACTCCCCTTTCAATCATTAAGCCGCCTAACCAGGCTTGGCCCAACGCAATCCCGCCGTCATTAATCGGCAGCCATTGCGGGACCAATACCTCGAAACGCGCTTCCGTTAGCATTGTATATGTTAAGTCAAGCAACAAACGGTTCTGAAACACCCCGCCGCTAAGAGCCACCCGGCCGATTCCGGTATCGTTGCGCAAAATTGCCGCCAACTCCGTAATCAACGTTGCGACGCTGCGATGAAACTTCATGCTGATGGCCGGCACCGCCAACCCGTTTTGGAGATCCCCGCTCAGCTCCGCCACCAATTGCCCGGGGTCGATGCGGTACTGACCCGCTTCGGAACGGATCGGCAGTTGGTAAAGCCCCGAATAATGAAGATCCGCTTGGTTCTCCAACCAGATAGCGGCTTCGCCTTCGTAAGAAACAGTGGTTCCGGCCCCAAGCAAGGTGGCGATCCCGTCAAACCACCGGCCCACCGACGAAGTCAGCGGGGCGTTGACACCGCGTTGCACGGCCCGCTTCAAAATCTCCCAGGACGGATAGCGGTTGTTTTGGGTCAGCCATTCGGCTAAGAATTCCGGCGCGGTCTGGTCCAAATACGCGGCGGTCATCCGCCACGGCTCCCGCACCGCCGCCTCGCCGCCGGGCAACGGATAGTATTGTAGAAACCCGGCGCGCCGCCACCGGCATCCTTCTCCAACCAAAAACTCCCCGCCCCAGATGGCTCCATCCGGTCCGTAACCGGTACCGTCAAAAGCCACGCCGATCACCGGCCCGGCAACTTTTTCCAAAGCGACGGTCGCGGCGATATGCGCCAAGTGATGCTGGACAGCGACTGCGGGTAGCCCGGTCGATTTGGCGTAAAGGGTGGATTGGTAGTCGGGGTGCAGATCATGGACCACCCATTCGGGCTTACAATGGATCAAACGTTGGAATCGGGCAATGGTTTCCTGATATCCCACGAAACTTGCGACATTATCCAGATCGCCCTGATGCGGGCTGAGATAGACTTTATCATCCTTGGTCAGGGCAAAGACATTCTTTTGCTGGGCGCCGCAAGCCAATAACGGCGGCAGTGACCGCGCCAACTGCAACGGCGCCGGCGCCAGGCCGCGTGAACGGCGGATTCCAATCGTTTTGCCGGACTGATAGCGTAAAACCGAATCGTCGCAACGCCAGAGAATCGGACGGTTATGGCCTAAAAAGCCGTCGACCATCGGCCCTAACTGTGCAAAGGCGTCCTGATCTTCGATACTCAAGGGTTCGCCCGAACGATTGCCGCTGGTCATCACCAAGGCCAAGATTCCGGTTTCAAACAGCAACAGTTGAATTGCAGTGTACGGCAGGAACGCGCCGATCTCTTTCAACCCCGGATTGACCGCGGGGGCCAACCGACTGCCGGACCGTTGCGGCACCAGCAAAATCGGCCGGACCGGACCGGTCAACAACTGCAGTTCGTTCGTTGTAACCGTGCATTCCGCCGCCAAAACCCCGGCGTCTTGAAACATCACGGCGAAAGCCCGGTTGTCCCGCCCTTTGCGGCGGCGCAATTCGACCACCGTGTCGTTGCAAGTAGCGTCACAAGCGAGATGGTAACCCCCAACCCCTTTAATGCCCAAAATCCCGCCCGACTGCAACACCTTGCGGGCAGCCGCCACCGGATCGCCGCTCATTTTTTCTCCCCCGGGGTCGGCAAACCAAAGTTCCGGACCACACTGGGGGCAGGCAATCGTCTGGGCGTGAAAACGCCGGTCGGCGGGGGTCGTGTATTCATGGTGGCAATCGGGACAAAATGCCAAGTCCGCCATCGAAGTGCGCGGCCGGTCAAACGGCAGACTTTCGATGATGGTAAACCGTGGCCCGCAAATGGTGCAACTGTTGAAAGGGTGCTGATAGCGGCGATCCGCCGGATCGGCGTACTCCGCCATACAGACCGGGCAAATTCCCTGGTCCGGGAGGGGCGACCCCAGCAGATCCCCTGGTTCGCTTGGCATGATCCGAAATTCCGTCTCCGCGACGGCCGGAATTTTCGTCACCACCACCGTATCCAGTTGGGCCGCTGACGGTGGATTCGCTTGCAATTCATCAAGAAAACCCGCCACTCCCGCCGGAGCCCCCTGGATCGCTACCTCAACGCCGGCGAAGTTGTTCCGTACCCAGCCGGTAACCTGATATTTTTGGGCCAAATTAAATAAAAAGGGGCGGAAACCGACCCCTTGTACCAACCCCGTCACTTTGATCGCTTTACGTTCCAGCGGTTTAGTCATGGAATACCTTGTACCCTGCCTCTCCAGCCATTTACAGCCCGGTAGTCCCAACCGATATTTCTCGAATTGACAATTGGGGTATCATTAGCGCTTTCGTCCAACCGTGACCCGATCGTTTCCCGCCAAATCCGGGCAAGAAGTAACCGTCATTCCCAGCCCGGCCATGATCTCCGTAATAGCTGGCCTTTGGTCAAACCCATGTTCCACCGCCACCAGCCCGCCTGTTTTCAGCAACGGGAACGCCGTCGGTAACAATCGGCGATAAACGTCCAATCCGTCGGGACCGCCATCCAAGGCCAGCCGCGGTTCGTTCTGAACTTCCGTTTGGAGTTGCGTCAATTGCACCGTAGGTATGTATGGCGGATTGGAAACAATAGCGTCCAGTGGGACCGGACGGTTGATTAACGGTTCGACCAAATCCCCTTGACAAAATTCGACCCGGTCCCCGACTCCCAATTGAACCGCGTTGGCTTGAGCGACGGCAAGCGCCGTCTCCGAAACATCGACCGCCACCCACCGGCTTTCCGGCAACAATTTGGCTAAGGTAATGGCAATAATTCCGCTACCGGTGCCAATATCGGCGCCGCTGACCGGACCCCGGTCCTTCAATGCCGCCACAACCGTTTCTATCAAAATTTCGGTGTCGGGACGTGGGATCAAGACCGCCGGCGTCACCTTGAAATCCCAACTTAAAAACGCTTTGCTACCTGTTAAATACGCCAGCGGAATCCCTTGGACTCGCTGGCGTAGGATCTCCCGGTAGTTTTGGACTTCGGCCGCGTTTAAGGGCCGGTCCCACTCGGAGTAGATTTTGACCCGGGGCATGTCCAAGACATGCGCCAACATCAAATCCGCTTCAAGCCGGGGGTTTGGTAATTTTTTTTCTGCCAAATACGGAATGGTTTTGGCTAATATTTCACCGATCGTTAGGTTATTGTTGGTCGACATTTTTTAAGCGCTCCGCTTGATCAGCCGTAATTAACGGCTGAACGACTTCATCCAGGTTGCCCTCGATAATTGAGTCAAGGTGATAAATGGTCAAATTGATCCGGTGATCCGTCAACCGGTTTTGCGGGAAATTATAAGTTCGGATCCGTTCGCTGCGGTCGCCGGAACCAACTTGACTACGCCGGGCTTCGGCGAGTTCGGCATGTTGTTCCGATTGAAACTTGTCGAGCAAGCGGGCGCGCAAAACCTTCAACGCCTTCTCTTTATTTTTCAATTGCGACTTCTCATCCTGACAGGTCACCACCAAACCGGTGGGCAAATGGGTGATCCGCACCGCCGAATCGGTAGTGTTGACGCATTGACCGCCGTGACCGCCCGCCCGGAAAACATCCACCCGTAAATCGTTGGGGTTGATATCCACTTCGACCTCTTCGGCCTCGGGCATTACCGCCACTGTCGCGGCCGAGGTATGAATCCGGCCTTGAGCTTCCGTCTCCGGAACCCGTTGGACCCGATGAACGCCGCTTTCAAACTTCATCCGGCTGTAAACCTGATTCCCTTCAATCATGAAGATAATCTCTTTAAAGCCGCCCAAATCCGAGTCGCTCATACTAAGGATCTCGGTTCGCCAACCAACCGACTCGGCGTAACGGGTATACATGCGAAAGAGATCCCCGGCGAACAGCGCGGCTTCTTCGCCGCCGGTACCCGCCCGGATCTCGATTACGACGTTTTTTTCGTCATTGGGGTCTTTCGGCAGGAGCAACAGACGCAATTGTTCCCGCAACCGGGATTGTTCCGTTTCCAAGTCGGCAATCTCCGCTTTCAACATCAAAGCGGCCTCGCCGGTCTCTTCCGCCAACATCTCCTCGGCGGTCTCCAAATCTGCTAAAACCCGTTTATATTCTTGATAAGCCTCGACTAACTCAACGAGCGCGGCATGCGCTTTGGCCAACTTCTGAAAGAGCGGCTGATCGGCAATGACGGTCGGATCGCTGAGTTGACTGCTTAATTCATGATATTTTTCTTCAATCGCTTCGATCTTGTCGAGCATTCAATCACCTCGGGATTAAACGGTAGTTGCGGTCTCCAACTCAACCTCAATTTTCTCGGCGGCAAAGTTCCGCCCGGCCACGATCAACGGCGCTTCTTCCTTCAACACCGCTACCAACGCGTTAAGGGCCACTTCCAGTTGTTGATCATCCGGTTCCCGGGTAGTCAACTTCTGCAGCCACATCCCGGGAACGCTCATCCAGCGCCACAAGAAGAAGTCCTGGTGTCTACCGGTGAATTTCAACACTTCATAGGAGAAGCCGGCGACCACCGGCAGCAATACGATCCGGGACGCTAACCGGAGCCAGACGGAGTCAAATTGTAAAAATGAAAAGAAGACGGCGCTGATTATTACGACAAACAATAAAAAGCTGGTGCCGCAACGCGGATGGGCGGTCGTAAACACTCTGGCATTCTCCACCGTCAAATCCTTTTTGGCCTCAAAGGCATTGATGACCTTATGCTCCGCGCCGTGGTAGGCGAAGACCCGTTGAATATCTTTCAACAACGAGACCGCGACGATATATCCGATAAAAATTGCGAATCGCAAGATGGTTTCAAAGATATTGCCCCAGAAATGATCGGGCAGGAACTTACTGATCAACGTCCGGCCCAAAAGCGGCAAGACTACAAATAACAAGATGGTCATGGCGAGCGCCACAGCGATCATCATGGTGCTTTCACCGGCGGAAAGTTTGGATTTTTCATCCCCTTCCTCCTCCATAAACTGATCGGCGGAGAACATTAATGCTTTGATTCCGACTCCGAACGATTCGCAAAGTGCGACTACACCCCGGAGAAACGGCCATTTCAAGAAGGGGATTTTTTGGGTCACTGATCCAACAGGGTCCTTTTTAATTACGATCTCGCCATTATTTTTACGCACCGCTACGGCTACGTATTCCCGGCCGCGCATCATTACGCCCTCGATCACCGCCTGGCCGCCATAGGAGAATTCTGGCTGCTGCTTCATGCTTGCACCTTCCTGACTTTAAAGTTTGCTTCCGACTCATGCGTTGCTGGTTTTAAAAACTGGAGTGGTTTTAGCAAACAGCGTAGTATTTTCCAAATATCCCATACTACATAGCAGGCGAGGATTTCTCCTCGCCTGCGTTGGTTCTTATTTCTTCTCAAGACGTTTCCGGAACTTCTCTACCTGACCACCACTATCGACGATACGTTGTTTGCCAGTATAGAACGGGTGGCATTTGGAACAAATTTCAACCCGAATTTCTTTCCGGGTTGAACCGGACTCAAATGATTCACCACAGGCGCATGTAACTTTCACTGTATTGAATTGGGGATGGATGCTTTCCTTCAAAACTGTCACCTCACTTGCCAAATTGCCCTGATTAACTTCTATATTATAGCACAGGGAATGGGGGCTTGCAATAAAATCATTATCGGTTCGCTCGCTTGCCAAAAAGAGCTGCTCAAAACCGAAAAAACCCGCCTCGACGGCGGGTTTCAAATCAGTCGGCAATTAAAATTTATAAACCAACCCCAGGGTCGGACCGCCCATGTGGACATCCATGGTGCCCAAATTACCAGCCATTGGGTGAATACTGTTAAATTTGTAGTTTAATCCGGTGTAACCGGCAACCGCACCGATATTGTCATTGAAGAAGTAGTGGAATTTGATCCGCAAAAGGTTCGTCGGGACCGATTTGTCGTCCTTCAAGCCATCTTTTTGGTACTCCCCGTCGCCCACAACGTACGATAACGTCAGAAACATTTTGGTACTGAAGTATTGTGCCGCGTCAAATCCGTATAAAAGCGTATCCAGTTGACTATGATTGGCGTTGATGTTTAACGGAGCAACAATCGCATCCAATTTAAACGCTTTCGCACTAACCAAACGATAGCCTACTTTAATGCTGCGCAGAGTTAAATTTTCATCATCCCCGGTTTTTTTGACCGAGCCAATCCCATACTCGGCCCCGATTTTATACTTATCGTTAATAATTGTGCCTGCGGAAATGATGCTGACTGCCAAGTCATCTTGCCCGTTTTTCAAACCAAGCGCTTGTCCGGTTGGCGTCGGATTGGCGTCCTGATCAACCACCCCATTGGCGACCATATCCAAATAACCGACAGCAGCGGCCATTGCGCCGGTAGCCGTTGAAACCAATAATAAAACCAGCAAACCGAGAACAACAAAGAATTTCAAAAGTTTTCCTCCCTTATATGTATGATTCCAGCACATTATAGCACAAATGATGACCGCGGTCAAACTGCGACCGCGGTCATTTTGTAACGAAAACTTATTTTTTGCTTATTAATCATTTTTGGGCCGGCTGTAATTACCAAGCTCCAATTGGGGGAAGTTCTTTTGCAATTCGGCGATCCATTGCCGAATGCCGGGCAGTTCCGCAGTGTCCAGCAGCGGATTCAACTTTTCCGGGTCAAGGTTCAAATTCCGCAATTGAACCTGATAGAGTCCGGTCTCTGCCAGTAACTCGTATAAGGCAACGGTCTGCCGGGGTTGATTGGTGAAGCCCGGGAAAAATAACAGATTTAGCGCGGTTTGCACTCCGCTGGCCACAGTATGCCGTAAAGAGGCTTTCACGTCGGCAAGATCATAGCCGCGAGGCCGATGATACCAGTCGTAATCCCCCGGGAGCGCCGAAAAAAGGCTAACCCGGATACTGTCCAATCCGGCGCCGGTCAACTGTTTGATAGTTTCGGTATTTCCGGCGTTGCTGTTGATGTTGATGGTCCCTTTGGCGGTCTGACGCCGCGCCGTGGCGATGGCTTCAACCAAAAGTTCCCGCTGCATGGAAGGCTCGCCTTCGCAACCTTGTCCAAAGCTGATGATAGCGTCGGCAGCGTTCCCCAGGTGGGAGACTGCCAATTCCACCACTTCCTGGGGCCTTGGGACGAAACGGATCCGGCTTTGCGGGGCGGGACAACATTCGGCCGGTTGTAAAGAGATACATCCCAAACAGTCGCAGTTGCAAACCGGAGAGACCGGGATTCCCGCCTCCCACCGTTGATAAAAGATGTTCTGTGCCGTTAGGCAGTGATATTCCATGGCGCATCGGGCCAACTGCTCCAAAATACGGTTGTCGGGGAACTCTTGCCGTTGCCTGGCGATGCGCTGCGGCAGATCGCCGGTGTTATAATACGCCGGATTCCACTTTAGATCCGCGTCGGTCTTCACTGCCGCCACCTTCAAGCGCCCTGCGCAAGAGCCCACGGCGGTATAGCCAAACAGCGGCAATTCCGTTTGTGTTTCCAATTCATACCCAGGCAATAATGTGCGGGTATGGCCGACCGGTAAAATCGCCGCCACCGCCACCCCTTCGTCCAATACTTCCAAGGCGTTTTCCTCCGCCTGAAATCCCAGCGGCAAGCGACCCGGCATTTGGATCACTTCGCCGCCCGCCGGCAGGTCAATCCAATCCGCCCCCGCTAGCTCCGCTTGGAGACCGTTCATTCCGACGGCCGTCAAATCCGGTTCTTCGATCAATCGGCCTTGCCGATCGGCGTAGATCAATTGAATCCGTTTATCCATTATCAACCTCGTCATTTCCCTGAATTCCGCTGCCAATCTCTTGCGTCTTTGCGTTTTGTCGCGCGGAGGATTCGCCCCCATTAAGAGCGAGACCCATCTTAAATTGTAACGATTTATCGCCCAAAATAAAAGACCCGGTTTTGCGTATCGTTCAAAACCAAGCCTTCATAGCGAACTCTCTATTATAGAGGCCTTACTTTTTGGCGGTAAAGAAAAACTCCTCGCCGGGTAGCGTAACCTGTTCCGATAAATCGGGCAGGTAACGGTGAATAACCTCCCGGTCCTGCCGGGAATCGACCAACCGGTAACCAACGTCCCGCAAATAACCGGGAAATTGCTCCGGCGCGATCCGCCATAGGTAGGGTTCCCCAATCAACTGTAATTTCAGGGTATTTAATCCGCCGAGGTCGTTGCGGGATTTGTCTTCCAAGACGGTGCCGACGATCCGGCTGTCGGAACCGCTCTGGCGGTGAACCGCTTTCAACAAGCGGCGGACCTCGTTTTCCGGGAGATACATGAGCAGCCCCTCCATAATAAAGACCGTATTATTCCGGTAATTAAAAACTTTGATCTTTTCCAACACATCGGCCACGGACTGTTTGGTAAAATCATTCGCTACCAGCTGATAGTTCTCTCCCAACTTTTCGTGGTCGGCGAATGCCCGTTTTTTCACCTGCAATGTGGCCGGATGGTCGATCTCCAGCCATAAAACTTCAGAAAATTGCCGGTGTAGCCGATAGGCCAAGGTATCAAACCCCGCTCCCAATACGACCACTTGCGTGATGTCGCCGCCAATCGCGTCCCGAACCTGTTCCTCGATCCAACATTTCCGGACCGCATTATGAACTGAAATTCCTGGAACCGATAATTGTTCAACCACTTGGGCTAAGGAACGCAACAGTGGGTTATCCAAGGCCGCGGTAAGTTTCCCCAAACCGCCGGGAGTAGCCTCCAAAAACCAACGGGTCGGCGTGACCGCCTCCGCCGGAATCAATTTGCCAAACACCGGATCCGAGGATAAATATAAAATATTCGAGGCCACCGATTGGGCCGTCAAACTCGGCTTCGAATCAAACATGGGCAATTGTCCACCTTATACTGTTTTCAATCTGCGGCGATCATCCACTTTGCCTTTGACTTAAAGAATAACAGGCAAAGCTTTCTCCGCTAACTAAGACATTATATTCGATTCCACAGGAATATTCTTATCAACAGTAATGGGTTCGGCTTTTGGCATAAGTCAACGGCAAACACTCGAAATGATTCAAAAATTCAATGTGTTATTCTAAATACTCAATGAAACAATCCCTGAAACAAAAACCGTTAATGCAATCATCGTAACACCTTAGTTTCAGCGAATCATAGAATGATCATGGAAAGGGGGGATTTCCATGCAATCTCACGTTCATGAATTCGAGGGCAGCACCAAACTGGCCGAGCTTCAAGAGGAGCCACATAATCATCGCTTTGCGGGAGTAAGTAGTCAACTCATTCCAATCGACAATAGCCATGTCCATGTGGTATTTACCAATACTGATTTCTTTTCAGATCACCATCACGAAGTTGCCGCTATAAGCGGTCCTCCTGTCCCAGTAGGTAATAACAAACACATTCACTTTTTCAAATTTATAACAACACTCGATGACGACCATTTTCATGAATTTCAATTTTCAACACTTATTGAAAGTCCAATTACTGGCTAATTGATTCTTTTTGCCGAGCCGATATAGGACAAACTATACACTTAAAAGGAGGCATTATGAAAGAAATGCCTCCTTTTTATGATTCTAAATTAAAATTTAATTTGATGGGTGTTGTTTTATCTCACTTTTGACCCAAATTATCAATCTAAGCACTGCAAATATACCCACAAGCGATAAAATCACCTTCAACATCACCATACGCTTCACTCTCCCACCCTTCTTTGTTTTATCTAATTGACCCTGAAATAGCAGTTGTCAGACAACCCACGTGTTATTTGACTTTTTAAATCGTTTAGAACGGTTTTCAATAACTTTTCCACAGACTTGATCTTTTTATCCACATCCCGAGGACGATTTTTTCAAATCAAGCAAATTTAGATTCACGAAAAACCTCAAGCTAAATTCAGGTTTCCAAAGTCATGTCGAAAATCGAAACCGCCATACCGTCAAAAACTTTTAATATCTTTGATATTTAGCTGTTAAAAATGCCATCATCACTTCAAAATGTGGATAATCCTGTTAATAGTGTGGATAAGTTCAACTAAAAAACCCAATATTTTACATTTAAACAATTCGCTCTTCAATTCAATGTCGAAATTACTTTCCTTGATTTGGGAAATAACGCTCGCCGGTTTCTTCCCGAACGACTTTTTAACGGTTTAAAAAAGAGGATGCCGAAAGCATCCTCTTGATTCGTTGGTGACTATTGTATGACTTCAAAGATGAAATATTTTAGATATTCCGTTTCCGGAACTCCCACCAGGATCGGGTGGTCAAGCCCTTGGGTGCGCCGTTCGATCAAACGGATGCGTCGTTTTGCATCCATGGCCGCCACATTGACGATATCCCAAAACAGTTCCGGATGCAAGTGGTGCGAACAGGAACAGGTGACGAAGATCCCACCCGGTTGCAACAGTCGCAAACCACGGAGATTAATCTCCTTATAACCCCGGATTGCGCCTTCCAACGCTTGTTTGCTCTTGGTAAAGGCGGGCGGGTCGAGTATGACCAGATCATAACTTTCTTTCTTACTAACCTGTTCACGGAGAAAATCAAAAGCGTTGGCCGTCTTAAACCGGCAGTGTGCTTCCAAACCGTTGAGTCTGGCATTTTCCGTCGCCAACGCGGTCGCCTCTTCGGAAATATCAACTCCCAAAACCGACGCCGCGCCGTAGGCGGCGGCATGAATCGCAAAACTGCCCACATGGCAAAAACAGTCCAGAACTTTCCGGTCTTTGGCATATTGGGCGAGGGTCGCCCGGTTAGCGGATTGATCCAAAAAATATCCGGTCTTTTGACCTTCCAGAAGGTTGACCCGAAATTGCAGACCGTTATCGCGGATCAGCAACGAATTCGGACATTCGCCGTATACGCAACCCGCACGTTCCGGCAGATCCTCCAAGTGCCGGACCGAAAGATCGCTCCGTTCAATAATTCCACGCGGTTGGCACAGCTCCACCAGCAGGTTGATGATTAAGTCGCGGTTGACATCCATTCCCATAGTTAGAAACTGAACCACCAGGTAATCTTCGAAGCGATCGACCACCAACCCGGGCAGGAGATCTCCTTCGCCGTATACCAACCGGTAACAGGTGGCTGCCGGTTGCACCCGTTGCCGATAAGCGAGCGCTTGTTCGAGACGCCGCCGAAAAAAAGCCGCGTCGATGGTTTCACGATTGGTCGTCAACAGCCGGACCGCAATTTTCGATGAATGGTTGTAATAGCCCAAACCTAAGAAACGGCCGCGATTATCCAGCACTTCCACAACCTCGCCGGATTTGACGCCGATCCCGATAATCCCGATCTCCCCTTGATAAATCCAAAGGTGACCGGAACGAATCCGTTTATCTTTTCCACCCTTTAAAACTACTTGATCCATAAAACCTCCAAATTTTCAGCAAATTCATCCCTTATGAATGATGTCGCGGGCCGCCATAACTCCCGAGATCGAAGCTTGCATCAGCCCCCGGGTCACTCCCGCCCCGTCCCCGACCGCATAGAGATTGGGGATCTCCGTCTCCAGGTTGCTCCGCACTTGCAAACGCGAGGAATAAAATTTGACTTCAACGCCATATAGTAAAGTATTCCGGGAATTAATCCCCGGCGCAATCGCGTCCAAGGCCTTCAGCATCTCCGAGATGGCCAACAAGTGGCGATAAGGCAGCACCAAACTCAAGTCGCCGGGAGTCGCTTCCTCCAACGTCGGTTTGACCAATCCTTTCTTTAACCGCTCGATGGTGGTCCGGCGACCGTTATGGAGATCGCCCAACCGTTGCACGATGACGCCGCCGCCCAACAGATTGGCCAGACCCGCAATATGCCGCCCGTAGGTGATCGGTTCATGGAACGGCTGGGTAAAGGTTTTACTAACCAATAGCGAAAAGTTGGTGTTGGCCGTTTTCCGTTCGGCGTGACTATGCCCGTTAACGGTCATTAAGCCGTCGGTGTTCTCCATCACGACTTCGCCGTGGGGACACATGCAGAATGTCCGGACTTTATCCTCAAAAGTTTTCGAATAATAGATAAATTTGGTCTCAAAGATGGTGGCCGTCATTTCTTCCAATACTTCGGCCGGAATCTCCACCCGGACTCCGATATCCACCGGATTGACCATGGATCGCAGTTTTAAACGGTTCGCCTCATGAACCAGCCAGTCCGAGCCTTCCCGGCCGGGTCCGGCAATCACGTAACGGCCCAGCAACTCGTCGCCTTTTTTGGTGCGTACCCCTTTGATCTGACCGTTTTCAACGATCAATGCCGCGGTCTCTTCCCCGGTGACGATTTCAACTCCTTTGGCGCGCAGGTGATCTTGCATCGCCTGCAGGACGGTCCGGGTCCGGCCGGTCCCAAGATGGCGAATGCGGGAGGGAATCAACCGCAAGTCGGCGAGGACCGCTTTCTTTTCAATCCGGGCGATCGCCTCTTCATCGGTGCCGTAAATTTCGGGCGGAGCGCCGAACTTAAGATAAACATCGTCGACTTCGCGGATTAATTTATGCAACTTTTCCTTGGCGATATAATCGTCCAAAAATCCGCCCACTTCGGTTGAGAGCGTTAATTTTCCATCGCTGAACGCGCCGGCGCCGCCCCAACCGCACGTAATGGAACAAGGGGCGCATTGGGTACAGGCAACCTTCCGCTCTTTCGACGGGCAACTCCGCTGATCCAGATTGCGTCCTTTTTCCAGAATCGCCACTTTCAGGGCCGACTTTTCGGCCAGTTCCAAAGCGGCAAATATTCCGGCCGGTCCGGCGCCGATAATCACCACGTCATATTGCTTTTTCATCACAATTCACCATCAATTTCGATTTTAATGATGGATTCTTCATTCCACACATTTGCCGGTTCCAATCATTATGATAGATTCAGCGCCAAAAAAGGTGTATGATGAAGATCATTCCGGATCTATTAATTCAACAATTTCATTTTTTCTCCTCTATCTTGTTGAATTGAAGCAAATTGGCTTATTTCATTTTCCGTCATTCGCTTTCCGGAATTATTCTTCCCACTTGTACGTCGCCTAAATCGTGGTTGTCAAAGATATTGAAAGCGAGGCCAAATGAATGCGTAGCTTATGGTGGTTTACCCTCCCGTTGCTGCTTCTTGCGACCGGTGTCGCTGAAACCGGATCGGCCGCGTCGGCTCCGCCGGAGCTTTTTCTGACTGTCCGTACCGATAAACCGGCCTACCAATCCCATGAAGTGATCGCCATCGCCTTGGTAGTTTTGAACCAAGGAACGTCGCCGCTTCGTTTGACCACGCCAACCAGTCAACAATTTGACATCTACTTGTGCCAAAATGAGCAAATCGTTTGGCGCTGGTCGCAAGGACGCATGTTTGCCCAAGCGTTGGCGCAAATCGTC
The DNA here is from genome assembly GCA_023417475.1 of Bacillota bacterium. Classification (GTDB taxonomy): domain Bacteria; phylum Bacillota; class UBA4882; order UBA8346; family UBA8346; genus JAEYPR01. The sequence continues at coordinate 5,767 of JAEZFP010000035.1, read as the reverse complement.
TTGGAACCCGCCCAACCCCAAATCTATGTAGCCAAGCTTGATCCCAAAACATTGCCCGCCGCCTTGAAACCCGGCCCATATCAACTGGTCGGACTGCTCCGTTCGAATGACAACCCCCGTTCCAAACCCTGGGAGATTACGATCCGGCCCTAAACCGCGGAATCTATCCGGATAGGCTTGGTTATGGTATACTTTTGTTATGGAAAACGGTTATTGGACAGTACAAACCCCCGCGACCGCTTTAGTGGTGATTGAGCGTTCCCGTTTTATCGGTCATTGCCTGGAGGTCGAAGATGAACTCACGGCGAAAGCCTTCATTGCCAAGGTCCGGGCCGAACACGGGCAAGCCAATCATAATTGTTTCGCCTACCGGATCGGCGCCGGAAAAAATCCCTTTGAGTATTTTAATGATCACGGCGAACCCAGCGGCACGGCCGGCAAACCCATCCTTGGAGCGATTCAACGCCTGAATCTGACCAATGTGGCGGTCGTTGTGACGCGTTACTTCGGTGGTAAAAAGCTAGGGGTCAGAGGGTTAATCGAAGCTTACGGCCAATCCGCCACCGCGGTCTTGGAGACCGCCGGGTCGGTATTGCGAATCCCCACCCTTCACCTGGAATTGGTCTGCGGTTATCCGGAATATGCCTCGTTGGTCTACCAGTTGCAACAGATCGAAGCGACCGTGGCCGCAACTGATTTTACCGATGTGGTTACGCTCCGCTTTCATCTGGCGGAAGCGTACCGGGAGCGGTTGGCCGTCATTCAGGAGCTTTTTCCGTTCTGTCAAATAACGGAGATTGAAAAACCTAATAATCAAAATCCATAAACTGAAAGAGCAACCGTCGTAACCGACGGTTTTTTATTTGAGATCCTTGTACTGGTTGGGCGGAGATTGGCCCCGCCATTTTTCATTCTTTGCTTGCCCCAACTCACCGGGATGAATCACCGCCTGGAAATATTACCCACGACAATTCGCGATTTTTATCACATATGCCCAAGCTCCAACGAATACTTGATGACTAAAACAATTTTTAAGGAGGAATTTGCGTTGAAAAAGGGTTTAGTCATCGCACTGCTGTTGCTGCTGGTCTTCGGCACAGCCACCTACGCTTTGGGAGCCACTGTTTATTTGGACAGTACGGTCGGCGGCGACGCCAAAATTGTCGGCGAAAAAGAAGACGCCTCGCTAACCAACCTTACCGTGGCGGTGCCGTTGGACCGCTGGAAACTAGAGTTTAGCGCCTACCACGGTTCCAGCGACACCTTATTGACCTATGGTCCGATCACCGTCAAGCCGAAACTCGACGGATATAGCCTCAAAGCGGGATACGCCGTTGTTAAAGCCGCTAATTTCCAACTGGATTTGACCGCCGGGCTCCGGCAAGACGATGTTAAAATCATTGATATCGCCGAGATCGGTCTGCTCACCGGCGATATCGACACCGCCGTGTTTGGGCTTGACGCCGCTTACCAATTCAACGACAAGGCCGCCTTCAATCTGACGGTAGACTACGGCCCGTCCGCTAAATATCAAAGCGGGATCTTCAGTGTTGATGCGGAAAACTATCTGACGTATCAAGCGCGGTTCCAATATGAAGTCGTCAAAAATCTAAGCCTGACCGCGGGTTACTATAATCACAGCTTTGATCTGGGACCCAACTGGATCCCGAGCGATCTCAAAAAAGTTAGTTTCTCCGGCGCCACCCTCGGTTTAGCATACAAATTTTAACGGCATAATTGCCTATACGCGCAATTTCACACCATAAAACTCCGGATTGGTCCCGCTTAATAAACATTTGGAGCGATATCAACCAATCGGGCGATTTTTCTCACTAACAAAAAATGGTTGCAAATAAACTCTTGAAAATCACTTAGCCGTGTGTTAATATATCTTTACGCGAATGACGCACGTGCCGAAGTGGCGGAATGGCAGACGCAGTGGACTCAAAATCCACCGCCCTTAAAAGCGTATCGGTTCGAGTCCGATCTTCGGCACCAATAAAATCAACGATTCCCGGGCAACCGGGATTTTTTATTTTCTGATTTGAGACAGTTATTTGACAGGCGTTATTTTTATTAGGATTTATTAATGAAATACGAAGCAGAAAATAAACCCGGTTAACCCGGGTTTAAGCATTTTTTTTATACATTTGTTTGGTTATTTGTTAATTCCCAAATATTCTTTAAGTGCATCCTGTAATATATGAGAAAAATTAACCCCTTTCTCAGTGGCCACATCATCCAGCCACTTAGGAATAGTAAGCGTTTTCTTAACCGCTTTATTTCTCATTTCGTCCCGAAAAGGGGGCATCCAAGCCTCGATCATAGCAACAAACTGATTATCTGCAAGTTTCAATTTGGTTATTTCAATAGGTTCTGGAATGGGATCGCCATCTTCTTCCATAGCGTAAAGATGCAGGGCCATAGCTTCCTTGGCGTTGTTAATAGCTTCTTCCGTCGTAGAACCGCAAGGCAGACAACCAGAAAGATCGGGAAATTCGATTGAAATTCCATCGTCGGCAACTTCAAAAATTGCTGGGAAAAAATATCTATCCCTCATTTTTTTATAATCCTCCATTTGTTTTCCTTTTTCTCTCTATATATTTAATTAGGAGTGCTGGGCTAGTGAATTACTAGCTCGGCATCCCTGAAAATTTTCTTTACTGTCCCGATTGGCATATCTTTTTTGGGGTGGGTTACGGTAATCAGACCTTTTTTAGTTGGGTGTTTAAATTGGTGGTGGTCCCCTCTTACCCTTTCCAAATGCCAACCGTCATCAATTAGTATTTGAATTATTTCCCTGGAAGAATAGGACTTCATTTATTGTTATCACCTCCTGACATTTTAATTATAACACGTATCGTAACACGTGTAAAGGTTTTTATGCGTATCATTATACGTATAGCCATTACGGCTAATTTATGAAAATGAAAACGGGGTTGGCGCAAAACTACATTTTTAGTGAGCGATAGCCTCTTTTTGTTATTCCCTTAGCACCCCCGACAACGCCGTCATTCACGCAAAAACTGCCGAAAGATTTTTTTATCGAAAATGTCGCAATTTTCATGTTAAGAAAATACTCAAGCTGACGATATTATATGTAACCTAGTTTAATATTTCTCTGGTTAGATAATTTATTACCAATTACATTATGTATCTTCATTTAGGTACTGATGGATAAAAAACCATTGCAAACATGATAAGGAGGTCACTTCGATGAAATGGTTCGGCAACTTGAAAATCGGCATCAAACTGATGGTGGGATTCTTGATCGTCGCGGTCATCGCGGGGGTGGTCGGATTCACCGGCATCACCAATATCCACCGGATTAAAACAGCGGATCATCAATTGTATGAAAACAACGCGGTCCCGTTGGCGCGAATCGGTCAGATCGCCTCGCTATTTCAACGTATTCGCGTATCGTCGCTTTACCTAATCATCTACACCGAACCGCCAAAAATCGAGGCCGAGATTCAAAAGATTCAGGATTACCGCAATCAAATCGGCCAATTAATCGACACCTACCAAAAAAAGGTGCTTGGAGCGAATAATTTACGGGTATTGGCGGAGTATCAAGCCACCCGGGTCGAGTACCTAAAACACCTTGAAAAATTGATCGCGATGGCGCGCAACACCACCGACAAGCAACTGATCTTCGTCTATGCGACCAGCGAAGCCTATCAAAACAGCGTCAAGGCCTATATGGACACCATTAATACGATGGTGGAGCTCCAGACCGCCGACGCCAAAACGGCGGCCGATTCCAATGTGCGCATTGCTAATCAAGCGACCGTCAACATGATTATTATCGTCTTGTTCGGGATGGTTGTCTCCGTCGGCCTCGGACTAGCGATTTCAAAAATGATCAGCAAACCGGTTGCCCAATTGGCCGCAGCGGCCGACCGTCTGGCGGCGGGCGACATTAACGTCAATGTCGCGGTCAAAACCAGCGACGAAATCGGAGTCTTAATGCAATCCTTCGGGAAAATGATTGAGAACATCCGCGAACAGGCCCTGGCGGTTCAACAGATTGCCGAAGGCGACCTGACCGTCGCGGTGCGCGTCAAGTCGGACCACGATTTACTGGGGATCAAACTCAATGAAATGGTGAAGACCAATCATCAGATCCTAAATCAGATCACCGCCGCCGCCGATCAAGTGGCGGTCGGCTCCGGCCAGGTCGCCACCGCCAGCCAGGCGTTGTCCCAAGGCACCACCGAACAGGCTTCGACCATCGAAGAATTGAACTCCACCATGTCGGGGATCGCCGCTCAGACCAAACAGAACGCTTTAAACGCCAACCAGGCCAATGAGCTGGCGGTCACCGCCAAGGATAACGCCGTCAAAGGCAATGACCAGATGCAGGGAATGCTCAATGCAATGACGGAGATTAACAACTCTTCCGCCGACATTTCACGGATCATCAAAGTTATTGACGAGATCGCGTTCCAAACCAACCTTCTCGCCCTAAACGCCGCAGTGGAAGCCGCGCGCGCCGGACAACACGGCCGGGGGTTTGCGGTGGTTGCCGAAGAAGTGCGCAATCTCGCCGCGCGTAGCGCCAACGCGGCCAAAGAGACAACCGCGTTGATTGAAGGGTCGATCAAAAAAGTGGCGGACGGGATGAAGATCGCCGACACCACCGCTGACGCGCTCGGTCATATTGTCACCGACGTGGCGCGGATGGCCGGTTTGGTCAGCGAGATCGCCACCGCTTCCAATCAACAGGCCAGCGGCATCACCGAATGCAATCAAGGGATCTCCCAAATCGCTTTGGTGATCCAAAACAACTCGGCCACCGCCGAAGAAAGTGCCGCCGCCAGCCAGGAACTCTCCGGCCAAGCCGCGTTACTCCGCAATATGGTGACCCGGTTTAAATTGAACCGCGATCACAATCTGTCCGAACCGGACGCGCAAGGCCCCAGGCAAAGCGGCAACCGGAATCATCCCGTCAAAACGCGCGTCAATCTGAATGATTTTGATTTTGAGAAGTACTAAGTGCCGGGAACACCTACCGATTCGATCGTATTGCAAAGGCGATTGGCATCCTGCCGATCGCCTTTAGCGTTGCGGCGTTTCCCGGAAATAAGGGCCCTGTGAAAGCCAACAAAAAGAGGCTGTCGCAACTTTCTGCTTCATTTGCAACAGCCTCTTTCCAGTCATAGTGTGGCTACCGCCCGGTCAGTGAGGAGTCAGCGAGTGACCCAATGCGGCTTCGAGGATCTTTCTCAGCTTACCCCAGTAGAGTTCATACTGTTCTAACGGGCTTTCTTTTGGGATGAGTTCAAATTCGATCGCCTTCTCCATGGCTTTGACCAACATTTCGTCCGTGATTTTCAATCGTTTTCCCCGCCTTACGCATATTTCTTAGCTGTTTTTCAGTCGCGCCTCCTGTTTTTATTATCGGAGGATTTTAGAATGGCTTAAGACGATTGTTGCAATAAACGACGTTTCGATACACGTTTCCGGCGGCCACCCGCAACGACCGTCAGGGCCGAAAATAACTTGCTCAACGACCGCGCATCCTTGCTCGACGACTGCGCATCCTTGCTCGACGACTGCGCATCCTTGGACACCTAGCCCACTGCCTCGGTTGTGTCAAGAATTTTGTGTAAACCGGAAAATTAAATAAGATATTTATTTAACCGATCCTCGAAGAGGATCGAAAGTTGTGCGAGAATGGACTTCCAATCCAGGACGGAGCGAGTCCAGGACTTAGTCACATCCATAGTAACCAAATAAAGAATTTTAAGAAGAGACTGATCGT
>JAEZFP010000034.1 GCA_023417475.1 Bacillota bacterium | reverse complement strand
ATTGCGGTAAACCGCCCGCCAATCCCCGCCTGTGGATAACTTAGCCCCTTGGGTCACAAAAAGAGATCATTGAGTCGCTCAACGATCCTTTTTTGTGAATAACTGATCTACGTTACTAACAAAACGATCTCTTTTTGTGAATAACTCAGCTACGTTACTAACAAAACGATCTCTTTTTGTGAATAACTCAGCTACGTTACTAACAAAACGATCTCTTTTTGTGAATAACTCAGCTACGTTATTAACAAAACGATCTCTTTCTGTGGATAACTGATCCACGTTATTCACAAAACGATCTCTTTCTGTGAATAACGATACTATTTTTGTTAATAACTCATCTATTTCCGTGAGTAAACGATCTATTCCTGTGGATAAGTGGTTATCAATAGACACTGTAAAATAATCATTATGTAATTTTAAAAGAATGTGCTACAGACCGGCTTATCAGGAAACCGGAAAATTCGGGCAACGGTTTCGGCAGCGTTTGGCTGGGAAATGGAAGCAAGCCCGTAATGGAGTAAGGTTCGAAAGTCGACGGCGCCCATGGCCAACGAGGAGAAGTTGGCGACATCAAGGGTAATTTCCGTGTCGAATTGGGGAGCGTCGGAAAACGTCGCCAGCCCCTCGGTAAAATGAATTACAGTGCTCCCATGATTGGGAGCGAAGAGGCTGTCATTAATCTGAATCTTCAACCGGCAAGTTTGGTTGTTGAAATTATAGTTACCAAGGATTTCAAAGTAGCGTTTGACGTCGATAATCCGGTACATCATGCCGACCGACGCTATGCAAAAAGGGATATTTTCGGGGTGGCAAGAACTTCGGAAGCTATGAGCGGGATTGGTAAAGTTGTAATGCAGATATTCATCTTGCGTCAAGAAGACGATCGCTGCAAATTGATCGGCTTGAGTATGCAAGAAAGTGCATAGTTCCTGAAAAGCGTCGGGGGTTTCGTAGATCATTTCGTGTATTAACAGACGGTTTTGGCGTTCAGGAGTAACCTTAAACGAGAAATGAAGATAGCCTTCGACTTTTCCCGACCGCTGATAAGCGACGACTCGCGTTTCCGGGCCAAACAACTTGTAAATATCCGGCCCCAGCTTATGAAACATGCCGTGATTTTTGTCGACTACGCGTTGATAGCAATCTAAAATCGCTTTTTTTTCGTGATTGTTTTCCCAATAAACGAGATGTGCTTTGGAACGATAGTTGGGAATGGACTGGGGAGCGATTTCATATTCCCGAAGCGTCGTACCGTAACCAAACCCCATTTTACGATAGAAATCGGTTTGGAAGGGATATAAAGCGACGCAACACGCGCCGTTTTCCCGGTAATGGTTGCAAGCGAACTGCATCAGTTCCAGCGCGATCTGTTCTTTTTTATGCAATAAATCGACGGAAAGCGCCCTCAAGCCACCCATGGTTGTTTTGGCGGCGGAATGTAAATTGACCGTATAATCGGTCAGCACGAGCGCGCCGCAGAGCCTGTCTTCGTCAAATTTCCCGTATAGATTGAATTCCGGCAGTTTGTTGATGATGAGGTTGGCAAAATCCTTTCTTGCTTCAATTGCTTCCCCGCCAATCCCTTCGCCGGGAAAGGCGTTGGTCCATAACCGGGCACTTAACGTCGCGAGATCTTTTTCTTCTAGTCTTCTGATGCTCATTGAGTCTCCTGTTTGTAATATTTGCTGATAATGACAATACGATTTCGACGGTTTGGCGGCGTTTCCTTGCCCGGAACGGAGATTATGTTGCAAATTCAGCCGTTATTCGGATGGTCGTTGACCACACACTGCCGGTTGTCCAAAAACAGCCGCGCCGCTCTTAAAATCTCCTTCGAACTTTGATAGGTCAAAAATTCGCGCATTTGGGGATAGCTTAGCCAGATACACTCATGCATTCCCGCTGGGGCAAGCTGAACGGGGTCCGCGGTTGCCTGGCCCAGGAAATAAACCACTTCCTTGGTCGGACCGCCCGGCAACGGATACACGATTTTGTTGCGAAATCCCAAAAGGAGCGTAATCCGTAAGCCGGTTTCCTCGAACACTTCGCGCACGGCGGTTTCCGTTTCGTTTTCTCCCGCTTCGACATGACCTTTGGGAAATCCCCAATGACCGTTGGCTTTGCTTTGAACCGCCACAAATTCGATTCCGGAAGCGGTTTGGCGAAACACCACCGCGCCGCAGGATTTTTCATTCGCCATTGTCTAACGTTCACGCTCCTCCCAGCGCCTCGGAAATAAGGGTTGATGCAATGCCCTTATCCAAATGATACCATAATATTCATGGTAAGGAAAATACCGCAATGCGGGAAATTTTTTGACGGATTGGTTGGGACGGTTAGTAGGAATCGTCGCTCATAGATTACTAGCGCTTGGTAATTGCTGTAATGCAAGATGCCGTTCCCGTCTCCGCCGCTCATTCCGGCTTGACCGCTTGCAACAAAAGAGCCTTCTTTAAAATCAAGTTTTTGATTCCCGATGAATTCGCCACACTTAATTGCAGCATCGTTATTTCCGGATTACTGATGGCCGAGTACCATTCCGCAAATGGCAGATCCTTCCCGGCTGCGGCAAGCTTCGCGATCCGGTCGCCCGGTTTGACGCCGGCTTTGGCGGCGGGAGAGTTTTCCCAGATAAATTCAATCTCCGGTTGCCCGGTTTCGTTTTGACCGTATGCGAACCCGTAACTCAAGAGATTATCGCTAATCGGGGCGTTGGGATTGGGAATTAAACGTAATGTGGCCGCGGGATAATCGATGGTAACCGTAAAATGGGTTAGAAACCGGTTGCAAAGGTTGACCATGTTGCCGCCGGTAACTTGAACGGGTAGATTTTGCAGGTTCAACCCGCCGATTTGTAGTTTTTTGATGCGGGTAATCCGACTGACAGCGCTCTGACCGAACAACCCGCTGGATTGTCGACCGAGACAATTGATCACAGTTTCGCTAAACGCCTCCGGCATTTGTTGATACAGGGTTTCCGGCACGAGCAGATAGCAGTTGCCGCTGGCGCCGGTATCGATCTGTAATGGCAGCGGTTGGGCGCTTCCCGGAATATTGCCGAGGGTATGAATTTGTCCGATGTCGTTCATCGCTAAGGTAATTACGGCGCCGGGTCCGGCGGTTTTCCCGGTCGATTGGGCAAAGGTCAGTTGTTGCAGTTGATAATCAATGGTGACTTTGAAGAATTTTAAAAAGTTGCTGCCGATAAAACCGTCAATCTCCAATCCGATCTTCGCAAAAGTTTGAAAATCGTTAACCAAGGCGAAGCTATTGTTTACCGTTGCATCGCCTAGCCGCAGTTTTTTGATCGAGACCAGGCGGGTCGCTTGACTATTTCCCGCCGAATCCACCGCTGTCAACTCCGTGACCTTTTCCAACCGGAGCGCCGCAGCGACTTTGGCGCTGACAACATTCGGCGCGCCGGTATCCACCAGGAAACGATATTCGGTAGGGTCGTCGTTTATTCTGGCTGTTACAAAAATATTGTTATTACATAGCTTAAACGGAACCATGCAAGTTGCGGCAAGGAGCGGTTCGCCCTCGGGCAACTGCGGAGCGGTGTCGGATAGCGCCCAAAGATTCCCCGTCAACATTAGGAAAAGAACACAAACCCCCAACCAAAATCGGTGTTTCATTTGGATCATGAAGAACCTCCCGCCTATTTCATAATCAAAGATATCGTCTATCAGTATGGTAAACCTGAAACATAAACAAAAAGTTCCATTAATGCTAAGAAATTCTTACAATTTGCAATAACCACGCATTGCTTTCCAATTACATTCCAAAATCAAGAGGAATTTGGCTTGGAGCCTGCAATCGAAAGCGCCACGTGCGTTGCGGCGATAGCCGAGTCGTAAAAAAAGCGAAAACAGATGAAGAAAAGCCATTGCATATTGGCGCAACTTATTGCAACATAGAGATAATGTGTTTTTGACAATCATCCGCAATTGGAAACGGAGGAGTTTCATTGATCAATCCGCGTTTACCCAAGATCTTCTACGGCGGTGATTATAACCCCGAACAATGGCCGGAAGCGGTCTGGGACGAAGACATGCGCCTGATGAAACAGGCCGGCGTCAACCTGGTCAGTATCGCCATTTTTAGTTGGGCTACGCTCCAGCCGGATGAGCGGACCTATTGTTTTGATTGGCTGGACCGGTTGCTTGATAAACTGGCGGCTCACGGCATCTTTGCCGATTTGGCGACCGCCAGCGCCAGTCAACCGGCCTGGGTCTCGGTGAACTACCCCGACGTCTTGCCCGTGGATCAACACGGCAATCGCATCAGTCATGGCTCGCGTCAGTCGTACTGTCCCAACAGCCCGACCTACCGCCGGCTCAATCAGGCGTTGGTCCGGCGATTGGCCGAGCGGTATCGGAACCATCCCGCGTTGGTCATGTGGCATATCAACAATGAATACGCCTGTCATACGGCGGTTTGTTACTGCGACAACTGCGCTTTGGCCTTCCGGAAGTGGCTGCAACAACGCTACGGTTCGGTGGCGCGGGTTAATGAAGCCTGGGGTACCGACTTTTGGAGTCAAACGTATTATCAATGGCCGGAGATTATTCCGCCGCGGCGCACTTCGACCTTTGCCAACCCGGGCCAGGTCCTTGATTACCAACGTTTTATGTCGGACAGTCTGTTCGGTTGCTGCCAAGCGGAATTGGCGATCCTGAAGGAGATCACCCCGACCATCCCGGTGACCACCAATTTCATGGGCGACTTCAAGCCGTTGGACTATTTCCAATGGGCGGAGCCGCTGGACGTGGTCTCCTGGGACAGTTACCCCAATCCGGCGCCGGAGGGCAATCCGGCTTGGGCCGCGTTCAACCATGACCTGATGCGCGGGTTGAAGGACGGCCAACCGTTCGTGTTGATGGAGCAAGCGCCAAGTCAAGTGAATTGGCGGTCGTACAATCCCAATAAGCGTCCCGGGGTGATGCGGCTCTGGAGTTATCAGGCCTTGGCCCGCGGCGCCGACGGGATCATGTTTTTTCAGTGGCGGCAATCCCGCAAAGGAGCCGAGAAATTCCATAGCGCCATGATTAACGCTTGGGGCGACGAACAGTCCCGCGTCTACCGGGAAGTGGTCCAACTCGGCAACGAACTGGCCGGATTGGCTGAACTGCTCGACGCGACCGTTCCGGCGCAAGTGGCGATCGTCTTTGACTATGAGAACTGGTGGGCGGTGGAGTTCGAGCAGCAACCCAGTGTCGCGTTGCAATATCTCGAACAGATCCGGAACTTTTACGAGCCGTTGTTCGCCATGAACATCCCGGTGCGGTTTGTTGCGGCCACGGCCGACCTCAAACCTTACCAACTGGTGATCGCGCCGTTGCTATACATGGTCAAACCGGGCGTCGCGGAACGGATCGAACGGTATGTGGCGGAAGGCGGAACCTTCGTCACCACCTGTTTTAGCGGGATAGTCGACGCGACGGGCGGGTTTTTCCCGGAGGGATATACCGGACCGCTTCAAGCGGTCCTCGGTTTGCGGGTGGCGGAGTTTGACGCGTTGGAACCGCAGATGTCCAACGGGTTGCGGATCAATGAGCCCATCTGCGTCTTGAACGGGGAGTACCGTTGCCGGCACTGGTGTGATATTGTGAAGCTTGATACCGCGACGGCGGTCGCCGAATTTACCGAGGATTACTATTCCGGTTCGGCCGCGGTTACGGTGAACCGTTTCCAAGCCGGGTTAGCTTATTATATCGCCACCCAACCGGAACCGGCCTTTTACCGGAAGTTCATCCAAACGCTTTGCGTGGCGCGGGAGATCATCCCCACCCTCAATGTTCCGCAAGGCGTGGAAGCGGTTAAACGGGTCAAGGACGGTCAAGCTTACCTGTTTGTAATGAATCATAATGACCGCCCGGCGGCGGTCCTGTTGCCGGAAGGAAATTACCGGGATTTGATCACGGGTAAACGGGTAGTGGGAGGGGCAACGTTGGAACCCACCGAAGTCCTGATTTTAAAATCAAACTAAGGCTAATCAGCAGCCATTGATTGGCTCCCGCTCCCCTGCAAAAACAGCGCTTCGGTCACGGCGATCAACTCCCGTAAGGCCGGTGAACGCCACTTGTTTTTGTGGTAGGCGAACTGAATCCAGTAATCCAGTTGGGATCCGGCAATATCCACCGCAACGAGACTGGAAGCTTCAAGCTCCCGCTCCGCCACGAAGGCCGGCAGAACGGCGACGCCGAGGTCGTGCAAGACCATTTGTTTAATGGATTCGATCCCTGAAATTTCTAAGGTTGAGGCCGGATGCACTTGATGTTGGGACAGGATCGTTTCGATACTGGCGCGGTAACTGCAACCGGGTTCGGTGAGGATCAGACATTCGCCGGCCAGATCGGCGGGAAAGTTCCATTGGTCCCGGCGCAAACGATGGTGGCGTGAGGTGAGTAACACCATTTTTTCCGGGGATAAAGTGGTAACGATTAAATCCGGCTCATTGAGCGGACGGTCGATAAAAAATGCGGCGTCAATTTCGTTCCGGCGCAGCATTTCCCGGAGTATTGTGCAGTTGGCATTCTTGAAAACCAATTCGACTTTGGGATACCGCCGACGGTATTCCCGCAACAGGTGGGGCAGGCGATGGGTGGCAAGCGACTCCCCGGCGCCAATCGTTAGGGCGCCCTGGGGTTCGGCCTCGGGGGAGATGGCCGCTTGGGCTTCGTCGATCAACCGGAGCACTTGCTCGGCGTAACCGAGCAGTTTCTTTCCCTCAAGCGTCAACCCGGTTCTCGGACCGAAACGATCAAACAATTCCACCCCCAGCTCCGACTCTAAGGCGTGGATGTGGGTGGTGACCGATGATTGCGCATATCCCAGTTGTTCGGCGGCTTTGGTGAAACTGCCGGTTCGGGTGATCACGGTGAAGGTTTTTAACTGTCGAAGTTCCATCGGGCGACGCTCCTATCTTCAAAAGTATTGAATTCGGTCATTCAATCTTTCAATTTTACTGATAATTGTTCTTATGATAGCATGATTGATAACGAAACACCATCGTTGACGGGAAAAATTGCAGGAGGATGATCATGAAAATACTGCTTTTGTTGGCCCGGGGAGTTGAGGTCACTGAGTTGAGCGCGTTTGTCGATGTTTTCGGCTGGGACCGTCACTACCACCAGGGTGACGTGACGGTCGATACATGCGCTTTTACGAAGGAAGTGACAAGCGCCTTCAATGTGACGATTGGGGTTGACCGATTGCTTGACCAAGTCGATGTTGCGGATTATGACGCGTTGGCTATTCCCGGCGGTTTTGAGGAATGGGGCTTTTACGAGGATGCCTATCAACCGCAATTTTTAGCGTTGATCCGGCAGTTTCACGAAGCCGGCAAATGGGTCGCCACGATTTGCGTCGGCGCGTTGCCGTTGGCCAAAAGCGGGGTGCTGGTTGGTAAAAAAGGCACCACCTATCATTTGCGCGGCGGACGCCGTCAAAAACAATTGGCTGAGTTGGGCGTAACGGTGGTCAACCAACCGGTCGTGATGGATGGCAGATTGATCACCTCGTGGTGCCCGTCAACCGCGGTCGAAGTCGCGTTGCAATTGTTGGCGGCGTTACGGTCCCCGGCCGCTTCCCAGGCCGTCCGGGAACTGATGGGTTATTGCTAAGCAACGCTTCAATCCGGTTGGTGGTCGCCACAACCTGGGCGGAATATAATTTGCGATGAACAATACGTTGTGATATTCGAAGTTGTAAATGATGCGTCAATATTAAAACTTTCAGCAGTTGGCGGCCGACGTCGGCCTGAAGCGGTTCCGGATCGCCAAAGCCGGCCGTTGTCAATCGGCGATCTCGCCCGTTCGGTGGGGTATGACCACCCGCTGCAATTTTCCAAGAGCTTTAAAAAATGCAGCGGAGCGCAACGGGGCATATCGGCAACAACGGGAAAGGAACGCCAATGAACTACTTCAACCTGGTCAATGAGGCCATCGCCTATATCGAAGACCGGCTCGACCGGAACCTGTCCGTCGCCGAACTGGCTGCCCAACACCATATCTCCAAGTTTTATTTCACCCGTATCTTCAAAGCGCTGACCAAACAAAACGTCAAGGAATACATCGACAACCGCAAAATGGCTGAGGCCGCCCGGATGCTCGCGACAACCCCGAAGCGGATCATTGATCTCGCTTTGGATTTGGGGTATGAGTCCCACGAAGCCTTCACCCGTAAATTTAAGGGCAAGTTCGGCATCACCCCGGCCGAGTTCCGGAAGACCCGCCCCCAATTGTCCTTGGGGCAACGGCTTGAGGTGGTGGAACGGGAGTTCAAAAACTTGCACCAGACCATGATCGTGGAGTTCGAACTCCAAACGTTTGGCGCGTGTCCGTTATGGGGAAGGCAGATCCGCTTCAACCCCGATTGTCCCAAAGAGTTGGAGCGCGTTACGGCATTTTACGACCGGTTTTTGACGGATTGCGTTTACGGGAAAGGGATCGCCAGTTTGTATCATGTCACTTCCAGCCGGCCGACGACGGATGAAACCTTTGACTATTTCGCCGGATTCCGGCCGGAGGGGGCTGAGGTTACGGCCGGACTGGCAACTACCACGATTCCGGCTTCGGAGTACGCGGTCTTTCGTTATAAAAACAGCCTGAAAGGGATCCACCGGGTTGTGGCCGGGGACGTCTGGAACGCCATTTTACTGGAGGGGTTGAATCTAAATCCGATCGGGATCCATTTTTTTGAACTGTATGAACGGGGTTATCAGGAGACGAAACAGTTTAAACTATATGTTCCGGTCCTCCTTTGAAGTTTTTAACGAATACTGCAAAATCAGTCAAATCTCCGCAATCAGGCTATGTTACACTCAGACAAGGAAAAGCTGCAGATTTCCCCGGGGAACAAGTCGAACGGAGGAATGAGGATGTCCGCTGAAACCCAAAATTTAAAAGAGCAGCAATACGCCAATGGCTCCAAATATAACGCCCGGATTCAATTGCACGCGTTATGCTCCACCAATCATTACCCTTGGCCGTTATGGGTGTTTGACCAATTGGCGAAGCGACCCCGTCAAAAAATCTTGGAACTGGGTTGCGGCACCGGATTGCTTTGGCAAGTCAACGGGGTCCGGGTCCCGCCGGACTGGGAAATTACGCTATCGGATTTTTCGGCCGGGATGTTGGACGGAACCCGGGCGAATCTGGCAAAGTTGCCGGCGCCTTTTACGTTTGAAGTAATCGACGCCCAAGCGATTCCCTACCCCGCCGCATCGTTTGATCTGGTCATCGCCAATCACATGTTGTATCATCTGCCCGACCGGGAGCGGGGATTGGGGGAGATCGCCCGGGTGCTGAAACCGGGCGGGGCGCTTTACGCCACCACCATCGGGCAGGGCAATATGGCGGAGTTGAAACAGATCGTGCGCGAGTTTACCGGCAATACCCATTATGAAACGGTCATTGGCGCGGTGGAACGGAACTTCGCGCTGGATAACGGTCTGGCACATTTGGAACAGTACTTTGGGGCGGTCCGGACGGTTTATTACGAGAATTCGTTGCAAATCAAAGATGGGCAGTTGCTGACCGATTATCTGCTGTCGTTGAACGGGTTGCATCCGGACCTGGAAGTATTGGCGCCGGAACGGACGGAGGAGTTTAATAAGTATATTGAGAATGTTATACAAAAACGGGGATTGATTGAGGTAACTACCGAATCGGGGATGTTTATCGCGGTGAAAGCGCCCCAATAATCTGACGAAGTTTCATAAGGGAAGCTGTTGCATAGTGAACGAACCGGTTCATGATGGAACAGCTTTTTTGATTGATGTAGGGAAATGATCGATCGGTCGATGGGCGGGTTGACTACTTCGAAAATACGTTGAATGCGCTTCTGTCCACCCAGACCTGAAGGTCAGGGCTAAGCTGAAAACCAGTCTCAAGCCCGGCTGAGGCCGGGCTGGGTTGTGCTTTGAAGTCTTGCCGAGCTTTGGTGGGGTGGGAATGGACGGTTTATTCCGGAACGAACTGCCGTACCGGAAGAATGTTTTGGCAATCAGGCGTTCATGGCAGGCAATGGACAGGGATTTTCCCAAGGATAGATGTGCTTCCATGTAAATAGAGGGAAATGTTGGAGAAGGTCGAACTAAAGGCAGATGAAGGGAGATGGAACGATGCAGGAAGCGCCTACTGCTGAAAAAGCGATTGGTAAAACAGGATCAAAACACGGTATCGCAAGTCAAGCCTTAATCGTTATCAGCAGTCATATCGGATTGAATATCGTGTTTATTTTTATCTTGTCGCTAGGGTTCTACTCAATTGAACAGTGGGTTTCATACCGGGATAGCAGTACTATTATTGGATTTATAACGTACGGCTGTTTGATCGGTTTACTATTTGTTTCCTTATGAAAAAATTAAGTTTCTGCGTATTTTTGTGGAAAATGCCAATGTGGTTTGGTCAAGGTACATTCTACAACGAAAGAGTTAATTGAAACATGACAATTGTAGCGGTAATGATATTCGGAATCGTTCTTATTTGGGGAGCCGGCTTTGTGACACTCTGGTTTTTTCAAGATTGTTTTTTATACACCCGCCACCGCATGCCGCGCAAACGTCGCCGCCGGATCGCGGCGCTGGGCGGCCGGGTCGAAGCGGTTGCGATACCGGTGGGGCAGGAATCCCATGTTCAACTGCGGGGTTGGTGGGTGCGGAATTCGCCGTTGCCGAAGGCGCCGGCCATTCTCTATTTGGGTGGGCAAGGCGACGAGTTGTCGGAATGGGTGGTGCGGGCCGATTGCTTTGGCGACTGGTCGGTGTTGTTTGTCAATTACCGCGGCTACGGCGCGAGCGACGGAAAGCCAAGTGAAGCGACCATGCTGGCCGATGCGTTGACGGTTTACGATTATCTGATCGCCCGGCCGGACGTGGACCGGGAGAAGGTCGTGATCATGGGGCGTAGTCTGGGGACGGGCGTGGCGACGTAACGCCCGGCGGTCGGAGTGATCCTGGTCTCGCCATATGACAGCGTGTTGCAATTGGCCCAAGCCAAGCTGCCCTGTTTTCCGGTTGGCCGGATGTTGCACAACCGTTACGAGGCGATCGTCGATGCGCCGCAAGCCAACCTACCGATGCTGGCTTTGCTTGCGGATCGTGACCGGATGATCCCCAAGCGCCATTCGCTGAAATTAATCGCAGCGTGGGCCGGCCCGAAGCGGGTAACAGTGATTCCAGGCAAAAGTCATAACACCATCTTTGCCGGGGAAGCGTATTGGCCGAGTATTCACCAGTTTTTAGACCAGCTTGGCAAGGGATGAATAAAATCGGCGCATCCATAATCAATCGCAAAAGCCCGGAACGCTAAACGGCTCCGGGCTTTTAAGTCCAATAATATTTGAAATGTTATTTCCCGATCGTTTGGTACATCTCGGGGCGGCGGTCTTTAAAGATGCCCCAGTAATCGCGGTATTGGGCGATTTGGTCCAAGTCGAACTCGGCCACCAGGACGGTTTCGTCGGTCCGGTTGGCCGCGGCGACCGGCGCGCCCAATTCATTGGCGATGAAGGAGGAGCCGTAAAAGGTGATGGTGGATTGGCCGACGGTTTCGGCGCCCACCCGGTTGGAGGCGATCACCGGAACGATATTGGCGGCGGCATGACCGCGCATCACCATCTGCCAATGGTCTTTGGAATCGACTTCGGCCCGGTTGGGTTCGGAACCGATCGCAGTCGGATAGAGGAGCAGTTCGGCGCCTTGCAACGCCATACAACGGGCGGCTTCGACGAACCATTGATCCCAGCAGATGCCGACGCCAATTTTGCCGAAACGGGTATCCCATACTTTAAAGCCGGTGTCGCCCGCTTTGAAGTAAAAACGTTCCTCATAACCCGGACCGCAGGGAATGTGGGTTTTCCGGTAGACGCCCAGCATGGTCCCGTCAGCGTCGATCATGGCCAGGGAGTTATAATTGCCGTCGGCGCCTTGTTCGTAAAAACTGATCGGCAAGACCAGTTCCAACGCTTTGGCCAGGGACTGAAAATGACGGACCGCTTGATTGGCGGCGGTCGCCCGGGCGTATTGGAAGTATTCCGCGCGTTGCTCCTGGCAGAAGTATGGCGTTTCAAACAACTCCTGGAGCAAGACGATATTGGCGCCGGCGGCGGCGGCCGCGCGGACCATCCGCTCCGCTTTGGCGATATTTTCGTCAATGTTCCAAGCGCAACTCATCTGAGTCGCCGCGATAATCACATTTCGCATGAACAATTCCTACCTTTCCAAGGATAACGTGGCCGGTTCGCCCGCAGGCAGCTGTTGGGTCAGGCAATGGACGTTGCCGCCGCCGCGGGCGATCACCAGTCCGTCGACTGTGGCGATCGTCCGGTCCGGGAAGACGTTGGCCAACGTGACCAACGCCGCCCGGTCGGTGGCCTCATTTCCAAACAGCGGCAGCACAATGCCGCCGTTGACGAAATAAAAGTTGAGGTAGCTTAAGGTTAACCGGGTCTCGTCATAAGTAACCGCCGGCGGTTGCTCGATCGTGACAATCTCGAAGGAACGCCCCTTGGCGTCGGTCGCGTTGCGCAGAATGGCCAAGTTTTCCTGGGAGACGGCGTAATTGGGATCGTTCGGGTCGGAACAGACCTGGACGATCACCACGCCGGGACGGGCAAAACAAACGACATTGTCGACATGGCCGTCGGTGTCGTCGCCGACCCAGCCGTTTTTCAACCAGATAATCTTCGCCGCGCCGACATATTGGCGTAAATATTCCGTGAGCTGCCGGCGGTTCAGGTGCGGGTTGCGGTTGGGGTTGAGCAGGCATTCCTCGGTGGTTAGCAGGGTGCCTTCCCCGTCGACGTGGATCGAACCGCCCTCCATGACGAGGGGCGCGTCAAAGCAAGGAACCCCGAAATGTTTCAATAAGCTCGGGGCCACCCGGTTGTCCTTGTCAGCGGCAAACTTACCGCCCCAAGCGTTGAAGATCCAGTTGATTCCGGCGATCTCGCCTTGAGCGTTTTTGACAAAGGTGGGACCGTTGTCCCGCGCCCAGGAATCATTGTGCTCCAGCGCCAAAATCGTGGCGAATTGGCCGCAATGATCGGCCGCTTCCTGGCGAAGCTGTGGGTTGACCAGCAAGGTGACGGGCTCAAACCGGGCAATCGCCCGGACAATTTCAGCATAAGCGGGTAATATTTCCGCAAAGGGTTCCGGCCAAACCGCCTCTTTGACCGGCCATTCCATAATCGTTCGCGAATGTTGGGCCCACTCCGGGGGCATGGTGAAACCGTGTTGCGCTGGATTCATGAAAACACCTCAATCGCAAAGAATAAACATGCTTTTTATTCTAATCGGTAACCGACTTTCGGACAACCTTTTTGGCGCAATTCATTATAAAAATTTTATCCGGAATGGTCATCAATTATTAAACTGCCGGTGATTGTAAATCGGGACGAAGTTTGTTATGATACATATTGTTTACGTCACAACCGGAGTGTCCCACATGATTCCAAGCAAACGATTGATATTGCCTTATCTGGCGATTGTAGCGACGGCCCTTTTTTGGGGTCTTTCTTATATCAGCACCAAAACATTGCTCCGGGGGTTAACCCCGTTTCAAGTGGCGGCGGGCCGTTTTTTGGTGGCTTCGTTGATTATTCTGGTCATCGGTTTGGCGGGCCGACGCTTGAAACCCATCGAACGGCGTGATTTGCCGCGGGTGGCGATGGCGGCGTTTTTTGGCATCTTTGTTTACTTCATCTTTGAAAATTCCGGATTGAAATTGACCACCGCCGGGATGGGGTCGCTGATTATTGCGACGATTCCGGTGCTGAACGTGATTTATTCCGCAATTTTTCTGAAACGCTCTATTCCGGGCAACGCTTGGATTGGGGTTATTCTCTCGCTGGCCGGTGTTTTCCTGGTGATCCGGGCCGGCGCCAGTCTGTCGCTGACGTCGTTTTGGGGCAATTTGCTGGTGTTGGGGGCGGCCGCTGCCTGGGTGGCTTATACGCAGTTGAATCAGCCGTTGAGTGAGAAATATGATTCGTTTTCCCTGAACCTCTATCAAACCTTGTTCGGCACCGTCTTATTAACGCTGTTGGCGTTGGGCGAAGGCAAACCGCTGCCCGGATTCACCCCGGCCTTGGGGTTGAATCTGTTGTTTCTGGGGTTTTGCTGTTCGGCGTTGGGATATATCTTTTATCTGTACGCGTTGAAACGGCTCGGCGCGACGATCGTGACGACCTTTATCAATTTTATTCCGGTCTTTGGCGTGATCGGCGGCGTGTTGATCTTGGGGGAACCGTTCGGTTGGGACCAGTTGCTCGGCGGGTTCATCATCTTTGGCGGGGTAATGCTGGTCAGCCGTTCCCACGGTAAGACCGTCCCACCCAAAACCACGACCGGTCAAACCCGGATCACGGCGTAGAGGAGTTATCATGGCGACCCCGGCGACCAATCAAACCCCGATCAATCAAACCCAAAAACTGCAATGGCAGGACGGCGTGCGGACCGGTTTTCCGATTTTTGTCGGATATTTTCCGATAGCGATGGCTTTCGGCTTATTGGCGAAATCGATCAATATCACGCTCTGCGACAGTTTGGCCTTTTCGGTGTTTGTCTTCGCCGGGGCCAGTCAGTTTATGGCGTTAAATTTGCTCAAAACCGGCGTGGCGGTGGGGGAGATTATCATCGCGACCATGCTGTTGAACTTGCGGCACCTTTTGATGAGCGCGTCTCTGGCGCCCCGGATCGGAGCCGGACGGCGCGGCCTGCTCCCTTTGGTCAGCTTTGGAATCACCGATGAGACGTTTGCCGTCGCCGCCACCCAGGAACAACCGTTAAGCGTCCCGTATCTGCTGGCGTTGGAAGGAACCGCTTACAGCGGTTGGGTCAGCGGCACCGGAGCGGGTTTTTTGATCGGCGCGGTGCTGCCCGTGGCGGTCCAGGCCAGTTTGGGGATTGGCTTATATGCGATGTTCGTCGCCTTGCTGGCGCCGCAGGCCAAAAAATCCTGCGTTATCGCCATGTTGGCGGTAGGCGCCGGCTTGCTCAACTGGTTGTTAGGCGCGGTCAAGTTATTGCCGGGCGGCTGGAATCTGGTGGTCGCTATCGTGGCCACCGCTTTGATCGGAGCGTTAGTTTTTACCGCTGAGACTGGGGAGGACGCGACGCGATGAAGATCTTGATTTTGGTGGCGGGAATGACGGCGGTAACCTATCTGCCCCGGTTGATTCCATTGCTGTCCTTGTCGGAACGCCAGTTACCGCCGGTGGTGCGCCGTTTTTTACTGTACATTCCCTACACCGCCTTAGGGGCGTTGATTATTCCCGGGGCGTTTCAAGCCATCCCCGATCAACCGCTCGCCGGGGTCGTGGGAATTCTCGCCGCATTGGCGAGCGCCTGGGTCAACCGGAGTCTGATTTTGGCGGTGGCCGCCGGAGTGCTCGGAACGTATCTGATGATTTTATTACGGATCGGATGTTGATTCGACCGGAACATCGGGAGGGAAAACGATGAATTCAACCATTGAACTGTTGCGCGAACGGCGCTCGGTGCGGGCGTATGAAGCGCGCGAGATCGCGCCGGAGTCAAAGCGGACGATTCTTGAGGCGCTGCTGCGCGCGCCGACGGCTGGGAATATGATGTTATACACCGTGATCGAGATCGCGGACCCACAGTTAAAAGCCACCTTGGCCGAGACCTGCGACCATCAGCCGTTTATCGCCAAAGCGCCGTGGGTGTTGCTTTTTTTAGCGGATTACCAGCGTTGGTATGATGTCTTCCAATACTCGGGAGTCGCAGAATATTGCGAGCAGAAGGGTCAAACCATGCGCCGTCCGGAAGAAGGCGATCTGTTTCTGGCTTGCTGCGACGCGTTGATTGCGGCGCAGACCGCGGTCGTGGCCGCGGAAGCGTTGGGGATCGGTTCCTGTTACATCGGAGACATCATGGAGAATTACGAGACCCACCGGGAGCTGCTGCAGTTGCCCCGCTACGTCTTTCCCATCACCATGGTCTGTTTCGGTTATCCCACGAAACAACAGCAGGAACGGCCCCAACCGTCGCGTTTCCCGCAATCCTTGATCGTGCACCGGAATTGCTACCAACGCTTGACTCCAGACGGGTTGACGGCGCTGTTTCCCGAAACCGGGCCGGCGCAGACTTCGTTCCTGCCCGGTACCGTCAATATGGGTCAACATACGTTTGCCCGGAAGTTTGACACGCCGTTCATGAAAGAGATGAACCGTTCGGTGCGGGCGATCCTGACCGCCTGGCGCGACGGGGCGCCGGAATAACGGATCCGGCTTGAAACCCGCTATGGGAAGAGGCCACTGAAAAACTGCTCGAAATAACCTTGACCGACAATATATTGATAGCCTAAAACAAGCTACTCACTATCTATTGTCGGTCAATCTTTCAGAGCGGAGGTTTTTCAGTGGCTTGTATGGAAATGGCAGGTTTTTTAGTTTCACGATCAACCAAAGCAGGAAAAACCGGCAAACTCTAGAAAGTTAAAAATATAGATGATTAACGGGCCATTGGTGAAGCAACGCCACATACGACGATTATTTTGAACGGTCTCCAGTATCCAGGCTTTTTGGCGGTTCGCGATGAGCATTTTTTCGTTTCTCGGGCAAGCTAACTTATAACATCAGGCGGAGACGTTTGAGCCACTGTGGGCGATGGACGATAGACGATGGATATTTGGCGCATATAGCGGTTGAATTGCCGATAACAGGAGGGAGAAAGATGGACTTTCCGGGATTGGTCGCCAATATGGGTTGGCTGGCGGTGACCTACTTTAGCGTGGGTTTGCTTTTGTTGATCTTCGAGATGTTTTATCCGGGATTCGGCGTGCCGGGGGTGACCGGAATCGTGTTGTTGTTGTTGGGAATTGTCGCCACGGCCCGGACGGTAATGGAAGCGTTGGTGATGATTGTCATCCTCATCGCGTTGCTGGGGATCGCCTTGTCGTTTGTGGTAAGCTCCGCGACGAAGGGGCGATTGTCCAAGAAGTTGATTTTGAAAGACTCGGCCAAACGGGAGGCCGGCTTTATCGGCACCGAGGATCTGAATATATTTTTGGATAAGGAAGGGGTCGCCTTGACGGTGCTCCGTCCTGCCGGAACGGTCGATTTTGACGGGGTGAAGTTGGATGTGGTTACGGAAGGTCAATTTGTGCCGGTCGGAACCGCGGTCAAGGTGATCAAGGTGGAAGGCCGGCGGATTGTGGTGCGTCCGCGCGAATAATTGGAGAGGGGTATGACGATGGAGGTAAATGTGATCGGTTTATTTGTAATTGTCTTTGCGGTGTTCATCTTTTTATCGGTTTTTCTAAGTTTCGTGCCGATCGGTCTGTGGATTTCGGCTGAAGCGGCCGGGGTGCGCGTCGGGATCTTTAATTTGGTGGGAATGCGGTTGCGGCGGGTGATTCCCAGCGCGATCGTGATGCCGTTGATCAAGGCGGTCAAGGCGGGGTTGGAGCTGACGGTCAATCAACTGGAAGCGCATTATTTGGCCGGCGGCAATGTCGATAAAGTGGTCGACGCGTTAATCGCGGCGCACCGGGCCGATATGAACCTGATGTTTGAACGGGCCGCGGCCATTGATTTGGCGGGACGGGACGTTCTGGAAGCGGTGAAAATGAGCGTTAACCCCAAAGTGATTGAGACTCCCAACGTCTCGGCGGTCGCCAAGGACGGAATTGAATTGTTGACCAAAGCGCGGGTGACAGTGCGGGCCAATATCGACCGCTTGATCGGCGGCGCCGGCGAAGCGACGGTGTTAGCCCGGGTAGGCGAAGGGATTGTCACCACGGTCGGTAGTGCGAGCTCCCATAAAGAAGTCTTGGAGAATCCCGACCGGATCTCCAAAACGGTCCTGTCGAAAGGGTTGGATGCCGGAACCGCTTTTGAGATTCTTTCAATCGATATCGCCGACGTGGACGTCGGACGGAACATCGGCGCGCAACTCCAGATGTTGCAGGCCGATGCCGATAAAAACATCGCGCAAGCCCGGGCCGAAGAGAAACGGGCGATGGCCGTCGCCAAAGAGCAAGAGATGCGGGCGGGCGTGCAGGAGATGCGGGCGCGGGTGGTCGCGGCCGAAGCCGAGGTGCCGATGGCGTTGGCCACCGCGTTGCGCGAAGGCAAAATGGGCGTGATGGATTACTATAACATGCAAAATATGATCGCCGATACCCAAATGCGCAATTCGATCTCGGGTTCCAGCCGTACCGATAACCTGGGTGACATCGATACGAAGTAGGTGACGGAAATGGCGGAAGAGCAACAAACACGGCCGGGATTTCGACCGGCGAACAAGGCGAATCCTTCGGGATTGCGCCGGAAAACAGCGGAAAACCAACCCAAAAGGCTGCACCCGGCTCCGGCTAGGCACCCGGCTCCGGCCAATCAAAGATCCGCAGCGACGCTTACGGTTGGGCCCGAAACCAAGGGAGCGCGGCTGGGTCCGGATGAAGCGCGCCAGGGATTGATTATGGCGATCATCTTTGGAAAACCGCTGTCGAAATCCGGGAGGCGTTGGTAGCTGACCGAAGCGATCTAAGGTGTTGCTGGCGAAGAATGCGGCGAACCCCGCGCCATTTTGGGAAAGCTGAAAAACCAGAGTTGTTAAAAAAACGAGCAGTCGCATTGGCGGCTGCTCGTTTATTGTGCCTTTGGTAAATCGCTGCGAAGCCCAACCGCGATCCTTTTCTCCCGGATAACCACGGGGTTACTTAGAAAATAACTTTTGGGCCTATGTCGTCACCTAGCTTATTTTCTTAATTCGCTTGCGCGAGCGGTAGCTAGCGTGGACGACTACTTGTAAAGGGGGGAGGAAGCGCGCTTGGAGTTGCCCTGACTTCCACAAGCCGGGATGACGCCTACTTCAGATATTGCTGAAGCGTCTTTCGTACCGCTCCGGTTCCGGCGAGCATCGCGCCGGCCATCTGTTCCATCCGGACTGCGGTATCACCGAATTGGTATAAGTCCTCACCCATGATCGCGGCGTTGGCGATGATCGCTTTAAAGGCCGCCACCGAAGCGGGGTCGCCCAATTGGGCTTTGGCGCCGCAGCCGGCGATCAGGTCTTTGCGGGGATCGTCTTCCAGGGCGTAACTTTGACCTTGGTCGTCAGTGGCTAACGTATAGCGCAGAAAACCGGCCACCGGAAGCAAAACCAAGTCAAGGAGTTCTTTGGAGAGTCCTTTTTTGAGACCGGCGTAATACGTATCCATGAAACGCGGCAACATTTTGGCCGAAGCGTTTAAGGCGATCCGCATCGGATCGTCGGGGATATTCGGATTGTTCAACCGTTCAATGGCCGCTTTGGCGAACTCGTGGGGATCCATCTTTTTGGGACGGTCAATGGTTTGAATGACGATGGCGATAATTTTCTGGATCAAGGCGGTGATATCGGGATCTCGCATCGCGTTGTAGATGCCGTATTTACCGCGGTAGCCGAGTAGGACGCCGAGTCCGGCGATGACCGAATGGCTCATGTTGAGGATCCGCAGTTTCATATCTTCATATTTTTTAACATCCTCATAGGTGGCTTCCATGAAGACGCCTTCGGCTTTTTCAAACGCCGGCCGACCGGCGGGGAAGCTGTCTTCAACCGCCCAGTACCGGGCGCGCTCCGTCACAACCATGTTGGATTTGATTCCTAAGTTGTCCATCACCGCTTGGGTGGTGGCGTCGGGCGAAACGGCGATCCGATCGATCATGCAGTTGGGGAAGGCGAATTGGGTCGGGTCGGAAAGGTATTTCACAAAGCCGGCCGGAGCGATGCCTTTTTCCTCCCAGGCGCGGGCCACGGTTTTGATAGTGGCGGCGGTGACGTGACCGTTGCCGGAAAAGTTGGTGCAGCTGACCATGGCGAATTTCAAGCCCGCTTTGAACCGCTCGAGCGCGAAGGCGGTCCATTTGGCCGGGTCGGAATTGACGGAGCCTTCGGCCATGTCTTTGATCAGGACCGGGTTGATCGGTTCGGCGAATTCGCCGCCGGTATAGGAGATGCCATAAGCGCCTTCGGGGGCGTTGATGGTTGCGAATTGCACCTTGGGGTCGTGGGCCAGCTCGATCAGCTTGGCCCAGGCCAGGCTGGCGGTGGAACCGTCGACGAAGAGAATTGAATCGATGGCGCCTTGGATTTTGGGGACCACTTTGCCTTTTTCGTTCTCATAGATCAATTGGGTCATGGTGAAGTCGGAGACGGAGAGATCGGTCACGTATTTGGCGGCGAAGGTCTCGACGCCGATCATCACGCCGGCGGACGGGTCTTCATTCAACAGGTCTTGCATAATATCTCCGGTATGACCGTAGGCCATCCGTCCGGCCGAGAAGCAAATGGATTTGACGGGAAGCCGTTTGCGGTCATATTGGGGGAGTTCGACGTGTTTGCCTTGCCAGTACGAAACGTCATCGAGCAGCCGTTGGTTAAGCACTTTAAATGCCATGATGGTACAACGCCTCCTATGTATTGGGATTCAATGCGCACAGATTGCCCTAATCATATAATTAAATCCCGGAAAAATCAAGTCTGGCAAGTTCGCGCGGGTTATCGTCGACGCCCGGATTAATCGAAAAAAATAAATTTACCCAAAAAGTAGGAAAAAATCCGGTAAATGTAGAAATATTATGTTGATCAAAATCGGATTGGATTTGATGTGACGGGCAGCCGTTGGTCGCGCGGGCGTTGCGGGCTGCAATCAGTGCGCCATAAATTAGGAGGGTGTAACCTTGGTGGAGCGTTATCAGTTTACCCAGTATTTTTTGCGCCGCAAGTTTTTGCAATTGGCCGGGGCGACGTTGTGGATCGATACGTTGAACGGCGAGACGGTATTGTATTGCAAGATGAAAGCTTTTAAGCTGCGGGAGGATATCCGGCTTTATACCGGCGAGGATATGCGGACCGAAGTGTTGTCGATCAAGGCCCGGCAGATCTTTGACATCTCGGCCACCTATGACGTGGTCGACTCGACCACCGGCGAAACCGTCGGCGCGCTCCAACGGAAAGGCATCAAATCGATTTTGGTCGACGAGTGGGAATTTCTAAACGCCAAAGGCCAAGTGATCGGCACCTTGAAAGAGGATAAGCTGATTTTGGCGCTGATCCGCCGGTTCATTCTAAATCTGGTTCCCCAAACCTATCAGGCGGAGGTTGGCGGAAACCCGGTAGGGACCTATAAACAAAACTTTAACCCCTATACGATGAAACTGACGATTGATTTCACCCAAGACCGGCAGGGTTTGCTGGACCGGCGGCTGGGACTGGCCGCTGCGATTTTGCTGGGGGCGGTTGAAGGGAAACAGAATTAAGATCGGCGATTTTTTGCAAATCGGCCTTGCTTTTGGTCGAAAAACGTCAAATTTACACGCGACCGTTTTCTCGGCGGGCTATTCGGAAGAAATAAACCAAAAGGAAGATAGGATATTGAAGCCGCGGCGGAGAGCATATTGCGGAAAAAATAAAGGATATAAAGACAATTCGGAAATAATAAAAAGCGAAATTTTTAAGTTTCTGCTTCCGGCTTTAGACGAAACCCGAAGAAATAGCATAGAATAAAGCAAGTTTAAAAGTGGCTGTATCAAATTTGGGCGGCTACAAGGAAGAAATGCCAACTTTGGCATTTCTTCCAAAAATATCAGGCTGGCATCATTGTCAGCCTCTTTTTTATTCTTTAAACAAGATTGCGCCGTCCCCGGCGGTGAAGACCACATTTTTAAAGGTGACCGCCGCAGTGTCGAGCTGGGTCAGTCCGGCTGCGACGGCGCTGACCCGGATATCTTCGAAGTGGATGTCGCTAAAGGGACTCTCCGGCAAGCCGCGCATGTATAGGGCGCGTTTGGCGCCGTGGACAGTGACGTTTTTGATGGTGATCTGCCGAAATTGCGGGGTTTCCTCAGTAAACACCGGGATCGCCGGTTTGACGCTGACCGTTTCGCCCGGCGCGATCACTTCGTAATGTAAGTTAAAGGTCATGGCGTCGCCGGTGATGCCGGTCATGACGATGTTTTGGATCTCGATCCGCTCAACCAGGCCACCCCGACCGCGGGTGCTTTTGAAACGTAAGCCGACGTCGGTGCCGATGAATTTGCACCGGTCGACATAGATCTGGTTGACGCCGCCCGACATCTCGCTGCCGATGACCACGCCGCCGTGGCCGTGATACACGGTGCAATCGCGGATAACCACCTGGGCGGTGGGCACGCCGATTTGGCGGCCTTCGGCATTGATGCCGGATTTGATGCAGATGGCGTCGTCGCCCACATCAAAAGTGGAATGTTCCACCAACACCTTTTGGCAGGACTCAAGGTCGAGGCCGTCGCCGTTCTGACTGTACCAGGCGTTGCGGACGTTGATGTTGCGAATGGTTACGTCCTCGCATAACAGCGGGTTGACGTTCCAGAAGGGCGAATTTTGAAAGGTCGGACCGTCCAGCAGGACGCGGCGGCAGTTGATGAAATGCAACAACCGGGGCCGCATGAATACCCGGAGCGCTTCGTATTCGTTCAGGTCGAGGCAACCTTGGGCGATCAGTTGGTTGTATTTGGCCTCGCCGTGCCGGGCGGTCTCGTTGGGCCACCAGATTTGGGTATTGCCCTGGGTTTCGACCGCGCCGCCGGACGCGAGCAACTTCTGCCATTGGTTAGGAGTCAGCTTCCAATCTTTGATCGGCCGCCAGGCTTCGCCGCTCCCGTCAAAGACCCCGGATCCGGTGATGGCGACGTTTTCCACGTTTTCGGCATAAAGCGGCGCGGTGACCAGGACGCGCGGAACGCCCCGCAGCCGGACCAGGCGCAGCGGATAGGCCTCGTAATCGGCGGTGAAACGGACCAGGGCGTTTGGTTCAATATGTAAATTGACGTTGCTTTGGAAGACGATCGGTCCGGTCAGCCACAAACCTTCCGGAATCACGACCCGGCCGCCACCGGCTTTAGCGCAAGCATCAATGGCCGCAGCGATACTCGCGGTGTTTACGGTGACGCCGTCGCCCCGGCCGCCAAAATCGGTCACATTAAATGTTTGGTCTTCAAATTGCGGTTGCACTATCCCTGTTGCGATTTGTTGCTGGATCTCCCCAAAATTCAAGCCAATCCCTCCTAATACCGTTAAAAAATGCATAATTATCTTGGATTTCGTCCAAATTATGCATTTTCCTCTCATGCATTATACTGTAACTGGTCGTATTACACAATCGGCGATTGCGATTATTTTACAAAATTTAACGTAGTCGCCACGGGGCATTGAGCGATTCCGCGCCAATGGAGGCGACGGGTCTGTTAACAATGGCGCGGCAGGGTTTCGGGAGGGAAGCGGCGAAGAAGGGAGGGACCGCATTGATTTGATGATTATTTTTGGTACGGTTTGGTAGAGGAGGAGCTGCGTTTGGGGATCAGTTTTTACCGGGACGAACAATTGGCTTTTATGGAGATCAAGTCTTGCGACCGCGGGATGCACTCGGAGCGGCGTCATGCCCATGACGAGTTTTCGTTGGGATTGGTGCTGCGGGGCGCCAGCCGGATCAGCGCCGGCGGGGCGGAGTACCGGGTCGAGGCGGGACAGTTGATTTGGATTCCGGCTGAGGTGATTCACGATTGCCGCCCGGAGGATTTGCGCCTGTGGAGTTTTAAAATGCTTTATCTACAGCGTGAGTGGATCGAATCCTGGTTTCCGTTGGAACAGCCGGACTGGCTGGTGGCGCTGCAGACTTTGAGTCCGGCCGACTTGCTCCGGGCCAAGGCCTTGTTCGCCGGGCTGCAATCGGAACAGTCGGCGTTGGAGAAAGAAAGCACGCTGATCGCGGAGTTGAATCATTTTTTGAATATAGAGGAATATTGGCAACTGCGCAATCAGGAACCGGCGGCCGGACCGGAGGCGCTGAACCGGGCGGCGGAGTATTTGCGCGCCAATTTTGTGGACGGGATGACCTTGGAACAGTTGGCCGCGGTGGCGGGGATCGGCAAATATCAGCTGTTGCGTTTGTTTAAGAAGGTCTACCAAGCGCCGCCCCATGCCTTTCAGATGATGTTGCGGATCAACTTCGCCAAGGAGGAGCTGCGCACCAGACCGGAACGGCCGGTGCTGGCCATTGCGCAGGACGCCGGATTTTTCGATCAGAGTCATTTCGTGAAGACGTTTAAACAATACGCCGGGACGACGCCGGTGGCGTACCGGATGTCCCAGCGCTGCAAGTAAATTTGCCGCCGCGCAATTTTTTACAAGGCGGTTCCGCCAAACTGCTTCATAATGGAGCGGTGAGGAGGAATATGATGAACAACTCAAGTTTGATCGGACATTTGCTGGCTTTGACGACGGTAGTCATTTGGGGAACGACGTTTATCGCCACCAAAGTGATTTTACCCGTTTTTTCGCCGTTGGCGGTCCTCTTGTTCCGTTTTTTGCTGGCCTGTCTTTTGTTGCTGTGCCTGCGGCCGCAGGCGCTCCGTTTCCGGACGCTCCGGGAGGAAGTCGGGCTGATGGGGCTGGGCTTAACCGGAGTCACCCTGTACTTCCTCTTTGAAAATGTGGCTTTGCAATATACGTTGGCGAGCAACGCGGGGTTGTTGGTGTCGGTCTCGCCGATCATCACCGCGTTGTTGGCCCACCGATTCGCCAGGGACGAACGGCTGCGCGCCGAATTGGTCTGGGGGTTTGTCCTGGCGATTAGCGGCGTTTTTTTGGTGATGACCAACGGCCATTACGTGTTGCGCCTCAATCCGCTGGGCGACTGCCTGGCATTGGCGGCGGCGCTGGCGTGGGGGGTGTACTCGATTTTGCTCAAACGGGCGCAGGCCCGGTATAACCCGGTAGAGTTGGCCTGCAAGACGTTTTTTTACGGGTTGCTGTGGGCGTTGCCGAGTATGATCTGGTTGCCCTTGACGGTTAGCCGGTTGGATCTGGCGCGGGATTGGCCGGCTTTGGTCAATCTGGCGTATCTGGGCGTGGCCGCCTCGTCGCTTTGTTTTGTGATGTGGAACGGGGCGGTGCGGCGGATCGGCGTGGTCAAGACCAGTAACTATATTTATTTGGTGCCGTTGATTACGATGGTGACGGCGGCGGTGATTTTAGGCGAGCGCTTGACGCCGCTGATGCTGTGGGGCGGGGGATTGATCCTGAGCGGCATTTATGTAGCCGAACACGGGTTACGCTGGCCGGCGCCTTCCCCGTGCGACGAACGGTTGGGGAGGGAAAACGGATGAGTATGAAACTGGTGATGGTGATCGACCGGGAACTGCCGTTGGGGTTGATCGCCAATACGGCGGCGGTGTTTGGAATGAGTTTGGGCGAACGGATCCCCGGTCTGGTGGGTCCGCCGGTGACGGACGGCAGCGGCCGCGTCCATGGCGGGATCACCCAAGTCTCGATTCCGATTCTCCAGGCCAACCGGCCGGACCTTAACGAGCTGCGGGAGCGGTTGTTCGACCCGGAGTACGCCGCGGTGACGGTGTTTGACTTTTGCAGCGCGGCCCAACAGTCGAAAGCCTATTCCGACTATATCCGGCGGATGGCCGAATGCCCGGCCGCGGACCTTTCGTATCTCGGCGTCTGTCTGTACGGGCCGGCGGAGCAGGTGGGGCGGCTGACGGGGAGTATGAAGCTGTTGCGGTGACAAAATGGGGCGCGACTCACCCCTCCTGGAAAATTGGTGCCGGTCGTTACTTTACTGGTACTCCCCTCTTTTGAAGTCGGGCCAAACCGGCAGCGGAAGAGAGGGGAAGCTTGAAAGATTGTACAAAACCGTCCTTGGATTAAGCCAGGACGGTTTTTTAGCGTAAAAAATTAGTGGCGCGCTAGCCAAGTCGTGTTAGTCCCAAGCGGAGTCGGAGCTGAGCCCCATTTTGCGCAGGCCGACGCCGAGGATCAGGGTGAAGATCTGGTAGCCGAGCATGATGATGACCAGGTCCAGGGTGTGCTGATGCAGGGCGCGGTCGTAATGGAACGGTTCGTCCAGGAAACCCAGGTGGAAAAAGAAGATGCAAAAGCCGGCGAAGCTTATCTTGAACCAGTAGTGGCGGGTGGTGAAGACTTTGGTGAAGAGAAAAGCGATGACGATCCCCCACCACATGCCGCAACCGGTGCTGATTAGCAGGGCGATGACGTTCATCAGCAGGTTGTTTTGATATTGAAAGACGGTGTCGCCCGCCAGATAGCCTAGGCCGTATCGGGTAATCCCCAGCCAATGAAAGATTTCGACGCAGGGGTAAGCGACGAGATTGCCGATCATTCCGGCCAGCGCGCCTTTACAAAATTCATTTGCGGTTTCGAGCTTTTTCATGAGAACCTCGTGATTGCCGGGAATGCGATTCTTACGATAGATTGCCCGATACGGCGGGGAACATGCTTTCGATCATCCGATCATTGGCGGAACACTGACCGGGGGTGAAAGTTATCCACAATCCACAATCGTTTATCCACAGGAATAGAACGTTTACTCACAGAAATAGAAGCGTTATTCACAAAAACAGATCGGTTATTAACAGAAAGAGCTTGTTTTGTGAATAACGTAGCTCGGTTATTCACAGAAAGAGATCAGTTATTAACAAAATGAGCTTGTTTTGTGGATAACGTAGATCGGTTATTCACAAAAAGAGATCGGTTATTAACAAAATGAGCTTGTTTTGTGAATAACGTAGCTGAGTTATTCACAGAAAGAGGTTGTGTCAAGATTTTTGTGTAAACCGCAAAATTAAAAAAGATATTTGTTTAACCGATCCTCGAAGAGGATCGAAAGTTGTGCGAGAATGGACTTCCAATCCAGGACGGAGCGAGTCCAGGACTTAGTCACATCCATAGTAACCAAATAAAGAATTTTAAGAAGAGACTGATCGT
>JAEZFP010000022.1 GCA_023417475.1 Bacillota bacterium | reverse complement strand
GCCGCTTTGATTCCCGGATTGAATCACAGCGGTCGCCCCGCGAAGGGGACCTCGCAAGCCCCAACCCGGTAGCCAGGCGGAGCGGCCAGGGAGGGCGAAAGCGCACATGGATGCATCGAGGGAGGTTCGGGAGTGTTATCATCAACGGTTAGGGGTACTTGAAGGAATGTTGTCTGAACCAGGATTAAGCAGGATTTAATCGATTAAAAGGATTTGAAAGATCAAGCTCTGAGGCGTTTGCAGTTAGGAATGCAGGAATCTTTGCAAGGCAGCTCATTTAGGGAATTTGCTGAGCTGCGAATCCTTTTAATCCGTCAAATCCTTGAAATCCTGGTTCAGACAAGGGGTTAGGCGAGGAACGATTGCGGTAAACCGCCCGCCAATC
The DNA here is from genome assembly GCA_023417475.1 of Bacillota bacterium. GTDB lineage: Bacteria > Bacillota > UBA4882 > UBA8346 > UBA8346 > JAEYPR01. The sequence continues at coordinate 72,448 of JAEZFP010000022.1, read as the reverse complement.
CCCGCCTGTGGATAACTTAGCCCCTTGGATCACAAAAAGAGATCATTGAGTCGCTCAACGATCCTTTTTTGTGAATAACTGATCTACGTTACTAACAAAACGATCTCTTTTTGTGGATAACCGATCTACGTTATTAACAAAACGATCTCTTTCTGTGGATAACTGATCTACGTTATTAACAAAACGATCTCTTTCTGTGAATAACGATACTAGTTTTGTTAATAACTCATCTATTTCTGTGAGTAAACGATCTATTCCTGTGGATAAACGGAATCGATTCCTTCTTCCCTGTGGATATCCTGTTGATAACAAAGCGGCGGGAAGGAAAGGGAATGAAACGGGCCTGGTATTTTACATTGTTTTCATGGCGCCGGCGGCTTTCCCCATAATCTCCGGGTTGATCATCCCGAAGATCATCGCCACATGGGCCACGATCAGGAAAACGGTTAGCCAGAGGAAATGAGCTTTCATCTTTTCCAATCCGGTTTTGCCTTTGCCAATCAACCCCAAATCCAATAACGCCATCGCCCCTAAGGGAACCACGCCTAAGAGATACGACCAGACGGCAATGAAGTCAATGCCGGTACGCCATTTAATTCCCGGAATAGCCGTAAAGAGCAACGGCAGAAAGACAGCGAGTAAGAAATAAGCGCCCGCGGCAACGGAAAGAATTTGGCTGGTTTTGCGTAAAGCGCCTTCCGTCCGGCGGTTAAAAACAATAAAAAATTCCAAAGCAACCAGGGTTTCGGCCAAAACAACCGGGATAACCATGAAACGGATCAGGTTCCAAGGCTGATTGGTGGCCAAAAGTTCCATGTAATGGGTCATATTCATTGGTACGCCTCCTTCTAAAAAATCCAATCGTCATTTGTTACTGGGATGGTAGCTTATTTTTGTGAAGATATTATGAAGAATGCGGATGAAAAAAATAAACATTAGCAAATCAAGAGATTTCGGGCGCGCGATATCGGCGCTGACGATTGACTCTAAAAGCCGGATGTGCTAAAATTACCATTAATATTTATAATTCCTATCAAATTTATTAGATATATTAAATGGTGAGTTTCATGGATAAATTAGCAATACTACGTCAAATATTAAACCAATTGCCCGGGGCCGTGGTTGCCTACTCCGGTGGAGTTGACAGCACCTTGCTGGCCTATGTGGCCCATCAAACGTTGGGCGATAAAATGGTGGCGGTGACCGCGGTGTCCCCGACCTATCCCGAAGACCAGCTAACCGAGGCGCAGGCGGTTGTCGCCAAGTATGGATTCCGTCATACCGTGATTCATACCAATGAATTTGATGATCCGCAATTCACCAAAAACCCGTCCAACCGTTGTTATTATTGCAAACATGCGTTATTTGAAGACTTGATCCGGATTGCCAATGAAGCGGGCGCCGGTGTGGTCGTGCTGGACGGCGCCAACGTCGACGACGGTTCCGACCATCGCCCCGGCCATCAAGCCGCTCGCGAATTGGGAATCCGTAGTCCTTTGCAGGAGGCGGGATTCACCAAAGCCGACATCCGTCATTACTCACAAGAATTAGCCTTGCCGACCTGGGATAAACCGGCGTATGCCTGTCTGGCCTCGCGCATCCCCTACGGCCGGGAAATAACGCCGGATATCCTGCAGCGGATCGACCTGGCGGAAACCTTTCTCAAAAATCTCGGTTTTCGTGAATTTCGAGTCCGCGATCATCATCCGGTCGCCCGGATCGAGATTGGCCAAGCGGAGCTGGAAGCGGCTTGGGGACAACGGGAGCTGATCGCCGCCAAACTCCATGAACTTGGATTTCCATACGTCAGTTTGGATCTGGATGGGTTCCGTTCCGGCAGCATGAATGCGGTTCTAAGCCAAGAACAGTTGCTTTCATGAGTTGATTCAGGGTGAATTCCAGATGCTAAATATATGAAACTCTTATCCAGAGAAGGGGAGGGACCGGCCCAATGAACCTTCGGCAACCAAGGCCAATGATTGGTGCCAAGTCCGTCAGGGAAACCTGAAAGATGAGAGAGGCAAACAGTCGGTTTAACCTCTTTCGATTCTGAAAGAGGTTTTTTTATGAGGATGCGAAAAGAACCGGAATGCAGAAAGTACGAAAGGATAATGCAGCATGAAAATTGAGACCGTTTTGGCCCATGCCGGACTCTGTAGCGATGAAACCACCGGCGCGGTAAGCACTCCGATTTATCAGACGGCCACCTTCCGCCACCCGGCCTTGGGAGAAAGTACCGGATACGATTACTCCCGGACGGTTAACCCAACCCGGAAAGCGTTTGAAGACGTCATGGCGGAATTGGAGCAAGGCCGTCAGGGGTTTGCCTTCGCCTCCGGTATGGCCGCGATCACCACGATTTTATTGTTGTTTGCATCAGGTGACCACCTGGTGGTCTCCGACGATCTCTATGGGGGCACTTACCGGATTTTCGAGAAAAATTTCCGCCAATTCGGCCTGACCGTAACTTATGTGGACACCGGCGATTGTCAAGCGGTCGCGCAGGCGATTATTCCGGGGAAAACCAAAGCCCTGTTCATCGAAACCCCAACCAACCCGTTGATGAAGGTGACCGATTTACGGCAGCTCGTCCGGCTGGCAAAACAATATCAACTCTTGACCATTGTCGACAACACCTTTATGACGCCGTACTTGCAACGGCCGCTTGAAATTGGCGCTGATCTGGTTGTCCATAGCGGGACCAAATATTTGGGCGGTCACAACGATGTTCTCAGCGGCGTGGTGGTTGCCCGGACGGCCGAACTGAGTGAACGGATGAAGTTTGTGCAAAATTCCACCGGCGCGGTCTTGGGACCGCAGGACAGTTGGCTGATGTTGCGCGGCTTGAAGACCTTGGGCCTGCGGATGGTGAAACAACAGGAGAACGCGCAGCGGATTGCCGAATGGTTATGTCGGCAACCGCAAGTGACCGCCGTCTATTATCCCGGCCTGAAAGACCATCCCGGCCATGCGATTCAAGCCGGACAGGGGTCGGGGTTTGGCGCGATGCTCTCGTTCCGGGTTGCCGATCCCGCCTTGGTTCCTCTAGTGATCAATCGGGTGCGCGTGCTGACCTACGCCGAAAGTTTGGGAGGCGTCGAAACGCTGATCACCTTCCCGGTTCGCCAGACCCATGCCGATATCCCGGAGGAAGTGCGGCGCCGCATCGGGGTAACCGAAGATCTGCTGCGATTGTCGGTGGGAATTGAGGATGTGACCGATTTAATTGCCGACCTTGAGCAAGCGTTAAGCTAAATGCGCCCTGCTGCGGGGGCGAGAAATAAGGAGGTTCTGTCATGAAGTACGGTACGCGTATCCTACATAACGGGAATGAGATTGATCCCCATACCGGGGCGTTGAGTATTCCGATTTATCAAACATCGACCTTTCATCAGCAAGATATCGACAATCCCGGGCGTTTTGAGTATTCCCGGTCCGGGAATCCCACCCGGGAAGCGCTTGAGAAAACCATAGCGGCCTTGGAGAACGGGACCAACGCCTATGCGTTTGGCTCGGGGATTGCGGCGGTTTCTTCAGCCTTGGCCATCTTGGAACAGGGCGATCATATTGTGGCCACCGAGGATATTTATGGCGGTTCCTACCGGATCCTTGCCCGTTTTTTTAGTAAGTTCGGCCTGACCGCCACGTTTGTGGATATGACCAAACCGGAGGCGGTGGAACGGGCGATTCAACCCAATACCAAAGCGTTGTTTTTGGAGACCCCGTCCAACCCGTTGCTGAAAATTACCGATATCGGCGCAGTGGTGGCGATTGCCAAACGGCATGGTCTCATCACCATGCTCGACAATACGTTTATGTCTCCGTATTATCAACGGCCGATCGATTTGGGGGTCGATATCGTGATCCATAGCGCCACCAAGTTTCTCGGCGGCCATAGCGATGTGGTCGGGGGTGTGGCGGTCACAGCAACAGCGGAGCTTGGCGCCAAGGTTTATTTCGTACAGAATGGGTTTGGGGCAATCTTAGGGCCGCAAGATTGTTGGCTCTTATTGCGCGGGATAAAAACATTAAGGGCGCGGATGGAAATGCAACAAGCGGGCGCATTGGAGATCGCCCATTGGCTAAAAGAGCAACCGTGGGTCACGGATGTCTATTATCCCGGTTTGGCCGACCATCCGGGCTACGCTGTCAACCGGAACCAATCGAGCGGTTCTGGGGCGGTGCTTTCTTTTAAAACGGATACGGTGGAGCGGGCGATCCGGATTATGAAAAACACCAAACTCTGGTCGGTGGCGGTAAGTCTGGGCGGAGTGGAGTCGATCCTCTCTTATCCGGTGCGGATGTCGCACGCTTCCATGCCCAAAGCGGAGCGGGAACGACTTGGCATTACCGATAACCTGATCCGGCTATCGGTGGGTTTGGAAGATCCGGGCGACCTCCGGGATGATTTGCGGGGTTAATCGGGAAACGGGAAGCGTTACGAAATTCCTCCGGAGAAATATTCAAGAATAATTTTCCGAATTATGCTTGACAATTTCTGCGTGAGGAAATATCATGATATATATCCTACTAATTCGATTGGAATTTATTTAAATAATGGAGGGGAAATTATGGGCAAGATTGCGAAGAATCTAACCGAATTGATTGGCAACACACCACTCCTCGAGTTGTCCAATTATAACCGTTTAAAAGGCATTGACGCTAAAATCGTCGCAAAACTGGAGTATTTTAATCCGGCCGGCAGTGTCAAGGATCGGATTGCTTATGCCATGATTCAAGACGCCGAAGCGAAGGGTCTGATCAATAAGGACACGGTGATTATCGAGCCCACCAGTGGCAACACCGGCGTTGGTTTGGCTTTTGTCGCCTCGGCCAAAGGGTACCGTTTAATCATTACATTGCCGGAGACGTTCAGTATTGAACGGCGCAACCTCATGAAGGCGCTTGGCGCGGAACTTATCCTAACTCCCGGAACCGAAGGAATGCGCGGCGCGATTAAACGTGCGGAGGAGATCGCCGCTCAAACGCCGAACTCCATCATCTTGCAGCAGTTCAAAAATCCCGCCAACCCGGAGATTCACCGGAAAACAACTGCGGAAGAGATTTGGCGGGATACCGACGGAGCGGTTGATATTTTTGTCGCCGGGGTCGGTACCGGTGGAACCGTTACCGGGGTTGGCGAAGTTTTGAAACAAAGAAAACCCGGCGTTAAAATCATCGCCGTGGAACCGTTTGATTCGCCGGTGCTCTCGGGCGGCTCGCCGGGACCGCACAAGATCCAAGGGATTGGACCGGGTTTTGTGCCCGATGTGTTAAACCGCGACGCGTTTGACGAAATTGTCAAAGTGAAAACCGAGGAAGCGTTTGAAGCCGCCAGGTTATTGGCAAAATCCGAAGGATTGCTGGTAGGCATCTCTTCCGGGGCCGCAACCCATGCGGCGACGGAGCTTGCCAAACGACCCGAAAATGCCGGCAAAACCATTGTCGTGCTGCTGCCCGATACCGGAGAACGTTATCTCTCTACCGCGCTTTTCCAGGAAAACTAATTTTACATGGATAACCGGAACAACCACTGTTCCGGTTAATTTTTGGCTTAGTTTCGAGCGATCGGCAGAATGGCAAAAGTGAATTGGAAAGTAGTCGGCCACTCACCTACGATAGCGAATACAAGCGAAGGAATGAAAATGATGGCGCCATCTCCGAACGACAGGGCTAGGGTTATCAAAAGCATTCTAAAGCCCCGCCAGGGCTCGGCAAAGCTCCGAAGCGCCACCCAGCCCGGAAGGGCTTGAGACCGGTTTTCAAACTTAGCCCTGACCTTTAGGTCTGGGTGGACAGAAGCGCATTCAACGTATTTTCTAAGCAGAAAACCGGATCGGGCCAAGATCCGGTTTTCTCGATATGGAGGTGAAGCGAATCGCGATAAGTTATTTGCTGCGAATTCCCTGTTCGCGACTGGGTGGGGTTGCGAAGACGAGGATGTCGGCGCGCCGATTATACTGCCAAGCCGTTTCATTATGCTCTTTGGCGAGGGGATAAGCTTCGCCATAGGCGTAAATGACAATTTGGTTTGAGTCAATTCCATTTTGAACCAGATAGGTTTTGACCGCTTCGGCCCGTTTGGCCGAAAGTTTCAAATTATAGGCGGCTGTACCGCGTTCGTCGGCATTTCCTCCAATCAAAAGATAGAGGTCGGGATAGCGTTTCAAGATGGCGACGTTGTTTTCCAATACATTGATTTGATCGGAACGAATGGCGTGCCGGTCAAAGTCAAAGAAGATCGGTTGCAGCAGGGTGTTGGGATCGGTTATTGCCGGTGGCTCCGGAGCCGACCCGGTTTGATTGTTGTCGGGGTTCGGTTGCGTTGCTTCGAGAACGGTAAATGAACCGGGTTGAACAGCGGACTTTCCATCGTCATTGGCGACGGTTAGGTCATATGTGCCGGGTTGAGCCTGGTTTAGGTCAACGTCGCCTTGGATCAACTGGCCGGAGCGGACGTTGACATTAGTTAGTTGGAGATCGGGTTGGCCGGTTTTTGAAAGTTTGACGGTGGAACCGGTTCGGAAGTCGGCGCCGTTAATTTGCACGGGCACAAGGGAATTGGCTACGCCCGATGAGGGAGCGATTGAAGCAATGGTCGGTTTGGCGTACTCAATCCGGAAAGCGTTCGCTAAAATCGCCGTGCGCTCTTTTTTGGCGAATTTTCTTCGATTGGTAAGGACAAGGTCCCAAACGCCGATTGTTTTGCCGTTTAAATCAAAGGAACAGGATAGTTGATCTTTGGAGATCAACTTGACATCGTAGGCGACAATATCGGATTGTCCGGCCCGGCTCAATTTGACCGTCGTAGTTTTGTTGAATTGTTTACCGGAGATGCTTACCGCGGCTTTCGTATTCACAATGGCATTTGCCGGCGTAACGCCGGTAATGGTCGGAGCGGGTCCCCAAAGCGCGAGAAAAAGCCCAAGGATAACTGCGACTGCAGCCTCTTTCATTTGCCTTCATCCTTTCGTAATTAGATCGGCGGAGGGCGAAACTGACCTCCTCATGGGGGTTGCTGTCGCAACCTTCCATAACCTTTTGGAGAACGCAACCGGCAGTGTTAGTGAAGCAAGTTTTCGACCAACATCACCGCTGCCCCGACCGAAATGGCATCAGCTCCGAAATGACCGCCGTTACTAAATACGATTGACACTTTTTCGCCAATATATAACTTTTTTAACGCAACATCCATGGTTGTTTTATAAAATAACGGCGAATTGCGTACCAAAGGGCCGCTCAAAATCACCAGATTGGGATCAAATAGGTTGATGTAATTGGCCAAACCCACTCCTAAGTAGGTAGCCGCATTGGTCAAAACTGCTTTTGCCAAATCATCGTTCGCCTCGGCCGCGGCGCAGATTTGCGCGATCGTGATCGCGTCGAGCGGCGTCTTGACAGCGGAAGCCCGTCCCATTTTCAATTGGGAGCGAAACGCTCTTTTGATCGCAAAAATTGAGGCGTAACATTCAATGCAACCGAAGTTGCCACAATGACACGGTTCCCCATCTACATCAATGACCATATGGCCAAAAGCGTCTTCGTCGTTGTTGATGGTGCGGATGAGCGACCCTCTGGAAACAGCGCCCATCCGCACTCCGCCGCTGCAGTTGAGAAAGGCGATATTGCGATAGTTTCGACCTTCGCCAAAAAGGCTTTCGGCTAACACGGCCGTGTTGACGCCATTTTCGACCAACAGCGGCAGTTCCAGCGTCGCTTCCAAAAGCTCCTGAATCGGAACATTACTCCATCCCGGAGCGATAAAGTTCTTCGGGTGCATGATCACGCCGGGGGGAGCGGTCAGCGGACCGACAGTACCAAGTCCGGCGCCTAAAAATTTCGATTTAGCCAGGTTCATCTTTTGAAGCAGCGCCTGAAACTGTTCGGCAATCCGTTTCACAGTCTTGTCAGGAGTGCAGTTTTGATCCATGACAAACTGTTGTTTGGCGACGACTTCCATTTTCAGATTGACAATGACCACCCGGGTATAGGGGCGGGAGATATCAATGCCCAAAACGAAATAGGAGTGACGATCCACATCGTACAAGACCGGTTTGCGGCCGCCGGTTGAAACACCGATTCCGACTTCGGTTATTAACCTGGCCTCGCGTAACGGCGCCATCATACGGGTCAGTGTCCCGATGTTCGTTGTTAAGAGATGTAAGAGATCGCTGCGGGAGATCGGACCTTGTTTTTGAATGATATTAAACAGCTGTTTTGTTTCCATATCAAAGCCGGTCAAGGGATTCATCGTGTACGCCCCGATAATAAAATGGGTTTACCACCAGTATAACACTTTTGTCTTTTTTGTAAATAAGTTGGCAGACCCTCAAGGTCAATTTGTTATTGCGAATAACAAAGCGCGGATTATAACTGCGAAGCGTTGGCAGTTGAATCAGCGCGGCCAACCTGCCGACTTAATTACATATTCATAAGAAGTTGCCGGGAATCGATCGTTGCAAACCAAGTCTGGTTCGATTTGTGTACCTAAACTTTTGTCCCTGAATAGAATGGTAACTAAAGTCGGGTGTGGTTTTGTAAAGGATAGAAGGGATGGGATTGAACGATGAATAACAGCCTGCCGGTGTCGATTCACACCGAACATCTGAATCTGCCCCGGTTGACCTTTGCCTATCCGCAAGTATACGGATTGGCGAATTTAAACGCGCAACGGCAGATCAACCAGACGATTCAACAACTGGTTCACCAGATGATTGTGGACTCCGGCTATTATGAGGGTCCGGGAACGGATGTGACCGGAACGTATGAGTTGAAAACCAATGAGCGGGGCGTGCTTAGCCTGGCGTTGATTATTTATTGGTTTTCCGGCGGTGCGCACGGGATGACGGTGATCAGGTCGCTTACGTTTAATGTGGAGACGGGCAAATCATATACCCTCGCCGAACTTTTCAAACCGGGCAGCAACTATCAACGGGTGCTCTCCGCAATGGTGGAAGCGCAGATCAAAGAACGCCAGATCCCGTTATTAGACAAATTCCCCGGGGTAAAAGCGGATCAGGATTTTTATATCGCGGATAAATCATTGGTTCTCTATTACCAACTATACGAACTGGCGGCGTATGTTTATGGAATTTTGTACTTTCCCATCTCCGTCTACGCGATTCAAAACATCATTGATGAAAACGGACCGTTGGGCGCAATGCTGTATTGAAGCGCTATTCCATAAATTACGACGTACTCGAATGAATCGGGTGCGTCGTAATTTATGGGCGCATGGGCGGATTAGTTAGATAGAACAGTTGCCGTAACTGCATTGGATGGGCTACAGTTCGACCCAGTTGAAACTGAAAGAAACAGTTGTTAAAGCGCTGCAGTTCATGCGGAAATATAATTGCCGGTTCGCCGTACCGCTGGGGATAATGAGCGAGCCGAGGAGATTTTGAAGAGTCGGCGCCGCGTTGGTTTGCACATAGGAGAACAAGGGAATGCCGCTGACGGTAGGATCGGTAGCCTGTACCAGGAATTTACCATTGATGCTGCTGGCGTCGGACGTCGCCCAATTGAGATTGCGTGGGGTTAATGCGGCGCCGCTTGCCGCAAAGGTGGCGTTGCGGATGATGTCGACCGTCGTAACGCCGGTTACGCTGATCATGAGCTGCTGGGCATAGAGGGTTTTTGCGGAGTTGGCGGGATTTGTCAACTGCACGACCATAAATCCCCCAAGCGCCACCGCTTGCGCGCCAGTGACAACGCTATATAGTTTCCCAAGCTGACATTGATTTTGGACAAATGGGACATTATTTACGTCGACTAAATCGGATAAACTGGAGGTGATTCGGAAATTTGGCATCGTTTTTCCTTCTTCATCGTTATCACTGTCGCAAGTGCAATATACTTTATGCGTGGGTCGTAGGTTCGGTTCATCCTGGCATTTGGGCCGGTAAAAAATCCTTTTCTATCCAACGCTGGAATCCTACTCCGTAATTTCCGCTAAAACCAACGGCGATCGGCGGAACTAATTACTCGTTTACAACGATGATCATATAAGAGACCATCGTACACTAGGCAATGATTATACTGAAATAAAATCAAGCGGAAAAGAGGAACAAGACGTGAAACGGAAGACGATTATACTAAGTGTCGGTGTGGTTGCCGTCATCGGGCTTGGGGCGTTTTTCGCTTGGCCGAAAGGCGACGGCCTGAAAGCGCTTGCCCAAAAATACGACTTTACCACGGTGCAACGAATGGATATCAGTCAGAAAGTTGACGCTACCGGTAAAGTTATGGCGTTGGAGAAAAAAGATCTTTACGCCGACTATGAGGGAACGGTCGAACAGGTAAAGGTTGAAGCCGGTTCGAAAGTGACCAAAGGCGATATTTTAGTTGTGATTCATTCGGCGACTCTGAAAGCGCAGTGGCAAGACGCCCAATCGGCCCTGCGGCAAGCGGAGTTGGGTTTGAGCCAATCGGCGAGTCAGGTGGCGACCGAACTTTATGTAAATCAGATCCAAAAAAGCAACGCCCTGCAGTTGGGTACGTATTCGCATCAAGCGGCGATCTATAAGGAACAAGTCAAACTGGCCAAAGAGCGGGTCGCTGCCATAAATGCTAAAAATGACGGCTATTATGTATCAAAAAATGAAACATTGATGATCCGGGCGCCGTTTGACGGGCAGATCGCCTGGATCAACATTCAGCCGGGCGATAAAATCACCCCGCAAACGCTGTTGGCGACAGTGATGAAACCGGACGCGCTGGGAGTTGAAGCGAAAGTCGATCAAAATGATATCGGTCTGGTTAAAACCGGACAAACCGCCGTGGTCACCGGGAAAGATGAAAAACAAAGCGTCAATGCCGGAACGGTCACGGAGATCAGCAATTTGGGACAAAATGAGGGCGAAGACGTGGTCAACTATCCGGTACGGATCAAAATGACCGAAGCAACCAGCGGATTGCTGCCGGGCATGACCGTCGACGTTACGGTGACCGCGGCGGAATACTCCGGGGCGTTAGTGGTTCCGGCCGGTAGCGTCATCCAGGAAAAAGGCCGCGATACGGTAGCGGTGTTGCGCGGAAAACAACTGCAAACGGTTCCGGTGAAGCTTGGCTTGAAACAAGGTAAAAACTGGCAGGTTGTCTCGGGGTTGCGAGTAGGGGATCAGGTGGCGGTGGCCAAACCGGTAATGCTTGCCAAATCTGGCTCGGCCCCGCAGAATGCGGGCGGTCCGTTCGGAGGGAGGTAACCGGGATGCTGCAAATGACGGAACTGTGCAAATTTTATCAGGACGGCGAGGTTGAAGTGAAGGCGCTGAACGGCGTTTCGCTAACCATTGCCAAAGGGCAGATGGTTGCGGTGATGGGTCCGTCCGGTTCCGGCAAATCGACCTTCATGAATATCCTGGGTTGTTTGGATCAACCGACCTCCGGATCGTATTGCTTGGACGGACGGGAGATCGCCAAGTTGGGGCAGAGGGAATTGTCCCGTTTGCGCAATAAGGAGTTGGGATTTGTATTCCAATCGTTTAATCTGTTACCGCGCTTATCGGCGGTCCAAAACGTCGAGTTGCCGTTGATTTACGCCGGGATTCCGGTGCGGGAGCGCGGCGAGCGGGCGCAGGAAGCCTTAGCCCGGGTGGGGTTGTCTCACCGGATGCAGCACCGGCCGAAGGAGCTTTCCGGAGGACAACAGCAACGGGTGGCGATCGCCCGGGCTTTGGTAAATCGGCCGTCATTAATCTTAGCCGACGAACCCACCGGCAACTTGGATTCGCAAGCCAGTGCGGAAGTGATGGCGCTCTTTCAAGCGTTGCACCGGAATGGGATTACGGTCGTGTTGGTCACCCATGAACCGGATATTGCCGAGTACACCGAACGGATCATTAGGTTTCGCGACGGCAAGGTGATCGCGGACGAGCCGATCCGGCAAAAACAAGCCGGCGAGAAGGTGGCGGTGTCATGAAAATTACTGAAAATATGGCCATGGCCTTAAAAAACCTGCGCAATAACAAAGCCCGTTCCTTCCTGACCATGTTGGGAATCATCATCGGGGTGGGCGCGGTGATTGCGATGGTCTCGTTGGGCGAAGGCGCCAAGCAACAGATTACCCAGAGGATCAATGAGATTGGATCCAATCTCTTGATTGTCTCGCCCACCCGGAGCTATCCGAGCAGTATCAACAATAACACCGCCGAATTGCTTCGCGATTCCGTAGACTATCTTGATGCGGTCGCTCCGGCGGTCCGTGGCGCCAAATTGGCGGAGTTCGGCGCTAAAAGTTTGGATACGAGTATCCTCGGCTGTACGCCCGATTATGCCAAAGTCCGCAATTATAAAGTGAGCTACGGCCGTTTCCTGACCGAGGAAGAAATGACCGCGCGGCGACGGGTGGCGGTGATTGGGGCTTCGGTCGCCAACGAGTTGTTTCCCGGCCAAAATCCGTTGGGAGAGGAGATCAAACTGGGAAATGTCCGGTTGGAAGTGGTCGGAGTGTTGACCGCCAAAGGTCAAAGCGACACCACAGTGATGATGCCCCTCACCACGGCTCAGGAACGGATCTTCGGCAATCGCAATCTGTCGGAGATCAGCATCCAGGTTCAAGGGGAAGCTTATGTGAACGCCGCTTTCGAACAAGTCAAACAGGTATTGTACGACGACCTGGAGGATAATGACAAATTCTCCGTCAACAATATGGCGGATGTTTTAGCCACCGCCCAGGAGATGACCGGGATCATGACGATGTTATTGGCGGGGATTGCCGGAGTGTCCTTAGTGGTTGGCGGGATCGGGATCATGAATATCATGCTGGTATCGGTGACCGAACGGATCCGGGAGATTGGCATCCGGAAAGCAATCGGGGCTCAGCCGGAAGAGATTTTGATTCTCTTTCTAATTGAGGCGATCACACTTAGTTTGGTCGGCGGAGTGATCGGGATCGTCTGCGGCGGCGGGTTGGCCCTGTTGTTCGGTACAATCATTGGTTGGTCAATCACCGTATCGGCGGCGGCGGTTTCCATCGCCTTCGTCTTTTCGGTAATGGTCGGATTGTTCTTCGGGGTTTATCCGGCCTACAAAGCCAGCGGTTTAAACCCGATCGAGGCGTTGCGGCATGATTGAATTTTAAAAAAACCCTGCTTCCGGAGAATGATGGAAGCAGGGCTTTTTATTAGCGAAACCAATTAAACCAGGACTTCCAGTTGTTTTGGGAGGGCTGAACGCCGGGTTGGCTGCTCGGCGGGGCGGTGGCCTGCTTTTTGGGTTGTGCGGCGCTGGTGCCGCCGCCCGCTTCGCCTTTTAAAAAGATTTGGGTGAAATAATATTCGCCGCTTTTGTTTTTGACAACGCCCATCCCGGTCAGATTGTAATTGCCTTCGATATTTTGCCGGTGTCCTTTGCTGGCGATCCAGCCTTTCACCGCATCGGTCGCCGGATCTTCCATGCCTTGGTTATAGGCGACGTTTTCGGAAGACGCCTCATGTTTGACACCGGTCGCTTTCATCCGTTGATCGTATCCTTCATGACCGAATGGAACCGAGCCTTTCGCCATATCGTCGCTGTGTTTGCGGCACTGATCCACGATGCGGTTGTCTAGCTCCAACGGGGCGAGGCCTTTGGATAACCGATAATCATTGATCTGCATAAAAGCGTTTTTTTCGAGCGGATTCAAATAGTCTTCCGCCGGGACGCCGCTCCGCTGCCGGCGATCCGGGCAACCGGCGATCAGCAAAAGAGTCGCGACTAAAACAGCCCAGAGGGACAGTTGATACGTTTGCGTTCGTTTCATAGTGTTCACCTGTTTGTTTATTTTGGTGAAATTAGCTTTGGGAGTTTTCCCCGGAATATACCTGGAACACTATAACAATCAAATACGGGCATTTTGACAGGCGTTGCCGCTCAGGCGATATTCTCCTCCGATAGCTCGTCCGCGGTGGGGTGTTTTTTAAAACGTTGGTTATACAACCGGTAAGCTGTCAGGAACGTTCCGAACAAGCAGATGATTCCGGCGGTGAGATAGACATAATGCATTCCGTAGATAAAAACGTCATCGCGTCCGGGAATGTAGTCGGCCACTCGGTAGCCAAGTCGGGCGCTCATCCGGTTATACAACAATGAGGTTGACAGGGTGATCCCAAAGACCATCCCCAAATTGCGGATGAGCGCATTGACGCCGCCGGCGATGCCTAATTTATGTTTAGGAACGGTGGACATGATCAGGGAAGTATTGGGCGACTGAAACAGGCCGTTTCCCAATGACAGCACGGCAAGAAAGCCGGCCATCAAAACCAAATAAGAGTGTTGGGTTAACGTAGACATCAAAAACAGTCCGATACTGCCAAAGAGTAAACCAAACAGCGTCAGCGCTTCGGAACCGATCTTATCGGAAAGGTAACCGCTGATTGGAGCGACGATCACCATGATTAACGGCATCACCATCATATAAAAACCCGTGACCTCCGGGGTTAGCTTCATCACATCCTGAAGATAAAAGGGAAGAATGATATTGGAGGAACTAATGGCGATAAACGAGATGAATCCGGTAAAGATGCTCAACGAGAATAGCCGGTTTTGAAAGATCGACAGTTGGAGAATGGGCGCTTTGACCTTGCCTTCCAGTACTAAAAATCCACTAAAGGCGACCATCGACAGCAGCAATCCCCCAAGAATCAGGGGATGTTCAAAACCGACCGTCTGCCCTTGGGTCAGACAGCCAAAGAGGGCGACAATCGCCACCATGAATAAGGATGCCCCGGCCAAATCCACCGGTTCTTTTTGAAAGGGGCCGTCGTGATTGAGGTTTTTTTGGCTCCAAATCCATGCAAACAAACCGATCGGGATGTTGATCAAAAAGATGAATTGCCAACTCAGCGAAGCGACGATAATGCCGCCCAACGGCGGACCAACCATGGTTCCCAAAGCGACTGCGGCGCCGGAGGTGCCAAGCGCCCTGCCCCGTTCGTGCGGGGGGAACACTTGGGTAATAATTCCTTGATTGGTGGACATGGTTCCCGCTGCGCCGATGGCTTGAATCACCCGGGCGAAGATTAGCATGGGCAAGGTGGTGGAGATGCCGCAAAGCAAGGAACCAACGGTAAAGCAGGCCATTCCCAACCGAAAGATGCGCATCTTGCCGAAGATATCGCCTAAGCGACCGAATAATAAGATCGAAGCGCAGATAACAATGAGATAGCTGGTAACCACCCACTCAATCGCCGCCATGGATACAGACAGCTTATGGGCCATCTGGGGCAAGGCGACGTTGACGATGCTACTGTCCAAGGTTGCCATAAAAGTTAAGGTAATCACATTAAACAAAATCAACCAGCGATTTTTAGAGATTTCTGAACGAGTTCCTGTTTCCATGGGTTCCTCCGGTAATCATGATGTTTGGGAATTAATTTTCCATAGCGAACTGGGTTGTATACAACTGATGATAGAAGCCGCCCTTTTCCAGCAATTGACGGTGATTGCCCCGTTCGACAATGCTGCCGTCGCGAATAACCAGGATTTGATCGGCCTCGCGGATGGTGGAGAGGCGGTGCGCAATGACAAAACTGGTCCGACCTTTCATCAGCTCCAACATGGCGGCTTGGATATGCATCTCCGTCCGTGTATCCACGCTGCTGGTCGCTTCGTCCAAGATCAGAATCGCGGGATCGGCCAGGATCGCCCGGGCGATCGTCAACAGTTGGCGTTGGCCTTGACTGAGGTTGCCACCGTCTTCCGCCAGCACGGTGTCATACCCGTGGGGCAACCGTTCGATAAACGAGTGGGCGTTGGCTAACCGCGCCGCGGTTTCCACCTCGGCGTCGCTCGCGGTCAGTCGGCCGTAACGGATATTTTCACGGACTGTCTCCGAAAAGAGGTAGGTATCCTGGAGCACTATCCCCAGCGAACGGCGGAGACTATTCTTGGCCAAATCCCGGATCTCCTGGCCGTCAATGGTGATCGAGCCTTGATCGACATCATAAAAACGGGTGAGCAGATTGACAATGGTTGTTTTGCCGGCGCCGGTCGGACCGATTAAGGCGATAGTCTGCCCGGGGGCGGCGTGGAGATCGATATTTTTTAGGATGGTTCGATCCGGCTGGTAACCAAAGCTGACATTTTCAAAGACCACCGCGCCGGCGACGGTTTTGAGCGGATTGACCGGTTCGGAATCGGCAATTTCGGACGTTTCGTCCATCACCTCAAAAACCCGTTCCGCTCCGGCGATGGCAGCCTGAATCATGTTGAATTGGTTGGCGATTTCGTTAATGGGACGGCCGAATTGCTTTGAATAATTTAAGAAGCTGGCGATCACGCCGACGGTAATGACGCCCTTCAACGCCATCCATCCGCCCGCTCCGGCGATCACGGCGAAGCTTAGGTTGTTGACGGCGTTCATTAACGGCGGAATCACTCCGGCGAAAATCTGGGCGCGAATTCCGGCTTGGGTGAGCCGCCGGCTAACCTGATTGAATTGAACGATCGCCGCGGTCTCGTGGCGGAACGCTTTGACGACCCGTTGCCCGGAGACGGTCTCCTCGATATAACCGTTCAACTCGCCAAGTTCCTGCTGTTGGGCGCTGAAATATTTTCGGGTCCCACCCGCGATCTTGGCAGTCAGTCCCATGCCGATCGGGACGGAAATCAGGCTGAATAAAGTTAATAACGGACTTAAGGCGATCATTAACGACAGCGAGCCAACGACCGTGATTAGACTGGCAAATACCTGCGTGACGCTTTGGTTGAGCGTGGTGTTGATGTTTTCGACATCGTTGGTCAGTCGGCTCATCAGTTCGCCATGGGGCTGCCGGTCGAAAAAACGGACCGACAAGGTCTGGAGTTTGCCGAAAAGATCGTTGCGAAGTCGGTTGACGGTTTTTTGGGCCACGCCGACCATGAGATAGGTCTGGATCCAGGTAAATAAGGCGTTTAAGGCATAAACTCCCGCCATCAGGGCGATGATCAAAGTCAAACCGTGAAAATTGACGCGGCCGTTTCCGGCAACCATATTATCGATCGCCCGGCCGATCAGAAACGGACCCGCTAAAGCCGTCAGCGAGCTTGCCAGTACCATCAAAAAAATCAGCGCCAAGGCTTTTTTCCGCAAGCTGAGGTAAGCCCATAAACGTAGTAAGGTCACCCGAGTGTCTTTGGCCTTCGCTTTTGGTCCGAGGTAGGTCGGACCGGATGGTCCGCCGCCCATTCCGGGAGGACGGGTCGGCAGGCCGGTTGGAGTTTGGCGGGGACGCAAATCATTAGCCATTTAGACAACCTCCTCCACGCCCGTTTGCGAGCGGTAGATATCTTGATAGACGGCGCTTTCTTGCAAAAGCTGCCGATGGGCGCCGATCGCGACGATGGCGCCTTCTTCGAGCACGATAATTTTATCGGCCGCCATCACCGAACTGATCCGTTGGGCAACCACCAGACAGGTAGTGCGGGGCATATTTTGCAGCGCGCGCCGGATCCGGGCTTCGGTTCCTAAGTCAACCGCGCTGGTGCTGTCATCGAAGATTAGGATCAACGGCTGACGGACCAAGGCCCGCGCGATCGACAATCGCTGTTTTTGGCCGCCGGAAAGATTCACGCCGCGTTGACTTAAGCTGGTTTGATAACCGTCGCTCAGTTGCCGGATGAACTCATCGGCTTGGGCGGCTTGGGCGGCCGCGACGACCGCGGTTTCGCTGGCGTCGGTCCGCCCCCAGCGGATATTGTCAATGACGGCGCCGCTGAACAGAATCGCCTCTTGCGGAACGACCCCGATCTTCTGCCGGAGCTCATCTAAGGTAATCGCCCGCACATCAGTGTCGTCGATTAAAATCCGGCCTGCGGTCACGTCGTAAAAGCGGGGCAACAGATTGACCAAGGTCGACTTGCCGGAACCGGTGGCGCCAAGAATCGCCACGGTCTCCCCGGGCAGCGCTTCAAAACTGATCTGCCGGAGCACCGGCGCGCCGCCGGCGCCGGGGTAACGAAAACTGACATTTTCGAAACGGATCCGGCCTTGCTTAATCGCGTCCGGGACGGGAACGGCGGGATCGACGATATCGACTCCGACCGCCAACACCTCTTGAATCCGTTCCACCGACGCTTTGGCCCGGGAGACCATCATCAACATAAAGCCGACCATCATCAACGCAAACAGGATCTGGGTCATATAGTTGATCAGCGCCATAATCTGTCCGACGGCGATTCCGCCTTGGTTCACTTTGATCCCGCCAAACCAGACCACCGCGATCAGGCTGAAGTTCATCACCAGCACCATCACCGGCATGGTCAACCCGACCATTCGGCCGGCCTTAACGGCAATGTCGGTCAGATCGGTATTGGCTTTGGCGAAACGTTGCTCTTCATAATCGGCCCGGACAAATGCTTTCACCACCCGAACTCCGGCCAGGTTTTCGCGGATAACGGTATTGACCCGGTCCAAGCATCGTTGGACCGCGCCGAAAAGCGGAAAGCCTTTGGTGATGATTATTCCCAAAACCGTACCCAGTAACGGAATGGCGATTAGCAACACGCTCGCCATCTGCGGGTCGATTGTTAACGCCATGATGATGCCGCCGATACATAACAAAGGCGCCCGCACTAATGAGCGCAACATTATTAAAACGACGTTTTGCACTTGGACCACGTCGTTGGTCAACCGGGTGATCAGGGAAGCGGTTGGGAAACGGTCCAAATTGTGAAAAGAGAACGCTTGGATCCGGGTGAAAAGCTCGGTCCGGAGGTCGGCTCCGAAGTTTTGCGAAGCAATGCTCGAGAAGATGGCGCACCCAAACCCGCCCAACATGCCGATGCCGGCAACGGCGATCATCAGCAAACCGGTCTCGAGGACCAACTGATAATTGTGGGGAAAGATCCCTTGGTCGACGATGCGGGACATCAAGGTCGGCTGTAACAGGTCCATCGCCACCTCCAGAATCATTGCGAGCGGCGCCAACACAGTCGCTTTCCAATAAGGCTTCAGATAAGAGCGGAGTTTAACTTTGGTCACGGAACGGATACTCCTTTAGCTATTTTGTTGACTAACTACTTCGGCGTCTGAACCCGAACGAGTCTATTTCGGTGAGCAGTTTCGATTGAGATTGTCGCGCATCTGGAGTAAAAAACGGCGCATTAAGGCTTTATCGGTATCGTTAAAACCCGTAAAACAGGCTTCACTCAATTGATCGATCGTCGTACGGGCTTTTTTGGCGGTTTGAACCCCTTTGGGAGTGATGAAAACCCGGGTGGCCCGCAGGTCGTTGGGATCGGGACGGCGTTCGATCAAACCGGCTTTTTCCATCCGGCGTAAGGTGACGGTGATCGTGGCCGCCTTCACGCCGCTGGCGTCGGCAAACTCCTTTTGGGTGCGCCCATCGCGGTGGATCAGCATAAAGAGGATTCGGGGCTGGCCGGGGTAAAGATTGAACTGGTTGAGCAGTTCTTGGGTGCGGTTATGGTGCATTCGAATCATTTGGCTCAATAAAAACTCCAGCGATTCACTTTCCAATGAATTCATTTGAACCCCCACGAAGTGAATTAATTAGTTGGCTAATTATCATTATCATAAGGCTTTATAGCGGTTTCGACAAGGGGGTGCGTCAAGGTTTAAAAACTTTGCAACAATTGCGCCGGGTAAAAGTAACCCCTCGGCGTTTTGGGCTGCGGCCGAGGGGCGTGTGTATACCAATTTAAATTCCCGCTTACTGCGGATGTTCCGGGCTGGTCTCCGGTGGCGAAGACGCCGAATCTGACTGTTCGCGATAACGTCCTTGTTTGGGAATGACGTCGCGTTCAAAATGATAACTCAGTTCGGTCAGTTCCTCCCGCAATTCGCCGCCGCTCATCGGTTTGCCGTGGCCGGGGATGATGACCGAAGGATGCAAGGCCTGCAGCCGGGCGATGGATTGGCCGGCAGTCTCCCAATTGATCGTGAAATAGGCGGATGGTTCATGAACCGTTTCAGCTTGGGCGGTCACGGTCCACGCCGAGTCCTGTTTGCCGGTGGTGAAGGCGTCTCCGGCGATCAGGACGCGGTCGAACGGCCGGAAAAAGGAGACGTGCCCCGGTGAATGACCGGGTGAAGCCAGCCACTGCCAATCGGACAAAAAAGGAACGGTGCCGTCGGTCGGCAGGGGCTGAACCCGTGAACCAAAGTCCATTGGGTCGCGGGGATACAAAGAGGATAGTTCGGTTTTTAAGCCGTCGCTCGCCCCGGGATCGGCCGGCGGGTAACTCAATCGGCCGGTCAGGTAAGGGAGTTCGGCTTCATGGGCGTAAACGGTAACGTCCCAATCGTGAACTAACTCTTCGACGGCGCCGACATGATCAAAATGGCCGTGGGTCAATAAGATCGTCCGCGGCGCTTGACCCGCGCCGAAAAGTTTGGCGGCGGCGCTTTGAATCGGTGCGGCGGCGCCGGCAATTCCGGCATCGATCAATACCCATTCCGCGCCGGGCTCCGGGCGACCGACCAAACACGGGTTGGCAATGAGTGAACGGAGATAAAAGACATTGGGGGCGACGGTGATCACTCCGGGAATGTAAGGCGCGGCCATGATCGGGACCTCCCGTGAACGTTTTTGCCGGTTTTTTGTCACGAAGCTAACCATCGTTTATCCTTTCCGATACCCTGCGGATATAAACGGGATTGATGATGTTAAGCTCAGGAAAAGCTGCCATTATCATGCGCGGGTGGGGAAGGGACGGAACTGGGCCGGACTGGATAGGAATTCATGGCCTTGCGAGCGGAAAACCGGCGCATGCGACCGCCGGTTTTCGGGAGATTTTTAAGGGAAGCAAATCATTCATCCGGTCTTACGGGCGAAACATCCTTGGGGTCGCTTTCGGCCGGGGAGTTGGGACCGCGGATCTGGTTGCGGTAGCGTAACGGCGTAGTTGCCACCAGTAACTTGAACATCCGAATAAAATTGTTTTGGTTGTTGAACCCGACCCGCTGAGAGATTTCATTGACGGTATGGTCGCTCTGTTCCAGGAGAATTTTCGCTTCGGTGATCCGGATTTTCTGTAAAAACTCGTAGGGAGCGAGTCCGGTCTGTTTTTTGAAAAGGCGGATAAACGAATATTGGCTCAAGTGGCAGTCTTGGGCCAGTCGATCAATATTAATATCTTCGGCGTAGTGATCCTCAAAGTAGGTGACGGCGTCGAAGATTATTTTTTTTGCCGATTGGGGGAGGTTTTGGGTGTTTTGGATCTGCTTTTGAATACTCAGCTCGGTCAGCGCCATGCTGAGCAGGTTGGAAAGACTCAAATCAGTGGTGGGGTCATGGGATTGGGTTAACAGCAGCAGTTTTTCAATGTATTTGGCGACGGTCGCCGGATTGTCAAGATTGATGATCTCCAGTGAATCTCCGTTTAGCAGTTGTAAATAATCAACCTCGGGGCAACAGGCGAAACGGATCCACATCATTTCCCACATTTCACCCGATGTTTTGTAATGATGGCGTTTTTCGCAATCGATCAAAAAGGCTTGCCCCTTGTGGACGGAGAAATGTTTGCCGGCGTAACGGATTTCGCCGACCCCCGACAAGGTCAGGATGAGCAGGTGGTAGCTTATCCCTTCCCGTTCGATCTCATAACTGCCGGTGGCGAAGAAATGGCCACAGGCGGCAACCTGAAACGGCAGCTTTTTGGCGGCGGGGCCGGGCGTGTACAAAATATATTTGGAGTTGGGTAAAAAGGCATCGTTGACTTTATAGATATACCGGCTCATCAATTTTCTCCGATGCAATTTTTATATATTTTCAGTCAATTATTCGTAATGAAATCACGTTAAATCTATTCTATAATTATATTACAAAAAAGTTATAAATCAATATGAAAGAGATGAAAACGATGCCAGAATGGAAAAACGATCAGGAACTTTTTGCCTTAATTAAACAAGAATTGTACACTCCGGTCGTCGGCGATATTTTGGATCAAAAGGGCAAATTTCATCAATTTTTGCCGCAAGCGGTCCAACCTTTGCGGGAGGAGATGATCCTGGTCGGCCGGGCGATGCCGGTATTGATGATTGATGTGTATGGCCCGCAACCCAAGCCGTTCGGATTGTTGACCGAAGCCCTCGATCAGTTGGAAGCCGGGGAGATTTATCTGGCCAGTGGCGGCGAAATGCGCTGCGCCTATTGGGGGGAGCTGTTAACGGCGACCGCGAAGAAACGGGGCGCGGTTGGCGCGGTGATCAACGGTTTTCTGCGGGATACTCCCAAAGTGTTGGAACAGAATTGGCCGGTTTTCGCCCGGGGTCGCTATGCCCAGGACTCTTCGGTCCGAACCCAGGTGGCGAGCTACCGGAGGCCGATTGAGATCGGCGGGGTCTGGGTTGAGCCGGGCGATTTGATCTTCGGTGATCTTGACGGTGTGTTGGCCGTTCCCAAAGCGTTGGAGGCGGAAGTGATTGAGTTGGCCTTGGAAAAGGCGCGGGGCGAAAAAGTGGTTCGCAAAGCCATTGAAAACGGCATGTCGAGCACGGACGCATTTAAGCATTTTGGAATTTTGTAAAGGTTACCAATAGGTTAATTCGGTTACAAAGTAGCAACAAAAGGAGACGGCTATGCCCGAATTTTTAGACGCAAATTTTCTACTCGATACGGCGACGGCGCAAGAGCTTTACCACACCTATGCCGCGGAGCTACCCATCTATGATTATCATTGCCATATTCCTCCGGCGGAGATCGCGTCCAACCGTCAGTTTACGGATCTGACCGAATTATGGTTGGGCGGAGATCACTATAAATGGCGGGCGATGCGGAGCAACGGCATTCCCGAGCGGTATGTTACCGGCGACGCTTCCGCTTTCGAAAAGTTTTCGGCTTGGGCGGAGACGTTGCCCAAATGTATCGGCAATCCCTTATATCACTGGTCCCACTTGGAGTTGCGTCGCTATTTCGGCATCGAGAAACTGTTGAATGCCGCAAGCGCGCGCGAGATTTGGGAGCAATGCAACGCCCAGTTGCGTCAGCCCGACTTTGCAGTGCGAAGTTTGATTCAACGTTCCAATGTGGCGGTTTTAGTCACGACGGAAGAACCGCTGGATGATTTGGGCCATCACCGCCGGATTGGGCAGGCGGCCGGCTTTCCGGTAAAAGTATCGACGGCTTTCCGGCCGGATGTGGCCTTGGAGATAACCAAAAGCGATTTTCCGGCTTGGATCGGGCAGTTGGAGGAGGTTTCCGGTATAGCCGTCGGCGATTCCTATCAGCGGTTTTTGGAAGCGTTGGAAACGCGGGTCCGCTATTTTCACCAAATGGGTTGCCGTTTGTCTGATCACGCCCTGGACGAAGTGACGTATGTCCGGGAAGTTCCCGGCGCGACGGCGGCGATCTTTGCGAAACGCATCAGCGGAGAATCGTTGACCGCAACCGAGGCCGCGATCTTTAAAACCGAAACCCTCCTGTTCCTTGGCCGGTTATACCAGCGGCTGGATTGGGCGATGCAACTGCATATCGGCGCGATGCGCTTCAATAACAGCCGGATGAAAAATGTCTTCGGTTATGATTCGATCGGGGACACGCCGTTCGCCAAGCCATTGGCGTTACTGCTCGACGCTCTTGATCAACAGGACGAGTTGCCCCGGACGATCCTTTATTGCCTCAATCCCAGCGACAATGAGGTGATCGGGACGATGATCGGCAATTTCCAGGACGGTTTGAGCGCCGGGAAAATCCAGTTCGGTTCCGGTTGGTGGTTTAACGACACCGAGGATGGGATTAACCGGCAACTTCAGGCATTGGCCAATTTGGGACTGCTCAGCCGGTTTGTGGGGATGCTGACCGATTCCCGGAGTTTTATTTCCTATCCGCGCCATGAGTATTTCCGGCGGATTCTTTGCAATCTGTTGGGCGGCTGGGTCGACTCCGGCCGGTTGCCCCGGGATCTGAGCTTATTGGGAGCAACGGTCCAAGACATTTGTTTCTACAACGCGGAGCGTTACTTCGGACTCTAGGACAGGTTGGTGACGAATTTGACGGAAGAACGGTTTCAACAAAGCTGTTTTCAAATCGAAAAAAACGATAATGTCTGTACGGCGCTGGCGGAGTTGAACCCGGGCAAAGTGAAGATCACCGGTGAAACTGCCGCGACGGAAATGGAGATCGCCGCCCCGGTCCGGACCGGACATAAACTGGCCAACCGGCTGATTCTGGAGGATGAGCCGATTGTCAAATACGGCGTCGTAATTGGCAAGGCAACCCGGCTGATCGCAAAAGGGGAATGGGTCCACCTCCATAACTGCAAAAGCCTATATGACGAGCGTTCGGCGACCCTCGACGTGAATACCGGCGTGCCGACCGATCTCAAATACGAATAAGCGCGGTGAATACCGTGGTGATGACTTTAGACGGAAGGATTGAGACGATGACGCTCCAAAGCACGGCGACCTGGCAAGGTTTTCTGCGCGCTGACGGCGCCAAAGGAATCCGCAATAAGGTGTTGGTAATTTACACCGTGGAATGCTCGGCGTTTGTCGCCAAAAAGATCGGCGCGGCGTTTCCCGACGCCGCGGTGGACGTGGTCGGTTTTACCGGATGCACCGACAATGAATACGCAGTCCGGATGTTATTGGCGTTGATCCGCCATCCCAACGTGGGAGCGGTTTTGCCGGTCGGTCTCGGGTGCGAATATGTTCAGGCGCAACTATTGGCGGAGAAAGCCGCCGCCGCCGGAAAACTCAGCGACTGGCTTTTAATCCAGGAATGCGGCGGTACCCGGAAAACCGTGGCGCGGGGTCAGGCGATCGTCCAAACCATGCTGGAACGGTTGGCGGTCGAAACGCCCCGGGCGCCGATGGGAATGGCTGACCTGATTATCGGCGCCGAATGCGGCGGGTCCGATTTTACCTCCGGTTTGGCCGGCAATGTGGTGGTCGGCAAAGCGTTTGACCGGTTGGTCGATTGGGGCGGCGCCGCGATTTTTGAGGAAGTCGCGGAAGCGATCGGGCTGCGGGAGTTGCTGATCATCCGCGGCCGCACCGAGCAGGCCCAGCGGGAGCTGGCTTGCACCTACGATAAGGCGTTGGAATATTGCAAGGCGGTCCGGCAATTTTCCATTTCGCCCGGCAATTTTGTCGGCGGACTGACGACAATTGAAGAAAAAAGCATGGGAGCGTTCGCCAAAAGCGGTTCCAAGCCGATCGAGGGCGTGTTGAAAGTGGGGCAAAACCCCGACGCCAAGGGGCTTTGGTTGCTGGACAGCATTCCCGATCCGCATTGGATGCAATTTGGCTATACCAACCCCAACGACAACGAAGGGTTAATGGATCTGATCTGTTCCGGGGCGCAAGTGGTTTTCCTGGTAACCGGCCGGGGCACGGTGGTTGGCAGCGCGGTTGCGCCGGTAATCAAAATCACCGGCAATGACCATACCTACTTGAGCATGAGCGACGATCTGGATTTCAATGCCGGACCGGCGTTGACGGGGGAAAAAACCCTTGAGGAACTCGGTGACGAACTGTTGGCCACGGTGGCGGCGGTCTGCTCCGGCGAACCGACCCAATCGGAACGGTTGGGGCACAAAGAATATTTCATCCCCTACAAATACCAAAATCCGGAAATTTCTACAACGAGGTGCAGTCGATGAGAAACTATCACGAAATGTTTGGATTGGCGGGCGAGCGGGCGCTGATCACCGGGGGAACCACCGGATTGGGTTACGCCATGGCCGAGTGTTTTATCGCCGCCGGGGCCGAAGTGGTCATCGTCGGTCTGGAAGATGAAGCGAAGGGGACTGCGGCCTGCGCGGCGTTGGGTCCGCAAGCGCACTATCGCCAGTTCGACATTACCGCCACCGCCGAAACCGATGGGTTGGTGCAAGAGATTGTTGATACCATCGGACCGGTTACGATCTTGGTCAACAACGCCGGCGTTCATTGTAAAAAACCGATCGAGGAGACCAGCGACGCCGATTTTCGCAAGGTGATCGATGTCCATATCATGGGCGCGTTCGCGTTAACCCGGGCGTTGGTGCCGCATATGAAGGCCAACGGCAAGGGCAGCATTATTTTTCAAGCGTCGATGACCGCGTTCATCGGTCAACCCTATGTCATCGCTTATTCCTGCGCCAAATCGGGTTATTTGGGAATGGTGCGCACGCTGGCCACGGAAATCTCCCGCTACGGCATCCGAGTCAACGGGATTGCGCCCGGGTGGATCGACACGCCGATGCTCCACCAAGCGGTGGACGGCGACGAAGTGCGCCGCAATAAGATTCTCGGCCGGACGCCGATGGCCAAATTTGGCGCGGCTGAAGATATTGGCTGGGCCGCGGTGTATTTGTCTTCCCCGGCGGCCGGATTTGTCAACGGCGTGGTTTTGCCGGTCGACGGCGGAGCGCTGATCGGTTTTTAGGACGGGAAACAGTGAAATCGTTAGAATTCGGCAAATTTATATGCCGAAAAAAAATAAAGGGAGGAATCAATCCAGATGGTGAAACGAAATCAAATCAGGATGATCGGCACGGTTTTATTGCTGGCAATTCTCTGCACGGCCTTTAGCGCGTTGGGACTGGCGGCGCCGAAAGAGTTGCGCATTAGCGCGCAGGCCTGGTTCTTCGGTAAATATCAATTAAATGAAGCCGCGGAACATTTTATGAAAACTCACCCGGACGTGAAAGTCAGTTTTGAAAAGGTCGACAACTCCGATGCGACAACCTACATTTTACAATGGTCCCAAGGAAAAACCGGCAGCGATTTGGTGATCGGACCCCTTCCGGCGCAGGCGGTTATTTTTGCGGCCCAAAATTACATCATCAATTTTGACTCCGGTTTTTTTGACAAAAATCTGAAGAAATCCGATTTTGTCCCCTCGATTCTCAAATTGGGCAATATCGGCGGTAAACAGTATATGCTCCCGATGATGGGCGAAGTCATGTTCATCGTCGTCAATAAAAAATTGATGAAAAACGCCGGTTTGGTCGACAAAGACGGCAACGTCCTCACTCCGAAAACCTGGAATGAATTGGCGGAGTTCGCCAAAAAAGCAACCATCGTCGACAACGGCAAGGTGGTCCAGACCGGGCTTTCCATCGATTGGGGCGCCAACTTCATGGCCCATTCCTATTTGGCCTGTTTGCAAGGGGTGAAGGGCAGTTTTTACGAATCCAATAAAAAGACGGTCGATTTTACAAGTAAAGAGGCCAAGTCAGTATTGAGCGTTTGGCGGAAATTGGTCAAAGACGGATACACCCCGGTTGACACCTTTGCCGATATGGACGCCGGCCGGACCAATTTCAAAGCCGGAAAAGTGGCGATGCATTTATCGGCCGCTTCCCGCTGGGTTGAAGCCGGCGGATTGCTGGGCGACGACAATGTGGGCGTAATCCCCATTCCCGGCACGGACAAAAACGGTTCTTTCGTATACACGCAGGGAATCGTCATCCCCAGAACCTCTCCCGAACAGACCCTGGCGAAGCAATTCATTAAAGAGGAACTGATGAGCCGCGACTTCCAACTTTATGCCATGAATAAATTCGGTAAGATGTCGCCGATCGCGTCCCATTACAAACAAGCGCTGTCGCCGCAATGGAAAATGGTTTTGGACACGGTCAACAAAAGCGTCACCTTCCCGCTGTACAAAGATTGGAACAAGTTGGAACGGACCATGCAAGTTGAGATTCAAAAATGCCTCACTGAAAAACAGACGGTCGACGAGACCGCGAACACGCTGAAAAAGACCATTGATTCCCTGGATCAATCGATTGGCATGAAAGCTCAGTAACCATTGGATCGAGGGCTTTGCCAAAAGCCCTCGGTGTATTTCTACACCCGGGAGGGATTATTTTGAACAAAATTCCGTCAGAACCCAGGACGACCCAGCCCCAGCCCCAGCGCAATGCGGTTCGCCAATGGATGAAACAGCAGATTCCCGGTTATTTCTTCCTGATGCCCGGTTTCATCTTCATTTTTGTTTTCATGATTTATCCGTTGTTTAACTCCCTTTACTTAAGTTTTTGCCGGTATAATTTTGCCTTCGACCCCAAACCGACCTTCGCCGGTTTCGAGAACTTTATTAAAATGTTCAGCGACAGTTCGTTTATTGTGGCTTTTTGGAACACCATGTTTTTCAGCGTCATCTTTTTTTCGTTGATCATGGTGGTGTCATTGGCGATTGCGATTATCCTCGACAAACGGCTGCCCTGGTCGGGTTTTTTCCGGACGTCGATCTTTCTGCCGGTGGTCATTCCGTTATCGTTGAGCGGAATTGTTTTCCAATGGATTCTCAATGAGAATTACGGCTTATTCAACTTTTTCCTAACCGACTTTCTGCATTTGGGTTTCCTCGCCAAAAACTGGCTGGGCGATTCGCATTGGGCGATGTTTAGCCTGGTGGGAGTGAGTCTTTGGAAATACATGGGAATGCTGGTGGTGTTGTATTTGGCCGGGCTGCAAAGCATTCCCCGGGAATTATACGAGGCGTCCACGGTCGACGGCGCTTCGGAATGGCAAAAAATCTTTCACGTGATTTTGCCAAACTTACGGGAGACTTTTGTAATCTGCGGCATCTGGTCGATCATTCAATCGATCAAAGTCTTTGAACAGCCGTTTATTATGACGCAAGGCGGTCCGGGAACCTCCACATTGGTATTATATCAGTACACGTGGGAAAACGCCTTCAAGTTTTATGAAATCGGATATGCTTCGGCGATGGCGTATGTGATGGCGGCGATTATTTTAGTGCTCTCATTTTTAAACTTGAAATTTAGCCGTACGGAATAAGGAGGGCTACGCCTTGAAAAAGTCGATCACAATTACCCAAACGATCTTGTTTTTGAGTTTGCTCATTATTTCCTTCATCTTTTTGGTGCCGTTTTTATGGACGGTCATTACCTCATTGAAAATTGACAAGGAGATTTACTCCAGCCGGATCATCATTTTCCCGACGCAAATAACCCTGATGCATTATATCCGGGTGCTGACGCAGATGAAAGAGGTTATCAAGTTCTTCGTCAACACGGTTTGGATCACGTTGTGGAGCGTCGGCGGCACGATGATGCTGAGCGCAATGATGGGGTACGCCTTTGGCAAACTGACGTTTTTCGGCAAGAACCTTTACTTGCTGTTTGTGATGATCATTTTGACCTTGCCGTACGCGATTTATCTGATTCCGATTTATATCATGGAAACTCGCATGGGGTTGATCAATACCCATTGGGGATTGATCTTGCCGTATATCGCGATTAATCTGCCGATGTCGATCTTTGTCATGCGGGGCATCTTTATCAACATTCCCAATGAAATCGCCGAATCGGCCATGATTGACGGCTGCAATTTCTTTCAGACCTGGTCCAAAATTATGTTGCCGTTGGCCCGGCCCGGTTTGGCGGTAGTGATGATCTTTACCTTTATCAATGTCTGGGGCGAATTTATGTTTGCCCGCACCCTGTCAAGCTCGCCGGCGGCCCAGACCTTATCGGTCGGCATTACGTTCTTGCGTGACGAGGCGTCGTCATGGCAGTACGGGACGCTTTGCGCAGTAATTACCCTGTCGCTGATTCCGTTGTTAACCGTCTTTTTGAGCATGCAGAAGTACTTTATTGAAAAAGGGTTGATGGAAGGCGCGCTCAAAGGATGAGCGCCTGTCTGAACTAGCAAAGAAGCGAGGAACTGACTACAATGAAGATTACGAAATTCGAATCCTGGTGGGTCCGGCGCGATCAGTGCCTCTTTGACGAGAAACGGCAAGGGAAAAGCAGCATGCCGTGGGATGTGGTCGTGATCAAAATCACCACCGACCAGGGGATCACCGGAGTTGCCACCACCTTGGCGGCGCGGTCGGGCGCGGTCACCGAGGCTTATCTGCAAGATAATGTGGCGCCGATCTTGTTGGGACGGGATCCCTACGACCGGGAAGCGATCTGGCACGAACTGTGGAATATCGACCGTCATCTGGCGTTTTTCCCCGTCTATTTAACCGGACCGGTGGATGTGGCGTTGTGGGATATTGCGGCCAAAGCGGCGGGGTTGCCCTTGTACAAGTATCTGGGAGCCTACCGGAACCGTTTGCCGGTTTACGCCAGCGGCCTGTTCCATCAGACGACCGAAGAATATGTGACGGAAGCCTTATATTACGGTTCCAAGGGGATTAAAGCCTATAAGGCGCATCCCCCGGGACCGGTGGCGCTGGATCTGGAGATTCATCAGGCGTTGCGCGACGCGGTGGGACCGGACTATGTGTTGTTTTCCGATCCGGTGGCGGAGTATAGCCTGGATGAGGCGATCGTCATCGGCCGGCAGCTGGAACGGTTGAATTACCGGTGGTTCGAGGAGCCGTTCCGGGATTTCGAATTGTACAAATATCAGGAATTATGCCGCACTTTGGATATTCCGGTGGCGGCCACCGAAACCACCCGGGGTTGCCATTGGGGAGTCGCCCAAGCCATCGCTCAACACGCCGCCGATATTGTCCGGGCCGACGTTTCCTGGAAAAACGGCATTACCGGAACCCTGAAAATCGCCCATCTGGCCGAGGCGTTCGGATTGCGCTGCGAGATCCATACCACCACCATGAATTACATGGATATTGTCAATCTGCACGTGTCGTGCGCCATTCGCAACTGCGAGTATTTCGAATATTTTGTACCGGAAACCGATTTCCAACTGCCGATGCAAGGCTGGCTGCCCATTGACGGGGAGGGAATGATCACGGTTCCGGAGGCCCCCGGGATTGGGGCGGAATTGGATTGGGAATTGATCGAACGGCAATGTGTGTCCTATAAAGCGCTTGAAGCGTAATGAACAAAGCGGAACGCAAGATGGCCTTACCATCAGGAAAGTTGGGGCGACCCACATAGGAGGATTTTCGATGACAACGAGTATCAGCAAGACCTTAGAAAAAATTTTTTCGCTGGAAGGCCGGGTCGGCATTGTGACCGGCGCTTCCAGCGGTTTGGGACTCGCCACGGCGACTTTATTGGCCGACGCCGGCGCGAAAGTTTATGATTTAAGCCTGACGGTTACCACCGACAGCGCCGCCCGGCATGACAATATCGTCCGGATTCAAGCGGACATCACCGACCGGAGCGCGGTGGAGCGGATTGTGGCAGAGATCGCCGCCGCCGACGGCGGAATCGACTTTCTGGTAAATAACGCCGGAATGACCCATAAAACCCGGGCGGAGATTTTCCCGACCGAGCTCTGGGATAAGATCCATACGGTTAATGTGGACGCGGTCTTTCAACTCTCGCAGCTTCTTTACCCCTATTTAAAGCAGTCCAAATCCGTCGGCCGGATTGTCAACATCTCCTCGATGGCCGGACATTTCGGTTTTTCGGAAGTCGTCCCCTACTGCTCCTCCAAGTCGGCGGTGTTGGGGATCACCCGAGGGTTGGCCATTGAGTGGGCGCATGACAACATTCTGGTCAACTCGGTGGCGCCGGGCTGGTTCCCCTCGGCCATGGCGATTCAGGTGATGGACGAGGCGCGCCGGGCGAAGATCCTCAACCGGATGCCGTTGCACCGGTTCGGCGAGATGCAGGACGTCGCGAATATGATTTTGTATCTGGTCAGCAATGCCGGAAAATATGTCACCGGCCAGGATTTCGCGGTCGACGGCGGCGCGATTGCCTACGGGTTTTAATATTTTAACACCCATTTGGGATGTTTGTTTCTAACAAAAATCGGTTAAGCGGGACAAAATACGGTCCGGGCTTAGCCGATTTTTGTTATGAGTTACTCGGTTTGCAATCAAGTCGCGGTAAATTATAAAAACAGATGAAAAAATAGCTAATTTAAGGCAATAAATATTTAAGTAAAGGCAATAAATGATTAAGCAAGGTGGATAAATATTTTTGTCAGGTGAATAAATGTTTTTTCAATGGCAATAAATATTTAATTGCGGTGAAGAAATATTTTTGCATGATGGAGAATTATTTTTTTGCCATTGATAAATATTTTTGTCAGAGTGATAAGGAGTTTTTGGAGAGAAAAATCAAAAAACCAACGAAAATGGAGTAGTATTGATTAATTTTATGTGGAAAAGTCGCGATGGTTATGAAACCGTATTAAAACATAACGGAAGAAAACCTTGACATGTTAATTTTTGGATGCCATGATAATGTTACAATAGACTCGTACCCTATGAAAATATCGACCTTTGATCGACGAGTTGTTGATGAATTGAGGTTTAGAGGAGGGTTAAAAGTGAATGAAATAACCAGTTACGGGGTAAAGCTTTTTGAAAGCATCAAAAACCTAAATGACTATGGAATGGAATACTGGTTGGCGCGCGATCTCCAAAAAGTATTGGAGTATAACAAGTGGGACAACTTTGTCAATGTAATTGAAAAGGCCAAAGAAGCCTGCAAAAATAGTAATATCGATGTTTCTGAACATTTTGCCGACGTCGGGAAAATGGTTGAGATCGGCTCGGGAACGGAACGCGAGATCCAAGATATGATGCTTTCCCGTTACGCTTGTTATTTGATAGTCCAAAACGCCGATCCCCGGAAAGAAGTGGTTGCGCTTGGACAGACCTACTTTGCCGTCCAAACCCGCAAACAAGAACTGGTTGACAACTTTGAACAACTCGATGAAAACAGCAAACGGCTGGCAATTCGCAATGAATTGAAGGAGCATAATAAAAAGTTGGTGGCTGCGGCCAAAGACGCCGGAGTCGCAACCGCTATTGATTATGCCACTTTCCAAAACTACGGTTACATGGGGCTGTACGGTGGGCTGAAAGCCAAAGAGATTCACCAACGCAAAGGGTTGCACCAAGGCCAGGAAATTCTCGACCATATGGGCAGCACCGAACTGGCGGCCAATCTCTTTCGTGCGACCCAAACCGAGGAGAAACTTAGGCGAGACAATGTTCAGGTGAAACAGAAGGCAAATGTAACACATCATGAAGTTGGCTCCAAAGTACGGCAGACCATTAAAGAGCTTGGCGGTACCATGCCGGAGGATTTACCGACCCCGGCGAAAAGCGTCAAGCAGTTGGAGCGGGAGAAGCAACGGGAATTGAAGTAGATACTGAGGTAACATACTGTGTCATTTATTAACACTGTAGGGCGGAACGCCCGAGGAGAAGGAAAAATGCTGATAACCTGGCAGGCTCAAGCGGGGATAACGCAAACTGACCAAAAATCTTTCAACCGTTTACGAGCCGATCCCGAGACCGTTCTCTGGCTCGACCTGGACGGCGACGCGACGGAGGTCCGCGCGGCGCTGGAGCAGCTCCAACTGTTTCATCCGCTGACCATCGAACGGATCTTCACCCCCCAACCCCGGGCGTTTTTGGACGAGTTTGAAGATTATCTCCATCTGCTGTTGCAAGAGATTCATTCCAATGAAGCGGGCGCGGTCGAACTGAATCCTTGTCATTTTATCCTGGGGAACCGTTATTTGATCACCATTCATTTGCGGCCGGTGGAAGCAATCGAAGTCGTCAAAACCGACCCGCCGCCCCGGTTTTTCCGGCAAGGATCGGACGTTTTGTTTTATCATATCGCGGTGCCGTTGATTGGCAAAGGTTTTGTGGTTTTAGACCAGATTGCCGACCTGACCGAAACCATTGAAGACCGGATTTTTCCCAAACCCGACCAAAGTTTGTTGAACGAGATCTTTAGTTTGAAACGCGATCTGATCGCCATGCGCAAAGCGATGGTGCCGATGCGGGAAGTGTTGGGCCAATTGTCGCGCCGCGAGAATCCTTTTGTGGATCAGGAGGCGTTGCCGTTTATGAGCTTGCTCTATGACCAATTGATCCGGTTGCAGGAACTTTGCGAGACGCAACGGGATATTATCGCCGGAGCCCAGGAGATTTATTTGAGCGCCATCTCCAACCGGATGAATGAGATTATGAAGACTTTGACGATCGTTTCTACGATTATGTTGCCGCTAACGCTGATTGTGGGGTATTACGGGATGAATTTTAAGATCCCGGAGTTGGGTTGGCCGCATGGATTGGGTTTGCTCTGGGGGCTGATGGGGGGCACGGTGGCCGGGTTGCTCTGGTATTTTAAGCGGAAGAAGTGGTTTTGAAGGCGCCGTGAAAAGGGATAGATTGCTGCGTTGCTAGGTCGCTCCGGGCTTCAGCGTACATCCGGTACGCTTCCAGTCCTCGCTCGGTCGCGCCTTGCACTCTATCCCTTTTGACGACGCGATTGCTACTCAAGGAGATAAGTAGTCCCGCAAGGCTCCACCCGGCGTCAGTTCGGGTTGGAGCGCCGGCCAGGGTAAAGATTGCTGTTGATTGAGACCGATTTAAATTGAAGTTACTAGGTTTGTTTGGTTTTTCTGGGTAGTCGCCCACGCTGATTTGCCGGGGGAAGCGAAAGGATGAAAAATTAGTCTAACTGCGATCCCTCGCCCTTTAAAGGGTAACCACTAGGCTTTGAACTCTACAAAAGATTGAATAGGCAACGAAGTATTGCGGTTGTCCTTTTAAAGGACAAAAGGATCGCAGTCGGGCTTCGAAGCACCCCCAGCCCGGAAGGGCTTGAGACCGATTTTAATCGTAGCCCTGACCTTCAGGTCTGGGCGGACAGAAGCTTTCCATGCCTTAATATTATTTTTCAGCAGGTGATACCAATGAACACAAAACAAGTCTTTTGCAGTTATCCGGTTACGGAAGCGGCGGCGCAGGATGGTTACCGGTTTTGTCCGTGTTGCGGCAACCGGTTGGAGCGGCGCGAGAGCAGTGGGCGAGTGCGACCGGTCTGTCCGGTCTGCGGGTTTGTCTATTACCGGAATCCCAGCCCGGGGGTGACGGTGTTGATTGTGGAGGAGGGGCGCGTCTTGCTGGGGAAACGGGGACCGGGTAGCTTTGAGGCGGGGAAATGGGGTCTGCCCGGCGGTTTCGTGGAATGGGACGAGGATATCCTGACGGCGGCGCGACGGGAAGTGGCGGAAGAGACCGGCCTGGCAATTGAGTTGGTGGCGACGCTGAACGTCTGTTCCAATTTTTTAGCCCCCAACTTGCACACAATCGTTCCGGTTTTCCTGGGGCGGCCTTATGGCGGAACCTTGCGGGCCGGCGACGATATTGAAGCCTTGGGGTGGTTTCCGCTAAGCGGCCCTTTTCCGGAGCTGGCTTTTATAGCCGATGAGCACATTATTCGTTGTTACGCCGCCGGAGTGGCGACTGGAATTCCGTTAGCCGGTCCCAGGGAAGCTTAGTTTAACGTTGCAAAGCTCTCGACCTCGCTCCGGCCGGGTCGCAGATTGGGCTGGAATTGGATTTGCAGATTGCGGTAAAGATGACGTTTGATCATTTGGAGACTGTCGGAACGGGTGAAACAGGTGACATATTCCCCCGCGCGCAGCTGCCGGAAGAGGTCGGCGGCGTTGTGGGTCTCATCGGGAAACAGGGTATAACTTCGGCCGATCTCTTCCACCTGGTGGGCGTCGCTGTTGGCGAGGTAGGGGAGTCCCATGCGGCGGGCCGCGTCGATGCTTTTAATATTGGAGACAATGCAGACGGTGGAGTTGAAGCCTTCGAAAGCGTCCAAGTCCAGATCAAAGACGCGGTCTTTTAACGACCCGACAAAATAGGGATGGGCCGCCACGGCGTAGCCGCCCTGGTCGTGAATGCGGGCGACGGTTTCTTTGGCCGATAAGCCTTTGGGGATCTCGGTTTCAATCTGGTAAGCCAGGATGTGTCCTTCGGCCGAGGATATTTCGCAGCCCGGGATCAACAGCAGGTCCAAACCGTAAGATTCGACGATCCGTTTGGCTTTACGGTATCCGGCCAGGGTATCGTGATCGGTGATGGCCAAAATGCGAATTTCGGAGTCAAGCGCCCGTTGAAGAATGGCGTTCACCGTTTGGACCGAGTCGTATAAGAACGGGCAGTAACTCAAACGTTTCCGGCAGATGCTATGGATATGAAGATCGGCTTTTAAAATGAGAGGCACCCCCTTAATAAAATTCGGTTGTGCCTTCATTATAGTCGATTATTATTAAACATTCGTTCAAGCTGTTTTAAGGATGCGCTAAGGAAGAAATTGAGGGGGCGCTACCTCTTTACGCAAACTGCATATCGTACAGCCCTTTATAAATTCCGCCTTGCTCCAGCAATTGCCCGTGATTACCCATCTCGCGGATGCGGCCTTTATGAATCACGATGATCGTATCGGCGTCTTTGATAGTCGACAGCCGGTGGGCGATGACCAAGGTCGTCCGGCCCTGGGAGACCTTTTTCAATGAGTCTTGGATAATCAGTTCGGTCTCAGTGTCAATATTGGCGGTCGCTTCATCCAGGACCAGGATGGCCGGGTTGAAAACAATCGCCCGGGCAAAGGAGAGTAACTGCCGTTGACCGGCGGACAGGGTGCAACCCCGTTCCTTCACCTCTTCCCGGTATTGCTGGGGCAGTCCTTCGATAAATTCGGCGGCGTTGACATAGCGGGCGGCTTTCATCACCTCGGCATCGGCGATCTCCTGATTGTTCAAGCAGATATTGGAGCGGATATCCCCCGAAAAGAGAAAGACATCCTGCATCACCACGGCAATCAACCGGCGCAAGACCGAAAGTTTGATCTCCTTGATATTGACCCCGTCCAGCAGGATTTCGCCTTTTTGGATCTCATAAAAACGGCCGATCAGATTGATGATGGTCGACTTGCCGGACCCGGTCGGTCCGACAAAAGCGACCGTTTCGCCGGGGTTCACCCGGAAACTGACGTCCTTCAAAACCCAGTCGCGGTCGTTATAGGAGAACCAGACATTGCGAAATTCGATGGCGCCGCGAAGCTCCTTTAAATCCAGGCCGGCTTCCAGATCCTCCTTGCCCGCTTGGGTATCGAGCAACTCGAAGATCCGGTCCGCCGCCACGCTGCCCGCCATAATCACGTTGTATTTGTCGGCCAGATCATTGATGGGCGAGAAGAATTTCTTCACGTACGTGATAAAGGCGAATAAGACGCCGATCTCCAGCGTGGAGCCGAAGATGCCCGGCGTGCAGTACCAGATCAGAATGGAAATGGCGAGGGAGTTGATCAGTTCGGCGGAGGGTTTGAAGACCGCCGTCAGTACCACCTCGAACAAACTGGCCTTGTTATATTCTTTGTTTAACTTGGAGAACTCCGCGAATTTCTCGGATTCGCGGTGAAAGATCTGGACCAGTTTCATCCCGGCGATATTTTCAGCGAAAAAACCGTTGATCTGCGCGATGAGATGCCGCACCCGTTTGAAGTTCCACCGGGCCTTAATGTTATAGAGATAGGTGACGACCACGATAATCGGCAGCACCGCAAAGCTGACCAACGCCAGTTTGAAATTCATCCGGATCATCACAATCACAATCCCGGCCAACATAAAAAAGTCTTTGAAAAAAGCGATTAACACGCCGGAATACATCTCGTTCAAAGCCTCGACATCGTTGGTAACCCGGGTCAGCAGACGACCGGACGAGTTGCGGTCAAAAAAACGAAGCGGCATCTTCTGAATATGGGCGAACAATTGCACCCGGATGTTGAGCATGATCTTCTGGACCAGCGCGTTGAGCAGGTAGGTCTGGCTGTAATTAAAGACTGCGCCGGTGATGACCGCCGCCAGGTAAAAAAAGCCCAATAGTTCAATGCTTAAATGCGGGTTGCCGCCGCTGATGTAATCATCGATGGCGAGCTTCATGATATAGGGGTTTGCCAATTCCGCCGCATTGATCAACAAAGCGTACAGCGCGCTGAGCGCCACCAGATGCCAGTACGGTTTGAAATAGGTTAAAATCCGCAAGAATTGACGGTTGGCTGTGGTTTTCATATGGCGGTCTCCTCCATCAGCGTCAGGTTGGTTTCGGCCAATTGGGATTGGTAAAGGCGATAATAATAACCCTGCAGCGACAGAAGGGTTTCATGGGCGCCGCGTTCGACGATCCGGCCGCGCTCCAGGACGATAATCTCGTCGGCATGTTTGATGGTGGAGACGCGATGGGCGATGATGATGCCGGTCCGCCCTTTGAGCACCGCTTTGATATTGCCGAGAATCGCTTCCTCGGTTTGAGTGTCGACGGCGGAGAGGCTGTCGTCCAGGACCAGGATCGCCGGGTCTTTGATCAGCGCCCGGGCGATGGAGATCCGTTGCTTTTGACCGCCGGAGAGGGTTACGCCCCGTTCGCCGACCACTGTTTCGAAGCCCTCCGGAAAGTCGACGATATTCTCGTAGACGCTGGACATTTTGGCTGCTTCTTCAATGGCTTCATCACTATACTCCGGCCGGAAAAACTCAATATTCTCTTTGATCGAAGCGGAGAAGAGAAAGTTGTCCTGCGGAACGCAGCCGATATTGTCGCGAATGGTCGCGATGGGAATATCGTTGATATCCTTGCCGTCGAGGAAGATATGGCCCCGTTCAACCGGATAGAGACGCAATAACAGATTGATCAGGGTGGTTTTACCGCTGCCGGTTTTGCCGATCACCGCCAGCGTTTTGCCGGCGGCCAATTCGATATTGATCTCTTTTAACGCCCGCCGCCGTGTCCCGGGGTAGGTGAAGTTCAAGTCGTTGATCCGGACCTGGCCCGCCAAACGCGGTTCGCTAAAGGTGGGATGGTCGTCGACGATATTGGTTTTGGTAATCAGGATATCATCCAACCGCTTCATGGAGGCCAAGGCGCGTTGCCAGACCTCGACCAGCTTTCCGGTGTTGTTGACCGGTCCGGACAACAACGCGAGATAGGTGTTGAACGCGATGAAATCGCCCAAACTGATCACACCCTTGGCAACATAAGCGCTGCCGATGATCAAAACCAGGGTGTAACTGACGCCAAAACAGACTTGGACCGCCGGCACCAACAGCGCCGAGAGTTTGACGTAAGCCAGCTGCGCATCGACCCGGAGTTGGCCGGCGGCTTTGATCTTGGCAATTTCCGCCTCCTCCTGGACATAGGCTTTGACCACCCGGATTCCGGTGATATTCTCCTGGGTTTTTTCGGAAATATTGGCGAACGACTCTTGAACCTTGGTGAAGTTTTGGCGGATCGGTTGCTTCAGTCCGACAATGACCACCACCGCCAGGATGATCGGTCCCAGCGCCACCGCGGTCAAGACCGGGTGAATGGTCTTGACCATCACCACCACCGAGGCCAGATTGACAATGATTCCGTCGATCAGAAAGACCAGTCCGAAGGCGAAGGCCTGCCGGACCGCGTTTAAGTCGTTAATGGCGTAAGCCATCAGGTCGCCGGTTTTTTTATTATTGTAAAATTGCACCGGCAAGGTTTGTAAATGGGCAAAGAGCTTCGCCCGGAGAAAACACTCCAGATCCCGGGCCCGGCCGATCAACAAATAACGCCAGCCGTTTTTGAGCAAAAAAAGGACGGCCGATATGCCAAGCATCTGCAAGGTTATCCAGACGATCTGGTGCTGACTGAGCGAGCGTAGCTTCAAACAGTCGATAATGTAGCCCAGCAGCTTGGGGATGACCAGCTGCGTGAAGCTGGACGCCACCAGGATAGTGATGCCCAAAGCGTACTTCCAGGCATTTTTCCGGACAAACTCGTGGAAGATCAGTTCTTTGATCATGATTTCACCTTTAGTTTTATTTGAGGATAATTCAAGCGGAATCGAATTGATACGTATAAGTTATTTGACGGCAAAAATCAACTGGATTCCCTTTCAACCAACGTCCATTCCAAAACGACCAGGTGTTGATGGGAATTACCGTTCATGATGTCGAATAACATCTCGCAACCGGTGAAGCCCATGTCGTACAGGGGACTTTCAATGGCCGACAACGCCGGTGCGGAAAGAGGCGAGAATCTGGAGGCGCCGATGGCAATAACCGCCATTTCCCGCGGGACCGCGATTTGATGCGCCGCGGCGTAACGGAGTAACTGAAAGCCGATAGTAGTGGTCTCGCATAACACTGCCCGGGGTAAATGACCGCGATCGCGAAGATATTGGTCAAAAGTGTCGGCCAGTCCGGTTTCGCCCGGGAGCGTTTTTAACAGGATTTGATCATTAAACGCCAGCTGGTAGTGGGACAATGCCTTGCAGTACCCCCGAAAGCGCCGGTCCGCAGGGTCACCCGCCCCCGTTCCCCAAAAGGCGATCTCACTGACGCCTTTGCGGGTTAAGCTGGCGACGGCGGCGGCGATGGCGCTATCCAATTCGGTCTTGACCAGATTGGCCATTTCCGCTTGGAGGTTGGGATGGATTACGACAAACGGAATATTGTGCCGGACTAAGTATGCGTGATGATCGTCGGCGAGATGGGCCAAGGCGAAGATGATCCCGTCAATCCGGTTGGAATTGTAATAACGGATATGTTCGGCGGTTTCAATCTCGGCGGAACGTTCAAAACAAAGGGTGATCGAATAATTCTGCGGCAGCAGGGCGTCTTTAATCCCTTCCAGCGTCTTCATGAAGTTGAAGTTGGAGACGTTTTTGTCGGAAACGATCCCGATCGACATTGACCGCTTCAGGCGCATGCTCCGGGCGATGACGTTCGGGTGATAATTGAGACGTTTCGCGGTCGCCAGGACCAACTCCCGCGTCTCCGGTTTGATCTTCACTCCGGCTACGTTATTGAGGACATAGGAGACGGTCGCTTGGGAGACGCCGGCCGCTTTGGCCACATCCTTACTGGAAATATGGGAGGACTTAATCATCGTGACTCCGTGGCGAAAGTTATTTTATTGATACGTATAAATCATAGTATACTGCGATTGACAAGTCAATATAACCGAGGTTCGGAAAGATTGGACTTTTGCCATTTCGGAAATTTTGGTTGCGCGCCAACAATTTTCACGGTATAATTGACCAGTTTTACCGTACAGTCTATAATAAAGAGATAGTAGCATATCATTCAAGGCGCCTTGCGGCTTAATAGGGAAACCGGTGTCAATCCGGTACGGTCCCGCCACTGTAACAGGGGAGTTTGGTAACGTAACCCACTGGGGTTCAACCGGGAAGGGGTTACCGGAAATGATGATCCTGAAGTCAGGAGACCTGCCTTGAGTAATCCAATCAGACCTACGGAGAATAGGAGGATGACTGCGCGATTTTTTAAGCCTTTAACCTCTATGACCAGGTTAAGGGCTTTTGCTGTTTTTGGCAGCCGAATATTGTTGGCTAGCGGGGTCATGCGGCTTGTTCCACGGAAAACTTTGCCGTCAATTTCAAATCGAGGAGGAAATCAAGTGAAACGTCAATGGTTACGGGTTTTCATTATAACGTTGATAATATGGAATTGCCTTTTTGTAGTGGCTAATGCCGCAGAAAATGTTTACGAGGAGGACGAAGTGGTGGTCACCGCCAGTCGGACCGAACAGCCACAGTCGGAAGCGCCGGGACACACCGAAGTCATTACAAAAGACGACATTGAGAAGTCCGGTAGTAGTCAGGGTAGTGTAGCGGATGTGTTAATTGAAAACGGGATCGATGTTTCCCAATATAGTAGTACCGGTACGGCCAATGTGCAAGTCGATGGCGCAAAAACCGAACAGACATTAATTATGATTAATGGGATTCCAGCGAATACCGGGACTTTGGGTCAAGTGGACTTAAGTTGTTATCCCGCTTCCGGCGTAGAACGGATTGAAATAGCCCATGGTCCGTTGTCGGCCTTGTATGGTGGCAACGCGCTTGGTGGTGTTGTCAATATCATCACCGATTTGACGGGGAAAGCGCAGGAAAAAGTGGCGATTGCCGGGGGAAGCTTCGAGACGGGCAAATTTAATTATACTTCAATTCATGATAAATGGGGTTTGGCGATTGGCAGTAATGCTACGCAAGGCGACCGGGAACGTTCCGGCGCTTATAACAATTTTTTCAACGCTCAATATAATTTTTACGAAACCGAGCGGAACTATTTGAAACTGTACTTAAATGCCAGCAAGAAAAATGCGCAAATACCCGGTTCACTTCAAATTCCGAGCATACAGGCTGACCAGGAAGATGAAAACTATCAGATTCATTTGAGCGGGAAAGAGCAAATATTGAATGGGATTTGGGAGTATAAAGTTTATAGTCAGCTTTGGGATGAACAATACCAGGAATATACGGAGGATCATTACCGTATCACGAATTACGGAACGGATCTGGCCGGCCTTTATAACGTAGGAAATCAAGAAATAATCACCGGTTTGGCGACCAAACGGTCGTTTATTCACAGTTCGCAAGCGGGAGACCGTACCCAAAACGATTGGGGGGTTTTTGCCCAGGATACGTGGAAGCTCGCTGATAATCTTCGCTTGGTTGGCGGGGTACGACGCGACTTTAGCACGAAGTATAATTCACCGGTAACGCCTAGAGTTGCATTGATCCATAACGTCACCAATAATTTGACGTTAAAATACGGTTATGGTGAAAGTTTTCGGGTGCCCACCGTTAATGAATTGTATTACCAAGGCGTCGATAACTCCGATTTGAAACCCGAAAAAGGAAAACGGTTCGATGTTAATGCTGAAATTCGCCAAGGAGCTTCGGCGTGGACAGTCAACGCGTTTCGAAATCGTCTTGAAGACGGGATCGAATGGGTTAATATTGCATCACAATATAAAGCGTCAAACGTCGCCCAATCGCGTACCAAAGGAGTCGTGCTTGGATGGAAACGGAATTGGAATGAATCGCTCACCCAGGGAATTAGTTATCAGATCATCGACCGTGAGGATGATAAAAACAACACTGGCAATTATCAAGAGAATAATTTATTTGGACGCCAGAATCTAAATTTGACTTTTGGAGTTAGTAAACCAAAATATGACTTGAACGTAAACTACCGATATATTATCGATCGTACCAATCAGACGAAGTTCTTTGCCGACTGGAGTTCTAGGGAAGTGAAAATGCCCAATTACGGAATTGCAAACCTAAATTGGCGTTATCGGTTTCATTCGAACTTCAACATGAATCTCAACATCGCCAATATCACCGACGAAAAATATGAAGTACATACCGATTATCCCATGCCGGGACGATCGGGCCTGTTAACGTTGAATTATACCTTTTAATTAAGGATGGATTAAAATGTGGAGTCGCTGGTTGATTGGATCGGTGATTTTTCATGGCGTCGTTCTTGGGGGTTTAATCATTTTACTACCCGTTGACCGAGGGTTGCCGGAATCACCAGTATATTTTGAAATGATAAACGATTCCGGTGTCAGCGAATCGGGTCAGTTTCAATTAAAAGTTAATCCGAGTAAAAATCAACTTAAACCGGTAAATGTTAACCGGTTGCTCACTCACAAGCCTCAGCTCGGTAACCAGCAGCCCAATAATGATGATCAAGCAAGCAAAGTCGCTCCGGTTTCGGCGGCTCCACCCCCGTCCGAAGTACCCATGCCCGAAGGGACGACGAAAAGATATCAAATAACCGCTGAAACCGGGGCGCATAACTTATCAAACGTTGCAAATAACCAGGGAAATGTAGAGAGCGCTCCGCATACCGGCAAGGAAGTTGGGGCGAATGTCAACGTATCATTGAACACCATAGGTTCAAGCAGTCAGGGCACGAGTGCGGGGAATCAACCCGTATTCCCGGGACCGACAGGGAATGGTATGAATCCGACCGGTAGTGCGGTGGTTGACCACCCGGCAATTTTACGTGACAAAATTGAACCGATCTATCCCAAAGAGGCTAGGGACAATGGATGGCAGGGCGTGGTAAAATTGCAAGTACAAATATTGAAGAATGGCAGAGTCGGTCAGATTATCGTCATTCAATCCAGCGGGTACGATTGTATGGATAAGGCGGCGATTCAAGCTGGTCGCTTGTGGAAGTATAAACCGGCTTTAAAAGATGGGAAACCCGTTGAATCAATCAAAATTCAGAGTCATCAGTTCAATTTGGAGGCTTCAAAATGAACATTCTACAGCAAGGCGGCTTCTTTATCATTCCCTTACTGCTCTGTTCGGTGCTGATGGTGGCGATTATCGGCGAACGGCTCTACGTTTTTGCCAAAACCTTGCCGACGCCCTTGAGCGAACGGGACAATCCGGCGTTGGAGATTAAAAAGCTCCGCCGGCATCTGATGACGTTATATACGCTGATGGTCATCGCGCCGATGTTGGGTTTACTGGGGACGGTCACCGGCTTGATGAAATGTTTCAATCTGCTTGGCAAACAAACTGGTGTTTACAACCCCAAGTTGCTTAGTTTGGGGATTGCCGAAGCGTTGATCACGACGGCGGCGGGGCTGTTAATCACCATCATCGCCACGGCTTTTTATAATTACTTCAATTCCCGCTTGGAAGATTACGTCTATGACTACAACACCGCGATCCGGACGGAGCGGGACCATGGCTAAACGGTTGCCGATCGAATTGAAGCCGCTGCCGCCGCCACGGTTGGAGAT
The DNA here is from genome assembly GCA_023417475.1 of Bacillota bacterium. Classification (GTDB taxonomy): domain Bacteria; phylum Bacillota; class UBA4882; order UBA8346; family UBA8346; genus JAEYPR01. Next base: position 28,271 of record JAEZFP010000022.1, on the reverse strand, counting down.
CATGAACCTGATCGACGTCTTGATTACCTTAATCGCTTTTTTCATGATGACCTCGGTTTTTATTGAAAACAACCGGCAATTCGGAGTAAATCTGCCGGAAGCCGGCCAAGCCAAAGCGGTTACGGTGCAACCGCCGGCCCGGTTGCTGCTGGAGGTGGCGAAGGACGCCGCGGTTTATTGGAACGGCAACCGGATGAGCCGCGCCGAACTGCATACTTTGTTCCAAGCCCAGTCGCCGGGGGCGGTGTTGGTGATCAAAGCCGACCGGGATTGCCGTTATCAAACGGTAATTACCCTGTTGGATCAGGCCAAAGCGGCGGGGTTGACCAAGATTGCTCTGGAGGCCCGGGCCGTTAAATAAGTGGGGGATGGTTGAATGAACCGGTCGGGTTTTCATAACTTGTTACGGCGGGTCCTGGTTGGACTCAGCTTCGTTTGTTGGTTGGGATGGCAGGGGACAAGCGCCGGGATCGTTTCGGTTGCCGCAGCCCCGGAGGAGACGCGGCGGCAATTTGCCATCACGCAGCTGGAGGATGGTTTCAAAACGATTCGTGATGCCAACAACCGGGTATTTTTACTGGCGCCCCGTGGCAAGGCCATCCCGCAGCAGTTCAGCAAAATGCCGGTAATCCGGATTCCGTTGCAACGGGCGCTTTTTACCTCTCCGACCCAGGTGTGCTGTTTACGGCCCTTCGCCGACCGGGAGATATGGCGAAGCGTGGTGGGGGTGACCACGCCGGAGGAGGAATGGTTTCTGGACCCGATCAGGCGGGGGTTGGGTTCGGGCGCCATCACCTATCTGGGCGACAGCATGAGTCCGGATTTTGAACGGATGCGGTTGCTCCGGCCGGAAGTGGCGTTCGTCTATACCGGACCCAGCGGGCAGTTTCGACTGATCAAAGGATTGCGGACATTAGGAATTCCCTATATTGTCGATAACGATTATTTGGAACCGGATCTGCAAGGGCGGTTGGAGTGGGTGAAGTTTATGGCCGCCTTTTACGGAAAAGACCGGGAGGCTTCGGCTTACGTTCAAGCTGCCGCCAAGCGGTCGCTGGGAGTGGGCGAACGGGTGCGGGGGCTTCCCCGGCCCAAAGTGCTCTGGAGTATGATATATGACGGAAAAGTGTACGTTCCGAGCAGCGACTCGTTTGTGGCGCGGATGATCCAACAGGCGGGCGGAGAGTATCTCATCCGGACGCGGCAACGCGGCGGGAATCTGGGCAACATCAATATCAGTCTGGAAGAGTTCTATCAGTTGGCGCGCCGGGCGGATATCTATATCAGTCCAACCTTTCCCACGGTCACCCCCAACATCGCCGCGTTGGTTCAAAACGCGCCGGTCTTGGCGGAACTGGCGGTGATCAAACAAAAGCGGGTTTGGTGTTTGCAACCTTGGTACAATCAGTTGTTGGACCGGAGCGACGAGGTGGTTGCCGATCTGGCGGCGTTATGCCATCCGGAAGCTTTCCCCCAAACCCGGCTACGGCATTTCGTCAAGCTACGTTGAATTTGGGCGACGGGAAAAGACGGGTGAAACATGAAACGGCGGAAATATGGTTATTCAGTACTGCTTGGCCTAAGTTGCTTGGCTTTGGCGATTTTTTTACTCAATATTGCGTTGGGATCGGTGCAAATCCCCCTGGACAAGGTGGTTAAGATCCTGATTCACTCCCGCGGCGACCAAGACTTTCAAGTCATTGTTTGGGATATCCGGCTGCCGCGCGCGCTGGCGGCGGCGTTTGGCGGCGCGGCATTGGCGGTCACCGGATTGTTGTTGCAGATCTTTTTTCAAAACCCGGTGGTCGATTCGTTTATCTTAGGGATCTCCTCGGGCTCCAGTTTGTTGGTGGGAGTCGCCGTTTTGGCGGGGAGCGTTTTCGGCTGGAACGGCGCCGGGCCGGAGTTAATGATGCCCGCCGCTTTCTTGGGCGCAGTTTTGGTCATGTTATTGGTGATGGCGTTGGCGCGCCGCGTCAAAAACGTGCTTACCTTATTGGTGGCCGGATTGATGGTCGGTTATTTGTGCAGCGGTATCACCAGTTGCTTGATGGCGTTGGCCCAACGGGATCAGTTGCGTAATTTTATATTGTGGAGTTTGGGCAGTTTCTCCGGTTATACGTTAGCCGAAGCGCTGGTCTTAACCGGAGTGGCGATCCCGTTAGTGCTGACCGCCTTTTTGCTGTCGAAACCCCTCAACGCGTTGCTGCTGGGGGAAAGATACGCCCAAAGCAGCGGTTTGAATATTCCCGTTTTACGCTTGGCGATCATCGCCATCTCCAGCATATTGGGGGGCGCGGTCACCGCTTTCAGCGGTCCGGTCGCTTTTATCGGCTTGGCAGTGCCGCATTTGGCGCGGATGATCTGCCGGACTTCGGACAACCGGCTGTTGATTCCGGCCACCTTTTTACTGGGGGCGGCGGTCACCGGGATCTGTGATTTGGCGGCCCGGGTCGTCTTGGCGCCGTTGGAGTTGCCGATCAGCGCCGTCACTTCGTTTTTTGGCGCGCCGCTCGTGATTGCATTGTTGCTGAAGAGGAGAACTGTCGGATGAGTATCGTCGAGACCCAGGGGCTGGCTGCCGGTTATGGTCGCAAAGCCGTCGTCAGCGGCATTGATCTCAAAGCGTGGCAAGGCCAGATGGTCGCGTTGCTGGGACCTAACGGGACCGGCAAAACCACGCTTTTAGCAACGATTGCCGGTCTATTGGCGCCGTTGGCGGGGACGGTCCGCGTCGCGGGCCGGCTGATCGGGGATTACTCCCGGATGGAATTGGCGCGTAAGGTTGCCGTGGTCCTGACCGACCGGATCGAACCGGAGCGGATGACGGTTTTTGATCTGGTCGCGGCCGGCCGTTATCCGTATACTGATTTTTTGCAACGGTTAACCCCCGCCGATCACCAACGGATTGAAGCGGTGATCGACCTGGTCGGCGTCAGCGACCTGGCGACCCAACAATATAACCAATTAAGCGACGGCCAGAAACAAAAGGCCTTGCTTGCCCGGGCGTTGGCGCAAGAACCGGAGGTAATCATTCTTGACGAGCCCACCAGTTTTCTCGATTTACGCAACCGGATGGAGTTGTTAACGATTTTGGCCCGGCTCACCACCGAACAGGGATTGACTGTCTTACTTTCGCTGCATGAGGTGGAGTTGGCGCTCAAATGTTGCAAATGGGCGGTTTTGATCCGCGAAGGCCGGATTATTGACAGCGGATTGACGGAAGCGGTTCTGACGGAAGCGAACATTCAAAAGCTCTATGGCTTGGGACGGTTCAGTTATAATGAGCGGTTTGGCGGCTTGGAAATGTCAAACCCGGGACCGCCGACCTGTTTTGTCGTGGGCGGCGGCGGGTGCGGGACCCCGGTTTACCGGTTGTTGACCAAGCATGGAATCGGCTTGGCGAGCGGCGTCATTCACCAAAACGACCTCGATTATCAGATCGGACGCTCCATGGGAATCCCGCTGGCGGTTAACGCCGCCTTCGATCCCATCAGCGAGGAAGCTTTTAACCAGGCCCGCGCGGAGCTGGAGCAGACCAAGACCGTAATCGACCCGGGTTTTCCGCTTGGGTTGACCAACGAACGAAACCGGGAACTGCTGCATGATGCTGTCCGCAGCGGCTTGCCGGTCATCTCCTTGCGGGAGCGGAGCGCCGGTACGGCGTTTTATGGGGAACATGCCGCACGAGTGATCTTCTGTAACAACTTCGTGGAGTTATTGGCTAGGTTGCAATAACGGAGCGGAATAAGGAAAATTGCCGAATTGGTTACAACTTGGGATTAATGGTGCTAACTGGGATAATTGTCGCAAGATTGGTGTGACATTGAACAAAAATCGGGCCGAATGGCGAATCTGAAAATTAGGGTAAACAAAGTCATTTTAGCGCGAGGAACCATTATAATTGGGCAAACACCCCAAATGATAATGTTAGGGGCATCATGGCATATTAGGCAAAAATATAAAAAAACGAGCTTTTGAAGGCGAAAATCATTTTATACATTAAATCCGTTGCGAAAATATTAATCGATCATAAGATGATGTAAGAGGTGATCGATATGTTAAGTAGTACATCGAGTCAAGCGATTAATATAACGTTGCAGGCTCTTGTAAATTTACAACAATCCGTGGCCGCTTTATTTGGAAACCTGGCTGCTTACACTCCGACCTACGCCGCCACCATCACCCAGACCATCGAAGCCATTAAAGCTCAGGTTGCGACATTGCCGTTTACCACAACGCAGATTAATGAGATTATCAATGTTTTAAACCAAGCCGAAGTCATTAATAACCAAGCCAGTGCGGTTGGGTCTATTACTACCGAACAACTCAATACAATCCTCAATCTGTTACAGTTGGCAAGTCAAAAGGTCAGCGCCTTCAGTTTTTCGATTCTGACCTTCAAACCGCAACGCGGTTGCGGTCGGGGAGTATGCTGTCAGCGTTTTACCTGTACCTCTTCTTGTTGCGGTAGTTGTGGTAGCAGTTTCAACAATAGTTGTTGCTGCTAAAAGTAGAAACAGCCTCCGGGACACCGGGGGCCTTTTGTTGACAGAGTGGGTTTTTGCCAGGGGTATGTAGATCAGTATTTTGGCTTCCAGCGGTTATGCCGCTGGTTTTCTTTTTTGGAGGATTTTTTCCGCCATCTCTTGACATATCCATTATTTAGTAATAAAATAATAAACCCTGTCGTGATAAACCCAATGAAAGTCAAGGAGGTGGAAGGTTTGATCGAACTTCAAGGAATTTCAAAAACATACCGGGTAGCCAAACGAACGGCCGGACTCAAGCAGGCGGTCAAGGCATTGTTCCGGCGGGAGTACACCACGGTGCCGGCGTTGCAAAATGTCTCATTTCAAATTGCTCCCGGGGAAATTGTGGGTTATATCGGACCCAACGGGGCGGGCAAGTCCACAACCATCAAAGTGATGAGCGGGATTTTAGTGCCGGATTGCGGCCGATGCCACATTATGGGATATACGCCTTGGGTCGACCGGGTGGCCTATGTCAAACACATTGGGGTTGTTTTTGGGCAACGTTCGCAGCTCTGGTGGGACGTGCCGGTGGTGGATTCCTTTGAATTGCTCCGGGATATTTACCGGGTACCCCAAACGCAATATAAGGCCAATTTGGAACTGCTCACCGCAACCTTGGAACTGTCGGAGCTCCTGACTACCCCGGTCCGCCAGCTCAGTCTCGGCCAACGGATGCGTTGTGAGATCGCGGCCTCATTATTACATGACCCGGCGCTTTTGTTTCTCGACGAACCAACCATCGGCTTGGACGCGGTCTCAAAACTGGCGGTCCGGCGGTTTATCAAAGAGATCAACCGGACCAAAGGCGTGACGGTGATTCTGACTACCCACGATATGAATGATATTGAGGCGTTGGCGCAACGGATCTTGTTGATTGGCAAGGGACGGCTGCTCTATGATGGGAATTTAACCGGATTGCGCAGTCGCTTTTCCAGTCAACGCACGATTACGGTTGATTTTCGGGAGAACCCGACTCCGTTGGCGCTTCCCGGTGCGGTTTTACTGTCGCGCACCGCGGAACGGGCGGTTTTCAGTGTGGATATTCAACGGATCGCCGTTTCCGACTGCATCGCTGAACTGGCGCAACGCTTGGACCTACTGGATGTGACGGTTGATACGCCGCCGGTGGAAGAACTGTTAGTCCAGTTGTACCGGGAGTATCACCTATGAAAGCATATTTGTCGGTTCTAAAATTACGTTTTCTGAACGGCCTGCAATACCGGATCGCCGCGGTGGCGGGAGTCGCCACGCAATTTTTTTGGGGTTTTATCTTCATCATGATTTACCGGGCTTTTTATCAAAACGCCCACGATGCGCCGACGTTCGCTTTGCCGCAGTTGGTGACCTATATTTGGCTGCAACAAGCATTCTTGGTCTTTATCATGTTATGGCTGCGCGATAACGAATTATTCAACTTGATCACCAGTGGGAACATTGCGTATGAACTATGTCGCCCTTGCGGGATTTATCATTTTTGGTTTGCCAAATTATTGGCGCAACGGTTCGCCGGGGCGTTGTTGCGTTGCATTCCCATCTTATTGGTGGCATTTTGCCTGCCGCCGCCGTACCGGATGGCTGGGCCGGCCGACGGATTGGCGCTGCTGTTGTTCCTGATCGCGCTGGCCCTTGGCGTGTTGGTTTTGGTCGCCATTTCGATGTTCATTTATATCTCGGTCTTTTATACCATGTCGCCGGTCGGTTCGATGCTGCTGTTCAGTGTCACCGGAGAGTTCTTGGGCGGCCTGGTGATCCCGGTGCCGTTGATGCCGGATTGGCTGCAATGGATCGTTTACCGGTTGCCGTTTCGTTTGACCGCCGACTTGCCTTTTCGGATCTACAGCGGCAATATTGCTCCGCACGACGCTTTGCTGGGGATTGGCGTGCAAATTTTTTGGTTGATAATCTTGATCGGCTGCGGCAAGTTCGCTATGAACCGGGCGTTACGCCGGGTTGTGGTACAAGGAGGTTGAGGTCGTGAAACTGTATCTCCGTTATTTATTGATGCTTTGCAAGTCGCAGTTACAATATCGGACTTCATTTTGGTTGCTTTCATTCGGCCAATTTTTTGTCCCCTTTTTTGTTTTTGCCGGATTATACTTTTTGTTTCAACGATTCGGCCAAATCCGGGGATGGAGCTTTTTTGAGGTGGCGCTTTGTTTTGCCGTCATTCATATTGCCTTTGCCATCAGCGAATGCTGCGTGCGGGGTTTCGACAGTTTTTCGTATCTGATCGTTAACGGTGATTTTGACCGGATTTTGGTCCGGCCGCGCGGCACAGTGCTGCAGGTGCTGGGGTCGCGGTTTGAGTTTACCCGGATCGGACGGTTAGCCCAAAGCGTGGTGGTGCTGGGATGGGCGTTGGTAAATTTGCCGATTCACTGGAGTTTGCTGAAGGTGATTTTACTCTGCCTGATGATTGGGAGCGGCGTGTTTATCTTCGCCGGAATCTTTATTCTTGCGGCGACGCTTTGTTTTTGGACGGTCCAGGGATTGGAAGTCGCCAATATCTTTACCGACGGCGGACGGGAGATGGCCCAATATCCGTTGGACATCTACGAAAAATGGGTGACGCGTTTTTTTACGATGGTGATCCCGTTTGGCTGCGTTAATTACCTGCCCCTGTTGTTTCTGCTGGATAAAGTCGCTGAAAATCGGATTTTATATTTTTGCGCGCCGTTGGCGGGGATCCTATTCATCGTTCCTTGTCTTTGGGTTTGGAATTACGGAGTCAAACATTACCGTTCCACCGGTTCATAAAGGAAAAGGCAGCCGAAGCTGCCTAAAACGCTTTCGCATTACGTCGGCGTTTTTGCTTTTTAGGTCAATAAGCTGAATGTTAAGGTTTTTAACACTTCGAGTTGTAAGATATCAAGCAGCGAATTGACCTGGGTCGTGGTGATCGATCCGGCTGTAATCGCTGAGGTGATGATATTTTCGGCCAAATTGAGTAAATTAATGATCTGGGTCTTCTGACCTGCCTGGATCGGAAGCGATGCAACCTGGGTTTTAATCAATTCAATGGTACTGATCAGGGTGTTGCCGTAGGTTGCATTAAACGCACCGAGATTACCCAGTAACGCCGCTACCGATTGGGCTAGATTTTCAATGGCTAAGATAACTGAGGCTGTACTCATTTTCTTCACCTCCAGTCCATCATATGAAATGAAACCGTTGGTGAACCGAAAAAAGCAACTGAAAATGAGAAGCGACCAATAAAATATTCTTTTAAATACATTCTCGAAGAATTAAGCGATACTCCTGTTTCAAAAATCATGCCAAAAAGAAAGTTGCGCGACCGGTTGAAACCAAGCTTCAAAAAACGGTTCGGAAACCGGCGAATCGTTTCCGCTTGCGCTTGACCTGTCTATTACTGTATAGTTTAGGATAGGGAAAGTAATGATCGGCGCCTAAACGGTGGGGAGGATTCGTGTTGTATTCGGTTGGGCAGTTGGCCAAAGCGTTTTCAATATCCCGGACCACGCTTCTTTATTATGATTCGCTTGGACTGCTCCGACCGTCGGAGCGGTCGGCGGCGGGATACCGTCTTTATGATCAGACCGACTATGAACGGTTGGAGCGGATCATGATCTTCCGCGCCATGGGCATTCCGTTGGAAGAGATAAAAAGCCTGTTGACGGAGAATGGCAATGGGATCGCAGCAATGCTTTTAAAGCAATTGGGAGCGGTTAATCTGCAAATTGAGGCATTACGGAATCGGCAGCGGGAGATTATCGCTTATCTGCAAAAAGTGAATGCCCTGTTTCAAGCGGGCTCCGATCTGAATGTGGCGGAATTGGAGCTGAACTTTAAAAAAGCTGGGATTACCAGAGAAACAGCTCAAAGATGGCATCGGGATTTCGAAAAAGCTTCCCCTGAAGAACACCAACAACTATTGGAATTGTTGGGTTTTTCCTCGGCCGAACAAACCGAAATTATTGCGATGGCCCGTGAGAAAAAACCGCAAGCCGAACCCAATGATGTAATATAGACGATTAAGACTTGAATTGGCAATCAAGCCGGGTCTGCAACCTCTGCAATGTGATGAGGTTGCTTTTTTATTTGTACATTGCTTGACCTGACCATTACTGGAGGGTTTATACTCCGATCAATAGCGGAGCCTGACAAAAATGATTGGATTAGGCTGCTGTAGAAAGGGGAGTCGATTAATGAAAAAATGTTGGATGGAACGGGATTTTACCTTGCTCTGGATTGGCCAGTTCATCTCGCAAATCGGTGATAAGTTTTATGCGATTGCGCTGGCTTGGTGGGTGTTGGAGCGGACCAAGTCGCCCTGGATGATGGGGATGCTGATGACCGCCTCGGTTTTGCCCGGACTGATCGTGGGTCCGTTGGCCGGGGGGTGCATCGACCGTTGGAATCGCAAGCGGATTTTGGTCTTAACCGATATCATTCGTGGCGTTTCCGTATTTGGTGTCGCGGTTTTGGCGGGATTAGGCCAACTGCGGATTGAATATATTTTTGGAGTTGCGGTGATTATTTCGGTAGCGGCGGCATTTTTCAACCCGACTGTTGCGGCGGTAATACCGCAGCTGGTACCCAAAGAGCAACTGGCACGCGCCAACTCGTTAAGCCAGTTAATCGACGGAGTGACCAAAGTGATGGGGCCGTTGGCCGGAGCTTTGGTCGTCGGCTGGCTGGGATTTACTCCGGTATTTATGATAAACGGTTTGTCGTTTTTGATTGCAGCCGGCCTGACGGTCCTGATGAAACGCGCCCTCGCCCCAACCGGACCGACGGGCCGGACTATAACCGCCGATGTTCAAAGCGGGTTGCGTTTTATTGTGAACAATAACCAAGTGAGGGTGGTTTTAATTATCATCGGGTTGGCCCATCTGAATGTCGGCGGGTTGGCGGTGATCGTGCCGATGTTAGCGAAAGGCTTATCCGGATCGGGGATTACCAATTTAGGGCTTTTAGAGATGATGGTCGGAGCGGGAATGATCGCCGGTTCGCTGTTGTTTGGTCTGCAAAAACGCAGAACCGTTGGCGGCCATTGGTTATTCGGAGCCATGACCGTCATGGGCTCGAGTTTCCTGATAATCGGCGCCGGGTTAGGAAATAAAGTGACTGCCGTGGGTCCTTTTATGGTATTGATGACCTTAATCGGCGGATCGATTGCCGTCGCTTCAATCTATTGGACCGCTATCCTGCAAAGCAATGTCCCCAATGAAATGGCCGGGAGGGTCTTTAGTATTGCGGTGACGTTGGGAAACACCACCTTGCCCGTGGCTTACGGGTTGTACGGCGGTTTGTTAAGTTTCGCCCCCATTGCAGTCGTATTGGGAACCAGTGGGGTTGGTTTGATCTTGATCACGCTGCTATTAGGGGTGCTTTACCGGCGGAGTTCTTTGCAAGGTCATTTCGTTGATTCGTCGACCGGATCATGAAACCAGGCCCCGTCGGCCGGAATAAAAACCCGATCGGCCAGATGGTGGCTTTGAACCAACCGGCGTAGTTCCGCCCGGGATAAACGGCAATGGTTCCATGCCTCCATATGGACTACGCAGACTTTGGCCTGGGGGACCGCTTGGGTCACTTGCAGCAGGTCCGGCCACCCCATGGTGATAGGGTCCCCTTCCTGAAATTGCGCGCTTCCGGCGAAGGCCAGTACGATGTCGGGTTGGTGGGTTTTTAACGCTTCGGCTACTTCCGGGCAGAAAATCGTGTCTCCGGTAATATAAAGCGTCGGTTCGCCGGGGGCGCTAATCACAAACCCTGAAACCGGGGCCATCCGGGCGCCGATGGCGCCGGTGCCGTGTTGACCTCCGGTACGCCGGAGGGTGATACCGCGCCATTGAACGGCTGACGCTACCGGCCGAACGTCGCTGAAGCCGGCGGCGGTAATCTTCGCGGTATCCTGCGCTTGACAAAACAACGGCAAATGTTTGGGCAACAACTCCTGCGCCCGATTGTCGAAGTGGTCGCGGTGGGTGTGGGTGACAATGGCGGCGTCAAACGCTTGAAACAAGTTGTTGGTCTCCGGCAAGTCGACCAACGGGTTGGGTGACGAATTGGGGACGCCTGGGATTGGCTCCAGCGTCCCGGCGGGACTAAGCATGGGATCTAGGATCAGCCGACGGCCGTTGACAACAATAAGACAGGTGGCATGGCGCAATAACCGAATCTTCATGATCTATTCCTCCTGCAAATCTGATATACTGAAAACAGAATCCGTGAATCGGATAACTTAATTATAGCGGAGATTGAGAGCGGGCCGCGCAAGTTTTGGCGGGAAACCGCATTCACGGTGAAAGGAAAACGTCGTTCATGCTTGACCAGACCGATCTGCAAATCATCGCGGTGCTGACTAAAAACGCCCGGTTGCAATGGCGGGAAATCGGCGAGCGGGTCCATTTGACCGGCCAAGCCGTAGCCAACCGGATTCACCGTCTGGAAGCGTTGGGAGTGATCAAACATTATACGGTGGCCCTGGATCAGCAAAAGTTGTCGAAAACCGTCATTGCCTATGTGACGGTCTTTATGAAAACCACCGATCATAGTTCGTTTCACCGATTCATCACGGCACAAGACGGAATTGTCGCCGCCGACCGCATCAGTGGGGAAGGGTGTTATCTGCTCAAGGTCGTCGTCGCATCCAATGATGAGTTGAACGACTTTTTGGACCGTTTGTTGCAGTATGGTAACTACCGGGTCAATCTGTCCATCGGGACGTTAAAATAATCTCCACCAAATCTCCACAACTTCTTGATATTCCATCCACATCCCTTTGTTATGATCCTTTCAACGAGAGAAAACTTTTCATTCTTAAACTTCCCTCCCTTTTTATCGTAGGGTCAGTTGTTCCGGCAGTCGTTTAAAGTGAACGACAGGAGCTTTGAAGTCATCCAGGTAGTCGACGCCGCTTGTTACGCGATGTCAGGAGATGCGGAATACGACTAGGCTTTGAAGCATCCGAAACGGCAAGAACTTACGTTATCACCGTTTTTCTGGTTTAACCAGGCGGGAATATGCGAACCGTCCGTTGTTTAGGCAACGGACGGTTCGTTTTTTAATAATCGCTTAAAGCTGGACAGATTGACTAGGAAGTTTGCCGAAAACCCGGTATAATAAAAATGTTTAGCCAACTCTATTGATAGGATAACAAAAGGAGCTTCGCAATGACGGGACGTTTCAGTAATATTATGTTGGTTTCGGATCTTGACGGCACATTGCTTGACAAACAATCACGCGTCAGCCCGAAGAACCAGGCGGCATTGGAATATTTTGTGGCAAACGGCGGAGTATTCGCCATCGCCACCGGACGGAATGAGCATTCCGCCGGTCAATACCGGTCGGTGCTGCCGCTGAACGCGCCGGCGATTCTTTATAACGGGGCGGTCATCTATGATTTCGCGACCCAAACCAACCTAATGACAGTTGGCTTGCCGAATGAGACGCAACAAGTGGTCAAAGAATTGATGATTCATTGTCGGGAGATCGGGATTCAGATATATCAAAGCGGTGCAACTTGCTTTGTCCAGCACAATTCAAGAACTGTCAATGAGCGGGAACTGCTCGGTTGGCCGGTGGAGACGTTCGCGATTGAACAGGTTGCGTTGCCTTGGGTCAAAGTATTGTTGATTGGGGAACCGGAGCAGTTGGCAGGGGCCGAGACGTTTCTGAAACACCAACCGCAGTCCTTCAGGATGGTCTATTCGGAGCGTTATTATTTGGAACTGTTGCCGCTCGGCGTCTCCAAAGGTCAAGCCTTGCAAGAACTGACCAAGTTGGTTGGCGGGACGTCCCGGAAGACGGTGGCGATGGGCGATAACCAAAACGATCTTGAAATGATCGCCATGGCCGATCTGGGGATCGCCGTGGCCAACGCGCATCCGGAGGTCAAACAAGCCGCCAAATTTTGCTGCGGCTATCATGACGCCGACGCCGTTGCCGAAGTGGTGCAGTTGATCGAGACCTGGCTGCATGAGGGGAATCCGCAATTAGCGGTCGGCTAAGTCCCTCGAAAAATAGTTTGAACCAATCCCACGCTCAAATGAGGGTGGGATTATATTTTTTATTTTATAAATCAACAAATTGTAAACGGAAAAGGAATTGATTGATACCTGTCGAAAAATATGAAAATGTTTTCATAAATAACATTTCAAGAGAAAATTTTACATTGTAAAAACTGCAGATGGAATATGAAAATCCTTTCATAACGGAGGATTCATGGCTAACATTAAAGATGTTGCGCAATTAGCCAATTCGTCCATAACCACTGTTTCGCGGGTGATCAACAATACCGGGTATGTCAAACAAGCGACCCGCGCCAAGATTCTGGAAGCCATCAAAGCGTTGAACTATAAACCGTTGGAACGGAGCGAAGGGTTTTCCGGCAGCCGGACCATCGGGTTGATCGTTCCCAACATTGAAAATCCTTTTTTTGGGAAGATGGCGCGCTATTTGAACCATGCGGCGAATGCTTTTGGATATGACATTTTATTGTGTAACGTTGAGGGAACGGCCAATCAAACCGATGACAGTCTATTTGAACGGCTGGGTAACCGGGTGGACGGTCTAATCTACGCTTCATCCCACCGCAGTATGGAGGTTATTCAGGCGGCCCAACGCCGGAACCTTCCGATGGTGGTGTTGGACCGGGAAAGTAAAAACGCCAAGATTAACTCGGTGACCATCAATAACAATTATGGCGCTTTTATCGCCACCGAATATCTGATCAAACTCGGTCACGAGCGAATCGCCTATATCGGCGGGGCCGTTAATATGGAGATCTCCGTACGCCGGAAGGAAGGATACCTCCGGGCGTTGCAGGAATATGGAATACCGGTTGCCGGGCGCTATATCAGTTATGGCGATTATACGCTGCAAAGCGGTTTTGAATGTATGGGGCGATTGCTCAAGGAGCACCCGGAGATCACCGCAGTGCTTGCGGCCAATGATTTGATGGCGATCGGAGCGGTACAACAATTGCACAAGTTCGGGTTCCGGGTTGCCGAGAATATTTCGGTAATCGGATTTGACAATATTGAATTGGCGGTGAATATCGATCCGGCGTTGACGACGGTCGAATATCCGATGGAACAGATGAGCGAACGGGTGATCAGCCTGATCCTCCGCCAGATCAAGCAAGAGGAATATCCGACCGAAGCCGTGACGCTCTTCCCGAAACTGGTAATCCGGGAAAGTTGCGCCCCCATCGCCCAGCGCTGCCAACGGAAAGAAGGACGGTCATGAAGTTTAAATTTGGGCACTTTTTGTTATTAATTCCGGGGCTGATGATCATCGCCTTATTTTTGATCCTGCCGTTATTCACGACGGTGATTCCAACGTTGCAGGAAACCGGAAAAGGTTGGACGTTCGCCAATTACATCAATTTTTTCACTGACGCTTATTATCTCAAAATCTACTGGCGGACCTTAAACTTGTCATTGATCGCCACCGCGATTTCAGTGGTGCTGGGTTTCCCCACCGCCTACTATATCTCCAAAACCGGCCCCAACCGGAAGGGGATCTACACCATTTTAGCGGTTTTTCCGTTGCTGACCAGTCCGGTGGTGCGCAGCTTCAGTTGGATCGTGGTGTTGGGTAAATTCGGGATCGTCAACAATACGCTGATGGCCTTGAAGTTGATTGAAGAACCGCTTAAATTGCTCTATAACGAGTTTGCGATCGTCATCGGACTGGTTAATCTCTTTTTACCCCTAATGATCATGTCGCTCATCGGGGTGATGGAGAACATTGACCACCATCTGGTGGAAGCGGCTGAAAGTCTGGGCGCCTCGAAGATCAAATCGTTTCTGAAAGTGGTCTTCCCATTGAGCGTTCCCGGTTTGATCGTCGGTTGCATTTTGGTTTTCACCGGAAGTTTTACCGCTTATACCACTCCGCAGCTATTGGGCGGAAATAAGTCCAAAGTATTGGCTACGTTGATCTATCAAAACGCGATGACGCTGTCGGACTGGAACGGCGCGGCGGTGATCGCGACCATCATGATTGTCACGACCATCGCGATTAGCGGCATCATCAATCAATTGACCCTCCGGCTGCAAGGGAAAGGTGGAGTCTGATGAAAAATCGGTGGCTGGCGGTATTTACATCCATTGTCTATGTGTTTTTGTTATTCCCCTTGGTGATTATCACCATTACCGGTTTTGGGAAAGACAGCTATTTGAAATTTCCGCCCAGCGGGTTTTCGTTCCATTGGGTCGCCAATATTTTTCAGGTCGAAATGTTTATGAAAACTTTCAAAATCAGCCTGGAGCTTGCGGCGCTCGGAACGTTGCTGGCGTTTATCGTGGGTATGCCGGCGGCGTATGTGTTGAGCCGTTATCATTTCGCCGGGAAAACCACGTTAAAATCGTTATTTATGTCTCCGGTGATCGTGCCGGGGATCGTCTTTGGGTTTGCGCTGTTAAAACTGCTAATCATCCAGATCGGGCTGCCGGTGTATCCCAGTCTTTTGATCGGTCATACCATTGTCATCCTGCCGTATATCATCCGCGTAATGTCGGCAAGTCTTGACAACCTGGACTATTCGATCGAGGAGTGCGCCGTCTCGCTTGGCGCTAGTCCGGTCCGGGCGTTCTTCGCGGTGGTGATTCCCAATATTACTTCCGGAGTGATTGCCGCCTTTATTTTGGCATTTATCAATTCGTTCAACAATGTGCCCATCTCGGTCTTTCTGACCGGTCCGGGCGTAAGCACCCTGCCGATTCAGATGATGAGTTACGTCGAGTATTATTACGATCCGACCATTGCGGCGTTGTCGGTACTGTTGATGGCGATGACCGCCGCGTTGATGCTGGTGGTGGAGAAAACCCTGGGATTGGGGATTGTGGTCAAGTAATCAATTCGGCCAACATCCTTCGTAGCGCGGGTTGATTTGATTTTGGGAGGCTAATCAATGAGTCTACTTACATTAAAAGATATCAAAGTCGCCTATGGCAAGCAAGTTGTTTTAGAAAAGTTGAATCTCGAGATCGAACAGGGCCAATTGGTATCGCTCCTTGGTCCCAGCGGTTGCGGCAAAACCACCACCTTGCGGACGATCGCCGGGTTTATCCAGGCCAAGGAAGGGATATTTTATTTCGACGGCAAGGACTATACCCATACCCCGGTCCACAAACGGAATTTTGGTTTCGTTTTTCAAAACTACGCGTTGTTTCCCCATTTGAATGTGGCCGATAATGTGGCGTTTGGCTTAAAGTTGCGCAAAATCGCCAAGGCCGAAGCCGATCGCCGGGTGGCGGAGATTTTGGAGATCGTCGATCTCAAAGAATACGCCAAACGTTTTCCCAAGGAGCTTTCCGGCGGGCAACGGCAGCGGGTCGCTTTGGCCCGGGCGTTGGTGATCAAACCCGACTTGTTGCTCTTCGACGAACCATTGAGTAACCTCGATGCCAAACTCCGAGTGAAGATGCGGGTGGAGATTAAACGAATTCAGCAAGAGCTGAAAATCACTTCGGTTTATGTCACCCATGACCAGGAAGAGTGTTTCTCCATCTCCGACAAGGTGGCGATCATGAATCAGGGAGTTATCGAACAACTCGACCGGCCGCAGCAAATTTACAAGACCCCGGCCACGGAGTTTGTGGCGCGGTTTGTCGGGTTTGAAAACTTTATCGAACTGAAACGCCAATCCGGCCAAGGCGATCATGGATTTTATGTCGCAACGACCGGACACGGTTTTGAAGTCCAAGGAAACCAAGTTTGTTTGGGTATCCCGTCGGGTAAAGGCGCGATTCGCCCCGATGAAATCCGGATTGTGACCTCCGGAGACGCCGCGGCCAATAACCAGATTGAAGGGACCGTCGGGATCAGTACGTTTTTAGGCAAAGAGTATCAATATATCGTCAATACCAAGTTAGGCCCGTTGGTGGTTAACGGTGACGCGGCGCATGAGCTCCGGCAAGGCGACACTGTGCTTTTATATCTCCCCAAAGAAAAATTAATTTTAGTCTAAAGAGGTGTTTGAGAGTGAAAAAAGTTACCCGGTTATTCCTACTTTTGCTGACGCTGAGTCTGGCAATGGGCGTCGGTTTCGCCGCCAACGAACCCCGGACGTTGGTCGTCTCGACGTGGGGTTACAACGAGGATCAGTTCCGTAAGAATGTTTTTACCCCGTTTGAAAAAGCCAACAATGTCAAGATCGTGTTGGAAGTCGGTAACAACGGCGAGCGCTTGAACAAGCTGAAAATGATGAAGAACAGCCCGGTGGATGTGATCTGTCTGGCCGAGTCGTTCGCGATGGACGGCGCCAAAGCCGGTGTGTTCGAGAAGTTCGACGCCAAAAAGGTTTCCAACCTGAAAAACATTTACGAGGTTGCCAGACAGCCGGTGAAAGATGGTTACGGCCCGGCTTACACCATGAACCGGACCGGCATCATGTATGACACCAAAGTCATTACCAAGCCGATCAAATCCTGGGCCGACCTTTGGCGGGCCGATCTGAAACAAAAAATCACCATTCCTGATTTGACCATCACTTCCGGTCCGGCCATCGTTTCCGGCGCCGCAGTCAAAGCCGGAACGGTTATCGGCCAGCAAGATTCGAAGATCTTCCAACAGTTGGTGGGGTTGAAGCCAAACGTTGTGAAGATTTACAGCAAATCGTCGGATCTGAACAATCTGTTTATCCAGCGGGAAGTGGTGGTCGGCGTCGGTTTGGACTTCGCATTTCCGAAGATTAAAGAGGCCATTCCGAGCGCGGTTTTTGTCGATCCCAAAGAGGGTTCCATCGCCAACCGGAACACCATCAATATTGTAAAAGGATCCAAAAACATCGATTTGGCGTATAAGTTTATCGACTGGTGGTTAAGCGAGCAGGTTCAAAAGGCCAACGCCCTTGACAAGTTGGATTCGCCGGTCAATAAGAAAGTCGTGTTGACCGAGGAACAGGCGGTTGGGTTGACTTATGGCGATAAGGTGTTCAAGAAGATGAAAACGTTGGATTTCAACTATATCAACGGCGTGATGCCCAAATGGCTCGGCCAATGGAACGAGCAGGTCTCCAATTAAGCTTTCAGTTTTCTGTAGCGAAATGCGTGAAGAGTATCCTGCCAATCGGATACTCTTCTTTTAACGATTGGGGCTGAGCGACTTGACTGAGATGGATTTGTTGATTCGGGGCGGACAGGTATTTAACGTCTATCAGAAAAAGTTTCTCTCCGCCGATATTGTGGTGAATGGCGGGATAATCGCATTTGTCGGCGATGCGGCGTCATTGGATTTTGATTACCGGAAAACCGTGGCGGCGGCCGGGAAGTTCATCGTGCCGGGATTGCTCGATATTCACATGCATATTGAAAGTTCTATGGCTACGCCGTTGGCTTTTGCGGCCGAAGTTATTAAGCGCGGGGTCACCACCATTGTCTCCGAACCCCATGAGATCGCCAATGTTTTTGGGATCGCCGGGGTCCGGGAGATGATTAAAGCGGGAGCCGGCGCGGCGGTTGATATCTTCTACGGGGTTCCCAGCTCGGTGCCGTCAACCGCACCGGAGTTCGAGACCACCGGCGCGGCGATCGGTCTGAGCGAGTTGGCCGAGCTGATGCGGGAAGACCGGGTGATCTGCCTCGGCGAAGTGATGAACTGTTATGATCTGATCCATGGACGGGATACTAAAACCCATCAGTTCCTTGAGTTTTGCCGGAGCGAATACGGTCACCTGCCGATCGAAGGGCATTGCAACCGGGTCTCCGGTTTCGGGTTGGCTAAAGTTTTGGCGGCCGGGGTCACTTCGGACCATACCCAGCAGACCGAAGCGACTTTGGCGGAGAAACTGGCGGCCGGAATGTTCATCGAGTTACAGGAGAAGTCGCTGAATCAAGCGAACATCGCCTATATCGTAACCAATGAACTATATGAACAGGTCGCTCTGGTCACCGATGACGTCATGGCGGATAAACTGGTTCACCACGGGCATCTTGACCGATTGATCCAGCAAGCGGTGACGTTGGGGATGCCGGCGGAACAAGCGATCTATTGCGCCACCTATACGCCGGCGCGCCGGATGAACTTGCATGACCGGGGCAGTATCGCTCCGGGGAAAATCGCCGATCTGGTTTTCTTGAATGATCCGGAACAATTCACGATCCACGCGGTCTACAAGCGGGGAACGGCGGTAAGTTCCCCCGGCTCGACGGCAAAAACAGCGGAGCTGTCGTATCGTTTTCCGGAACACTTTTATCACAGCGTTCAACGGGCGCCGGTTACTGAAGACGAATTACTCCTAAGCTGCGACCGTCCCGACGGGTCGGTCCGTTGCCGGATCATCAAGGTTCAGAACGGGACGACGGCAACCGAGGAGATGGTGGCGGAGATTACGGTGCGGGACGGCAGGTTGGATTGGGAGAGTACACCCTATTGTCTGATTGCGGTCTTGGAGCGTTACGGTAAAAATAACAATATCGGTCTGGGACTGGTCACCGGCGCGACCATCAAACGTGGCGCGGTGGCGGCGTCTTACGCCCATGACCACCATAACATTTTAGCGGTAGGGAAGTCTTTAACCGATATCATCCCGGCCATCAATACCGTGATCGAACGACAGGGCGGCTATTTCGTGGTTGAGGACGGACGGCTGAAGGCGGGAATTGAGTTACCGATCGGCGGCATCCTATCCGCGAAGGATCTGCCGAGCATCGGCCGGGAGTTGGCGGCGGTCACCGCGGCCATGCGGGAATTGGGATACGAACACTATAACCCGGTGATGTCCTTTAGCACCCAGGGGTTGCCGGTCAGCCCTCTGTTGAAGATCACGGACCGGGGCTTAATCCGGTATGACCGGAAACAACTTGTTGATATTTTAGCGGAGGAAATTTAAATGGCTTATGACAGCACCTTGCAGAAACACATCCGTTGCCAACAGGGGGATGTTGCCGAATATGTGTTAATCCCCGGCGATCCGGCCCGGGCGGAACGGATTGCCAAATGTTTTGACACGTACGAGAAAGTGGCGGAAAACCGGGAGTATGTCGTCTTCACCGGATTCAAGAACGGGGTGCGGATCAGCGCCTGCTCAACCGGGATTGGCGGCCCTTCCACCGCCATCGCGATGGAAGAATTGGCGAAGATCGGCGCCCATACCTTTATCCGGGTCGGTTCGGCCGGCGGCCGCAAAGAGCAGATACCGGTAGGCAGCGTTGTCGTGGTGAACGCCGCCGTGAAAGCCGACGGCACCAGCAATGCCTATCTGCCGGCGATTCATCCGGCGGTTGCCGATGTAACGGTGACACACACTTTAATGGCGGCCGCGCAAACGGTATTAGGCGAAACCCCCTTTTTTACCGGGGTTAGTTACAGCCGTGACGCTTTTTATGTCCAAAACCCCGAACTGAACGAGCTATTTAAAGATACCGATGTCACGGTCTCCGAGATGGAGTGCGCGACGGTTTTTGCGGTAGGATCGAAACGGAACTTGCGGACCGGCGCCATTGTCGGAACCGACTCCAATATCTTTCTCAAGCGGCAGTTGTCGCTAGAGGAGAAAGAACGGCTTTATTACGCGGCGGAGAAAAATACCATCGCGATCGCTATTGCGGCAGTAGTGGAGTTGGCGAAGCGGAGCTGACCAAGGTGAGAAAAGGATAATCGATATTATCAAGCGCCCAGGAGGCAACTCCTGGGCAGCGGTCCGTCCATTCACAACCCCTCCCGGGCAGGGTTTTGCTCTGTAGGATCGTGCTACTTTCGGCAGGCTTTCACGCGGATGATCCGCCGTTCTTCCACCGCCTCCACTGTAAACACCACTCTTTCCGCTTCGATCACCGGAGTTTCACCGGTCCGGGGAATCCGGCCCAACTTGCTGACTAAATATCCGCTTAACGTGTCAAACCGGGTTGACGGTAGATTGATGCCGAGTAATTTGTTGACGTCTTCCACGGCGACTGTGCCGTCAATCAGGTAGGTGTCCTCGTCGACCTTTTCGAACTCCGTTTCTTCCTCGTCGTTTTCGTCGAAGATGTTGCCGACGATCTCTTCCAACAGATCCTCGATGGAGACAATTCCGGCCGTACCGCCGTATTCGTCGACCACTACCGCCAGATGGATCCGGTGTTTCTGCAACTCGCGCAAGAGGTCATTGTTCTTCTTGGACTCGGGGACAAAATACGGTTCCTTAATCAACTCCGCGAGTCGGATCTCCACCGTATTCGGCTGTTTGAGCAGCGGAATCAAATCCCGGGTATGCAAGATGCCGACAATGTTGTCCAGTGACTCTTGATAGACCGGTATCCGCGAGAACTGCTCTTGGATCACGTTCTGCAAGATCTGGTCGCGATGGGCGTCAAGCGGCAGGGCGACCATTTCGGTGCGGTGGGTCATCACCTCTGAGACGGCGGTGTTGTCAAAGTCAAAAATGTTGTCGATCATCTCCTTTTCAGCGCTGGGAATCACGCCTTTTTGTTGACCGACATCGACCATTAAGCGAATCTCCTCTTCGGTGATCCGTTCCTCTTCCAAGGCGGGGTTGACGCCGAACAACCGCAGCACCAGATTGGTGGAGAGACTCAACAGTTTAATGAATGGCTTGGCCAGTGTGTAAATGACCCGTAGCGGTTGAATCGTCAGGCGCGAGATGGCGTCGGGGTTTTTCATCGCTAAACGTTTCGGGACCAGTTCGCCAAGGACCAAGGAGAAGTAGGAGAGGGAAAGCGTGATGATAATGACCGCAATCAGCTTGAGCACCGAACGGCTAACCGGCAAGCCGAAGCCATCCAACAAATCGACCAAGGCGTCGGAGAAACTCTCCGAAGCAACCGCGCTGGCCAATAAACCGGATAAAGTAACTCCAACTTGAATGGTTGCCAGGAATTGACTGGGTTCCCGTAAGAGGTTGTAGATGAGTTTCGCTTTCTTATCGCCTTTCTCGGCGGATTTGCGCAACTTTTGATCGTTTAAGGAAATGATCGCGATCTCCGAGGCGGCGAAGAAAGCGTTAATCGCCACTAAAAACAGTAAAATGAATGCCTGAAAAAACATTCCGCCGTTGGTCGTCGGTACCGACTCCTTTTTAAGAATAATATGTGCAGGGTGTGGGTTCAAAAATACTACGTTTCTTGAATCAAGTTCGCAGGGTTCATCCGATTGGTAGCGAATAATTATTTAGACAGCAACCGTGGCTACCGGGAAGGATGAAAACCGTTGCAACAAATTCGGAGTATCCTTGGAGAAGCCGGACAGCTCAAATGAAAAACGGGTCGTGGGAAACAACGGCCAAGCGAGGGAACGGAGATGCGCAACGGTAGCGAACCGTTAAGCAATAAGGAACGGCGGTTATGGTCCCAATTTGACGCGTTGCAGTTGGGAATGGATTGGGACGAAGCGGATATCCAAAAACCGCAGATATTAATCGACGACGTCTTTGGCGACAGTCATCCGGGCAGCAGCCATCTCCATGAGCTCAACCGGCAGGCGGCGATCGGCGTTTATGAGCGAGGCGGCAAACCGGGGCGGTTTCATGTGACCGATATCTGTGACGGTTGCGCTCAAGGGCACGACGGGATGAATTATGTGCTGGCCTCCAGGGAAGCCATCGCCGATATGGTGGAGATTCACGGTTCGTTTGTGCCGTGGGACGGCGTGGTTTTGATTTCATCCTGCGACAAATCGATTCCCGCGCATTTAATGGCGGCGGCTCGGCTGGATCGGCCGACGATTTTCATTCCCGGCGGCAGCATGCGTCCGGGGCCGGAAATGTCCACTTCGATTAAGGCCGGGGAGATTTCGTTGCGCGAGAGAAAGCAGGACCAAATTACACCGGCTGAAATTCGCAATTTTAAACTGACCGGTTGTCCTTCGGTGGGCGCCTGTCAGTTTCTGGGGACCGCCAGTACTATGCAGTGTATGGCGGAAGCGTTGGGTTTGGCGTTGCCGGGGAGCGCGTTGGCTCCCGCGACGATGCGCGATATCCTGGCTTTGGCGCGTTGGGCCGGCAAACAGATCCTGACCTTGGCGGAACACGGCGTCAACGTATCCCGGATTTTGACGCCGGCGGCGTTTGCCAATGCGATCAAAATTCACGCGGCGATCGGCGGCTCCACCAATGCCACGTTGCATCTGCCGGCGATTGCGCGGGAGTTGGGAATCGAACTCCCGCCGGAACTCTTCGACCGCATCAACCGGGAGATTCCCCACATCGGCAATATCTATCCGGCCGGCCAGTATCCGACCGAAGCGTTTTGGTTCGCCGGGGCGGTGCCCATGGTGCAACTGCTGCTTCAGGAGTATCTGGATCTGGAGGTGCTGACGGTCACGGGACAAACCTTGGGTGAAAACTTGCAGTCGCTGAAAGCGGACGGATTTTTTGAATGGAATTTGGGGTACCTGAGCAACTACGGACTCCGTCGCGAACAGGTGATCAAGCCGGTTGCCAGCACTACCGAGCTGGGTTCGATCGCGATTCTCAAAGGAAACTTAGCCCCCGAGGGCGCGGTGGTCAAATACGCCGCCATCACCAAGGAAATGTTGCGCCATGTGGGCGCAGCCCGGGTTTTCGACTCCGAGGAAGCGTGTTATCAGGCGGTGGTCGACGCCACCGTTGCGCCGGGCGCAGTGTTGATCATCCGGCACGAGGGACCCCGTGGCTCGGGGATGCCGGAAATGTTGATGACCACCGAGGCGATCGTCTGCGATGAACGGTTGAACGGGTCGACCGTGTTAGTCACGGACGGCCGCTTCTCGGGCGGTACGCGTGGTCCGTGCGTCGGGCATGTTTCCCCGGAGGCGGCGGTGGGCGGCCCGATTGCCTTGGTTGCGGACGGGGACCTAATCGAACTGGATATTCCCAATCGGCGGCTGAACATTGTCGGGGTGGCGGGAAACCCTTGTGATGAGTCAACGGTTTTAGCCGTGTTGGAACAACGCCGTAGTGTTTGGAAAGCTCCGCAAGGAAAGCGGCGGCGCGGGGTTTTTAAACGATATACCGAACGGGCGCTCTCAGCTATGCAGGGCGCCGGTTTGGAATGAATTTTTCCAAAAATGGGAACTACTATTCGGGCAGGCTATTGTCGGGGGAGGCAACGGCCTGATTTTTGAGGAGTTTTCTAGTCTTTGCAGGGTTAACGTTTTAAAAAGGCGAAACAATCTAGCTGTATGAGTCGTTATATGGAATAGGACATATTTGCTACATCGCTTTGATATCTAAAGGAATTGCAGATTCGGACGAATTAGACAATTTCTTTAAAATAAATAAAATAAGCAAAAATAAGTAAAAACGATTATTTGGATTCAGGAGATTATGATGGCAAAACAGACAAAAAAGTTGAAAGTAATTCCACTAGGTGGCTTGGGCGAGATCGGTAAAAACATGACGGTCTTCGAGTATGGTCAAGACATTATTGTGGTCGACTGCGGAATGGCCTTCCCCGAGGAAGACATGCCCGGCGTCGACTTGGTACTGCCAGACACCAGCTACTTGGTGAAAAATTTAGCCAAGGTTAAGGGGATCATTATTACCCATGGGCATGAAGACCATATCGGAGCCCTTCCTTATGTGCTGAAAGAAGTGAATGTCCCGGTCTACGGGACCCGGCTCTCGCTGGGGTTGATCGAATCAAAATTGGCCGAACACGGCATTTTGACCAGTTGCAAATTGCAGACCGTCCGGCAGGGTGAGACGATTGATCTGGGCGCTTTTAAGGTGGAGTTCATCCGTTCGACCCATAGCATCGCGGATACGGTGGCGTTGGCGATCCATACCCCGATCGGGGTGGTGGTCCATACCGCCGACTTTAAGATCGACCATACCCCGATCGGCGGGGAGACCATTGACTTGCCGCGTTTCGCGGAGTTGGGCAAGAAAGGCGTTTTGCTCTTGATGTCGGACAGCACCAACATTGAGCGCAAGGGGTATACGATGTCGGAGCGAATCGTCGGCGCTTCGTTTGAAGATATCTTCGCCAACGCCAAAGGCCGGATTTTGGTCGCGACTTTCGCCTCCAACATCCACCGGATTCAACAGGTGATCAATGCGGCGGCCAAGTTCAAACGGAAAGTGGCGCTCTGCGGCCGCAGCTTGCTCAATGTCAGCAGCAAAGCGATTGAGCTTGGCTATTTGCAAATGCCGGAAGGGATTGCCGTCGATATTGATCATGTCAAAAACAAACGCGCCGATCATCTGGTGATTATTACCACCGGGAGTCAGGGGGAACCCATGTCGGCGCTGGCTCGGATGGCCATGGGCGAGCACCGGCAGATTGAGATCGTCGAGGGCGACCTGGTGGTGATCTCGGCCAGTCCGATTCCGGGGAATGAGAAAACCATCTCCGGGGTGATCAATGAGTTATTTAAGAAAGGCGCCAATGTCATTTACGAATCGTGGAATGAGATCCATGTTTCGGGACATGCCTGCCAGGAAGAGTTAAAGCTGATGCAGCGGTTGGTCAATCCGAAGTACTTCATGCCGGTCCACGGCGAGTACCGCCACTTGAAACAACATGCGAATCTAGCGCAGAGTTTGGGGATGCCGAAAGAAAACACCTTCATCATGGATATCGGCGAGGTGTTGGAGATCAGCAGTCAGGGCGCTGCCAAAAACGGCCGGGTCGCCGCCGGGAAAGTACTGGTGGACGGTTTGGGCGTCGGCGATGTCGGCAATATTGTATTGCGCGACCGTAAACACTTATCGGAAGACGGCATGATCGTGGTGATCGCGACGATTCAAAAAGAGACGGGCAGTTTGCTAAACGAACCGGATGTGATCTCGCGCGGCTTCATCTATGTCCGTGAGTCGGAAGGGTTGCTGGAAGAGATCAAGCAGATCGCCAAAAAAGCGGTTCAGCAAAGCGAAGGCCAAAATTGGTCGACCAAAAAGAAACTGATGAAAGACGGCTTAAGCAGCTTCCTTTATCAAAAGACCAAACGGACGCCGATGATCATTCCGATTATCATTGAAATTTAAAGGAAACGAACCAAAACCGGAGTTGTCCACCGACAACTCCGGTTTTGATATAATAGGTGTGTTTGACACAATTGGAAAAGGCATCTAAAATAATTACAATCGTTCTAAAGGTGGGTGGATCAAATGGTAACGGTCGAAATTTTTCGTGGGGTAGCACAGTTAAAAAAGGTTGGGTTGTTTTATTTGGATACCAAAACCGAGGGGCCGGCTATTCTTTGCCTGCATGGCCTCTGGGGCAGGGCGGAAACCTGGGCTGACCTGATCCAACATTATGGAACAAACTACCGGGTGATTGCACCCGACCAACGGGGCCACGGTTTGAGCGGTAAACCGTTTGGGAAATACACGGCTGAAGAGTTGGCTGAGGATATGGTTGCGCTACTTGACTTCTTGGAGATCGAATCCGCCATTTTAGTAGGGCATTCGATGGGGGGGCGGGTCGCCGGATATTTGGCGGCGTTGTATCCGCAGTATGTGAAGGCTTTAGCCATTCTCGACAAGTCGGCGGCGGCGCCAACCCGACTGGAAACGTTACGGTGGGATCAAAAAACGGCCGAGGATCCTTTGACCAAAAATTGGCCTTTGCCATTCCCGACATTACAAGCTGCAATGGCTTTTATTCGGCAAGCGACCGATTCGGATTTGAGTTATCAATATTTTATGAACAGTCTCGTGGAAACGGTAGCAGGATATCAGCTGCAGTTCAGCCCGCATGCGATTGCGGCCAACATCGCCCATAATGAAGATTGGTTTCAGCTCCTGCCAAAGATCACGTGCCCGGTGTTGCTGATCCGTTCGCAAAGCCACCAAGCGGTCCCGGATGAAGACTGGCGGACGATGCAGACGTTGCTTCCTAATTGTCTTGCCCATGAAGTCTCCCATCCCGACCATAATGTTCATTTAAGCAATAAGCAAGAGTTTTATAGCTACATTGACCAGTTTTTAAAACAGGTTATCCATTTCGAAGGGACGGGCTTATGTCCTGGGGAAGGTTAACTTGGAAACAAGCGCGAATATATGAGTGAAAATTTAATTATAAATTGGGAGACTGGAAGGCTTGGTTGACCTAAATCGTAAACATGCGCAACGGGGGTGAGATGATGGATTATGATGTAGCGGTGGTCGGCGCCGGACCGGGCGGTTATGTGGCGGCGTTGCATGCCGTCAAACTTGGCAAGCGGGTCTGTCTGATCGAACGGGATGAAGTCGGCGGCATCTGTCTGAATTGGGGTTGTATTCCGACCAAAGCGTTGGTGGCTTCGGCGAAAGTGTTCGCTAATATCCAAAAGGCGACCGAATACGGAATCACGGTCGGCGCGCCCGCGGTCGATTGGACCAAAGTCAGGGAACGCCAGGCGGGTGTGGTCAAACGTCTAGTCACCGGGGTCAGGTATCTGCTGCAACAGGCGCAAGTCGAGCTGATTCGGGGCACGGCGCAATTGAGCGGCGTTCAAACGCTCGTAATCACTACCCCTGACGGCCAAACGAGCCGGATCAGCGCCGACCGGATCATTTTGGCCACCGGTTCGCAGCCGCTGGTACCGGGATTGTTTGAATATGACGGCCGGCAGGTGATCACCAGCAACGAAGCGTTGACGATGGCGGCCTTGCCGGAGTCGTTGGCGATTGTCGGGGGCGGGGTGGTTGGGTGCGAGTTTGCTTCGATTATGGCTAGCTTCGGCGTGAAAGTGACCATCATTGAGATGCTGGAGAACCTGCTGCCCTTTGCGGATAAAGAGATCAGTTCCACCTTACGGCTGCAGTTTAAGAAGAAAGGCGTCGCCGTTCAGACCGGCGTCGCGGTGCAGTCGGTCCGCAAAACCGCCGCGGCGGTCGAGCTCACCTTGGCTAACGGTCAAGTCATTGCGGCCGCGCATTTGTTGGTGGCGATCGGGCGTCGCCCCAACTCGGCCGATTTGGGTTTGGAAGCTTTGGGCGTGGCCATCGCCCCCAATGGCCGGGTGCCGGTGAACGAACACCTCCAGACCAACCTGCCCTGGTTATACGCGATCGGCGATCTGAACGACCAGCCGTTCGACCTGGCGCATACCGCGTCCTTCCAAGGGATTTGCGCCGTGCGCCATCTGGCGGGGGCGGCGGGCATTTGGACCAATGAAGCCATTCCCAACTGCATCTTCACCGAGCCGGAAGTGGCGGCAGTCGGTTTGACGGCTGACGAAGCGACGGCTCAAGGGATTGAAGTTACCACCGCTAAACTGGCGTTCCTGGCCAACGGCAAAGCCCAAGCCCAAGGCGAAGCGGTCGGTTTTGTGAAAGTGGTGGCCGAAAAGGACAGTGGCAAACTGCGCGGCGTCCACATCATCGGCCCCAACGCCAGCGACCTGATTGCCGAGGCGACCTTGGCGGTGAAACAAGGTTTGACCGCGGTGGCGATTACCCAAACCGTGCATGCCCACCCGACTTTGGCGGAGGCGTTTTTGGATGCGTGTGAGATGGTGAAGTAGGGCGGCTTTGGCTTAATAAACCGTTCTTGTGAATGTTCGTAGGGCGGTTTTATAATCTGGGTTGCGCTTCGCTTTGACCTCACCCTCGACCCTACCCGACGGAGATGTACCGTAGGTTGTTCAGCGGCGAGGGGAGGCGCAGCGGGGGTGAGGTCAAGGCGTCAACGGCGGCAGCAGTTATACTATCACAAGGTGTTGGGCGGCGGTGTCTTGCTCCGTTGTCGACCGGGGCTATTCCTGCCCCCGCCCCCAGGACAAAAGGATGTGATCGGACACCCTTTTGAATCCCCCGACCCGGAACCCAGTTTCCGGGGCCTCCTGATGCATCCATGTCGTGTTTTCGCCATCCTGGCCGCTGCGAAGTGAATGGAGTGGTGTCTTTGGATGTCG
>JAEZFP010000016.1 GCA_023417475.1 Bacillota bacterium | reverse complement strand
GTCGTTCCGCAAGCTGGATATGTGAATAAGTAAGCTGGCGGAGTCGTTCCGCAAGCTGGATATGTGAATAAGTAAGCTGGATTTGTGAATAAGTCATCTATTTCTGTGGATAAACGGTGATGTTGGATGGGGTGATCGGTTTGGGTTGTGGATAAGTTGGATTTGGGGGCGCAGGAGCGGGAAGTTGTGGCGATGAAGGTGACCTTGCTTTGAATTGTTGGCAGGAAGAATAGCGGTTGAGTCGAAGTTATTTATGCATGGTGTATTTACATAGAAGATAACCGAAAGCATTTCTAACCATCCATACCTGAAGGTCAGGGCTAAAGGAGAATTCATTGTTTCGATACACAATCTGTTTTATTCGCCACGGAGACCGAATTTTATTGCTCAACCGGGAGAAACCGAGTTGGATGGGGAGTTGGAATGGTGTCGGCGGCAAGCTCGAAGCCAATGAGACGCCTGACGAATGCATCCGCCGCGAGATTTTGGAAGAGACCGGGATACCCGTTGCGGACGTTACGTATAAAGGAGTGGTCAGCTGGGTGGTTGACGGCGTTCCGAAGGGCGGAATGTATGCTTTCATTGCGGAAGTGACGGATTCATTTCATTATCCCACGCCGGTGAAGACCAGCGAAGGCATATTGGACTGGAAAGAGCTCGCCTGGATTTGTCATCCGCAAAATACCGGGGTCGCTACCAATTTGCCGAAGTTTCTACCCACACTTTTCGCAGACGAACGCCTTTTCGAGTTTCGTTGCATCTTTGCGAACGGTCAGTTGCAGGAGATTGTGTCAATTCCGATCCCTGCTGAACGTTACCCGGTTGCCGGGCGCCAGGCGTCAACCGACCCGGATCAAATTAAATTACAGGAGGCGAAGGGATGAACTGTCCGAATCATCCAGAGCGGGAGACCGTCAGTTTTTGTCATGCCTGCGGCGACCATTTATGCCGCACGTGTTTGACCGAAGGGGCCGAATATTATTATTGCAAAAAAGCCGCCTGCCAGGAAGCGCGGTTACAAGAACTGGAACGGAAAGGACTGACCTTGGCTGACGTCGCCGAAGCGCCCGAGGAAGAGATATCCGGCGCTGTTAATGGTCTGACCCCGGACAGCGCCGGCGCAATTGGCCCCATACCATCGTTGCCTCTAAATCGTCCGGTGGAATATGCCGGTTTTTGGAAACGTTTTGCGGCGACGCTCATTGATTATTTGATCATTTTTGTGCCAACGTTTATTATTACGTTTTCGCTCATGGTGTTTGGCGGTTTGGACGGGGAGAGCAAACGACAACAGTCGGAATTGATTGTTCAAGGAATCAGCATCGTGATTAACTGGTTGTATTTCGCATTCATGGAAAGTTCCCCCTTGCAGGCAACTGTCGGCAAGCGGGCGCTGGGATTGATCGTTACCGACGTCGACGGCCGCCCCTTGACTTTTGCCAGGGCGACCGGGCGTTATTTCGGAAAACTGCTCTCCGGGTTGACGTTATGTATCGGCTATATTATGGCCGGCTTTACCCAACGGAAACAGGCGCTGCACGATATCATCGCCGGATGTTTGGTTATTAAGAAGTAATACCCTAAAACGTTATTTTCAGCCCCAAATTAAGGCCTTTGCCGTTATAGGCGGGATTATGCGAGGGTTGGCCGTTGGAGACGTGCATCAGCTTGTAACCGAATGTCAATGAACGGTGCTCATCCAACCGATAATTTAAGGTTGGACCGAACCGCCACATGAAATTATAGAAATCGCCACCGGCCGGAAAATCGTGATCATAAAAGATCAAACCGCCGCCGGCATCGAGCGAGAGAGCGTATTGCTCCCACTGCCACGGCC
Source organism: Bacillota bacterium (assembly GCA_023417475.1). Taxonomy (GTDB): domain Bacteria; phylum Bacillota; class UBA4882; order UBA8346; family UBA8346; genus JAEYPR01. The sequence continues at coordinate 40,906 of JAEZFP010000016.1, read as the reverse complement.
GCGGTTGATAACGTAAGGCTACGGTTGGACCGATTCCCCAAGCGGCGGAATCGGATCGCCATTGCCGGCGAATGATATTTCCCCAAGCATGGGTGACGGTTGCGCCTGACCAAAACGCCAGACGGTCATCGAAGTAACTCTTTTGATAAAACAAAATGTGGAGCGAAGCGGTATCGATCTGCCGGTGGGCGCTGAGCGGCGCGTAATATTCGGACTCCACCAGTAGCGTCCTGGTTGCCTCTTGACCATAGGTATTTGGGATAAAAAAGGTTCCGAAAAGGGATCCGAAGATCATCAGCCCAATCAATTTATGCAAGCCGTTGCATCTCCTTTTTTGATAACTACCCGCATTGCCGTAAAGTATGTCCGTTTCACCTTATATTACTATTCGCCGATCCAAACCGATATTCTAAAAAATGACCGAAAGATGCGACGTTATTTGCATTATCAGTAATCACGTTCAAATCAAAAAAGACGACCAACACGGTCGTCTTTTACTTCGTTATATTTTTTCAGTGCTCATGAACTGACTGTCGAGGCAATCTCGGCGGTTGCGTCGGAACCATTCAAAAAACGGAATTGCGCCATAAAGAGTTGGTGATACAAACCGCCGCGTTGAAAGAGTTCGGCATGGGTGCCTTGTTCCACGATACGTCCTTGATCGATGACCATAATCCGGTCGGCATGGCGGATGGTTGAAAGCCGGTGCGCGATGACAAATGAGGTCCGTCCCGTCAATAGCTGTTTGATCCCGGCTTGAATCAGCCGTTCGGTATGCGTATCCATCCCGGCGGTGGCTTCATCCAGGATTAAGATGCGCGGATCGGCGAGCAACGCCCGGGCAAAAGCGATCTGCTGCCGTTGGCCAAAGGAGAGGCGCGAACCGCGCTCATGGACATCGGTATCATAACCGTGCTCCAGCTTCATAATGAAGTCGTGGGCATGAACCGCTCGGGCGGCGGCGACGATCTCGGCGTCACTGGCGTCTAACTTGCCGAAGCGGATATTCTCTTTGATGCTGCCGGAGAAGAGAAACGTGTCTTGCAAGACCACGCCCATTTGGGTCCGTAAACTCTCCAGCGTGACCTCTTTGACATTACAGCCGTCCACCCGCACCGCGCCGGACCGGACATCATAAAAACGGCTCACCAAATTGACAATACTGGACTTTCCGGCGCCGGTCGGCCCCACCAGTGCGACCGTCTCCCCGGGTTTGATGGTAAAACTTACCTGATCAAGCACCAATTGGTCCGGATCGTAACCGAAGCAAACATGATCAAAAACGACCTCGCCCCGGATGGGCCCCAACGGTCGGGCAGCGGTCGCGTCTTGCACGATCGGCGGAATGTCCATGATTTCAAAGATTCGTTCCGCGCCGGACATATTGGATACCAGGGTGTTGTAGAAGTTACTGATATTCATGACCGGATGCCAAAACATCGCAATGTAACTGGAGAAGGCGACCAAGGTTCCGATGGTCATGGTTCCGGTGTTCAGCAGTTGGACGCCGACCCAGAAAACCGTGACGGTACTGATGCCCCAGGCGAACTCGACCGACGGCCAGAAAAGGTCATTTAACCGGACCGCCCGGACAAACGCCGCTAAAGTTTCCCGGAGTAATTGACTAAAGGTACTGCTGGTACGGATTTCGGCAGTGAAACTTTGAACGACCCGGATGCCCGAAAAAATCTCATGGGTGAAGGCATTGGTGTTTGAGACTTTTTTACGGTGAATCCGCCAGCGCGGATGGGAAAAGATTTGCACCATCGCCATGAAGCCCATCAACAACGGCAGCGGGAGCAACGAGTACAACGCCAGTTGATAATTGATCGAAAGCATAATCGCGCTGACGGCAATGATGGTCGCCAAGTCCGGCAGCAGATTGGTGACGCTGTTGGAGAAGAGATCACTTAAGGAATTGACGTCGCCAATGATTCGCGCCAGGATTTTCCCGGCGGGACGGCTTTCAAAAAACTGCAGCGACAGTTTTTGAATATGACTGTAAAGTTCCTGTCTGATGGTGAGCAGAACCCGGTGGGTCACGCCGGACATCATTTGAATCCGGCGTCTGGCGCATAATAGCGCCACCCCGTTGAATCCGATCACCACCAAGCCCAATCCGAACAGGCCGGGAATGTCTTTGGCCACAATATAGTGATCAATCGCCAGTTTAAGAAAGTAGGGGTTTAAGAGTTCGATCCCGATCACCACGCCCATGAGCGCTATGATTACCAACACTTTCAGACGGTAGGGAATTAGATAACGAAACAGGCGGCGGATCAGATCCATCCGGACCGTCTCATGACTGGTTTCGTCTTCGCGAAAATTATTAAACGGCAAGCGATTTGCCTCCTTTGTTAATGATGATTGGATTGTCAGTCAAGCGGCGCCTGGCAACAGACGGCGGGAGGCGCCAAAATGTTTTCGTCGTCGGTGACGCCGCGATATTGTTCGCAATAGGTCTCATAATACCGGCCTTGCCGCGCCAACAGCTCATGATGGGTCCCGCGCTCCACGATTTGCCCGTTTTCGAGAATCAGGATCTCATCGGCATTTTTGACAGCGGAGATCCGATGGGCGATAATCAGTTTGGTGATGCCTTGACGGCGCTCCAACGCTTGTTGAATCCGGTACTCAGTGTCAAGATCCAAATTGGATGTCGCGTCGTCCAAGATTAAAACCGGGGCCGTTTTGGCAAGCGCCCGGGCCAACGTCAGCCGCTGTTTTTGACCGCCGGAAAGGCCAATGCCCCGTTCGCCGATGACCGTCTCTTTACCGGCGGGCAATTGATCCAAAAACTCAAATGCTTCGGCATCCCGGAGCGCGATATCAACTTGGCTCGTCTCAAGCGCCTGACAACCCAGTTGAATATTTTCCGTGACGGTATCCGAGAAGAGGAAAACATCTTGCATCACGATCGAGATCTGTTCCCGCAATAACTGTAAAGGGAGGTCTTTGATATTGACGCCGTCAAGGTAAATCGCGCCGGCGGTACAGTCGTAATACCGCGGCAACAGATGGACCAACGAACTTTTCCCGGAACCGGTCATACCCATTATCGCAATGGTGCTGCCCGGTTTGGCATGAATATTGATATCTTGCAGGACTTGATGGCCATGATGTTCAAAGGCGACGTTTTGAAAAACGATTTCGCCGCGAAACGCTTGGGGTATCACCGGCGCGGCCGGTTCCCGGACCTCCGGCGTTTCCGTGAAAAGCTTCTCCAGTTTTTCAACCGAAGCTTTACACTCCGCCAGCATATTGGTGAGCCAGCCCAACATCCGCATCGGCCAGATCAGCATCATTACGTAATTACTGAAAGCGACTAGGGCGCCGATGGAGATCTCCCGGTCGATCACCAGCAAACCGCCGCAAGTGGTGACCAAAACGATGACCAGGTTGGTCAAGAATTCGATTCCGGGAAAGAATTTCCGCCAGACCAACGATTGCTCCACCCGGAGTTCGAAGTTTTTCCGGTTTTGACTCAGGAACTTTTCGATCTCGTATTTTTCGCGACCAAACGCTTTCACCAAACGGACACCCGCTAAGTTTTCCTGGGCGGTGGTATTCATGACCACCCCTTGGTCGCTAATCTTGCCGAAGACAACGCCGATTTCCTGTTCCAATTTGATGGCGATCCAGGCGATGACCGGCATTACCAGCAATGCGACCAACGCCAGTTTCCAACTTAACGTAAACAGGAGGATCGAAGCGACCACAAAATAGAGGGTTTGTTCCATGAAAAGCATCGCCCCAAAACAGATGGTCCGGAAGACGCTGTCCACATCTTCTTTGATCCGCGCCATCAATTCTCCGGTGTTGGTCCCGTCGAAATAGGAGAATGAAAGGGTCTGTAAATGGTCGAACAGATCCTGTCGGAGCTTTTCGACGACCCGTTGCGCGCCAAAGTCGAACAGATACTCTTTGAAATACCCCAAAACCGACCGCCCGATGGTGATTGCCAACAACATCAATAAGGCTCCGTTTAAGAGACCAAACTTCCGGCCGATGATTACTTCGTCGATGATCAGCTTGAGGAGACGGGGATTGTACATATCCAAACCGGTCCCGATCAACATGCAGAGGATGCCTCCGCTGAAGAACCATTGGAATTGTCGAATGTAGTAAAAAAGCCGTTTCATGATTCTCAACCTCAAATCGTAATTTTAAGTCCGAAACAATTACCAACCTATTCAGTATTAAAAATTAGGCCGGGTTCCGGCCTTTACAGCAATAAAAAAGCCGTGGAGGATATCTCCACGGCTCAAAAAGGACAACAAAGTTCGTCTAGGAACTGGTCACTGTTGAGGCGGGAATATCAAAGAGTTCAAAATGAGCATAACGATACCCGGGAATTATTGCGTTAATTGAACCATTACGGTTGAAACGCAAAGCCACGATGTTTTTCATATTCCCCACCTCCTTTTCGTAAATTTTACCAACAATTAGCATTATAATTGTCCGGCTTGATGGTTGTCAAGGGAAACTTTGCAAATTTTAACGGTTGCGGTTCCAGGTTTGCCAAAAGTCACGGTCGATGGTTTCTTCTTCGGTCAGGGCGGGCGGTTTTTGTCTTCCGAATAACCATCCGGCAATTACCGCAGTCAGCGGAATAATGGCAATCATCCCGATACTGCCGCAGAGGGCTCTGACAATTTCCGACGCGACCAAATCCAAATTGATAATCTTCGTGAAAGACTCTTTGAAGGCCATAAAAACCAGGATCAGTTGCATCGAACCGCCGGTATAGGCCAGGATCAAAGTGTTGGCCATGGTTCCCATGATGTCCCGACCGACATTCATGCCGGACTGGATTAATTTTTGGGTGGTCAATCCGGGATTGGTCCGTTGGACCTCTTCCACGGCCGAAGCGATCGAGATACTGACGTCCATCGACGCGCCCAAGGCGCCGATGATGATGCCGGAGATAAGAATCCCTTGAATATCGAGGTGGAAATTGGCGGGCAGGTATAACAACATCGCCGCTTCCTCGCTGCCAAATCCGGTTAAGTGAGCTAGTTGGCCGGCGATTAAGGCAATTGTTCCGGCGATGGCGACACCGCTCATCGTCCCTAAAATCGCGGCCCAACTCTTGACGGTAAAGCCGCCGACGGTCAACAACGTCAGCACCGATGCCGCGATCGAAACAAGCAGCGTCAGCAGCAACGGGGAATAACCGTTCAAGATTCCCGGCAACAAAACGCCCCAGATCAACACCAACGTCAGCAGTAACGCGCAAAGTGATTTAAAGCCTTTTTTCCATCCGATTGCCAATAATAAAACGACAAACACTAACGCCAGACCATACAGAAAGTTCTCGCGCACCAATCCGGTGATATAAACGTCGGGCGTTTTGGCGCCGTTGTCGACAATTCCCAGCGTCACCTGATCACCGGCTTTGACGGCGATATTAAAGACGGGATTGTCGGTTTCGTTGTGGATGATGACCACTTCGGTACCTTGAAAATCACCGGTGTTAATCCGGACTTTTAGCGTTAAACTGTTGACCCGCTTTTTACTGATCGGATCGGGGACGGTGGTGCGGGCAAGCACCGCAAGCACCTTACCTTTGGCCGAACTCTCCGTCGCCAGCTGTTGCGAAACGTCGCTGTTGGACTCGGCATAAACCGGACGGATGATCAGTAGTAAAAAAGCTAGAAAAAGGAAAAATGGTTGACGAAGTTTCAAAATTGATAGCGCCTCCATGTGCCGAACTGCTTTACTGACTATGTTCTACATCCGGCTCTTTTTTCCTGTCGCAGCGTTACGGCGGGGTAGTGAACTTTTCATGGGATGCCTAGAAAATAGCTTTGAAGCCCAACGGCGATCCTTTTGTCCTTTAAAAGGAAAACCACCAAGCAATGCTTCGTCGCCTATTCAATCTTTTGGAGTTCAAAGCCTTGTGGTTCGCCCAGACCTTCAGAATAATGTTCCTTATTCTCCTAAAAATTCGTATATTCGCATTCACAGTACGAATACTAAGCTTAATACTGTCAATTGATCGGGAGGAAGGCCAATGGAACGTTTGAAAGTCGGCATTATTGGAGCCGGGATGGCATTGGAAAAACTTCATTATCCGGCTTACCAGGAACTTGCTGATAAATATCAGATTGCGGCCGTGTGCGATGAGGACCGGTCGAAAGCGACGGAGTGGGCCAAAAAACTGGGTTTAAGCGATAAGGATATTTTCACTGATTACCGGAAAATAGCTGAGCGGGAGGATTTGCAGGTTTTTGACATCATGGTCCCGATCGGCCTCAATTTTACGATCGCCGAAGGGGTGGCGGCGATCATCGGCGGCACCCAACGCGGAATTATCTTGGAGAAGCCATTGGCGCCGACGTTGGAGCAAGCCGAGAAATGCGCCGGCTTGCCGAAACAATACAATATTCCGATGATGATCGCCGAAAATTACCGCTATAACGAAGACCCCAACATCATCCGCGATCTGGTGGGACAAGGCCAGATCGGCGCTGTCGATTATTTCTTGTGGAACCGGGTGTTAAACTATCCCGACGATATGACCAAAGACACTTTTCCGGCGCGGGAATGGCGCCAAAAACCGGATTATCCGGGCGGCGTCTTTTATGATGTGGCAGTCCACGACGTCGCGGCGATCCGTCATGTCTTTGGCGCCATTGACGAGTTGATGGCGTACGGACAGCAAAAGCCGGTCACGCCCAACCAATATACCGTCGTTCATGTGGTATTTCGGTTTAAAAGCGGGTTTACCGGGAGTTATGTCTTTTATTCCGGTGGCAAAGAAATGCAGCGCCCGTTGGTCGGATGGCGAATCGTCGGCCAAAAAGGCGAAATTTATCAGGAAGAACGCGACTGCGGCGTGATCAACGTGTTCATGCACGACGGAACAAAAAAACAAATCCCCTACCAGCCCCAGCGCGGTTACTACAACGAATTGTTAAACTTCTACCACGCCTTCAGCGGTAAAGAAGCGATCTCGGTCACGCCCGAACTCGAATTGGGAGACGCCCGGACGGTTTTGGGGATCATCGAGTCGCTGGAGCAGGAGACCCCGGTCCGGATTGACGAGGGCGATATGGATATTCCCCATTACGACCAGACGCGGCAACAGAGTTACTTGCAGCAATAAAAAATAAGGCTACCCAAGCCTTATTTTTTATTGGGGAAATTGGGTAGAATAACACTGAAAATGATGCTGTTACGGGAGTGAAGTCATGCAAGTCACCGTTCACTTGCTTTACCCAAATACTGAAGGAATTGTGCTCGAATTATGGCATAAACACGATTACCGCCGTTCGCCGCAGCGCTTTGAACCGGTCGGTCGCGATGAAAACGGGCTGATCTTTCGCCCCGAGAATGGTTTAAGCTCTTTTCATTTTAAGTTCTTGAACCTGCCCGGCGATCCGGGGCCGGAACGCTTTTACGCCAGTTTCTTAGGCAAAGAAGTCTGGTGTATGGTCGACCGGGCTGAGGTATATGCAGTTCAACCCGCAGTTGCCAAAGGACACGCCAATGAATTTTATCAAACCATCCGGGAGTTGGTCCCCGACGGCCTGTACTTGCCGGAGACGGATGTTTCCTATTTGCGCGAGGGGATTCCCCCGGCGCCCGAACGAAAACCATCGCTAACAAAGTCAATGCTGGGCGCGCACCGCCTCAAAGACGGATCGATTGTGTTCGGTTTTTTTCATCTGCACGCCGCCCAAGTCTATTTGGTGGGCAACTTCAATAACTGGCAGTGCCCGGGCCACTCCGACCCGCGTCCCCAATATTATCACCGCATGGAGCTTTATCGGGGCTATTACGACTCTCCGAACTTATGGATTTACCGCCTAAAGCCCGAGCACCCGGAGAAGGAATTGGAGTACCAGTTTTATGTGATGGGCGGAGTTCCGTTGGATGGCAATCGCCGTCCCGAAAAGTATATTCATGACCCAATGACCCGTTGTTATGGGGAAGACGTCGGAAATAACCCGTGTTTGGTCGTTGATCCAACCCGGTATCAATGGCGGAGTAAGGAATGGAAGACTCCGCCGGTATCCGATCTGATAATCTATGAGATGAATATCTATGGCTTTACCGAAGGGGACAAAGACATTCCGCTCCAAGAGCAAGGCCGGTTTCAAGGGGTCATCCGCCGGATTAAGAACGGTTATTTTAAAGATCTAGGGGTCACCGCCCTGGGATTTATGCCGACTTCCGAAGCGCCTTCATTACAGGGACCGACCGCGCTTGGTTATGATCCTTGCGGATTTGCCGCGATCGAGCGGGATTTCGGCACCCCCGACGAGTTGCGGGAGCTGGTTGACGTCGCCCATCAACACGGTCTGGCGGTGCTGATGGATCTGGTGTTTAACCATACTGCCAATTCGTTCAATCCGCTCTGGGACACGATCGCCGATGGCAATCCCGGGGGCTTTTATTTTAGCGGCGGCACCCCTTGGGGGAACCGGGTGGCCACGGAACGGGAAGAGGTTCAGGATTACCTGATTGATGTGGCGAAGTTACTGTTGCAGGAGTACCGGATCGACGGGTTCCGTTTTGACGCCACGCATTCGGATTGGATGGATCACGTCTTTTTGTATCGCTTGGAATATGAGATCCGGGGGCGGGGTTTCAAACCGGAATGTATTTTAATCGTTGAAAACTTGCCTAATCAACCGGATTTAAACTTGCAGGGTTGGAACGGTTTCGCGCAATGGTGCGACCCTTTTCACGATAAAATCGCCGCCATGTTGCGGGAAGGAGTTTACCAAGATTGGGTCACCAACGACCCCGAACATTTGGGGGATGTCTTTTATTACTCGCGCAACATCTACGCCGCCCATACCAATAACGTGATCAATTATTGCGAAAGCCATGATGAAAACAGCATGCCCTATGAGGTCGGCACCGACGGGCCGGCGCTGAAAAACGCTGTCGCAAAAGAAAGAAAAGCCCGCTTGGGATTGATGGCCACCATCATGGCGCTGGGCCAACCGATGATCTATATGGGCCAAGAGTTTGGAATCGACCGCCCCCGCAACCAGGTTCAGTTCGATTGGCCGGATAATTTGCCAAGCCATGATTTTTACCAATGGGCCAGCCATTTGATTAAATTACGCCAACGCTACCCGGGACTGAAACTGTCGGGAGACGATCTGATTGGCCAAAACCGGTTTCGCTTCATCGCCGGGCCCTGGCTGGACCAAGGAAAAGGGCGGCTGGTCGTGGGCTGGCAGGCAAAACCTTCGGAAACGTCTTCCGAACACATGGTGACTTTGTTCAATTTCGAGCCGTACGACATTGAGTTGGGAATTGATTTCGGCTTGGCTGGGAAATGGGTGAAACTGGCTGATATCAATCGAGTGAACGACCTTCCGCCGTTTGGAGACAATGCGGCGACCGCGGCGGAAACCATTGAGACCGAAGGCTTTTTGCCTTCATTTATGCTCCCGTCAAGCAGCGGGTTTGTCTATAAATGGGTGCAATGACAAAACATTTTAAATTACGAAGGAATTTTTGACTGTTTTGTAAAATATAGAAGGCATGAGACGTAGTTCAGCGGCAATCAATTTATTAATTTTGTTGGTATTGGCGTGGGCTTCCATCACCGCCGACGCTTTGGGCGTCTATGACCTTGGCAGTTTTGAACTGTATAAGGTGCGTCTGGTTTTAGATATCGCCAATGCGGGGGGGACGGCCACCGCAATTAAAGTCAAAGTCCCGCTGTTGATGACCAAGGGATTGCCGCCGTATCAAAATCTCCGTTCGTTCACCTATGCCCCGGAGCAGTCAGTCCGTTTGGTTGCTACCGAAAAGAATCAAATCGCGGAGGTTTCTGTGCCGCGTTTAGACCAAAACCAGCGGGTTCAATATCAATTCGAGTATCGTTTTTATAATACGGCAATCACCTATAACCTGGAGCGGTTCGGCGGCTGGGATCCCGGCGATGAACAATACCTCCGGCCGGAAAAGGGTATCGAGTCAAACGCCCCTGCCATTCAACTGCTTGCCAGTGAACTAACCAAGCAATGCGGTACCAATTTGGAGAAAGCCAAACAGATCTATGCCTATGTCAATTCGACAATTTCCTATACGTTGAATTCACCCGAACCGCATAGCGCGTTAACGACTTTGCAGCGGAAACAGGGACTTTGCGTTGATTACGCATTGGCCTATATTGCGCTTTGCCGGTCGGCCGGCATCCCCTCGCGTTTTGTGGCGGGGTATCGTTTTGCCGATACCAATGTCGGTTTTTTCGAAACCGATCTCGAACAATACGGACACGCTTGGGCGGAAAGTTATTTATCCGGTTTGGGTTGGGTTTCGGTGGACCCGACCTCGTTCGTCTATCAACAGGGCAAACAGGTTACTTCTTTTGATTATTTTGGCAAGATCAGCGCCAAAGACCGGCATTTGTTCGCCCATTACGATCAGGCGGAAGAGTTGCATTCGGTCTATAACTATCAGCAAGTCTTGCCGAAACTTTCGATTAAGTTGAAACGGAGGGTTCAGCGGCTTTAACCCCGGCAAATCATTGGTTAAAGAACGCAAATATTTCCCCGTGATGGTTCATATGTTATAACGGGAGGGATCATCATGGAAGAGCTCAACCCGGAATGGCGTTTTTTAATGGCGTTAGCGTATCCGATCTGGCCGGTCAGCCTGGTTTTTATCTTAACCGGCTTGCGTAAGGAACGGTTTATTCGCTATCATGGCTATCAATCGTTGTATCTCGGGATTTGCAGTACTGTCCTTTATCTGGTCGTCGGGATGTTTTTAAAAGTAATTCCGCTGGTCGGTGGCGCCCTAGTAACCGTCGCTGTTTGGTTTTGGTTCATTTTTGTTATTTATTTGGCAATCCGTTGTTGGCAAGGGGATTATTTTAAAGTGCCGCTAATTTACGAACTAGCCCAAGGCATCATGGAATAAAGTTTTTACCAACCCGGCGGATAAAACCCGAACCGGGTTTTTTCTTGCAGGGTAAAGTTATTGGTATGACAGAAGCGAACCGCATTTCCCGAGTCACTTCCGACAATATTTTAATGAATCTGAAATTATTTACAGGAATTTTATGGAATTTAACGAATTATTTCTTTCATGAAAGAGAAGCGTTTTACGAAGAGCTGGCTGATCTGCGGTGGAGTCGCATTACTATTATTATCGGGGTGTCTGCAAAAACCGAAACCAAATCCGGCCAATCTTCGCATCACGGTGATTGATCAAGCAACCGGGGAGGGTATTCTTGGGACGATGGTAACCGTTGGCGAAAGGCAGTTGGTTACCGACCAATCCGGCCGAATTGATGTGGAGAAAATGGAACCTGGCGCATATACACTTCATTTTGAACGGCCATGGTATCAATCGGCGAAACTGGCTGTGAATTTTTCAGGACGCCCCACCGAAGTGCGGATGCCATTGACGGGTGTCCCGCTTGCCGGCGCTATTCTTTATAGTTGCAATGTTAAGGGGGGTCACGATGTTTTTTCGCTGAATCTCGAAAACCGGTCGATTACGCGCGTTACCGACTTCCCGGGCGATGAAGAGCAAGCGGTTCAGCGGAGTTCAACCCAGATTGTTTTTGTGTCCGATATCATATCCGCGAACAAAAAGGATCTGTACCTATATGATGTAATAACCAAACGGGCGGAAGCTGTTTGTAGCAGCCCCGCTAACGATGATCATCCTTCCGTGGATCAATCGGGTCAAATAATGGTTTTTCATTCCATGCGCAGTGGCAGAGGGATGGTTTACTGGAAGCGTTTGAACAATACAGCGCCCCCGACTTTACTGGGCGAAGGGCATGAGCCGGAGATTAGTCCCGATGGAAAGCGGGTCGCTTATATCAATGATAAGAAATTGTGGGTGTGTGAGATTACTCAAACGGCGAGTGGCAACAACCCAAAAATCGTGGCAACGCCCAATGATCCGGGGAATCCCCGTTGGAGTCCGGATGGTAAATATATTGCCTTTGACGCCAAGTCCGATACCGAAGCGGACCGGTTCATCTTTGTGACCACTACCGATAGTAACCCCAAGGTAGTTCAAGCCACTGTCCGGTTTGGTTTGACGGCCGCCAATCATCAACACCCTTGTTGGTCGCAAGTAGGCGACCGGCGTCTCCTGTTGTTTAATGCCACCAATCCTCATGTTAACCGTAAAGAAATCTTTTGCGTGGAGTTGAAAAAACAATTCGATCAATTGCTATCCGATAACGACTGGATTATGGTCAGCGGTCAAACCGGGAGTAAGGATGATCCTCATTAAATCAGGGATTTGTTTATTTCATGGGCTTTTTTACGTAGCTTGCTTGCGGTATCAATAGCTAGTTTGATATCTGGAAATATCCGTCGGTGGATTCCACCGGCGGTTTGTTTTATAATCAATGCAAACCTGCTTATGTTTCATTCTCCCCGAAGTAGGATTGTTCTACGTTTCAAACGGAATTTTGGTGGTTTTTTCCGATATTATGTCAAAAAGTCGGCATAATAGATAAGATCTTGACGAAGCAACAAAAAGTTGTATCACACAACACGCTCAGCTCTGATATAATAACGAATGGCAGAATTTTTGAGCGAAAGTTAGGAGATGGGAGTTTTTTTCTAAAATCCCAGATAAATTTGTGTGGATTTCTGAAAACTAAAAGGATTTTCCATGTGTATTGTGGAATCAGTTACCCAAAACAAGATGGATGGTGACCCGTTTGAGTCGTTCCGGACATGCCCATTGGATCGTTTTGGTGATTTTGTTATTGGTCGGTTTTATTTTTGGGACGATTTTAGGGCATATATTACGACCGTATCTCCCTTTTATGGCAGTCGGGGCCTCCGCTCATATGGCGCCGCAAACCTTGAATTTAGCTGATGCGTTTTCACTCACGTTCGGGTTTGCAATTAACCTAAATCTAGCGACCATTGTTGGAGTCGCGGTGGCATTTTTCATTTATCGAAGGTTATAGACAATGAATAAAGGTTTGATTTTGGCATCGGCTTCGCCCCGTCGGGCGGAGTTGTTGCACCAAATTGGTTTGAAGTTTGAAATCATCGCCAGTCAGACAGTGGAAGCTCCGCCCGAGCCGTCCGCACTGCCGGCACAATATGTTGCCGGCCTTGCTTTTCAAAAAGCGGCGTGGGTAGCCAAGTCGCTCCAAAACGGAGTGGTTATTGGTGCGGATACCGTAGTTGTTGCCAATCGGACGATTCTCGGAAAACCGGTCGATCCGACCGAAGCCGTAACAATGCTTACCATGCTTCAGGGGAAAGAACATTCGGTTTTTACCGGGGTCGCGGTGATTGATGTTGCTTCCGGCCGAAATCAGGTGTTCTCGGAAGAAACACGGGTTTTGTTTCGGAACTTATCAAGCGCCGAAATCCAAGCTTATGTCGGAACAATGGAACCGCTGGATAAAGCAGGAGCTTATGGAATTCAAGGTAAAGGCGCTCTTTTGGTTGAAAAAATCGACGGGTGTTATTTTAACGTGGTCGGGTTACCCATCAGCCGTTTGGCAACCACGTTAGTTGATTTTGGAATATCAATCTGGTGAGGTGATTGTGTGGAGAATCGACCCACGATCAAAGACCTTCCTTTAGAAGAACGGCCGCGGGAACGATTGATTCACAACGGTCCCGAACATCTTGCAGCAGCGGAATTAATTGCAATCATTTTACGGACCGGCTCGACCAATCGTAGTGCCGTGAACGTCGCAGAGGAGTTGATTGCCACATATAAGGATTTGCGGGGATTAGCCAAAGCTTCAGTCGCCGAGATCGCCAGTTGTTATGGGATTGGCCCGGCCAAGGCAGTGCAATTGAAAGCGGCCTTTGAATTAGGACGGAGAGTATTAACCAGCAATCCGGTGCAACAACCGTCGATTCGAACACCGCAAGATATATTCGACCTTTTGAAAGCTAGCTTCCAAGACCTGGACCGCGAACATTTTAAAGTAGTTCATTTGAACACGAAAAATCAGGTGCTTAAAATTGAGACGACCGCGATCGGGATTCTTAGTTCATCACCGGTTCATCCCCGGGAAGTTTTCAAGGAAGCGGTCAAAATGAGCAGCGCCGGTTTGGTATTGGCGCATAACCACCCAAGTGGTGACCCCACCCCCAGCAAAGATGATTTATTGCTCACATCGCGCTTGCGCGAAGTAGGGGAAATTATGGGGATAGCAGTGATTGATCATGTAATATTCGGCGATAATCGGTATATTAGTCTCAAAGAACGCGGTCATTTGACGTGAAAAGAGACAGATCGCATACATAAACCACCTACAAAAACGAATAAGATCTGGAGGAGTCTAACCAATGTTTAAATCTATTTTTGGGCGTTTTGCAAAAGATATGGGAATTGATTTGGGTACCGCCAATACTTTGGTTTATGTTCAAGGCCGGGGTATTGTGTTGCAAGAACCGACGGTGGTAGCCATTGAAAAAGATACCAATAATATATTTGCGGTCGGTAGTGAAGCCAAACAGATGGTTGGCCGTACCCCTGGGAATATTATCGCAGTCCGGCCAATGAAAGACGGAGTGATTGCCGACTTTGACGTCACCGAAAGGATGTTGCATTATTTCATTAGCAAAGCCGGGAAAAATATCGGCATTCTGTCACCCCGGGTGATTATCGGTGTACCGTCTGGCGTAACGGAAGTTGAGAAAAGGGCGGTTATGGATGCCGGGCTGCAAGCCGGTGCCAGAGAAGTCTTTTTGATCGAAGAACCGATGGCTGCGGCGATCGGTGCCGGACTCCAAGTGGAGGAACCAACCGGGAATTTGATCGTTGATATTGGCGGCGGAACCACCGAAGTGGCCGTAATTTCGTTGGGTGGCATTGTTTCAAGCCGTTCGGTCCGGACTGCCGGAGATGAAATGAATGAAGCCATCGGCCAGTATATCAAACGTCACTATAATTTGATGGTTGGCGAACGAACCGCCGAAGATATCAAACGGGAGATCGGTTCCGCTCATCCGGTCGGACCGGAACAAAAGCTTGATGTGAGAGGGCGTGACTTATTAACCGGCCTACCGAAAACCATCACCATTACCAGCAATGAAGTACGCGAAGCGTTGGCCGAACCGGTTTCAAGTATTGTCGATGCGGTCAAAACGACGTTGGAGAAAACTCCGCCCGAACTTGCCGCGGATATTTTGGATAAAGGAATCGTTATGGCCGGCGGCGGCGCGCTTTTGAAAGGAATTGACCATCTGTTGATGGAAGAGACCGGAATGCCGGTGCAAATTGCCGACGATCCCTTGACTTGCGTCGCCCGGGGTACCGGTTTGGCATTGGAACGTAACTATCAAGATTTGAAACGGGTATTACTATCCAATCGTAAGATGGCGTAATTTATTGATGATTAAGAATATGTCGCAAATTGAAGTTCGACCGCGCGTACGACATAGATAGAAGGGTGACCATTCGTGCATTTATTTGCTGATCGCCGTTATTTAGTGGTGGCTTTGATTATTTTAATCATTACCTGGGGAATGTTTGTCACTTCACGGGAACGTACGCAAGAAGGGAAAATTGAGTTTTTCTTTAATACGGCTATGGCTCCCTTGGAGAGCATCTTTAACCGGATGGGTGGAATGGTTGATGACAGTTGGCGGACAGTCAGCCGGTTAAGCCGGTTGAAAGCGGATAACGATCGGCTACGTTTGACGATGAGCCACCTTGAAGCGCGTCAGGTAGGTTTGGATTCCTTAAAAGCTGAAAATCAACGGTTGCGGGATGCCTTGAAATTTCAGGACGCTCAACCGCATGATTTGATCGCTGCGGAAACGGTTTCTGCCAATCCTAGCAATTGGTATCGGACGTTGGTCATTAATAAAGGGAGCGCCGACGGCGTTCGTAAAAATATGGCGGTCATTAATCCCCAGGGAGTGGTGGGGCGGATTGGTGAAGTTCGGACCCATTCGTCGGAAGTTATTTTAATCACCGACCCCCGCGAAGGAAATTTTGTCGGTGGCGTGGTGGAACGGACCGGTGATATGGTTTTAGTTACCGGCGGGGGGTTTTTGCAAGGTGAATGCACTGTGAAACCGGCTGTCGAAACGTATTTTATCAACCTGAAAAAAGGGGATCTGATCCGCACGGCCGAGACCAGCGATATTTTCCCGCGCGGAATTCCCATCGGCAAAGTGCTCCAAATTAGTAAGGGCGCAAATAACTTGGTTAATAAAGCGGCTGTTAAACCGGTGGTTAAACTTGGGAGTTTGCGGCTGGTCTATGTAATCAAAGCAAAACATGATCAGCCGCTGCCGGTCGCCACGCCGGTTCCTCCAACCGCTTCGGCGCCCGAGGGAGGCCAGCCATGAGAATCACCATCTTAACGATCAGTGTAATCTTGAGTGTGGCAATCCAGGCCACTTGGTTGGCGGGGTTGAATTTACCTTGGCAGATCATACCGGACTTGGTATTGATCTTGGTGATCTCATACGGTTTGTTACGGGGGCCCGATGAAGGGCTCCTCTTTGGATTATTAGCCGGGTTTTTTCTCAATTTACTGAGCGGCGGCGTGATTGGCATCGAGGCGCTCTCGAAAATGTTGGCGGGATATTGCGCGGGATTGCTTGAAAAGAATATTTTCAAAGATAATTTGTTAGTGCCTTTTATTGCCGTTTTATTTGGCACCCTGCTTTTTAATACTTTCTCCGTTGTCATGCATATGGCTTTTATGGCTAACTTTAATTTTTGGGGCGCCATTATCAGTATCGTACTTCCCCAAGCTTTGTATAACGCCGTTTTGGCCCCGCTGGTCTATTTTTATCTGTTAAAAGCGGAACGGTTCATTATCGAACGGGCGTCGTAACATTTTGGGACACGGGTTATTGCTTTAAAATACCGTAATGGGGGCTTTTGGCTGTGGAAGAGACGGCTTTAAGAAATCTGGAGCATAAATTCAAAATTATTGCGGGGATTGTTTTAGCGATCTTTGCGTTGCTGCTTGTCCGGTTGTGGATTCTCCAGATTATGCAAGGAGCAACCATTATGGTGCAATCGCGCCAAAATCAAGTCCGGGTTTTCCGGATTAACGCGCCGCGGGGGATATTCTATGACCGGGAGGGCAAGATCATCGCCACCAGCCGGATCTCCCACATTGTTTCGGTCGTTCCCGAAGATGTCAAGAATAAGCCGGAGGTTTTGGCTTTATTAAGCAAGTTATTAAAAATGCCGGTAGCTGAGATCCAGGCTAAGCTGACTCCTGATCCCAAACAACCGCGCAGTCCGTATCAATACGTTCCGATCGCCAAAGATTTGGATTCGGCGACGGTGATCAAAATTCTCGAATCCAAAATGAATCTGCCCGGTGTCGAAGTGGATGACATTCCGATTCGTTCCTATCCTTACGGCGAGTATGCCAGTCATTTGTTCGGGTATATCCGGGAGATCAACGCCGACGAGTTGAGTCAGTTGAAAGCCAAAGGGTATAAATCCGGCGATTTGATTGGCAAGACCGGATTAGAGCGGACTTACGAAGAATATTTACGCGGGGTTGAAGGCGGGAAAAATTTTGAGGTTGATATCAACGGTCGGCCGTTGCGAATGTTAGGCAATGTCGATCCGGTTCCCGGCAATAACCTTCATTTAACAATCGATCAGAAAGTTCAAATGACCGCCGAAAAGGCGTTGGCCGATCAACTAATCAACCTTCAAAAGAATACCGAATGGCGCAACGCCCGTTCCGGTTCGGTGATCGCCTTGGATCCCCGGAATGGGAACGTGTTGGCGATGGTCAGCAAACCGGGCTACGATCCCAATCTATTCACGGGGATTATCACCCCGGAGATTGCCAAAAAATTATACAACAATCCTTTGCATCCCTTGAGCAACCGGAACGTCCAGGGCGAGTTTCAACCGGGTTCGACGTTTAAGCCGATCACTGTGTTATCGGCTTTAATGGAACACAAGGTTGATGACAAAAAGACGTTCTATTGCAACGGGCTCGACCCAGTGTGGGGGAAAAATTTTAAATGTTGGAATTTGAAGGGTCATGGAACGGAAACCATTGTTGATGGATTAAAAAATTCCTGTAATATTGTAATGTCGGATCTCGGACGTTTGATCGGTCCGGATATTATCGCCAAATACAGTCGCTATTTCGGCCTCGGAAAACCGACCGGAATTAATCTTTATCCCGGTGAAGCCGCTGGATTTATTCCCGATACCGAATGGAAAAAACAGCATTTCAAAGATAAATGGTATCCAATCGAAACATCCCATTTTGCAATCGGGCAGGGCTATCTGACAGTCACCCCATTGCAGTTGGCCCAAGTTTATGAGGCTATCGCCAATGGCGGTACGGTTTATCAACCGCAGTTGGTCTCCCAAATCACCGCTCCTGACGGTAAAGTGCTGTTAACGAACAAACCGACTGTAACGTCGAAGCTGGATGTGCCCCCGTCGGTTATGGAGATTGTCCGGAAAGGGCTTTCGGAGGTCGTTAACGAAGGAACCGCTTCGTATGCTTTTTCCAAATTTCCGCTGGATAAATATCCGGTAGCGGGCAAGACCGGTACGGTCCAAAAACCGCCCTACGACAACTCGGGAGTGTTTGCTTGTTACGCCCCAGCCAACGATCCGCAGATTGTCGTTATTGTTTACATCGAACAAGGTGGTTCCGGAAGCGGTGGAGCTGCGCCGGTTGCCCGAAAAATTCTTGAAGCCTTCTTTCGGTTGGATGAGAAACCAAAGGAAACCCCCGGTAATAACCGGCCTGCAAACAGTACCGGGAATACCACTCCGGATCCCAACGCAACGGCTCCGGTTGCGAATGATCCAACGAAACCGGCTTCCGACGGACAAAACACCTCGGGTCCGGTTCAAAATCAATCAGCCCCGCCGGAGCAAGCTCCAAATCCGAAGCCGAATGGCGTCAATGCCGGAGCAATCACTGAATAAGTAGAGATCTTATCGTCCCGAATTCGGGATAAATTAAAATGGCATAGCTAAAATATGCATCTTCCTCCATTCCAGGAGGATTTTTTTTTGAAATCGCGAATTCTATAACGATTATAAATTCTATAATCAAATCATGGAAAATTTATTTTAATCCAACTTTGTCGATGATAGGAGTTTTTTATGATTGCACATAGCACCAAAAAAACAGCGGATGAACTTGCGACTGTTGTTTTTAAAGGGTATAAGAATGGCTTAGCGTTATTAATTCCGGAGAACGGACCATTTGAAAAATATCTTGAGCAGTTGCATACCCAACTGCAACAGGCCCAGGATTTTTTCAAAGGAGCTAAAATCTCTGTCAAGGTTGGCAAACGGAAATTGGATGAAACCCAACGGGAAGCACTCCAAGAATTGTTGCATCAATCCGGGTTAATCCTCTTTAAAGTAGTGGGAGAGTCGAGTCTAAACGCTCAGGTCAATCAGAATTATCGTGCTGACGAAAGTGATGATTTTATTGGAACCATTTCGGTTAAACGGACGGTTCGTTCCGGGCAACGTATTGAGTTTGACGGTAACTTGGTGATTATGGGCGACGTGAATCCCGGCGCTGAAGTCGTGGCGAGCGGAGATATTATTATTCTCGGCACGCTACGGGGAACCGCTCATGCCGGTGCGGCCGGCGACAAGACGGCCAAGATTTATGCCTTTCAGTTTAATCCAACCCAAATCCGAATCGCCGGCGTGATTACCCGGGGACCGGCGGAAAAAAAGAAAAGTGAGTCCGGTTTTTTGGGGCCTGAGGTTGCTAAAATCAAGGACGATTTGATTGAGGTTAAGCCCGCGCTCTCAAACTAATAGTTAACGGAGTAGCTTTAAGAGCAACGAGGAGGTTTTTTTATATGTCGGGTCGAGTTATTGTGGTGACCTCTGGCAAAGGCGGTGTCGGCAAGACCACCACCACTGCCAATATCGGGGTCGGTTTAGCGCTTCGGAGCCGGAAAACGGTTCTGATTGATGCGGATATCGGTTTGCGGAATTTGGATGTTGTGATGGGTTTAGAAAACCGGATCGTCTATGATCTGGTTCATGTGGTCGAGAAACAATGCAAGATTAAACAAGCGTTGATTAAGGATAAACGGTTCGAGAACTTGTATCTGTTACCGGCGGCGCAGACCCGAGAGAAAGACGCCGTCAAGCCGGAACAGATGAAAGAGCTTTGCGACGAGTTGCGGAAGGAATTTGATGTGATCCTGATCGATTGTCCGGCCGGGATTGAGCAAGGATTCCGCAATGCGATCGCCGGCGCTGATCAAGCGGTCATCGTGACCACCCCCGATGTTTCCGCCGTCCGGGATGCCGACCGGATCATCGGTTTATTACAAGCCAATGAATTCGCCACCCCGCAGTTGGTTATCAACCGCGTGCGCCCGGAGATGGTGCGCAAAGGCGATATGATGAATATTGACGATGTTAATGACATCCTTGCCATTGATTTGCTTGGCGTGGTGCCGGACGACCAAAGTATCATTATCTCCACCAATCGCGGCGAACCGGCGGTAATGGATAATTCTTCCCGGGCCGGCCAAGCGTTTCGGAATATTGTGGCGCGGTTGGAAGGAGAAAAAATACCTTTCATGTCACTCGATTATGATCTTGGCATTCTTGAAAAGCTCAAGCGGATGATCAAAAAATAAACAATTTGACAATTCTGCCATCGCTATTTTCGGATTTGAAAGTAAACGGGGGTAACAAAATGGATTTAATTAACAAATTCCTGCGCGACGATACCTCAAGCAAAGAACGGGCGGTTGAACGGTTACGGCTGGTGTTAGTCCATGACCGGGCCAGTGTTTCGCCGGGATTGATGGAGTCTTTAAAAGAAGAGATGATCCAGGTGATTTCAAAATATATGGATATTGACGAGCAGACGATGGATGTCAATTTGACCTCAACCGAACGTTCTGCCGCTTTAACTGCCAATATTCCCGTCAAGCGGATTCGTCGCTAACCGATTGTTGCGAAGTTTGATATAATGGTTACGTGACTTGATCGGTATAGATGGTTTGTCCTTTTCGATGGTATGAAAACGGTTAACTTACACAGCGTAGTTAGCCGTTTTTTCTTTTGCCTTAGGAACTTTTTTCTGGTAGACTTACACTTGGGAACGGGATATAATAAATGCGTGGTAGAGGAGGCATGGCCTTGGACCGTCGGTTGTTGAAAAATGTCGATTTTACATTACTGGTGGTTGTTGCAATATTAATCATCGTGGGACTTACGATGGTTTATAGCGCCACCCATGCTAAAGTTGGCCTTACCCAAGGCGATCCGTTTGCTTTTGTCAAAAAACAAGCAGTGGCCGTCGTGATTGGAACATTACTCCTCGGTGGGCTGTTATTCTCCGATTACCGGATCTCCGATCGGATGGCGCAATTTCTCTATATTTTCAACATTCTCATGTTAATCCTGGTATTAACGCCGCTTGGGCGCAGCGGTAACGGTGCTCAAAGTTGGCTTTTCGGGGTGCAACCGTCGGAGTTTTCGAAGGTTATCATGATTGTCACATTTGGAAAGTACCTGGCGGAAAAGGAGAGTTTAACTTCTTTTTATAGCTTTTTAGGGCCGTTTCTCTTTGTCGGTATTCCACTCGCGTTAATATTACTCCAACCTGACCTCGGAACGGCATTAGTGTTCATCTTTTTCATGTTTACCATGATGTATACTGCCGGTGCGCCAGGGTGGAAGCTGTTTACACTGATATTTTCGGGTATTGCCTTGGTTGCTTTGTTATTTACCGCTCATTACTTTTTCCCTGACAATGTCCCTTTTCCGCTCAAACAATATCAGATCAACCGTTTAACGAGCTTTATCGATCCCCAGCGCGACCCGCAAGGAAGTGGTTGGAATGTCCGTCAAGCGGTAATTGCCGTGGGTTCCGGTCAATTTTTCGGAAAAGGGTTGTTCCGGGGAACCCAAGGACGACTGGGATATCTTCCTGAAAACCACACCGACTTCATCTTTGCCGTACTCTGCGAAGAACTGGGCTTTATCGGGTCATTTGGGGTCCTCTTTCTCTTTTTCACGTTAATTTGGCGGGGGATTCGTATTGCCTATCAAGCCCGGGATAAAACCGGAACGATTATGGCGGTTGGGATTATTTCGATGTTTCTCTTTCATATTCTTGAAAATGTCGGAATGAACATGGGAATCATGCCGATTACCGGGATTCCCTTGCCGTTTATCAGTTCCGGCGGAAGTTCGATGATCGCCAATCTTGCGTCCATTGGTATTTTGACCAATATTTGGGCGCGCCGCCAAAAAATTATGTTTTAGCGATTAAAACATCTGTTGATCAACAGATGTTTTAATTTTGCGGTAAATATTACAGATCGTTGCACAGATATCACTACGACATAAATAACGGGGTGGCAATGATGACCCAAATAATCAGCGAACAACGGGCGGGCGGAATTGTTTTTAGGCTCAATGAAGGTGTAATCCAATACCTGCTTGTAACTAGCAATTCCAGTAAGAACCGGTGGATCGTCCCGGCCGGACATATTGAAAACGGTGAATCTCCAGCGACAACCGCCGTTCGTGAAGTGATGGAGGAAGCGGGCGTTAAAGTTCGCGTACTCAAAGATCTTGGTAGTTATCAATATCAATGGAATCGTTATCAAACAACAATCCATATTGACACCCACTTATTTTTGATGAAATATCTCGAGACGGTTTTGGAAAACCCCGAAGGACGATCGGTCCGCTTCTTTACCATGGATCAGATCGTTAATCTCAATATGTGGGATGAATCAAAGCAATTTTTACAGTCGGTTGACAGTCAATACCGGGAATACTTACGTTAATCTATTCCAGAACAAAAAGGCCGTTTTAATGTTTTACGGAAAGAGTGTGGATGCGCCGGATGTCGATTAAACGGAGATTGACAGCCATTGACCGCAAAGCCTTTTATTTTATTAACCATCGTTTGAAGAATCGTTGGTTTGACTGGATAATGCCGGTGATCACCAATGAACATTATTTTCGGGTACCGTTTTTGATTGTGTTTATTTTTTTATGGATCTTCGGGACTCCAACCATCAGAACAATCATGGTTCTAATCGCCATGGTGGTTGCTTTATCCGATCAACTCTGTAACCTTATTAAACGTAAATTCGGGCGGTTGCGACCCGGACTGACGTTGCCCGATGCCCACCGAATGGTGAAGGCAGGCCGACTGTCGTTTCCATCGGCGCATTCGGCCAATAATTTCGGTACCGCTTTGGTGATCAGTTGGTTCGCGCCCCAGATCGGCGTCTGGTTTATCGGTCTTTCATTGATCATCGGTTTTTCACGGGTGTATTGCGGAGTTCATTATCCGTTGGACGTAGCGGTCGGTTTTTTGGTTGGTGCGGTATTCGCCCTGATTACCTGTTTGGGCTATGGTTATTTTTGGGGCTGATTTTCTTTAAAGAGCTGTTGTCCAATGGACCATACGTTCATTGGACGATTTCTTTGGTTAATCATGGTAAGCTCCAAGACGCAAGTCAGGGATTGCTCATTGGGAATCTTTATATTTTCCCGGATAACCTAATGGCTTGTTGGCCGCCATTTCATAGAGTGCGGGCGCGTCGAGTTTCGCGAAACGGTAGATATAGAAATCGCGGACGGACTGTCCAAAACGTTTGACTGTGAAATGTTCGACCAATGCAATCCCGTGAAAATACTTTACGGCGGAAGGCGGCAAGCGATCTTTGAGAACCAGGATTCCGCTTTGACCGTTAAATTTCGCGATACTGTCCATGGTGACATAGTCAAAATGGCAGCGGTGGGCTTCACGGGTGGTAAAAACCATAGCCGGTTTGGAGACATAATATTGTAATTCCGCGGCGACTTGATAGGAGTCGCCAAATACCGGCGCCACTTTTTCATTTGGCAGATATTGATCGATTGCCCGGTCGACGCGTTGACCAAGTTTGGACCAACCGTAAGTAGAATTGGCGATAATCTGCCCCGACGAAAGCTGGATATTCAAATGGGAAACGAGTAATTCCGGGTAACGCACGATGGTTAACAAGAGCGCGCTGATGCCGAAGGAAAAAATCAAAAAAGTCCATAACAACATGCGACGAATCCGGCCGAAATACTCAAACGACCGTTGCAGTTGGGCGCCTAAAAAAATGATGGAAGGCGGATAGGCGATCGCCGGCCAGTTTGGTAAAGCCGGATAAGTCAAACTCGTGAAACTGAAAAACAGAAAGATTGGTAAAAATGAGTACATTAGGAACACATCGGGAGCTTTACGTAAATGCCAGCTGAAGGTGCGTTTGACAGCGTAATAACCCAAGGCGAAAAACAGAAGTGAAAAGATTAGCGCTTGGCCACCCCAAAATTCCAGTAAATTTTCTAACTTCATCACACGGTGAATGCCGTGTTCAAATTGAAAAGCAAAAGCCGCCCAACGATGGGTGGCATTCCAATAAAGAACAGGCGAGAATATTAACAGGCTAATTAAAGCGGCGCAGTAAGGTTCCTTTTGGGTCAACCAATGGCGTTTGGAGGAACGGAACAGTAGCATCGCCAGGATAATGACGCCCAACAACGCGGCTTGAAATTTGGAAAACAGGGCAAACCCCAAAAAGATCCCCACGCCATACCAAGCGTTTTTTTTGCCTTCTTCCACGGCTCCATAGAGAAAGTAAAAGACCAGACTGGCAAAGAACATTAACGGAATATCATGAGTCATAATATGGCTGCCGGATGTTAACAACGGGACAAATAAGCCAATCAATAAAGCCAGGAAACCGGCTTGGGAACTTTTGTATAGCTTTTTGGTAAACCAGTAGATAAAACAGACTAACCATAACCAAACCAACAGAGCAGGTAACCGTACCCAAAATACCGAATCGCCAAAGGAGGTAAAAAAGCGGATAACATAGGCAACCATTGGCGAATTGTCGAAATATCCCCAAGCGAGGTTACGCGACCATACCCAATAATACGCTTCATCGGGATGAAGGTTGTTGACAGGCAAATAAAGTAAATTGGCGATTCCCACCAAGATCGTTCCAACGATCGCAATATTTTTTACGATCGGTCTATTCGTGCGTTTCATGTATGGCCCTCATTTCCGGATTCGCAAGAGTCCAAGAAGCTAAACGGTTAAAGCGTATAACGATATTTTATAATCTGCCTGGTAATTTTTCAACATCGGTGATAGTATTTTCAAAAATTGAAAATTAACAAGCCACCGGTTAGGGTGGCTTATTTTAGCTCCAATCGCGAGCTTATTTAATCTTTTTGAATTTGGTTCCCCCAGGATAGAACTGAATCTCATAACCTAATGTCTTTCGTTCGCCCCATTGGGAAAAGATCCCCTGAATCCATTTGAACATTGGGAAACGCCCCTTTCATGAAGTTGTGTTAAACATTGTTAATGTGGGTGGTTTTCCATAGATGTTTAACATTAGTTCTTCTACAACGCTTGCGTTGGCTACCATGACCGCCAACCTGAACGTGCTATAAAAATTGTCGGGCGGATTATTATTTTTCTTGAATTTCAAAAATGACGATAAATACGGAAATTATCCGGTTAAGTCTTGTTAATGACTGTTTTCTTTTAAAAATCATCATTTTTCGACAATTATCAATCGCGATCCCTACATACGGATCGACTGGATCACCGAACCGTCATTCAAATCAATAATCTCGATCCGACGGTCGATGATTTTCGCTGCGGTTGGCACTTTGGGAGTGTTTTTGGGCAAGGCGGGACTACCCGGGTTTAAAAAGACAGTTTCCCCTTTTTGGCGGATGCCCGGTAGATGAGTGTGACCGGAGATGACTAACCCGTTGTCCCGGATTAGCTTAGCCGGAATTGTCTCCTCATCAAATTGATGACCGTGATGAACCAAGATCCGGATTCCATCAAGGATGAGATGGACATACGGCGCTTCGATCGGATACTCGAGCAGCATTTGATCGACATCGGCATCACAGTTTCCTTTGGCATAGACCATTGGAATGGTCATGGCATTCAAAGCCCCAACCAGTTCCTGCGGTTGATACCCTTCGGGCAGGGGATTGCGCGGACCGTGATAGAGAACATCCCCGCAATGAATGATCAATTGACAATCGCTAAGTAAAGAAAAAGCCTTTTGCCAGGCGGTAATCGAGCCATGGGTATCGCTGACAACACCTATTTTCATTGGTAAACCTCCGTTGCTGACAAGGATTTTGATTGCGTTTTGACTATCTCCAATTTTAATATTAAACGCACCTGTAAACAAGGTTGGCGGTTAAGTGTTCATAAACTGGTAAAGAGCCCTGCCGGAAGTCGTGACCGTCGCTGTGCCTTTGGAATATATTATACCAAAGATAGAAGCACAGGAGAGTGGATTGGGTGGATCAGGAGAAAAAGGTTTGGGCTTTTCTTCAGGAGTTATGGGCAGCGGTGCTAAACGTTATGCGAAAATTTATCGGTAGCGGGCACACCGATACGGGCACAGGAGGTCAACCCGGGGGTGATCAAAACAATGTTTCCGATATTGAAGCGAAACTCCAAGCGGCGGCCAAAGGGGTTACCGGTGACCCAACGGTAATTTTGGGGCAGAGTTATTTACGTGTGCTGGAGTTTCCCATTGGCGCTTTTGGGCCGAACCGCAACGGTGTCGACGGTGTCGCCGGTTCGGTCACTGGCAGCGGACTGAAGTTGTTTCAAAGGATTAGTCATTTGGAGGTCAATGGGCAATTTGATTCTACGACGATGGCAGGTTTAAAAAAGGCGGTTTATGAGCGCCAAACCTTTCGTACGCTTATAAGAACTGCCGGACAGGAAGGAATCAATCTTGAAATTACCGCTGAAGCCGAGAAAGCCGATTTTGTCTATGCAGTGCATTATTACGCAATTTTGGATGAGCGCGACACAACGGTACCGGCGGCACTAACCACGGCGCAGGCGATTTTAGAATCGGATTATGGCAAAGCGATCCCCGTTGATCAAGCTACCGGCAGATACAGTTATAATCTTTTCGGAATTAAAGGAGTTGGTCCCGCCGGATCGGTGCAGGCGTATAGTTGGGAGGAAAACTCCAGCGGAACCTGGGAAAAGGTCATGTCGCAATTTAAAGCGTATGTTTCTTTTGCCGACTCGGTCCAGGGTCATAGTCAGTTTTTGATCGATAATAAACGGTATGCCCCGGCTTTTAAAACGAAAACCCCCCAAGAGTTTGCGAAAGCCATTGCCGCAGCTGGATACGCTACGGATTCCAAATATGCGGCAAAATTGATTTCCCTAATGGATTATTGGGGCTTGATTTAACTTCCAAGACGATTTCCGTTTCCCGTGTATAAGTGCGGAAGGGGTGGCGGATAATAAGGCTGGAGGTGGTATAATGAACCGCATCAAATGTGATGTTAGCAGCTGTAAGTATAATGAAGCGGGCAAAGTCTGTCAAGCGGAAGAGATCAAAGTTGACAACAACCTGGGCGCATCCGACATGGAAATTGGCTCGTTGGACGGGTCAAAAAAAGCCCAGACTTCCATGGAAACTTGCTGTCAAACATTTGTACCAAAGTGAAATTTGGTTTGGACTAACTTTGCGGGGGTTTAATGAAGAATACTTGCGCCGGATGTTCTCGTACCATATAGAGAGCGTTACGGTGCAAGTATTTTTTTACAATTTGATTTTTTCGCCAAAGATTGAGAGGATTTGGGGTGAAGATACGTTATATATACACAAGAAGCCGATGTAAAAAAAACGCCGGAGCGAATCCTGCCAATCAGACGCCAGGTAATTATTGGAAACGAATTTGAGATGGCGATCACCAATTGGCAAGGCTGATAATTGAGGCGGCAATCCGGTAACACTATCGGAGATCTGCGATTCCACCCCGGAGTTATCGGACCCATACTTGTGTTCAATCAATCGATTATGGTATGAAAGAAAATCCCTTGATTAATTTGGTGAATCTGCCGAAATAATTAATATCCATCGACCAAAGGAGGTTTTTTCAATGTTAGTAAATATTAAGGGTAAAAATGTCGATGTAACTCCGGCTCTGCGCGATTATTCCGAAAAGAAGGTCGCCAAAATCAGCAAATTTTTTGAAAAGAACCCGATTGGAGCCCAGGTGACAATGAGCACGGAACGGGGCAAACATGTTGTGGACATTACCGTTCAAGTGGATGGGTTGCTACTGCGCGGGGAAGAGAAAACCAATGATATGTATGGATCAATTGATGGCGCGGTGGATAAGATTGAACGTCAAATTCGAAAATTTAAAACCCGGATCAACCGGAGACTTCGGGAAGAAAATCAAGTTATTCTCACATCGGTTCCGACCCAAGAGGAGGCGCCGGCGCCGGTGATTCAGCGCACCAAACGGTTTGCGATGAAGCCGATGTCCGTCGAAGAGGCAGTCATGCAGATGGATCTGTTAGGCCATGATTTCTATGTCTTCTCCAATAGCGAAACGGATGAAGTCAATGTTGTCTACCGCCGGAAAGACGGCAATTATGGTTTGATCGAACCCGAGTTTTAAAACCGTTAAAAACATATAAGTCAGAGCATAGTCAGTAAAAAAGGAGCTTATGGTTCAAGAGGCCACTGAAAAACTGCTCGAAATAATGTTGACCTACAATATATTGATAGCCTAAAACAAGCTACTCACTATTGTAGGTCAATCTATCAGAGCGGAGGTTTTTCGGTGGCTTGGTGTTTTAAGCTCCTTTTTTTGCGTCACGTAAGGCTTCAATGGCATTAACAATCGTTTGACTGATATCTGAATATAGAGCTTTCTTATCTTGCTCCGGATTCATGTTGAACGTAATGGGTTTGCCGATAAAAACCTCTACTTTACTAAAACGGCTGATCCGATGCGAATTGGTCACCAGCATCGGTACGACCGCGGCGCCGCTTTTTAGCGTCAGCATCGCTGCGCCGGGTTGCGGTTTTTGCATCCGGTCGGGGTCAACTTTATTGCGGGTACCTTCAATGAAAATGCCGAGGATTTTTTGGTCTTTGAGAACCTCCAACGATTTGGCGATTACCTCCCGGTCACCGCGGCCCCGTTTCACCGGCATTGCTCCCCAAGCCAGCATCAAATAGCGTAAGGGAGGGAATTTAAATAATTCCTCTTTGGCAATAAAATGAACTTGGCGATTGGCGGAAATTCCAACAATCATCGGGTCCCAGTTGCTAATATGGTTGGAGACCAAAATAACCGGGCCGGACGAGGGAATATTCGCACCCCCGTAAATGGTTAAGCGGGAAACAATTTTTAAAATACAATAGAATAAAAACCGGAAAATTTTGTAAAGCACTAAAATTGACTCCTTTATCATAAAGTAAGAACACCGTTCAACCTTAGGCGGTGTGGAACAACTGTCCAGAATCGCACCATTTCTATGGTATCATAAAAAATGAGAAAGGGAAATTGGAATACGGTACAATTCTAATAAAATCAATTTTCATAGGGATAGTATATTCCAATAACCGGTTTAGGCAATCAAGCTTTTTGCTTAATGAGGGGCGGTGTTACCCGAATCAGGTCGGATTTCCGGATCGCTCCAGAAAGTGGCTGGAAGCGACATTGGATTGTAACTTGCTTGGAACGGTCAACCATGCGATAATAAATTGAATTTACCGACGGTTTCAAGGAGAATACGGCGCAGTCAAGTAGGAGGTTTTTTTATGTACGATATTGCCATTATTGGGGCGGGGCCGGCCGGGCTCGCGGCAGCGATCAACGCCAGACGCCGGAATAAAAATACGGTGGTTATTTCCAAAGAGACCTACAGTTCGAAGTTGGTCCAATCCCACCGGATCGATAATTATCTTGGAATTCCCGAAATCACCGGAGAAGAATTGGCGGTTAAGATGCGAGCTCATGCCGCGGATCTGGGAACGGTTTTTCTGAAGGATGAGATCCAAACAGTCTATCAGGAAGACGACAGTTATCATTTATTCGGGCGGGAAAATGCGGTACAAGCCCTAACAGTGGTTGTCGCTACCGGAATTTCGTTGGGTACCGACATTGAAGGAGAAAACCGCTTGACCGGACACGGTGTCAGTTACTGCGCTACCTGTGACGGGATGTTTTTTAAAGGCAAGACCGTCGTCCTGATTGGTTACATTCCCGAAGCGGAGAGCGAAGCGGCTTTTTTAGCGGAAGTTTGCGCGAAAGTTTATTTTTTACCCCAATATAAAGTCAGCTCGGAATTGGATCCGCGGTTGACGGTAATTTCCGGGAAACCCTTGACAATTGTCGGGACTGACCGGGTGGAAATGTTAAAAACAACTACCGACGAGTATTTGGTGGACGGGGTTTTTATCGAGCGCGCCAATCGTCCGGTGGATCAGTTGTTGACAGGAGTTGCGACTAACGGAGGATTGATTGTGGCCGATTCGGAACAGCGGACCAATCTTCCGGGCGTATTTGCGGCGGGGGATTGCACCGGAAAACCTTGGCAAATCAGTCGGGCGGTTGGTCAGGGCCAAGTGGCGGCCTTAAGCGCGGTTCATTACTTGGATACCAAAAACGTTTCTAAACCGTAAGCGGCGCACTCTCTGTTGCGACCTGGCGGAGTGTCGTCAGAGCAGCCAAGGGAGCGGCGCCGTGTCTTGCCGTAAACAGTAACAAATACTTATGACCTTTTTAACCGTCAAAGTGGCTAAGACTGGAATGCTACGCTTGACCGGCGCGAAAGGTCTTATTTTTTATTTGAATAGCAGACTTATGCCAGTAATCTTTGGCAGGTTTTCCTGAAATAGCGATGTTACAAAATGATACCGCCCAAAGCATTGATGCTGCGATTGCAGACAGGACGGGCAAACAGGCTTGGGCGGTGGTGATACCGGAGATTTTTTTTACTTGAGGCGATGTCAAATCACCCGGTATTTACCGGTAGTCGAAATCATCAATATCTTGTATTGTATACATAACAAAATGTGATGGGGTGATATTTGTGAGCCAACCGGAGTTTCGAATTTTGAATGAAACCATTGATACCGTTTCATCCACCCCGCCGAGTTGGGTCGCAGGGTCGGTCTTTTATCAGATATTTCCCGAGCGATTTTATAACGGGGATACCGGCAACGACCCAAGTAACAGTGCAAAATGGGGCGAGAAACCAACAATCACCAATTTCTTTGGCGGTGATTTGAAGGGGATAATCGCAAAAATCCCGTATCTTCAGGAACTCGGCGTAACGGGGGTTTATCTGAACCCGATTTTTCAATCGCCATCAAGTCATAAATATGATACGCAAGATTATCTGAAGATTGCACCGGAATTCGGGGATCTGCGCGTTTTTCAAGAATTAGTCCGTAAGTTGCATCAGGCGGGTATTCGCGTAATTCTTGACGGCGTTTTCAATCACACCGGCGATACTTTCTGGGCGTTTCAGGACATCATCAAACGCGGCGCCAAATCCCGTTTTAGGGATTGGTATCATTGTTATGATTTCCCGATTGTGCAATCACCAAAACCGAATTACGAATCGTGGTGGGGATTTGGTTCATTGCCAAAACTGAACCATGATAACCCGGAGGTAATCCGGTATTTATTAAAAGTGATTGCCTTTTGGACCAGTCTGGGGATTGACGGTTGGCGATTGGATGTTCCCAATGAAGTAAAGATGGAGTTTTGGCAGGTATTTCGGCGTCTGGTGAAATCAATTAATCCGGAAGCCTATATCGTCGGCGAGATTTGGGAAGACGCTCATGAATGGCTAAAAGGCGACAGTTGTGACGCGGTAATGAATTACCGTTGGCGGGAAGCGGTGATCAAATATTTTGCCCAAAACCAAATTACGGCGGACCAGTTTCGGATGGATTTAGCCAGTGTCCGGCATAATTTACCCTGGGAATATACGCTAAGCGCTTATAACCTTTTAGGTAGCCATGATACGCCGCGTTTTCTGACCCATTGCGGCGAAGACCGCCGCAAGATGTTGGCGGCACTCGCTTTTCAATTCACCTATCCGGGTGTTCCGGCATTGTATTACGGCGACGAAGTTGGGATTACCGGCGATAAAGATCCGGATTGCCGGAAGACGATGGTCTGGACGCCGGAACAGCAAGATCAGACGTTACTGGATACAACCAAGCAATTAGCGGCTTTGCGTAGCAAGTATCAGTCATTGCAAACCGGAAGCCATTATGATTTGCATCTTGGTGACGGAATCTACGGTTTTGTCCGGAGCGGGAAAAAAGAACAGATTTTGGCTTGTTTCAATATGAATCACGATTGCCGTTGCCTGGAAGTTCCGGCCGAATGGAATATGGGTTGGGAACCGATCTTCGCGATTGGTTGCAGCCTTTCCGGTATGAACTACCCGGAGATTCCACCTGGCGGAGTCCGGATCTTTAAACGGGGTTCACGGTAATGCCTGAGTATTCATGAAACAGCCGGCAACCATTTGCCGGCTGTAATATTTGAATTAACGCTTGGGTTACGGTGGAGCGCCATAATAATTAAGGGGACAGATCGCGATATATAAAAAAAATGTTTTAGAATCGTCGCTTTTTAATATATTTTATTATGGCCTTCATCATAAAAATGCGAGATGAACGGACCAATTGAACCTTGAAGCAAATAATCCCTGAATTTACCTTGAAATATCTTGCCGTGCGTGATTGACATCGATTTTATTCTGTGGTATTATAGCTTCTGCACGGATGGTGGACG
Source organism: Bacillota bacterium (assembly GCA_023417475.1). Lineage (GTDB taxonomy): Bacteria > Bacillota > UBA4882 > UBA8346 > UBA8346 > JAEYPR01. The sequence continues at coordinate 8,350 of JAEZFP010000016.1, read as the reverse complement.
TAGCTCAGTTGGTTAGAGCGCCAGGTTGTGGCCCTGGAGGTCGTGGGTTCGATTCCCATCGTTCACCCCAATTATTTATTTGGATTCAGGGACTAGCGAGTCCCTTTTTTGTTTGCCAAAATAAAAATCGCTGGATTATTTGCCGGGTTAGTAGTCAAACTAAGTAAGGCGAAATTACCTGACTATCTCCTTGGAAGTAACTTTTGGGCCGATGTCGTCACCTGATTTTCTTAATTTGCTTGCACGAGCGGTAGCTGGCGTGGCCGACTCCATGGTAATTTGCCTGTCTTACGAATTTGAGGGAAATATGTCGCGTGGAAGATGTACACTAAATACTCGCGCCGTATATTCAACCGGAGGTAATTAAATGGTGACCATTGATTGGCAGGTCTTTTTACTCACATTTTCGACGTTGTTCATTGCGGAAATGGGAGATAAAACCCAATTGGCTGTTTTCTCCTTGGTAACCGAATCGCGTAGTCCTTTGTCGGTGTTTTTGGGAGCGAGTATGGCGTTGGCGTTAGTGACCTTGATCGGCGTCGCGTTCGGTGGTTTAGTGGCGAAATATATCCCGCCGCATTTTTTAAAGATTGGCGCGGCATTGTTATTTGTGGGAATCGGTTTTTATACATTATATGAGGCTTTTTCCAGCGGCGCGGTGATGAAATAGTTCCAAAAACGCTGCCTTTTGCATATGAATAAGGTGAAAGGGGCGAGTAAGGGTTGTTAACCAAAACCTCTGAGTTAAGTGAGCGAGAGGTCGTAAATATCCTGGATGGCAAGCGTTTGGGATTGGCAAGCGACCTGGAGATTGATGCGGAGACCGGTAAGATCGTCGCAATTGTCGTTCCCGGTCCCGGAAAGTTTTTATGGGTTTTTGGCAAAAGCGAAGATTTCGTCATCCCGTGGGAGCGCATTCGCAAGATCGGGGTGGATGTTATTCTGGTGGAGACACCCAATTATGTCGACGAGAAAGCACCCATTGTCAGTTTAGGATAGTTTTTTAGGGTCAACCAAATCGGTTGACTTTATTGTTTGTTAAAAATGGTTCAATTGCCTGACAACCAAAGCCGATCGAATTGACGTGTCCCGGAAACTGTGCTAAATTAGCCTAAAGGAGTTAACATGGACTTAGCAAACTATCGGTTGGTCATTACGGACCTTGACGGAACGTTAGTGGAATATGGAACCGATTACCTGACTCCGGCGCTAAAGGACGCAGTCACTCAGTTGCGCCAAGCGGGAGGGCAATTCACAATCGCGACCGGACGCAGTTGGAAGAAAACCCGTCAAATCGCCCGCGAGTTGGGGGTCACTATCCCGGTGATCGTCCAGGCCGGTGCGATTATCATGGATCCGGTCACGGAAACCGTCATGAAAATGACGCCGCTCCGGCCGGAACTGGCAATCCAGTTGCAGGCGTTAGGCGGCGTGGGGATGGTTGACCATTTTTGCCTGGATGAAAGCGGCGCTTATTTTAGCGCGACGGTGCAAACGCCCGGCGGGAAATGGTTGAGTCAGAGCAGCGGCGAACAATGTTCCCTCGCCACGCTTGGCGAGTTGCCTGGTACGATGGTTAAACATATGTTCATTGGGGACGAAAAAGATGTAAAGGCGCTTGCGGATCGGATTCTTCAAACAATCAAACCGCAACCCCACTTAATTCTGTGGCCTCCGGACCGCGAGGCGCATGATTGGTTCCTTGAAGCGTTTGACCCCAAGGCTTCCAAAGGACAAGCTTTGCAATGGTTGGCGGGCCGGATGCAGCTATCCATGAAACAGATTATTGCATTTGGTGACGGCCACAATGATTTGGATATGTTGAACTTCGCCGGATTGGGTGTTGCTATGGCGGAAGCGCCGGAACAGGTGCGTTCACTGTCCGATTTGGTCATACCGGGGCCGCTGTTTAATGGCATAGCGCAATTTCTAACGGGTCAAATCACTGGGAGGCAACCGTTGCAACATGGCAACGGTGTGGCTGTTAGGAGTTCGTAACGGGTCATAATAATGTAATTTATACGGTCAGGAGGTGTGGCAATGGTGTATGATTTTCATACCCATTCTTTTTTAAGCGATGGTGAGCTTTTGCCGATGGAGTTGATCCGCAGGGCCGCGGTCAAGGGTTATCAGGCAATTGGGATTACGGATCATGCGGCGCCTTCCAACATGGAGCGGATCATCGCAGAGTTAACTAAAGAATGCAATTTGGCCAAGCAATATTGGCCGATTGAGGTGATTCCCGGAGTGGAACTCACGCATATCCCGGCGGGAAGCATCCCTGAGTTGGCTGCGGAAGCACGGCGTTTAGGCGCTAAACTGATAGTTGTCCATGGCGAGACGTTGGTTGAACCGGTTGAACCGGGCACCAATCTGGCCGCTGTTTCGTGTAAGGATGTCGATATTTTGGCTCATCCGGGATTACTTTCGGAGGAAGCCGCAATCTTAGCTGCGCAAAACGGAGTTTTCATTGAGATTACTCCCCGTAGCGGTCACAACGTCGGCAATGGTCATGTTGTTCAAGTGGGGCGCAGCGCGGGTGTCAAATTCGTCGTTAATTCGGACAGTCATAGTCCGGAGAATCTATTGACAGAAACTTGGGCGCGCACTGTTGCGCAAGGCGCAGGATTAACCGGTGTGGAAATCGAAAACGCCACCCGCGTCAATCCCTTGGAATTGTTGGCCAGGATTCAGGCCCGGTGAATCGCGGATGGCTTTCGTGTTTGTAAACGAATCATTAAAATATAGTGGAAAATGGAAAAATTATTGATCATTTTTGGATTATCGCATATAATGAAATACATAATACGTAATAAATACAATGATCAAGGAAAGTAATCTGCGGATTTCCTGAAGAGAGAAAGGGCCACCGGCTGCAAGCCCTTTTAGGAGTGAACCAGGCGAAGTTCCCTTGGGAGTAGGCCACTGAAAAAGCGATGAAACTGGAGACAGTTTTTATTGCTGGTAGGTAGGCTCGGTTGCCCGCCGTTATTTGGGATAGGATATCGAAAAGGTTTTATTTTTCCGTATCCGAAAAAGCGAGTCAAGTTTTTGACTAAATTGGGTGGTACCGCGGAATCGGCCCACGTTTCGTCCCAAGGTTTGGGATGAGCGTGGGCTAATTTTATTTTGCGGAGGAAAAGATTATGATTATTGTAACCAGTCAGTCCATCACCGACGCCCAATGGGAAAACCTCAATCAACGTTTGGAGGAATGGGGCTTTCAGATTCATGTCATTCAAGGCGTTGAGAAGAAAGTCATCGGCGCCGTAGGTGACAAACGCCGCGTCGACTTTCATTTCCTTGAGAGTATTCCCGGTGTCGAGAAAGTCATCCCGATTTTAAGCCCCTACAAATTAGTTTCAAAGGAAATCAAACCGGAAGGGACCATCATTGAAGTCGGTGGGCTGAAAATTGGCGGCGGATACTTTGGCGTCATCGCCGGACCGTGCGCGGTCGAAGGCGACGAACAGGTGATGCAAACCGCCGCGGCGATTAAAGCTTCGGGGGCGGCCGGCTTACGGGGTGGCGCGTTTAAACCACGAACTTCACCTTATAGTTTCCAAGGACTTGAGGGGGAAGGCCTCAAAATTTTAGCGAACGCCCGTGTCGCGACCGGACTACCGGTGATAACCGAGTTGATGAACCTTACCGAGCTTGAGATTGTTGAAGAATATACCGATATTATTCAAATCGGCGCCCGAAACATGCAAAATTTCGGACTGCTGCGGGCAGTGGGCCGTTGCTCTAAACCGGTTTTGTTAAAACGGGGTCTTTCGGCGACGATTGAAGAATGGTTAATGGCTGCGGAGTATATTATGGCCGAGGGCAATCATAACGTGATCCTTTGTGAGCGCGGTATCCGTACGTTTGAGACCGCTACCCGGAATACGCTTGATTTAAGCGCGGTGCCTTTGATTAAAAGCTTAAGCCATTTGCCGGTGGTTGTCGATCCAAGCCATGGAACGGGGAAACGCAAGTTAATTGAACCGATGGCTAAAGCGGCCATAATGGCCGGGGCCGACGGGTTGCTCATTGAGGTCCATCCCGACCCGGCCAAAGCGTGGAGCGATGGAGAACAATCATTGAATTTGCCCGATTTCGATCAATTAATGAAAAAAGTTAGCCAATTGGTCGCCTATGAGGGGAAAACCTTAAGTAGGATTAATTAATAAGAATGTTTTGTAAATTCGGAACTCGGCTTGTCACACAGAGATGGTTAATGAAATTTACAATACTCTTGATTGTCAACTTGTTGCGTGGATGTTATAATGAGGATGGAAGTGGTTTAATTTTCCATTAACAAGTGAGGCGATGTTTGTTGAGTTACCAAGACAAAAAACTAATTTGCGGTGAATGCGGCTCAGAGTTTGTTTTTACAGCGGGTGAACAGGAATTTTACGCCAATAAAGGTTTTACCAATGAACCCCGGCGTTGCGCGACCTGTCGGTCAGCCCGTAAACAACAAAATCGGGATGGTTCCTCTACTCATCGCCAAATGCATCAGGTTGTTTGCGCCAATTGCGGCGTTACAACGGAAGTTCCGTTTCAACCTCGGGAAGACCGGCCGGTATACTGCCGGGATTGCTTCCAGAAGTCAAAATAAATGTCCGAATAGGTTAAACAGGTTTCGATGAGTAAAAAACCCTCCATGGTGTTGGAGGGTTTTTTAGTCGAACAAAGTCGATGTTCCAACAGAGTCAAGTTTTCAGCCTGAGCAGGCATCTTCGCATGATTTGCATATTAAGGAGGGGGTTCATATCTGGACTGAGATCAATATTGCAACGCGGGAACGTTCGCAGTGGGTTGATATTACCGCGAAGGTCGCAGCGGAAGTTGTGAGTAGCGGAGTCGCCAATGGCCTTTGTTATATTTTTGTACCCCATACCACAGCGGGAGTGACGATCAATGAAAATGCCGATCCCGATGTGGTGCGGGATCTACTTGGTTCATTGGAACGTTTGGTTCCGGAACACGGCGCTTATCGGCATCGGGAAGGAAACTCCGACGCGCATCTCAAGGCGTCACTGATGGGTTTTTCCTGTGTTGTGCCGGTGGTTGCGGGACGGTTGGGTTTAGGGACTTGGCAAGGGATTTATTTTTGTGAGTTTGACGGACCGCGTAACCGCCGAGTGCGGATTGGTGTTTTTTAAGTTGCTCCAAATATCGGATAGACCGAATGATCGAGCGATAAAAAATACAAGGGGATAGGGGGAGCAAACTGTGGATGCAAATAAGGAAAGAGAGTTGCGTCAGTTTAAGCGCGTCAAGGTTCAATCATTGCTAGTATCACTGACTCAAGCGTCAAATGGTGAAACGGTCACCGGTTTTTTGCGCGATATTAGTGAAGGCGGATTAAAGATTCAGAAACTTTCGACCTTGCGACAGCTAGACGGGGGAATTTTTGCTTGTGACTTTATCCTGCCCGGAACCGGGAAGATCGCCGCGTTGGTTGAAATGGTCGGTATGGGTTACGTGGAAGAAAAGTTCAGTGAACATTTGTTACGATTCCGGTTTTGGAGGCTTGATCAGGAGGACAAATTGAAGATCCGCGGCTACGTACAGGCAAATCTGGACCGGGTTCAATCGGTTTGAAATCTCAAAAAAAGGGGTACTGCGTTGCAGTACCCCTAATATTTTGTAGTATTGCTCGTATTTCGGATCGTCGTCAGGGTAAAAACTCCAATGTTGCCGCGAGATCGCGGATGTGAGCTTTATCGGCCCATAACACGAAGAAGTTATAGTTTTGCCCGTTGATCGTCACCGGTTTGGGATATCGGACGATGAAGGCTGCTTGTTGCCTCATCGCGGCGGGTTGATCCGAAGCGGGTTCGATATAACAAGCTTCTTGACCATCAACGGTAGTTCGGGAAATACCGGGGTTACTTCCGTAAGGTCTTAACGCTTGAAAAGCCTCGTTGCGGCAAACTTCATCGCGGGTAGCGGTTCCGGTTCCGGCTGCGGAAACCTGGAAGAAGCCATTGGGCCCTTCGTAACGTTCATTGGTGACTCTCTGCCAGTTATTCGGATATAAGAATACCACTTGATATTGGCGATTCGCATAAATCAGCTTTTGACTGGGAATGCAGATCAGTTGACCAATTTGCAAACGGCTTGGATCAACTCCGGGGTTGATTTGTAAAATAGCGTCAACGGTTGTATTATAGCGTTCCGCTATTGCAAACAGAGTGTCCCCCGTTTTGATGGTATAGGCGGTCGCCCCATCAGGACATTGCTGTGCCGGAGGTTGCCCCGGAATACAAATTTGTTGTCCGATGTAAAGGCGGTTGGGATCAAGTCCGGGATTGGCGCGGAGTATTGCATCGACAGACGTGTTGTAGCGCTGCGCCAACCCAAAGAGCGTATCTCCGGATTTGATTGCATAAACGGAAGTGCCGCTGGGGCAAACGCCTGGTTGAGGTGGTTGCGGGGCAGTTCCCGGAATGCAGATTCGTTGCCCGATCTGTAACGCGTTGGGGTTGATGCCCGGATTCGCTCTGACGATGGCGTCAACCGTCGTATTATTGCGGGCTGCGAGTGCATAAAGAGTATCGCCGGCTTTAACCGAGTAAGCGAAGGTTCCGCTGGGACAAGCGCCAGGTTGAGGTGGCTGCGGGGCAGTTCCCGGAATGCAGATCCGTTGCCCGATTTGTAACGCGTTGGGGTTAATGCCCGGATTCGCACGAGAGATCGCTTCAACAGTTGTCTTGTAACGTTGCGCTAAGACGTATAAAGTATCGCCGGAGATCACCACATAAGTGAAGGTGCCGGTTGGGCAGGTTGCTTCCTCAACCGGGTCGGCCGGATTCCCTTGGGTAAAAGCTGTTGCCGCATCGGTTTCCACCGCTTCGGTTTGATCGGTTAACTCCAGGGTTTCGCTTCGACCTGGAATACAAATAATTCGCGCCACTTGGAGATCATTGGGGTTGAGACCGGGATTGGCGGTCATGATCGCCTCGACCGTGGTGCGATATTGCCGCGCCAACGCCGCTAGGGTGTCGCCAGATTGAATCGTATGGGAAAAATATCCGGTCGGACATACGCCGGGTTGCGATGGCGGTTGGGGCTGCGGCTGCGGTCGCGGAGTTCCTGCCCCCGGAATACAAATGGATTGGCCGATCTGGATAATGTTAAGATTGACACCCGGGTTGGATCTGCCAATCGCGTCGACCGTTGTATTGTAACGATTTGCTAAAGCATAAACCGTGTCCCCGGCTTTGACGGTATAGGTAAAAGTCCCGGACGGGCAAACTTTTGGGCCGGGGGGCGGAGCGCTTGAACCGGGAATGCAGATTCGTTCGCCAATCCGCAATGCGTTGGGATTGACACCGGGGTTGGCTTTGGTTATCGCATCGACCGTCGTATTAAAACGTTGCGCCAAAGCATAAAAGTTATCACCGGCTTTCACCATATAGGGCGTAGTGCCGGTGGGACAAGCGCCGGGTCCCGGTGTTGGCGAAGGTCCCGGTGTTGGGCGTTCTCCTTTCGGAACACAAATGGTTTGACCAATCTGAAGCCGGTTGGGGTCGACGCCCGGGTTGGCTTTGCGGAGCTGATCCACGCTAATGTTATTGGCAGCAGCAATTTTGACAAAAGTATCACCGGATTTAATTGTATACGAACTACCGCCTGGGCAACTTGTGGAACCGGACGGACTCGGAATGCAGATAATCTGACCCACGCGCAGGGCGTTTGGGTTTAGGTTGGGATTGGCGGCTGTAATGGCGGGCACGGTTGTTTTATAGGTTTGAGCGAGCTTATATAACGTATCGCCGGTTTTAATCGTATAAGCAACCGTTCCCGGAGGGCATTGTCGTGCCATTGTCTGGTCACCTCTTTTTTGAAGCATAGATTTGGTACTACAGTATACTGGCGGAAGGCCTAAACGGTGTCAAATGCCCGATGATTTTTGGTTGGGATGCATTTTGCACAGCCGTGGTCGGATTGGCAGCTGAACAAGGAACGATGACGGCGTGCGAATTATTGGTGTCATATTTCTTTAATCAACGGTCATTTTTTTAAACGTGCGGAAAATTCCAAAAATGGATAATAAAACAGCTTGTCTTTTACGCCAAGATATTGTACAATAGCTTTACTGTCATGACGCGCCCGTAGCTCAGGGGATAGAGCACTGGCCTCCGGAGCCAGGTGCACAGGTTCGATTCCTGTCGGGCGCACCATAAACAAAATAGCGAAACGACGAGGTTCTATCCTCGTCGTTTTTTGTTGTGTAAACGAAAACCCCCGGCTAAGCCGGGGGTTCAAAAAAGGCTATGCCTATGAGTAGAAAAGGGAAACCTCCCTTGCTAAAATGAATGTGGTTCGCCAACCGCATCAAAAGCAAAGGAGG
>JAEZFP010000015.1 GCA_023417475.1 Bacillota bacterium | reverse complement strand
ATACGTATTCTTCGCTGAGTACTATCGACAAGTACGTGTAAACTAAAGAACCGCCGTATACCGAACGGTACGTACGGTGGTGTGAGAGGTCGGTAGGTGAATTAATTACCTACCTCCTACTCGATCTATTGGGGATAACCGGTTGTGAAATAGCGTCTCAAAGAACTTCGGGATGGAAATCCGATTGACGAATGGGGATAACTAAAACCGGGATCCCGTTTCAGGGCTCCTGGTTGTGGATAACCGGAACCAGAATGTGGATAACTGGTGCCAAAATGGCATTACTAACGATCGTTTTGGAGGCGCAGGAAAATGAAAAACGGTATTTTAGTGGTGCAATAAATTTCCTGCGTCTCTAAACAAGCAAAAAGCTGAGCCTTTTTAAGAAAAGTTCAGCTTTTTTTCCATGTCAATAAAAGCGGGAACTGGTTATCGATTGAATTAAAATACCCCGAGATACTGGTCAATCTCCCATTGATGAATTTGACTGCGGTAAACTTCCCATTCAATCATCTTGGCTTCAAGGTACCGGTTTAAAATATGCTCGCCCAAGGTCTCGATACATAACGAATCTTTTTCCAACTCTTCCAAAGCTTCATATAACGAACTCGGCAGGCTCGAAATGTTTTCCAACGCCCGTTCAGCCGGGGTCATCATATAAACATTTTTATGAATCGGTTCTCCGGGGGCAATTTTATTCTGTACTCCGTCGATACCGGCTTTAATTAACAGGCTAAACGCCAGATAAGGATTGCAACAGGGATCGGGATTCCGAATTTCAATCCGCGTGCTATCGTGACGCGAAGCCGGCACCCGGATTAGCGCGCTCCGGTTGGATACAGACCAGGATTGGTAAACCGGGGCTTCGTAACCGGGAATTAATCGTTTATAGGAATTGACCAAGGGATTGGTTACAGCCGTAATTGCTTTGATATGCTTAAGGATGCCGCCGGTAAAGTAAAGGGCGGTTTGGCTGAGTTGATTTTTGGATTGAGGGTCAAAAAAGGCATTTTTCCCGTCTTTAAAGAGAGAAAGATGAATATGCATTCCGGAGCCGTTCACCCCAAACAAAGGCTTGGGCATAAATGTCGCATGAAGATTGCGGTGTTGGGCAATGATCCGGGTGACAAATTTCAAGGTGGTCACGCGGTCGGCCGTGCTCAACGGATCCGAATATTTAAAATCGATTTCATGCTGGCCCGGGGATACTTCGTGATGGGAGGCCTCAATTTCGAACCCCATTTCCTCCAGGGTCAAAACGATTTCCCGGCGGGCGTTTTCACCCAAATCAACCGGGGATAAATCGAAATAACCCCCTTTATCCTGTGTTACGGTCGATGGGGTACCGTCGGGATTTGATTTGAACAGAAAAAATTCACACTCCGGACCGATATTGACGGAATAGCCCAGATCGGAAACTTCTTTTAAGACTTTTTGCAAGACATATCGAGGATCGCCTTCAAACGGTTTCATATCCGGAGTGTAAATGTCACAAATCAAACGGGCGACAGCGCCGTCCCGGGGCCGCCAGGGGAAGATCGCAAAGGATTCAAGGTCTGGTTTTAAGATCATATCCGACTCTTCAACCCGGGTGAATCCTTCAATTGATGAACCGTCGAACATAATTTCATTGCTAAGGGCTCTTTCAAGTTGACTGACCGGAATCGCGACGTTTTTTACAACTCCTAAGATATCGGTGAATTGTAAGCGAATAAATCGCACATCCAACTCTTTGCATTTCGCTAAGATCTCTTGCTTGTTCATCAATGGACCCCTCATTTTCTTTTGTGCTGTAACCAGTGAGAAAGTGCTTCTTGATTATTTACCGGATATAAAGAAGTTAGCTTTTGCGCCGTGGCGCGTTGCGAATTGAAAATCTCGGTGGGGCGCGTTGTTGATAGGTTGGCCGGTTCGCTGATTGCTTCGGAGGGTTTTTCTCCGCTTAATACAGCTTTGATGCCATCCAGATTGAGTCCTTTTTCGAGTAGCGATTTGATCAGCAATAATTTTTCAACGTCGGTCTGAGTATAAAGACGTTGGTTCCCTTTGGAACGGGCGGGCTTAATCAGTTCATGCGATTCATAATAGCGGATCTGACGCGCGGTTAAATTGGTCATATTCATAACAACGCTGATTGGAAAGATTGATTCATTATTTGGCATAAATATCACCTATCTTAAATTCCGTTGTATATAGTATACGAAAATGTTAGCCAAATGTCAATTATTTCCCATATCCTTACATAGGCTATCGACAAAAGTTAACAAACTGGCGTTTTAAGCGACCGCGAAAATCCAGGAACGACGTTGATCACAGATATCCAAGTGGTTGGGCGTCGTTCTCGGGGACGACTCCCGGTAAAAGGAAGAAGCGAGCAACGGTTCTGCCGATCCGGTCAGGGACGGATATACCACCGGGTTGATAAACATACATTGCAGGGTGGCGCGGAAATTTTCTCTCAGGGATAACTGGGTACGCATAATTTTCCGGACATAATTCCGGGTCTCGGTAATCTTGGGAATTCTCATCAACCGGGCCACCCGGGTTGGACCGGCGTTATAAGCCGCCAAAACCAAATCCTGACGATAAAAGCGCTTGCCCAAGAGTTTAAGGTAACGCGTACCGGCGGCAATATTTTGTTCAATGTTATACGGATCGCTGACCTTCATCATGGATAAGACCGATCCGGTTAATTGCATTAAGCCGCGGGCTTGACAGTGCGAAACGGCTTTCGGGCGAAAGGATGACTCGGCTGCGATCACACTGGCCAGTAAGAAGGGGTCGAAACCATTCCCCTCGGCGTTTTTGATAATATGGATACTGATGGTCTCTTTCTGCTCGGTGCTCAATTTGGGGTTATATTGATCAATCATTTTGATAATCATTGTTTTTTGAACGGTTTTCGGATTATACGCCACAATGGGAACCGTGGTTTTTGCCTCGGGTTGGGCCGCGATCACCGTAATGGCGCCGAAATAGGTAAACAATACAATAATAAAGATAATAAAGAATTTGTAAAGCGACATGATACAAGAACCTCCCCGAATAATACATCGTAATACATATCGATTATTGGGAAGTCTTGCAAATAATATACGTGAAAAAATTGGCGGTTGTGGTTTAAACCTATTTACGCTGGGGGTTATTGGCAAAAGTTTTGTAATTTAGGTTATCCACAAATTAACAGGTTATCCACAGGTAAAGTGCAGTTTAACTCCTATTATGAATTGAAAATGAGTAGTTATCAACAATATCAACATGTTATCCACAGGAAATCCAAGGTATATCCCCATAATTCACAATGTTATCCACAGAGTTTGCGATGATTACCAATGCAGTTTCGGGGACCGGGCTGCTCGCGTTTCATCGACTCGCGATACGGCGGTCGTTTGGGGCGCGGTCCGGAGTAACTCGGGAGTGTCGCTCGCTTCCTGAAAGATCGCCAATAGAACCTGGGCGAATCGATCAAGGGTCGCCTTACTCTCGGTTTCGGTCGGCTCAATCATCAGCGCTTCGTGAACGATCAGCGGGAAATAAACGGTTGGCGGATGATAGCCGAAATCAATTAAGCGTTTGGCAATGTCCAAAGCACGAATTTGATTGGGTAGATTCTCAGCGGCGATAACAAACTCATGCATACAGGTTTGCTCATAGGGGATGTGATAGACGGTTTTGAGTAGGGCCCGTAAATAATTGGCATTGGTGACGGCATCTTGACTGACTTGGGTCAAACCGGGGCCACCCAGTGCTTTGAGATAGGCCAACGCTTTTAATAAGACGGTAAAGTTGCCGTGAAAACCAATGACCCGGCCGATACTGAGCGGACGGTCCCAGTCCCAACGGTAGCCGGAAGGTTGACTGATTAGTACGGGATACGGCAGGTACGGCGCAAGCAAGGATTTGACGCCCACGGGTCCGCCACCGGGTCCGCCGCCGCCATGGGGTGTCGCAAAGGTTTTGTGGACATTGACATGAATCAGGTCGAATCCCATATCGCCCGGACGGGTAATACCCATAATAGCGTTGAGATTGGCTCCGTCATAATACAGCAAGCCCCCGGCTTGATGAACCAACGCCGCGATCGTTGCGATCTCTTTCTCAAATAAACCTAACGTGTTGGGATTGGTAAGCATTAAGGCGGCAACATTTTGGTCAAGCAAACTGGCAAGATGTTCAATATCGACTAACCCGCGGTCATTACAGTTGACAGTAATGGTTTCGAATCCGGCCAGCGCCGCGCTGGCCGGATTGGTTCCATGCGCCGAGCTGGGAACCAGGACCTTGGTGCGCTGGGCGCCGTCGTGTTGTTGATGGTACGCTTTGATGATAAACATCGCGGTTAACTCGCCATGGGCTCCGGCGGCAGGTTGCAGCGTGAACTGATCCATTCCGGTAACTTCGCAAAGCGCTAGATTCAGTTCACTGAGCACAGCCAATGAACCTTGGACCGTCGCATCGCCCTGCAAGGGATGAATAGACTGAAAGCCGACTAACTCGGCAATATCTTCGCTAATTTTGGGATTATACTTCATCGTGCAGGATCCCAAGGGATAAAACCCGGAATCCACCCCATGGTTGCGTTCGGAGAGGTTGGTATAATGCCGAACCACCTCAACCTCGGCAACTTCCGGCAGATTAAGCGGAGATTGCCGGAGCTGGTTTTGGGGCAAACGCGTTGGATTGGACGCCGGAACTTCGGTGGGCGGCAGTTTCCAGGCGCATTGGCCGGGAGAAGATTTTTCAATGATTAATTGTACGGTATCATTCATTGTAAATCCCTCATTTCTACAACCAGCCGGTCAAGTTGGTGTCGGGAGAAGATCTCAGTCGCACAGATCAACAGGGTGTTGGGACCGGCGTTGGAATCATGTTGGAGATCCAGACCGGGGATGATCTTTTGAGCTTGTAATTTTTCGACATAATAAGCGGCAGGTTTAGGCGTCTGAACAGCAAACTCCATAAAAAAGGGTTGTTGATAACGTAAGGGAAAACCGTTGACTGCGAGTTGCCCGGCCAGGTAATGGGCGTTATCAAAACAACGTTGGGCGACTTGCCGGAAGCCGCAGGGGCCGAGCGCCGAAAGGTAAATTGCCGCTCGTAAAGCGCACCAAGCTTGGTTGGAGCAAATATTGGAAGTAGCCTTTTCCCGCCGGATGTGTTGTTCGCGAGCTTGCAGGGTCAGGACAAATGAACGTTTGCCCTGCCGGTCGACGGATTCGCCCACTAAACGTCCGGGAATCCGGCGGATAAAACGTTCCGAGGCGGCCATCATACCGAGATATGGTCCGCCATAAGCCAGCGGCATGCCCAAGGATTGGCCTTCGGCCACCACAATTTGCGCGCCCAACCGGCCGGGCGCCTCCAGGATAGCCAGGGGGATGGGTAACGTGTAGGTGATCGGTACCGCCTGGCATTGGCTGGCGACGGCGTTGAGTTCCGGAAGATCTTCAATGATTCCGTAAAAGTTGGGACTTTGCACCACCACCGCCGCGGTTGAGCTGTCGCAGTGCGCTTGGAGCGTTGCCGCGGATACCGCTCCGTCGTCACTCGGCACGATGACCAGTTCAAAACCCATATTGCCTAAGTAGGTTTGAATTACTTGCAGCGTCAGCGGGTTAAGGGTGTCGAGCACCGCGACCCGCTGACGCCGCGTTTCGCGAATGGCCATGATAATCGCTTCAACTAACGCTGTGGCGCCGTCATACAATGAGGCGTTGGCAACCGGCAAGCCGAATAGTTCGGCAACATACGATTGGTATTCAAAAATCGCCTGGAGCATACCCTGGGAGATCTCCGGTTGATATGGCGTATAAGCGGTATAAAATTCCGACCGTTTCGATAGATGGTTGACAACTGACGGGATATAATGCCGGTAAGCTCCTGCTCCTAGAAAGCATAATTGAGCTTGGCTATTGTGATCAGCCAACGTATTAAATTCTGCGGCTAATTCCATTTCCGATAAACCGTCCGGTAACCGCAGCGGTCTTGATAGCCGCACCGCTTCCGGAATATCCTTGATCAGCTCCGAGAACTGGCTGGCGCCGATGGTAGCGAGCATCGCTGTCCGCTGGTCGGGGCTAAGCGGCAGATAAGGATGATTCATCCGTTTGTCTCCTTTCGCTGTTTGGTGGGGCGGGTATAAAAAGGAGGCGCGGTTAGCTTGGCGGCTAGCCGTTTCCCGCGAATCTCCACCTGAACCGCGGCTTCCGGTTGGTTGAAAGCCGAATCGATGAGGACCATGGCTAAGTTCTGATTCAGCGAGGGGGCGAAACTGCCGGAGGTAACCCAACCAATCACGCTGCCGTCCGCCAATACCTGATAGTCGGGCCGGGGAATCCCCCGTTCAATCATTGTTAACCCGGTGAGGATCCGGGCTAAACCCCGCTGTTGTTGTTCCCATAACGCGCTTTTTCCGACAAAATGCGGTTTATCAAACTTGACAAACCGGCCCAGTCCCGCTTCCAGCGGCGAAATCGTCTCGGACAGTTCCTGCCCGTACAAAGGCAACCCGGCTTCAAAACGCAAGGTGTCCCGGGCGCCGAGGCCGATTGGCTGAATGCCAAGTGGCGCACCTTCCGCCATCAGAATTTCCCAGATCAGGGTCGCGTGGTGCGGTCGCAGATAAAGTTCAAAGCCGTCTTCTCCGGTGTAGCCGGTCCGCGAAAGCAACACGGGAACTTGGTCTAATTTGATTTCCGGAATGAAATGATAATAACGAAGCGGGTCGAGGGAGACTCCGAAGATTTTCTGGAGTAACGGCTGCGCCAAAGGACCTTGCACGGCGATTTGGGCGGTTTCGGCGGAGCGGTCTTCGAGTTGAACCTGGTATCCTGGCGTCAATGATTGAAGATAGGCAAAATCTTTCGGAATGTTTGAGGCATTGACCACCAATAAGAATTCGGTTGAGGAAAGGCAATAGACCAGTAAATCATCGACTGTGCCGCCGTTTTCGTAACATAAAGGCGAGTAACGGATAACGCCGGGTTGGAGAGTGCCGATCCGGTTGGTTAAGGCGGCTTCCAGGAAATCGACGGCTTGGGCTCCGGTGACCAGGAACTCGCCCATGTGGGAGACGTCAAACAGGCCCACTTGATTGCGAACGGTAAGATGCTCTTGGATAATGCCGTTGAATTGAACCGGTAAATTCCAGCCGTGAAAGTCGATCACCTTTCCTTGGTAACGCTCATAAATCGGAAATAACGGTGTTTTCATAACGAGAGCTCCTTTCGGCAACAGATAAAAAAAGACAGGGTAAGGTGATATTGCCTTACCCTGTCCGCTTACCTGAGAGAATCCCAGGAACAGCTGTCGTACCGGCGCTTGTTCGCCCAAGCTTTCCGACAGCGGCCTTGGTTACCCCGTTGGTGTCCAGCCGGACTCTCCAGAGTCTAGTCCGATTGCGGTCATGGGACCTGAGAGGTTCGCTGTTAATTGGCAGATAACAGTTTGCTCCTTCGGTGGCTATTGCAAGCACTCTTCCGCAATCATCATCCCGTTATTTACGCGAATCTATACCAAGAGTCCGCAATGAAGAGGCTTCGAGCCCATTCAAAAATATCTTGGCGCTTCGTAATTAAATATTCGCAAATTGCCCAAAAAAATCCTGCAACCGGAGCGAAGATTTCCGAGTGTCGCGTTGGATTTATTGTGAAGCATGTTTTGATTGAAAATAGGGTATGATTGATAACAGGACGAGGTCAAGCGTTCCCAATCCCAGCGGAATTAATAATACTTGGGCGTATTCGCGTAAACCCCAAAGGGTATTGACTTGAATCGAAATCACCCATAACGGCAAGTAGGCGATAAAACAGATTAGAAACGGCGCAAAGCACCGCTGATCGTCTTGAAACCGGGCGGCAGTGCGAAAAGCGATCAATAATGTTAAAATTGGACTCGAAAGCAGGAATATGAGATAGATCCCTAGAAATAGATCCAAAATTTGCTCGTTTTGCCAATACAGGCTAAATAAAAAGAAGATAATTGGTAAAATTAGTATCCACGTGTTAAACAAGAGACAAAAGAGACTGTTATAGAGCAATTGTTTCATTCGGCTCGCCTCCAGTAGGATACTATGTTGGGATTGCGGAGCATAGAACCAGCAACGGACTGGACGGGTCAACCAAACTCCAAGCCAAGGGAGGCGTCATGCGTAAATCAATCACTCTTTTTATTATCATTATCATGCTATTGACCGTAGCCGTCCCGGTATGGGCCGACGTTGCCAACGACGGTTTTGTCAATGCCGATCAGGTCAATTTTCGTTCAGCGCCCGAACTTGCGGCAACGGTAATTACGGTTTTAAAGCTCGGGGATTCCGTTACAGTTTTGGAGTCGCAAAAACCTTGGGTAAAAGTTTGCCTGGCCGATCAACGCGAGGGTTGGCTTTATGAGAAGTATGTGACGGTCGGAACGCCAGACAACCGGGCTTTGCTCAGAGGGGGCCGCGAGGTGGTCAGCCGGGCGCGGAGTTATATGGGGACGCGCTACATCTACGGTGGCGGTTCAACCCGGGGTTTCGACTGTTCGGGATTTACAATGTATATTTATCGTCAATTGGGCTTGGAGCTCCCGCATAATGCCGCGGCTCAAGCCGGGACCGGCGTCTCGGTGGGCCGGGAAAATTTACGCCAAGGCGATTTGGTCTTTTTTGCAACGCTAGGCTCGAAAACCATCAATCATGTGGGAATTTATCTTGGCGACGGCCAGTTCATTCACGCCTCGTCCGGGTATGGGGCCGTGCGGGTAAGCCCGCTTAATGAAGGATATTATGCCACGCGGTACCGGGGCGCACGCCGAGTATTGGATACGGTTCCCGACCTAATGAACGAAGCAAGCCAATAAATAATACAGATTACAAGTTAACGATGATAATAAAAAAGCAGGACGGATAATTCCGGTCCTGCTTTTTTGCGTTTCGGGAGCATCACGGTTCACTTGACCTCATATTTCGAGACGTCATAACGGTTACTGGGATTCCAAAAGATCCAATCAAAAACGCCATTATCGCTAAGAGCTTTAACCTGGGCGTTCAATTCGGCCCGGCCGTAATGAGCTCCGAGATTAAAGTCTTGCAACCAAGGACGGATTTTGGCCTGACTGTTCGGCATGCGCCGTAAGACATCTTTCATGGCGTTATTGACAACTTCATAAGGGTGCAGGTTGGGTTCGTTAATATTGAAGTATCCCTTCGGATAATGGGACGGATAAACCATTGGCGAAATAAAGTCTACGGCAGGCATAATTGTCTCCAGTTTTTGACCAATATTGTTGTCGTCGGGCACCGAAAGGACGAGACCGAAAATATCGGCTGATATCGGCACGCCCATAGCGTTTAAGTCTTTTTTGGCGTAAAGCAGAAAGTCGCGAATGACGGCTTCTTTGGGTGCGCCCGTGGAAGCGGGATAGACGCAGCGATTGATTTTGCCGTCACTGACGAAACGGACGTAGTCAAATTGAATCTCATTAAACCCAAGGCTAACCGCTTCTTTGGCGATAGCGAGGTTATACTGCCAGACTTTGGGGTGGTTGGGGTCAACCAGATCATTCCCTTAAAATCCCGCCATAAGCCGCCGTTTTTGTCCAAAACTGCCAGTTCGGTATGTTTTTGAGCAAGCAACGGATCCTTAAAAACGACGATCCGGGCAATGGTGTAAATATTTTCGTTGCGCAACCGGGCGAGTAACTCCTTGAGCTTGCCGATTCGGTAGGACCGGGCGCCGATCTCCTTGGCTAAGGGAACCTCCGACGGAAAACTGATGATCCCGGTATCGTCCTTGACGTCGATAACCAAGGAGTTTAAGTTGGTTTTTTTCATAAAACTGATGATTTCGTCAATTTTGGGGGATCCGGCGATCCAGGCGGTGCTATACACCCCGCGGAGCGGTTGGGGAACGGTGAATTTACGAGGCCCTCGCGGAACTCCCGGTTTGGCGGTAGCGGAATTATGGGTAACTTGAACTTGCTTGTCGGAGTTGGGATGGGTTCTTGTATCAGGGATGCTTTTTTGGGCGGACGCGAATGTTAATGCGGCGGCCAACACCGAGACGGATAAGGCAATGATCGTGGCGCTTTTCAAGTGGACTACCCCTCCTTTTTTGCAAAAATTCGCCGCGGATGCGGAGTTTCCTCTATGAAAAAGGAGGGAAGATGACAACTGTAACGCAGCCCCAAGGGGTTTGGTCCGGTTTGGATATTTTACGGTAAACTTCCCATACTATCAATATGGGCTGAAATTGCCTGCATCTACAGGAAAAGAATCAGGTAATTTCTTATAATACCACCACCCGGATTCTTTCCTAATCATCGAAGCGATGATTAGGAAAGAATGTTCAGATCGGGCCGGACAATAATAAGAATGGGGAATGGCTATGAGAATTGGACGCATTGTTTGTTGTCTGTTGTTGTTGATGGGAACGGTTCTATTGGTGGGTAAAGAGGCCCACGCGGATTGGACTTACACGGTACGCCGCGGGGACTCATTGTATTCGATCGCTAAAAAAACCGGCGTAAAACTGGCGGCGATCCGTAGCCGCAACGGAATCGGTTGGAGTCTGCGAATCGGGCAACGTTTGATCATTCCCAGCACGCAAGCCGCGTCGGCCGCACGGGTTGCTCCAACTCGAACTACGGGAGATGTGAATCTATTGGCGCATTTGATTCACGCCGAAGCCGGTGCGGAGTCGTACACAGGAAAGGTGGCGGTCGGCGGCGTGGTAATGAATCGCATTCAGAACTCGAAATTCCCGAAGACCATGGCCGGAGTGGTTTATCAGCCCCATGCCTTTGAGTCGGTGAGTAATGGAATTATTAACCGGGCGCCAAGCGGTGAATCGCAAAAAGCGGCCCGTGACGCGCTTAACGGATGGGATCCTTCGGGCGGGGCGATCTACTTTTTTAATCCGGCCAAAACCAATAATCGCTGGATCTGGGCGCGGCAGATCATCAATCGGATCGGCAAACATGTTTTCGCAATTTGAGGGGGAGGGCAATGGGTATTTTAAAGTGGATCCTACGGTTTCTGATCCCAATGGTGGTTTTGTATACGATTGGTTTTTACGTTCCAGGCTTCAGCGCGTTAACGGTGGGCTGGATCATTACGTTTGCCATTTTGATTGTGTTGGGTAGTTGGTTGGCGGTTCGGATGATTGGGCGGGAAATCAATCGTTGGGGACAATTTTTGATCAGTTTTTTAGTAACGACCGTGGTGGTGTTTATCGCCAGTTACGCGATTGAAGGAGGGCACGTGCCTTTAGGCGCCGCGTTATTGGCTTCACTGGTGATTGCGTTATTGACAATCTTGGTCTCCGACAAACCCAGCTCGAAACTGAAAAGCCGATTTTAAGCGAGGTGAGTACGATTAAAAATTTAGTGAATCTCCTAATTAAAGTGGCAATGGTCCTCGTCATCTTGGCAGTGTTCATTCCGGTCTATGGCAAAAGCACTTGGACCCAGACGATTGTCGCAGCAATCATCTTGACGTTGCTATCGTATATATTGGGGGATCTTTGGGTGTTACCCAAATACGGGAACGGAACGGCGCTCGTGGTCGATTTCCTGATTGGCGCGGCGTTCATCTGGGCGATGGACCAAATGTTGCCTCAGACGCGGATTAGCGGGTTCGGAATCATTGTGATGGCCGGCGTCCTAACATTAGGGGAGTGGTTATTCCATTTTTACCTGTTATCAACAACCGCCGATGGCAAAAAAGAAAATATCGACAAGGCGTGACGATCCGGCGCGATTGCCGGCCAAGATTTCCAAACGCAAAGAAGGCCTCGCGCCTTCTTTTTTTGCTGCCGTTTTTACGGCATCAATCATTAAGGGGGTTTCGGTAGCGAACTCAAACGGGGCAATGTTAAATGTCTGACAAATTTTGCATTGGTCGCTTGGCAGCGGCAGGAAAGGTCCAGGCCTTGGCGAATAATATTTTTGAAGTCGTTCTGAATAGATGAAGATACGCCGGAAGTGCGGTATTTTAGTGCGACAGATACGTTCGATCATAGTTGGAGGTGCGACCGATGCAGTCAGAAAATGTCAAGACAGGATTTCAACGCGCTCCACATCGTTCTTTGTTTAAGGCGATGGGATATACCGATGAGGAGTTGGCGCGCCCGTTAATCGCCATCGCGAATCCGGCCAATGAGATTATTCCCGGTCATATTCATTTGGATACCATCGTCGATGCGGTCAAGGCCGGAATCCGGATGGCGGGCGGCACGCCGATCGAGTTTGGCGTGATCGGTGTCTGTGACGGAATTGCCATGGGACATGAAGGAATGAAATACTCGCTGGCCAGTCGGGAATTGATCGCCGATTCCATTGAGTGTATGGTGAAAGGCCACGCCTTTGACGGGGTCGTTTTCGTCCCAAACTGCGATAAAATTGTGCCGGGTATGTTGATGGCGGCGGGCCGGCTTAATTTGCCCAGTA
Organism: Bacillota bacterium; assembly: GCA_023417475.1. Lineage (GTDB taxonomy): Bacteria > Bacillota > UBA4882 > UBA8346 > UBA8346 > JAEYPR01. Next base: position 53,006 of record JAEZFP010000015.1, on the reverse strand, counting down.
TTTTTGTGAGTGGCGGTCCGATGCTGGCCGGACGTTTTCAGGGCCAGCGGGTTGATCTGAATACGGTGTTCGAAGGGGTCGGAGCGGTTTCCGTCGGCAAGATGAGTGAAACGGAACTGCATGAGTTGGAAGAAGCCGCCTGTCCCGGTTGCGGTTCCTGTTCGGGTATGTTCACCGCCAACACCATGAATTGTATGACGGAAGTTCTGGGGATGGGCCTGCCCGGCAACGGAACGATTCCCGCCGTGGACGCCCGCCGGATTCGCCTCGCCAAACAGGCCGGCATGAAAGTGCTGGAGCTGGTGGTTCAAGATCTCCGGCCGCGGCAGATCATGACCGAAGCGGCTTTTGCCAATGCGTTCACGGTGGACATGGCGATCGGCGGTTCCACCAATACGGTCCTGCATTTACCGGCGATCGCCCATGAAGTCGGGATCGCGCTTGACCTTAACTGGGTAAACGAAATCAGCGGGAAGACGCCGCATATCGCCTACTTGCGTCCGGGCGGAGTCCATCACATTCAGGATCTGGACGAAGCGGGCGGAATTGCCGCTGTTTTAGCGGTGTTAAGCAACCAAGGGCTCATCGCGACGGAGGAACGGACCGTCACCGGGAAAACCGTCGCCCAAAACATCGCCGGGGTCACTGTCAAACGCGCCGATGTAATCCGTTCGCTGGAAGCGCCGTATCATCATGAAGGCGGACTGGCGGTGCTCTGGGGCAATCTGGCCCCAGACGGGGCGGTGGTAAAACAAGCGGCGGTCGCGCCGGAGATGATGCGGCACCAAGGCCCGGCCCGCGTCTTTGACGGAGAGGAAGCGGCGATCGCGGCGATTCTGGACGGTAAAATCCAAGCCGGCGACATCGTCGTCATTCGCTACGAAGGGCCCAAAGGCGGTCCCGGAATGCGGGAGATGCTCGGCCCGACTTCGGCTATTGCCGGGATGGGTTTGGATAAAGAGGTCGCGTTACTGACCGACGGCCGATTCTCCGGAGCGTCCCGCGGCGCTTCGATCGGCCATATTTCCCCGGAAGCGATGGAAGGCGGTCCGATTAGCCTGGTTCGCGAGGGCGATCGCATTCAGATCGACATCCCCGGCAACCGGATCGACGTATTGGTCGACGAAGCCGAGTTGCAAAAACGCCGGGCGGAATGGTTCGCGCCGGAACCAAAGGTTAAGACGGGTTACTTGAGCCGCTACAGCCGTTTGGTCACCTCGGCCAATACCGGCGCCGTTTTAAAATAGGCGATTTTGAATTAAATAAAATTTTTGATTGATAAATATTTTTGTCAGGTCAATAAATATTTATTCCAGGTGAAGAAATATTATTTTAAGGTGATAAAATACTTTTGCAATGGCAATAGATATTTAATTGTAGTCGATAAATATTTTTTCCAGGGCTAGAAATATTATTGTCAGGATTAAAAATATTTAATCCGGATACTAGATAATTTATCCATCGGAAAAAAGTTCTTTTTTGGGATATTTAATGATTATAACGATTTTTATCAGCTGTTTCTTCAGCTATTTTCAAGGTAATCTGCCACCCCGGCAGGCCGGGGCAAGCGAAAGGAAGAAAATGGGGCGCGACTCACCCCCCTTCGATAGCGAATGCTTGATCCAACTTTTAACAATCCCCCTCTCTTTTGAATGACGACTGGCTCGAAGCGGTGGAAGGGGGGTATGGAACATTTCTCAAACGTGAGAGTCGAGCCAATCCTCTTTCGAAGCTTCGTCCGCAACCCGCGGCGGACCATCGCTCAGCCGGCAGTTACCATCATAGTCTATTTTTTCTAGGGAGTCGTCCACGCTAGCTACCCGTCGCTGCTCGCGCAAGCGAATTAAGAAAATCAGGTGACGACATAGGCCCAAAAGTTATTTTCTAAGGAGGATTTGCTTAACAGCAGATCCTTTCGATTTATCGAGGGTATTGGATTTCCGGCGATTTATCGATTTTTGGAATCGCCGGGCAAATTGTTGACGAATAAAGTCATACATAAAAGTTGTAATAAGAAAAAAACAGTAGTGACGCTTGTTTTCGATATGTTGATTCGATAATTACGCGTCGTTACTGCTTTTGTTATAATTCAACTGAATAAAACAAAGTGCTGACGCGGTTTTCTACAGTTATTAACCGACTTGACAAATAATATGGGATGTTTTATGATAATTGAATACCAAAACCAGGGAAATGGGGGAGTGCAAATGAAGAATTCGGGAGCTGAGATTTTGCTGGACTGTTTGCAGCGGGAAGGAGTCGAGGTGATTTTCGGGTATCCGGGTGGAAAAGTCATCCCCATTTATGACGCGTTGTATGATTCAAAGATCCGAAACATCCTGGCCCGACATGAGCAAGGCGCGGTCCATGCCGCCGACGGTTACGCCCGCAGCACCGGCAAGACCGGAGTTTGCCTCGCGACCTCCGGGCCTGGCGCGACCAATTTGGTCACCGGAATCGCCAACGCCTATATGGACTCCGTTCCGCTGGTGGCGATCACCGGTCAAGTCCCGACGTTTCAGCTGGGGCGCGATTCGTTTCAAGAAGCCGATATCACCAGCATTACGCTGCCCATAACGAAACATAATTATCTGGTCACCGACCTTGCCGAGTTGCCGCGTATTGTCAAAGAGGCGTTTCATATTGCCAGTACCGGCCGGCCGGGACCCGTGTTGATCGACATCGCCTATGATGTGACGACCGCCAAAGCCAAATTAGATTACCCGGACACGCTCAATTTGCCGGGTTACAAACCGAACTATACCGGGAATGCCCGGCAAGTCAAGGAAGCGGCCGACGCAATTTTGGCGGCGAAAAAGCCGTTGCTGTACATTGGCGGCGGGGTGATCATCGCCCGGGCCGAACAAGAATTGTTGCGGTTGGCGGAACGGACCAATATCCCGGTGGTGGCGACTCTGATGGGACTGGGCGGCTTCCCCAGCGAGCATCCGTTGTTCTTGGGGATGTTGGGGATGCATGGGACCGCTGCCGCCAATTTTGCCGTCAATGAGACGGATTTGCTGATTGCGGTCGGCGCCCGTTTTGACGACCGGGTGACCGGTAAAGTGGACGAGTTTGCCAAACACGCCAAGGTGATTCATATTGATATCGATCCGGCCGAGATCGGTAAAAACGTCCACGTGGATGTGCCGATCGTCGGCGACTGCCGCATGGTGTTGGAGATGTTGTTGGAACGGCTGCCGGCTGGCGGGGCGATCGGGGCGATCGGGGCGTGGCGCAACCAAGTCGACGAATGGCAACGGCAGTACCCGCTTTGTTATGAAGCGACAGAGCAAAGTCTCAAACCGCAGCGGGTGATCGAAGCGATCAGCCGGATCACCCAAGGCGAGGCCATCATCTGTACTGAGGTCGGCCAACACCAGATGTGGGTGGCGCAATATTTCCAGTTTAAACGGCCCCGTTCGCTCGTGACCTCCGGCGGGTTAGGGACGATGGGTTTCGGTTTCCCGGCGGCCATCGGCGCGCAGATCGGCAATCCCGACAAGCTGGTCATCGATATTGCCGGGGACGGCAGCTTTCAGATGAACATTCAGGAACTGGGCACGGCGGTTGCCAACCGCATCCCGGTCAAAGTCGTGATTATGAACAATTTTTACTTAGGCATGGTCCGGCAGTGGCAGGAGTTTTTTCAGAACAAGCGTTACTCAGCCACGGTGCTTGACAGCAATCCGGACTTCGTCAAAATCGCCGAAGCCTATGGGGCGAAGGGCTTTCGGATCCAAAACGCCGCCGAATTGGAGCCGCTGATGGCGGAAGCGCTCCGGACCCCCGGACCGGTGGTGGTCGATTGCCGGGTGGACCGGGATGAAAACGTCCTGCCGATGGTGCCGGCCAATTGCCCGTTAGACCGGATGATCGGGGTGAATCAATGATGCGTCACGTAATTTCGATTTTAGTGGTCAATCATGCCGGCGTGCTGGTCCGGGTGGCCGGGTTGTTCAGTCGACGCGGTTTTAATATCGAAAGTATCGCGGTCGGCCACTCCGAGGAACCGGAGCTGTCGCGGATCACCATCGTGGTCGAGGCCGAGGCGGATCAGGTCCTGGAGCAGATCGTCAAACAGTTGTATAAATTAATCGACGTGGTTAAAGTGAACGACCTGCCGCCCCGGGAGATTGTCGAACGGGAGTTGGCGCTGATCAAAGTCAATGCCAGCTCGCAGACGCGGGCCGAGATCATGCAGATCGTCGATATCTTCCGGGCCAAGATCGTCGATGTCGCCAGCCGGTCGGTGACGGTCGAGATTACCGGGAGCGCCGAGAAAGTGGCGGCGCTGATCGGTTTGTTAAAACCGTTTGGCGTGCGGGAGATTGTCCGGACCGGTCAGATAGCGATGCAACGGGCTTCCAAGAAAACCGATAAGTAAAACCGCCAATGTTAACAGCTCCGGCAGAACCCATGCCAGGGCTGTTTTGTTGTGACAGATAAGTTGAAATGTAGAGTGCGGCATCGATAGCAAGGAATTCCGTCAATTAAAAAACAGAATTCCCGAACGTTTTAAAGAGGTTTTTGTTACGGCGGCGAATAATATATCTTACAAATAAGTTAAATTCCCAAAGCGCCAAACGTTGGATTTTGAACCAACATCCCAGCGTATTCGGGCAAAGTTACTAAAAAGAATAAATATTTCCTTGACAGGGTGTTCATGTATCATTTACAATGAGATAAGAGAAAACGCCTGAAATCAAGGGATATTTTCCCAGCGCTTTCCGATAATGACCGGTTACATCGAGGACAACCTGGAAACCCTCGTGTAGCATGGTTAAATAATCGAGGGGGGGTATGCGGAGGATACGACGCGGTTTCAGGTGCGAGTATCAACTATCTTTTCGAAAAATAAGGAGGAAGGTTTGAGAATGAAAAAGTTATTAGTTCTCGTCGTAACCGTAGCCATGTTGCTTTCGATCGCTGCGGTATCCTTGGGGGCAGTGACCACCTCGGCAAGTTTCCGGTTTGAATTAATTGATGATGCTTCCGTTAAGACTAGCCAAGGTAAGACAGTTGACAACGCTGATTTTCGTGTAACTTTTGCCGGCAAAATTAGCGATACTGTTGACGCTTCTTACACTGCTCGGGTTCAAACCACTGGTAAACCTGGTAACACGGTTACCGTCAGTGGAACCTCTGGCAAAACCGATGATAGCCTCTATGCTGATGAATACTTCTTTAACTTCAAACAAAGCTGGGGTACTGTCAAAGTTGGCGCTTTCGATTACAAAGTCCATCCGAGCCGTATTCTCGCCAAAGCTGCCAACAACAATATTTATGTTGAAAGAAACCCGACCATGACCACCGTTAATATTCCGATTGGCGATAGTGGTTTCTATACTGGCGGAGCATATGTTATTGATGGAAGCTCAAGCGCATTAAGAGACAATGCTTATAACGTTAAGCTTGGTTATGCGGTAGGTAAAAAGTATGGAGTAGAACTCAACTATTACGAAACAGGCGTTCAAAAAGTAAAAACTACTGCTGCTGGAAAATCTCCGCTAGAAAGCGCTCTTAACTGGGATGCCTTTTATCAAGCAACCGATAAGATTAAAGTTTATGTTTATGGTACCGATCCAAAGTACTATAATCCGACTAATTTTGTTGGTGGTGAAGCCTATGAGCAAGAAACCTTGCTTGGGGTATTGTTCACCAAAATTGCGGACACCAATTTACAAGCCAGCTTTGAATATAGTATTGACAAACGTAAAGCTTCTGGTGTGGAGTGGGATGAAAACCCTTATGGTATCCAAGCCATCTACAAATTTAACAATGGTCTCCGTTTAGAATACGAGCTGACTAATGTTAATGCGAAGAACGATGCAAAAAACTTACTCCGGTTCCGTCTCGACTTCTAAGATTTGTTACTTACAGGGGCGAGAGCGAAAGCTCTCGCTTTTTTGTATTCCCCGGAAAATAGCATTGACAGGGACAAGCTGTTTGGGTAAGATACAATTGTATTAGTCGCCGTCGCTGAACAATAATATTAGTTTTTCCCTCTTCGGTTTTATACACAAAGAGGGTTTGTTTATCTCATTCTGTTTCAGTTTGCCCAATCCAAGGAGGTTTATTTATGTTTGCAGCCAACGACTTAAACGAAGTATTACTTACCGAAGCCCAGATCCGGGAGCGCACCCTGGAGTTGGGGCGGCAGATCACCCTGGATTACGCGGGAAAAGCTCCGGTGCTGGTGGGCATCATGAAGGGGGCGGTGCCGTTCTTCGCCCAATTGCTGATGGCGATTGATTTACCGCTCTCCTATGATCTAATGGCGGTCTCCAGTTACGGCGCCTCCACCAAGTCCAGCGGGACCGTGCGGATTATGAAGGATCTGGACATCAGTATCGAAAATCAAGATGTGATCATCGTCGAAGACATTGTCGACACCGGACTGACACTCAAATATTTGCAGGAGAATTTACGTTCCCGGAAGGTTAATTCGCTCAAGACCTGCACCCTACTGGATAAGCCAAGCCGGCGGAAGGCGGAGGTTGAACCCGATTATAATGGGTTTACCATCCCCGATGTATTTGTGGTTGGCTTTGGACTGGATTACGCGGAGAAGTATCGTAATCTTCCGTATATCGGAGTTTTGAAAGAAGCGGTATACGCAAATCGTTAAATACCGCCAAGATAGACCCCAATATTTAGTGCGACATATATGAATGATTGACTTGGCAAAGGGTTTTTGATACCATTAAAATGTAATTTGCTAAAATTTAACGTTAAGATTAACCCAGTGGGGCGCTCCTTGCTGGGTTGATTAAATTTGATAAAAGATCGCAATGAAAAATAAAGGGGGAGCTAAATGCTGGAGAAGTTATTTAAACTTAAAGAGAATCGCACGACCGTTTCCCGGGAGATTGTGGCCGGTATCGTTACATTTATGACGATGGCGTACATTATTTTTGTGAATCCCGGAATTCTCGCCGATGCCATGGGAAAAGAGATGTTCCCGGCTTTGGCGGTCGCAACTTGCGTTGGCGCGGGAATTATGACAATTTGCATGGGATTGTTCACCAATTATCCACTGGCGTTGGCTTCGGGAATGGGTTTAAACGCCGCGGTGGCCTACGGGTTGGTCCTGGGGATGAAATTGCCTTGGCAAACCGCGATGGGTGTGATCTTCCTGGAAGGCGTGATTGTTACCATATTGGTATTGACCCGGGTTCGCGAATGGGTGATGGACGCGATTCCAACCGACCTGAAACGGGCGATCGGTGTCGGGATCGGCTTGTTTATCGCGTTTATCGGTTTAAAGAATGCCGGTTTGGTGGTGGCCGATCCAGTCACCTTTTTAACGTTTGGGAAGATTACCGCCCAAAATGGTATCGCTTTGTTTGGATTGTTGATCACCGCAGTTTTGATGGCGCGCCGGATCAAGGGGGCCATTTTAATCGGGATTGTGGCGTCGACCATCGCGGCGATCGCTTTTCACCTCGTTAAAATGCCAACCGCCTATTTTAGCGCGCTCAAGCCGGAATATTTCAGCACCTTTTTTCAACTCGACATTAAATCGGCCTTTAGCCTGGTTTTGATCACGACGATCTTTTCCTTTTTGATCAGCGATTTTTTTGATACCATGGGAACCGTCGTCGCGGTTGGCGAAGAAGCCGGTTTTGTGAACAAAGACGGCAAAGTGCCGCGGTTACGCAACGTGTTGTTAATCGACTCTTTAGCCGCCATCTGCGGCGGGTTGTTTGGTTGCAGTTCGATTACAACCTATATTGAAAGCGCTTCGGGTGTTGGCGAAGGCGGCCGGACGGGGTTAACTTCAGTGGTCACCGGAATCTTATTTTTCCTGGCGATTTTTCTGGCGCCGTTGATCGGGGTCGTCCCCGGTTACGCGACGGCTCCGGCCTTAATCGTGGTTGGTTTCTTAATGTTGGCGGTAGTCAAGAATATCAGTTGGGACGATTTAACGATTTCGATTCCGGCTTCCTTAACGATTATTATGATTCCGCTTACCTATAGTATTTCGAAAGGGATCGGTTACGGCTTTATTTCGTATGTTTTAATCAAACTGTTCAGCGGGAAAGGGAAGGATGTCCACCCGTTGATGTACATTACCTCGATCTTCTTTGTGATTGACTTCTTCTTAGCCAGCCGGATGTAACCCATACCGCTTAAAAGAAGAATTCGTTTAATTAGACCCTGCTGAATGCAGGGTTTTTTTGTTAAAGGGAATCAAGGGTTCAGTGTCAAATATAATCACTAGGGGGACGCTCACCCCGACTTGGCGTTAGGTCAAAGTGCGATCCCTATCCCTTTAAAAGGGTAACCACAAGGCTTCGAACTCTATCGAGATTGAATAAGCTACGAAGCATGTTGGTTTTCCTTTTAAAGGACAAAGGACCGCAGTTGAGCTTCGGAGCACGACCCAGCCCGGCCTCGGCCGGGGTTGAGACCGGTTTTAGTCTTAACCCAGACCTTCAGGTTTGGGCGGACAGATGCGCATTCAGCGTATTTTCAAAGCGGCTGAATTGTTTAAATGAAGGGATCTGTGTAGTATACTAAGACTGTCCTAAAATTTGGAGAGGGTGGTGAGAACTTTGGCCAAATTTACGTCTTTCATCGATATTGTATTGGTTATCGTCATCATCATCCAGGCTTTTAAGATGATGCGCGGCACGAAAGGCATCTTGCTTTTAAATGGAATTGTCATTTTGTATTTATTGTATATCCTCAGTACCTCATTGGAGTTTCGGTGGTTAAGCACTTTGCTGAACTGGATAATGATGATGCTGATTGTGGCGATTCCGATTATCTTTCAGAATGAACTGAAGCGGGCCTTGGAGTCCTTAGGACATAAAAATCCACTGATCAAGTGGTTCTTAAAACCGCAGCCGATTGAGCCCAAATGTATTGATATTGTGGCTCTGGTGGCGCAGAAACTCGCGCAAACCAAAACCGGGGCCTTAATTGTCTTTGAACGGGAAGACCCGTTGACCGTTGTCGGCGATTCCGGTTCGCTGATTGACGGGATGGTTAACGGAGTTCTGGTGGAACAGTTGTTTTTCCCGAATTCGCCATTGCACGACGGGGCGATTTTGATCAGGGGCAACCGGATTTTTGCGGCAGGCTGTTTTTTGCCGTTGGATAACGGCTTGTATTTACCCCAGGAGTTGGGTAGCCGGCACCGGGCGGGGTTGAGTTTGTCGGCGCAGTCCGACGCGTTAATCGTGATCGTGTCGGAGGAGACCGGTCAGATTGCCTTGGCGCACCGGGGTAGCCTGGAGCGAAATTTAGCTCCCGAACTGTTACGGAGTAAGTTATATGATCTGACCCGGCAGGTTGGCGAGAGTGGTCTCCCGCCGGTCAATCGGCCGGAAACGAAAACGGAGGCTCGTTGAGTAATGTGGCTCCAGTTATCACAGTTTAAAACGGGATTGGATTTTGACGAGCGCGGACTGGCCAAGCTGGTTGCGTTATCCCTGAAATTACCGGAAACCGCGATCGGCGATTTGACGATCCGACGGAAATCATTGGATGCCCGCAAAGAACCGGTTTTTGTTTATACCCTGGTTTTTCAGGTTGACTACAGTCCGTATGAACTTGACGCATTGCTAGCCATGACCGCAGGGTTGGATGTGTATGAGCCGCCGGCGATGCCGGCCCTCACCCATTGCGATCCGATCGCGCGGCAATTCCGTCCGGTTGTTGTCGGAGCCGGACCGGCGGGGTTATTTGCCGGTTTTCGTCTGGCGGTCGCCGGTTGGCGGCCGATCATCCTGGAACGGGGCGACGGGCTTGAAGAGCGGGTTACCAAGGTCACTCGTTTTTGGGACCGGGGGGAGTTGGACCCGGAGTCCAATATTCAATACGGGATCGGGGGCGCCGGAACGTTCTCGGACGGGAAACTGACCACGCGGATCAAGGATCCGCGGATTCCGGCCGTCTTGGACACGCTGATTGCTTTTGGGGCGCCGCCGGAAATTCGTTATTGGCAATATCCCCATATTGGCACCGATCTGCTCCGGCAAGTGGTGGCGGGATTGGAGCGGTTTATCGTGGAACGGGGCGGAACGGTCCGTTTTCGGGCGGGTTTATCCGACTTTACATATCTAGACGGTCAGTCGATCCGGGTAGGCGTTAATCGGCAGGAAGAAATCGAGACCGATTGCCTGGTCTTGGCGACCGGCAACAGCGCCCGCGATGTTTACCGTTTGCTAGGCGCAAAAGGGCTACCGCTTACGGCCAAGCCGTTTGCGGTCGGGGTGCGGATCGAACACCCGCAGGAGCTGATCGACCGGGCGCAATATGGGCGTTGGGCCGGGCATGTTAAGTTGGGCGCGGCGGAATACCGTCTCACCCATCAACACGCGGCGAGCGGCCGGGGCGTGTACTCTTTTTGCATGTGTCCGGGCGGGAGGGTGATCGGGGCCGCTTCGACTCCCGGCGGCGTGGTGACCAATGGGATGAGTTTTCATGCCCGGGACTCGGGATTGGCGAATGCCGCGATCATCGCGACAGTGACTGAAGCGGACTATGGCGCCGGATCGGTCTTTGCCGGGATGGAGTTTCAGGAGGTCTTGGAACAACGGGCGTTTGCCTGCGGCGGCGGGGGCTTTAAAGCGCCGGCGCAGCGGGTGGGTGATTTTATTAAGCGGCAGCCAACCACGGCGTTTGGGTCGTTACAACCTTCGTATTTACCGGGCGTCACACCGGCGGATTTATGGGAACTGTTGCCGCCGGGGATTGCCGCGGCAATCGCTGACGGGATTGGCGCGTTTGGCCGGAAAGTAAAGGGGTTTGACTGGGCTGACGCTGTTTTGACGGGAGTGGAGACCCGGACTTCCGCGCCGCTCCGGATTGTCCGGAATGATCGTCGCGAAGCGCCTGGGTTTCCGGGAATCTATCCGGTGGGGGAAGGCGCGGGTTACGCCGGCGGAATCGTCAGTTCGGCGCTGGATGGATGGAAAACTGCCGAGGCGATCTTGGAACAACGGAGTTGTTCCGGAGGATAAGCGACAGTAGCGGTTTATTTGGCATTGCATAAGATGAAGGTAAACGCCTTTTATGGCGGAACCGGTTTCGGCGTGGTGAAAAAAATGCGCCGGAGACGCAATATGGTTCTTAAGCAAAGCCGAATCGGCGAATTTTAACTAAGATACGAACAGGGGATTGAGGGGGAATCATGGTGGAGCGAATGTTTGGAACCGATGGCGTGAGAGGAGTCGCCAATGAAGGCTTGACGCCGGAGATTGCTTTTAAGTTGGGGCAAGCGGCCGGGTTATATTTTAGACAACAGACAACGGCTAAGCCGCGGGTGATCATTGGGAAAGATACCCGGGTCTCCGGCGCGATGCTGGAAGCGGCGTTGGCGGCCGGGTTGACTTCAATTGGCGCGGAGGTGCTCCGGTTGGGGGTTTTGCCAACGCCGGGAGTGGCTTTCCTCTGCCGGAGCTTACAGGCGACGGCCGGAGTGATGATCTCGGCATCTCATAATCCGGTGGCGGATAATGGGATCAAGTTCTTCGACGGTCAAGGCTTTAAACTGACCGACGCAGTGGAAGACGAGATAGAGGGGATTTTTCAGCAACCGGTACCAGCTGCGGCCCGTCCGATCGGGGTGGCTGTGGGGCAGATCATTGAGCGTCCCGACGCGGTGCAACTTTATGAGGATTATCTGGTTGCGGCGGTGCCGGGACGTTTTGACGGCCTGAAGATTGCGGTGGATTGCGGGTTTGGCGCTGCTTTTCAACTGGCGCCGACGGTATTGCGGCGACTGGGCGCCGAGGTGATTGCGCTGAATGCTGAAAACGACGGCAGCCGGATCAATGTTCAATGCGGTTCGACTCATACCGGCGGATTACAACGCGAAGTAATCGCCAGCGGCGCGGCGCTCGGAATCGCGCATGACGGCGACGCCGATCGGGTGATTGCCGTGGATGAGAACGGCGCAATGGTGGACGGCGATCAAATTATTACGGTCTGTGCGTTGTATCTGAAAGAACAGGGTTTATTGCGCAATGACAAGGTGGCGGTGACGGTCTACTCCAATTTGGGGTTGATTCAAACATTGCGAAATCAGGGAATTGAGACAGTGGTTACCGCCAACGGCGATCGTTATGTATTGGAAGCTTTGCGGCAACAGCAGTTGGTGCTGGGCGGGGAACAATCCGGGCACATTATCTTCTTAGATAAGAACAGCACCGGCGACGGAATTATGACGGCGTTGCACTTGATCGCGGCGGTGGCGCAATCAGGCAAGCGGTTGTCGGAGTTGGCCGGCCGGATGGAAAAGTTCCCGCAGGTGCTTGAGAATGTGCGAGTGCAGCGGAAAGAAGGCTGGGAAAAAAGCGCGGCGATCAAAGCCGTGATCGGTCAGGCTGAAGCGGAGCTAGAGGGGAAAGGACGGATCTTTGTTCGAGCATCGGGGACGGAACCGTTGATTCGGGTGATGGCCGAGGGTCCATCCCAGGAGCGATTGGATTATCTGGTCGGGACTGTTGCCCAAGTGATCCGCAATGAATTGGGCGGTTGACACTGTCCTTCGGATAGCTGTTTTCTTTTGGGTTCGATTATGGTAAAATAAATCATACTTTAGTGGAAAGGAGGCGGATCGGAAGAAGCGGCGGGCCGCGGCACGGAAAATTTAAGGAAAGCGGGTGATAGATGAAAGAAAACAGCTGCTAAACCAACAACCTTAGCGCCAGGACTCTTTGTAGTATTTCGAAGAGTTGACGAGGAGGGGGATCTCGGATCATCGGCGGGTGACCCCCGGTGTAACACCACCGTAACAGGCCCGACAAATCCGGCAGTGATGCCAGGGACAATAAGGTCTGATGTGACTGAATAAGTAGTCGGCTGTTTCACGCATAAATTATGCGTTATTTTGGCATACCATTTTGTTGTGCGAACCGGCAAAAACCTCCCAAGGGATTTTTATGTCTTTTTCCAAACAAGTGGTCCGTGCTGGAAAGCGCTGGCGGACCGGAGGTTGCCGGATTGGCATGGAGTCAATGGTATGATGATATTTGGTAACTTTTACGTTGCCTGCCAACAATTTTGTTGGGGAGTGGGTATTTTAACGCCTTGTTTTTCTGATGCTAAAAATGAAATTTTTAACAGCCGCTATACTGAAAGCGGCTATTTTATTGCCAAAATTTAAGGAGGTATTACCATGTGTGGTATTGTTGGATATATTGGTAAACAGCAGGCGGTTCCGGTGTTGATTGACGGATTGAAACGGTTGGAGTACCGGGGGTACGATTCGGCGGGCGTGACGGTTTATAATGACGGTAAGTTGCAAACTAAAAAAGCGGTCGGCCGTTTGAGCCAAGTGGAGCAGGTGCTTCAGGAGAGTCCGTTGCCAGGGACCTTGGGGATCGGCCATACCCGTTGGGCGACCCACGGCCGTCCGTCCGACCGCAACGCCCATCCGCATTTTGATTGTCATCAGAAGATTTCGGTGGTGCATAACGGGATCATTGAAAATTATATTGAGTTAAAAGAGGCGCTGCAGGCCAAAGGGCACGTTTTTATTTCGGAGACCGATACCGAGGTATTGCCGCATCTGATTGAGGAACATTTCCAGGGCGATTTGGTTGCCGCGGTACGGGCGACCCTGCAGGATGTGGAGGGCGCGTTCGCTTTGGTGGTGGTCAGCGACGAAGCGCCGGACCGCTTGGTGGTCGCGCGGAAAGCCAGCCCGTTGATTATCGGGTTGGGCGAAGGCGAGAACTTTGTGGCGTCGGATATTCCGGCGGTGTTGCCGTACACCCGGGAGATCTTTATCCTGGAAGACGGGGAAATGGCAATCATTGAAGCGGGTAAAGTCCTGGTTAGCGACTTCAACGGGAATGTGATCGAAAAGAAACCTTATCATGTTAACTGGGATGTCGAGGCGGCCGAGAAAGGCGGTTACGACGACTTCATGTTGAAGGAGATTCACGAACAACCGCGGGCGATTCGCGACACGATGACCGGGAAGATCGACCGCGCGACGATGAAGGTGAATCTGCCGGGCGTCAACTTGGCTCCCGAATATTTGCGGAAACTCTCGGCCATTCACGTGGTGGCATGCGGCACCGCTTACCACGCCGGTCTGGTCGGCAAATATCTGATCGAAAAGTTGGTGCGGCTTCCGGTCTCGGTGGAGGTGGCTTCGGAGTTTCGCTACCGGGAACCGTTGGTTAATGAGGGCGAGTTGACCATCATCATCTCCCAGTCCGGCGAGACCGCCGATACATTGGCGGGATTGCGGGAAGCGCGCCGGTTGGGCGCGCGGATTTTAGCCATCACCAACGTCGTCGGCAGCTCGGTCGCCCGGGAAGCTGACGATCTGATCCTGACTTTGGCCGGGCCGGAGATCGCGGTGGCTTCGACCAAAGCTTACACCACCCAATTGCTCTCCCTGTACTTGCTCGGTATCTACTTGGCCCAAGAGAAAGGGACATTGCCTGAGGCGGACCGGGTGGCCTTGATTGAAGCGTTGTTGAAACTGCCGGAACAGATTGAAGGGGTAATGAGTACCGAAGCGAAAATCCGGGAATTTGCCGAGGATTTCAAGGGGTGCGAGGATATCTTCTTCATCGGCCGGGGTTTGGATTATGCGGTTTCCTTGGAAGGCGCTTTGAAGCTAAAAGAGATCTCCTATATTCATGCCGAGGCCTATGCGGCCGGGGAGTTGAAACACGGTACGTTGGCGCTGATTGTCGAGGGGGTTCCGGTCTTTGCGTTGGTGACGCAAACGGATCTTTACGACAAGATGATCAGCAACATCAAGGAGGTCAAGGCCAGAGAAGCGACGGTGGTCGCCTTGGCGGTAGACGGCGATCGCGAGACGGAGAAGTCGGTCGACTACGTCTTGCGGATTCCCCAAACTCACGATATGTTGACCCCGATCCTGTCGGTGATTCCGCTGCAGTTGTTCGCTTATTACGCGGCGAAGGCCAGAGGGTGCGATGTGGATAAACCGCGGAATTTGGCCAAAAGCGTGACGGTGGAGTAAGCAAAGGAATAACTTCAATTGAAGTTTGAGAAAATTCTCAAAAAAATGAGAAACCGGTCATAAAAAATGCGGGGTTGACTCTTAACGGAGCAACCTTGCTTTTTTTAAGATTTAATTTCTCAGGAAGTTTAAATATCATTTGCGAAAGAGGAAATTCTTAAAAAAGGGTGGTTATATGAAAAATTTTATAGATCATATTATTCAGTTTATTCCAGGCAATAATCAAGAAAATCAGGACAAAGAAAATATGCTTGATTTTATACAACGGTTTTCCCATAATGTTTTATCTAGAGATAACCAATTTGCCCACATTACAAGTTCAGGTTTTATAATGAACGAGGCATTAGATAAAGTGCTGATGGTACACCACAATATACGAAATGTTTGGGCGTGGACAGGCGGACATGTTGATGGAGACTCAAATTTTTTACAAGTTTCGATTAAGGAAGCAAAAGAGGAAACTGGTATTAAATTCTTAAAACCACTTGCAGAAGATATTGCATCTATTGATATTCTACCTGTGTATGGGCACATGAGAAAAGGTAAATATGTTAGCGCTCATCTCCATCTTTCAGTAGCATATATTCTCATTGCGAGTGAAAAAGAAATACTGATCGTAAATGCAGATGAAAACAGTGGGGTCAAATGGTTTCCGTTAGATAAATTTTCTACTGACTACTTTGATATACAGGACGTCTATTTATATGGAAAACTAATTCAAAGGGCAAAATTATTAAAGAACAAAGATGCGGAAAACCGATTCTTTAATACATGAGGTGTAATTGGTTTGGAAATACGACAAAAGTACAAGTTAGTTTGAAAGTTTAAAAAAGGTTTTAGTAAAAGAAATTCTCACACTTTGTAAGAACTTACGCTTGATCCGTTGGAACCTTACAAGTAAAAATGAAAACTGAACCATGGGGGAACTCATGGTTCAGTTTTTCTTTTCAATCATAAGAGGCTGCCGCACAGAAAACCAAGAATACTTATTATTCCGGGAATTGTTCCGCGACCAATGATGAACCGATCTCCTTCATGACAGGGGGTAGATCTTTTCTTTCATGCGCCGGTTCGTTTCGCATACCGGTAACGATCGGCGCCACTCGAGCATCAAATTCCAGCAACTGAAACATGTGTTGCGTATAATCAATATAGGTCTGAAACATGCCGGGATCGGGATTACCCTGATTAAACACCAAAATCAGCTTTTTTTTCACGGCCTTTTCTTGGTAATACGGCGAGAAGCGCGGCGAGATTTGCGCAAACAACCGGTCGGTGAAGATCTTCGCCTGAGCGCTCATCTGCCCCATGTAAATCGGCGAACCGAAAACGATGGCGTCGGCCAGTTCAATCGTGCCGTAAAGTTGCTGCATGTCGTCGTTGATAATACAACCCCGGTCGTCCTTGTGGCAGCAAAGACAACCCTGGCATGGTTTGATATTAAGATCGCTGGAATACCAGGACTCTGTTTCGGCGCCTTGCTCTTTTGCACCTTCGAGTATTTGGTTGACGATCCAGGCGGTATTGCCTTCTTTATGCGGACTTGCGGTAAATCCGATGATTTTCATTGTTCCGCTTCCTTTCTTAGCAACGGCTTGGTCTGTAGATTAGAATAATTGTTTCCTGCTACTTCAGAAGACTGATAACGAAGCCAACTGGATACTAAGTCCGTGAAATCCATGATGAGTTATTCTTCTTTATTCATGCCTGTCCTCCCGCCCGTTGGGCGTTAACAGTAATATATTAAACTATTGTTGCTATTTCAATTATTTTTTGGGGGTCGTTATTTTTGGTAGCTCCTAGTGAAGGAAAGAGCTTGCCGGGTCGTTCGGCAAGCTGGATATGTGAATAAGTAAGCTGGCGGAGTCGTTCGGCAAGCTGGATATGTGAATAAGTAAGCTGGCGGAGTCGTTCGGCAAGCTGGATATGTGAATAAGTAAGCTGGCGGAGTCGTTCGGCAAGCTGGATATGTGAATAAGTAGGCTGGCGGAGTCGTTCCGCAAGCTGGATTTGTGGATAAGTAAGCTGGATATGTGAATAAGTCATCTATTTCTGTGGATAAACGGAGATGTTGGATGGGGTGAACGGTTTGGGTTGTGGATAAGTCTGATTTGGGGAGTTGGGCGTTGGAGCGTCTGAACCAGGATTCCGCAGATTCGCAGGATTAAAAGGAGTGCGCCTAAAGGTGTGTAATGTATAGCAGGAAACAGAAACTGCATAGCAAAGCGAAGCCAGCAGCTATTACCTAATCCTTGGAGTTGAAGTGGTAACACCAGACTCAAGCGTAGGAAAGGGAGTTGGAGAGCCGAAATCCATAAGGGTGAAGTGATTGAGCCTCGTTAAATCGAAGTGAAGATAGTGCCGATGCTTTTCCTTTTGCAGCAGGCAGAACAATGCAGACCGTAAAATGGCGAGGGATGCATTGACTATCCAGGGACAGAGAACTTGGCGAGTCAACAAGGATGCATTACACATACCAGGGAGACCCTGTTGGTGCTCGAAAGAGGTTCGGCTGAAACAAGTCCCATAAAGATGAGGCGGCAGAACAACAACAGGGAGTCGGATTACCACATAGTACCAATGAAAGGCATGAAAATGTCGGGAGGGAAGGTGGTAACAGGGAATCGACCGAATCAAAGAAACATTAGCCACACTAGAGGTGGAGAAACAATGGCAACGGAATTGAAGAGGATAGCTGAATTAGTAAGGAATAAACCTGAATACAAACTTCAGACGCTGGCACATCTAATCAACAAAGAAAACCTAATTAACAGCCACAAGAGGATGGAAAAGAACAAAGCTACCGGAATTGATCAAGTGACAAAGAATGAATACGATAAAAACCTCGAAAGCAACATCGAAGGACTAATTGAAAGAATGAAAAGTCAGGCATATAAACCAATGCCTGCGAGGCGAGTATACATTCCCAAGGTAGCCAGTGACAGTCTAAGACCTTTAGGCATACCGGCGTATGAGGATAAACTAGTTCAGGATGTAATGAAACAAATATTAGAGGCAATCTATGAACCAATATTTCTAGGTATGTCATACGGATTCAGACCTGGAAGAAACCAACATGAAGCAATCAAAGCGTTAAATAACAAAATAGTCTGTGCCAAAACAAGATACATTGTGGATGCTGACATTAGGGGATTCTTCGATAACGTAGACCATGAATGGATGATGAAGTGTCTTGAGGTGCGCATAGCCGACCCAAACTGTCTCAGGCTGATAAAAAGGTTCCTAAAGTCAGGGACTATGGAAGCTGGCAAATATCACAATACCGATAAAGGGACACCGCAAGGCGGGATCATATCTCCGATATTGGCGAACATATACCTGCACTACGTACTGGACTTATGGTTCGAGAAAATCGTCAAGAGAGTGTGTGTCGGAGACGCGAGTATGATAAGGTATGCGGATGATTTCGTATGCAGTTTTCAGCACCAACATGAGGCCGAAAAGTTTCTGACCTCCCTGAAGGAACGACTGAAGAAATTCGGGCTTGAAATTGCCGAGGAAAAGACAAAGGTCATCGAATTTGGAAGGTTTGCAAGAAAAGACCGAGAGAAGCGGGGGGAAGGTCCTCCGGACAAGTTCGATTTTCTGGGATTTACACATATCTGCGCCAAAACCCAGAATGGAAGCTTCACAGTAAAGAGAATTACCAGCAAGAAAAAAGACAAGGCCAAGAAGGCCGAGATAAGTGAATGGTTGCGAAAGAATATGCATAAACCGGTTAAGACACTAATCGACGAGATCAATATTAAACTTAATGGATACTATCGGTACTACGGTGTAACTGGAAACTACATTCACTTGAACAAATTCAGGTATTACATCATAAGAAGACTATTTTGGACGCTAAACAGAAGAAGTCAACGACGAAGCTACACGTGGGAAGAGTTCAATGACAGAATACTTAAAAATTTGCCAATAAAGACGCCTAAGATATTTGTGTATATGTACTCCTTCAAATTCAGTAAATGATATCCTGAAGAGCCGTATGCCTTAATAGGGCACGTACGGTTCTGTGAGGGTCGGGAGTTGAGAGACTCCCTTCTACTCGACTTTGGGAGTGGGTTTGGATGGGAAAATGAAAAAGGGAAAGTCGAGCGGGTCCATTCCAAATGTTTGGCGCGAAGGACGGTATTTGCCGTATCAGATAGCAATTGATGGCAAAAGATGTTATTATTGGATTGCGCCCATCGGCGCAAAGCTGCTTTATTCGACTACCGGATCACGATGCGTGGAAATAAAACACTAAAAGGCAGGGATCGGAATGCCGACGAATCGGTTTCTAAAAGCAATATATCATATTTGTATTATCGGAGTGGTGGTTGGATTAATTCTAAAAGGTTTAAACGACAATCTACGAATAAGTTTCGGAATTTTCTTGTTAGTTACAATAATGCTTCTAGCCATGAGTATCAACGCATTGATTTTTAAAGAAGTAAAACGGGGTGTACAATATATTAGGGGACCTGAAGTAACTCGGGAAGGAATTCTGGTTTTACTGGGATTAACATTGATTTGGACTTTGATCTTCTTTATGCGATTTTAGTGTTGCCGAGTTATTTTTCAACTTCCTCTAATGTCATGATGTTGGCAAATGTCAGGCAATTTTTTGTAATTTAAGAAGATTTCAAAGTATGAAACTACAATCAAATTACGAATCCATAGAATACATCCGCTAATGAAAGTCGTGTTGGATACAAACCGAAATTTGTCGCTTATTTACGAATTATCAGGTGTATTTTTTGGGTTTCCTTGCTGCCCTTAATTGGAGGACAAAATTAAAATACATGCAACCCATGAAAACAAATAAGTAAACTAAAAAGATAATTTTCAAAACATTAACAATCTCATGGTTTTCCGCCAATTTCATGATGCCAATAAAGCCGAAAAGACCTAAATAACCTATCCACCGGTGTTTATTGATAATTTTTAAAACTGAAACTAATTCTCTTTTCATTTCGCTTCTCCCATCTTCTTAAAGATCACGTTTCTTCTCCGAAACATAAACAACTACTTCATCCAATGCAACATCAAAATATTGACATATTTTATGCTATACTTCCATGGAAACGTTGTTACAACAACCCTTTCTGCAACATCGCTTCCGCGATTTGAACAGCATTCGTCGCTGCGCCTTTCCGCAAATTATCCGATACACACCAGAGATTGATGGCGTTTTTGCGGGTGGTATCGTCGCGAACCCGGCCGACCAATACGGCATCCCGGTATTCGGGATTGTTTAAATCCCGGGTAACCGGATATTGACGTTCTAACGGATCGTTGCGAGTCGCCCGAGCATGCGAGTCGCTGGTATAGCCGTCCATCAAAACGATACTCGGCGCTTTTTCCGGATCCGCCAGAATACGCAGCGCTTTTTCAGCCGTCATCTCACTACTAAACTCCGCATTGACTGATTCGCAATGGCCGATAAATACCGGCACCCTGACAGTTGTCGGATTGATTAGTAGATTTGGCTCGCCAAGGATTTTGCGGGTCTCATTCACCATTTTAATTTCTTCCTTGGTATAACCGTTCGCTAAGAAGCGATCGATATGGGGGATACAATCAAAAGCAATCGGGTGGGCAAAAACACTCGGATCGGACTGGGGCGCTGTCCCGGATAATACTTCAGCCGTTTCTTGCCGCAACTGTTCCATAGCGGCAGCGCCCCAGCCGCTAACCGCTTGATAGGTGGAGACGACCACCCGGTGCAGCCGGGCCGCCCGATGCAAGGGGGCTAAGGCCACCGCCATTTGAATGGTCGAACAATTCGGATTGCAGATATACCGGGTATCGGCTGTAACAACATCCATATTAACTTCTGGAATAACCAGCGGATATTCCGGATACATCCGGAAATCGCCGCCGTTATCGATCACCACACAACCATGGTCAATCGCAATCTTACCCCATTGGAAACTGGCTCCCTTAGCGCCTTCTTTTCCGGCAAAGAATACTAAATCCAATCCCCTGAAGAGATCGGTACTGATCTGGCGAACATGATAATTTTCACCCGCTAACGTCTCATCCCGTTCGCTCGTAGCCATCACCACCAATTCCCCATCAATGGGAAACTTCCGTTCCCGCAGTACTTTTACGATCGTATCACCGACCGGTCCTACTCCAAGCAATCCCACCTTCAATCCCATTTTCGATTCTCCTTTTATTTTCGATTTCGATATTTCGCACGTTATCCCGAAAGAAAAGGGTATTCATTCGGCAGCATTCCTATAGTCGCTCACAACCCCGGTAATCCTAATTCCGGGAAAAATAAAAGGGGCTGGTTATCCACCAACCCCGAATTCTTAAAAATAAAAATTCAACGGCGGCAAGATAGCTCTCCATCCTAAAGAACATTTCCAGTTCCAAGATGACAATACCGGGACTCTTAATCACGGTACCAGCCGGAAAGACGGCTTTCTTTCCGACTTCGGCAAAACCCCCTTTCCTTCCGGTTCTTCAGTTAGCCAACTTCCCCGGAAATACTATTGAGTTTCGCGCCTCTACTCTACCACTAATTATGAAATTATAAATTGCTAAATGTGCCCAATGAATATGTTATTTGTACTATAAAAATACTTTATTGTCAATAACTTAATGTGACTAAACATAAATTAGCAATAAACCCTTTGTCTTTCAGCCTGTTTGATCGCATGCCCCGGCCCAATGTCATCCGGTTGGGTGTTTGGTTATTTCTAGGGCCGCCAAAACAACCATCAAAATACGGCCGGTTTTATTTAACTTGATTCAACAGTCGTAAAATGATAATATTAACTTGCAATTTCATACCTTCGAAGCTGTCCGGTTTTTACGGGCTTTTTTTTTAATCCGGACGAATCAATCGGGCGGAAGTCGCCTCGGAAGAACTTACGGCTGACTGTAAAAATATATTGAAAATGATCATGAGCGTCGACGATATTGGAGGCAGTCCCCGGATGACCGGTTCATCGATCCAATGTTTTTATAATATCCCGCTCACTCCGAAACGGGCAAGCGTACTAGGGCGTCTGGGAATTCCCAAAAACGCTCCGGTCGACCCCGCCTTATCCGCAATGCTGGAAGCGGGGCTGCGGCAGGCCAGAATATTAGGCCGACCTACCGGATTATACCGCCTGTTAACAATTGCGCAACGAACCGTGGACTCCGTCACACTCGAAAATGAAATCAATCTTCAAAGCCAATCGTTGTCCCGATTGTTGCAAAACAGCGCCGAAACGGTTTTAATGGCGGCTACGGTGGGATCGGAAATCGTTGACGCCATTGGGTATGAGATTACGCAAAAAGACGCCGCCCATGGAGTAATCCTCGATGCCGTCGCCTCGGAAACGGCCGACGCCGTCTTGGACTGGCTGATGGATTATTTAAATACCATGCTCGCCAAAACGGGTCGCAAACTGACCAAACACCGTTATAGCCCAGGTTATGGAGATTTGCCGTTGGCATACCAAAAACCGATTTTTGAAACATTAAAACTAAGCGAAGTGGGGATCAACCTCACCGAGAAATATATGTTGGTTCCCGAGAAATCGGTCATCGCCATTGCGGGAATTGAACCGAAGGAGTAATCGAGAGACCATGGACAAAACGGCTTTTCACAATTTTATCAAGCACCGGTTTATTTTGCTGGACGGCGCGACCGGTACCGAACTGCAAAAACGGGACCTGCCCAAGGGCGTTTGCCCGGAGCAATGGGTGGCGGAACATCCGGATGCCGTTCTAGAGATTCAAAAGCAGTATGTGGCAGCGGGTTCGGATATTATTTACACTTGCACGTTCGGCGGCAACCGGATCAAGCTTGACGAGTTCGGTTTGGGAGATTCGACGGTTGGCCTTAATCAACGATTGGCCGCATTATCCAAGCAGGCTGCCGGAACGAAAGCATTGGTGGCCGGCGGCCTCGCCCCGACCGGCCGGATGGTCGAACCGTTGGGGGATTTGCCCTTTGAAGAGTGCGTAGCGGTTTACAAAGAGCAAATCCAAGGGCTGTTGGCCGGCGGCGTCGATCTGTTCGTGATCGAGACCATGATGGATATTCAGGAAGCCCGGGCGGCGCTGATCGCCGTGAAAGAAACGTGCGATCTGCCGGTCCTGGTTTCCATGACTTTCGATCAAGGGCAGCGGTCCTTGACGGGAACCGACCCGGTAACGGCCTTAATTACTTTGCAAAGTCTGGGCGCGGATGGGGTGGGCTGCAATTGTTCCACCGGCCCGGCGGAAATGGCGACGTTGATCGCGCGAATGAAACCCTACGCCCGGGTGCCGCTGCTCGCCAAACCCAATGCCGGGTTGCCAAGGCTGCTCAATGGGGTTACCGTCTTCGACATGGGCGTGACGGAATTCGCCGGCTACGCCAACGCGTTAATCGATGCCGGCGTCACGTTCCTCGGCGGATGTTGCGGTACCACGCCCGAGTATATCCGGGAACTCAAAAATAAAACCGCCGTCCAAAGCCGTCCGGCGCCCGCGCGCCCAATCTTTAGCGGCATAACATCCGCCCGGAAAACCGTTTTTTTTGGGACGGACCATCCTGTCAAAGTGGTGGGTGAACGGATCAATCCCACCGGCAAAAAAAAGCTGCAAGAGGAACTAAAAAGCGGCGTAACCAACGAAGTCCGGCGGTTGACGCTGGAACAAACCCAAAATGGGGCGGAGATTCTGGATGTTAATGTCGGTATGCCGGGGATTGACGAAAAACAAACGATGGGCGAAATTACCACCCTGTTAAGCAGTTTTACCGATGCGCCGCTCTGCCTGGATTCTTCTTCCCCCGCGGTGCTGGAAGCGGCCTTGCGGTTATATCCGGGACGCGCGTTAATTAATTCGATTTCGCTGGAAAAAGAGAAGATCGCAAAACTCCTGCCCGTCGCCGCCAAATACGGCTCCATGTTTATCTTGCTGCCCGTCAGCGACGAGGGCGTGCCGGGGACGAACGAAAAACGGCGTCAGATTATCGGGGCAATTTTTGAGAACGCGCAAAAATATGGATTTTGCAAAGAGGACGTGGTCATCGACGGCTTGGTAATGACTGTATCCTCCAATCAACAAGCGGCCCTTGAAACATTGGATCAAATCGAATGGTGCGCCCGGGAATTCGGGTCTCCGTCCATCATCGGACTCTCGAACATTTCCTTCGGTCTGCCGGAACGCGGTTGGGTCAACGCGGCGTTTTTGGCGATGGCGATCGGACGGGGATTGACCTTGGCGATCGCCAATCCGTCAAGCGAGTTGCTGATGGGGATTAAGTTCGCCTCCGACGTCTTAACCACCCGCGATCGCGACAGTCTAGGCTATATTGCCCGGTTTTCCCAGGGGGAAAAGCAACCGGCCCAGAAGGCGGTCGCGCCGGAGTCGTTGTCGATTCGGGAAAAAATTTACCGGGCGGTGCTGAGGGGCGAAAAGGAAGAGATTCACCAACTGATCGATCAGGCGTTGCAAGAGTCGGTTCGACCCGGGGAAATTGTGGACAACTGCATGATTCCGGCCATCAATGAAGTCGGTCAACTGTTCGACGCCAAAAAATACTATTTGCCGCAACTCATCCGGAGCGCCGAGACGATGAAAGCGGGGTTTGACAAGGTTGAACCGTTGATTACGGTGGATCAAAAAAGCGGCAAGTCCGGCGCGGCCAAAATCGTATTGGCCACGGTAAAAGGGGACGTGCACGATATCGGGAAAAATATCGTGGGCTTGATGTTGAAAAACTATGGTTTTCTTGTGTACGATCTGGGTAAAGACGTAAGCGCCGAGCGGATTGTGACGGAAGCGAAAACAGTCGGCGCGGAAATTGTCGGAATGTCGGCGTTAATGACCACCACGATGACGGAGATGAAAGAAGTCATTCAATTGGCGCGGCGCGAAGGACTCAAATGCCGGATTATGGTCGGCGGGGCGGTGGTCAACGAAGATTACGCCCGGGAAATCGGCGCCGACGGTTACGCCAAAGATGCCTACGAAGCTGTGAAATTGGCCCAAAAATTAAGCTTGGGGAAATTCGGATTCGCATAAGCAGACTCTGATTTTGCGCCATGAGCTCACGTTTCATACTTGCCGGAATAATTTCCGGTTCACAGCCAACCCGGATGTTTCACGAAAAGAGCATCCGGGTTTCGCTTGATCCATTTTATACTTCGAAATAGAAAATCAGACTTTTGTTCCGCATTCAGGGCAAAACTTCATTTCCGCTTCAAGTTGTTGCGAGCATCGACGACATATGACTGTGACCGGTTGGTTTATTTTAGCGCCGCACTCAATACAAAATTTGCCATTGAATTTGGTTCGGCTTTCCACAGGAGGAACAATAAATGTTTTGACCGGATCGGCCAGTAGCTTGTCCGTGCTCGTGACGACAGCGATCGGATTCGTTGGGGTCGCCTTGATGGTGGTTATGGTCTTTATGCTGTTTCTTTTTACGTTCAAAATTGTCAAACAAATCTTCCAGAAAGTCCATTATAATCCTTCTTTATCAAGGGTTCCGGTAGTTGCGGCTTCTTCGGAACTCTGATCGGTAATTTTTTTTGCCATGGTTTTCCGCAAGAAAAAATAAGCAAAAGCTGCAGTGCTCAAAACTCCAATTATCCAAGTATAATATGGAAGTTTTAAAGCGCCTTGAACAAAACTGAATATTCCAAATCCAAAAAAGATCACGGCGGCACCAATTTTGATAACTTTTTCAGGCAATCGCGCTCCTAATATCTTTCCAACCCAAATGGCTAAACCGTCTGAAATAACCATACCGATGGTAGAGCCGATCCAAACTGGAATAAATGCATTGGTGCTCGCAAGGGTTACGGTGCTTAACATTGTTTTGTCGCCTAATTCGGCCAGGAAGAAGGTAGCAAAGACCAGCCAAAAGGGGGACCCGATTTTACACGCTTTATTTTCTTCGTCATCTAAGCAATCTCCGCGTAAGGTCCAGAAACCAAAAGCGATAAAGGCAAGTCCGGCAAGATACTGAATCCAATCGGTCGGCAATAATCCCCCCATCATCCAACCGATACCTGCGGAAGCAACATGAACAGTCAAAGTTGCCCAGAAAATCCCCCACAAAACCACTTTTGCATTATACCGGGTTGCCAGTGTTAAAGCGACCAGTTGCGTTTTGTCTCCAAGTTCCGCGAGAAAAATCATTACTAACGATAACCAAAATGCATTCATTGATATCCTCCTTTAATTTGAAATATATAAAAAAAGAGACCCATGCACCAACAAAGGCGCAAAGGTCTCGTTAAGCCAATTTGGCCGACAGGGCCAGGCGGTTACCCGCCAGTGTGTTGACCCTATCTGGAAACTACTCCCCTTCACAAATTGTCTTAATTATATAAGAAAAATGCTTATTTGACAAGATCAAGT
Organism: Bacillota bacterium; assembly: GCA_023417475.1. Taxonomy (GTDB): domain Bacteria; phylum Bacillota; class UBA4882; order UBA8346; family UBA8346; genus JAEYPR01. The sequence goes on along the minus strand of JAEZFP010000015.1, from coordinate 26,674 downwards.
TAACCAAGCTTGGTTAACTATATATGGCAACATGGCACTAAATATTCCAAACTGTATAAGTTAAACTAAAAACTGAATTGCTATTTTTTCACTCTTGAATGCAGCTGAAAATGAAAAGAATGATTTTATTTCAACTAGGGAAATTGCATGTGCAATTCCTTTTATTTATGATCTAAGGAGAATATGTTGCAGTCAAGTTGGTTCCAAGCATTTAGGCGACATATTTTCCCAATTAACCGGTTTTCGCCGAAGTTGAAATGATGTCGAGATAATTTACGACTTGACTGAATTCGAACTAACAATGTTATAATGAAAGATGAAATGGAAAAATCAGGAGCAACTGGAACCAATCCGTAGCTTGTAAAAAATAAGGCAGTTGCCATCAATTCGTCGGAGGAGGTAGAAATGAAACGTTTCCAAAACGGCGCAATGATTCGTATTTCGACATTCTGCATAATCTGCGGCCTCATCTGCGGAGGCTTCTTAGCATTCGCCAACTTTGTCTGCGGGAATCCCGGCGCCCCGACGCCGTCGACCGTCGTATCGCCCCAACCGCCCAGTGAAACACAGGAATTGCCCACGGTGTATCTGACGACCGACATTAGCCCGGCGGGATTGGCCGCAATGTATCAAGCGGTGGGACGGAAACTGACCGGAAAGGTTGCGGTTAAACTAAGCACGGGCGAACCCGGCGGGCATTATTATCTTTCCCCGAACTTGATTAAAGACTTGGTCAAATCGGTCAACGGCACCATTGTCGAATGCAATACCGCCTACGGCGGCAAACGGATCAGCACGGAGCTGCATAAGCAGGTGGCGCGAGACCATGGGTTTACGGCGATTGCCCCGGTGGACATTATGGATGAAGAGGGTTCGATCAGTCTCCCCGTTCCGAACGGTAAAAATATTAAGGAAGACTTCGTTGGATCGCATTTGACAAAATACGACTCAATGTTAGTGTTGTCCCATTTTAAAGGACATGAGATGGGGGGCTTTGGCGGCGCGATCAAAAACATCTCCATTGGCATCGCGTCCGCAAGCGGTAAAAAGTGGATCCATACCGCCGGAGTCAGCAAGACCGATTTCTTCCTGGCTTTCCGGACGCCGCAGGACGCTTTTTTAGAGTCGATGGCCGAAGCGGCGGGAGCCGTGATGAAAAAGCTGGGTAACAATATTGTCTATATCAACGTAATGAATAACTTATCCATTGATTGCGATTGCAACAGCTATCCCGCGCCGCCGGAGTTGGGCGATATCGGCATATTGGCGTCGCTGGATCCGGTCGCCTTGGATCAAGCCAGCGTGGATCGGATCTATTTAGCGGACCCCAAAGCCAGCAAATCGTTACGGGAACGGATTGAGCTCAAAAACGGGCTCCATACGCTTGAGCATGCCGTTGCGCTTGGATTCGGCAGCCGGAAGTATCGACTGGTCGTTATCAAATGACGGCTTGGCTACACCGGGAATTGACTTACCTTGCTTATTACGTGGCAATTCAATTTGAACAGATCATCGGTTATTGGGTGTTGGGGATTTTGGTTGGATCGGTGGTATCGGTAATCGGCAAGGGGAAGATCCATTCCTATTTTTTATCCCTGGCAACGAAACGCCTGGGGATTTTTGGGGTAATTCCCGCTAGTTTGCTGGGAATTGCTTCGCCGCTTTGCATGTATGGGACGATACCGATCGTTGCGTCATTTTCGGCCAAAGGAATGCGGGATGATTGGCTTATGGCGTTTATGATGTCTTCCGTGTTGCTCAACCCGCAATTATTGATTTATAGCGCCGCGCTGGGCAAACAAGTATGGTTGCTCCGACTGGTCTTTTGTTTTTTGGGCGGGGTTGGCGCCGGACTCGTTGTGCGGCTTTTTTTAAAAAAGGAACCGTTGTTTACCTTAGCCAAACTGAATGAACCGGAAAACCGCGATACCCAACCGGTCCTGCTCAAGCGGCTTGGATTGAACATTGTTCGCAATATCAAGGCGACCGGACCGTATTTTTTGCTTGGCATCGGGTTAACCGCCCTTTATCAGCGGTATGTACCGCAGCAATGGGTGGCGAACGGGTTGGGTGTCCAAAACCGCGGCTTTGGCGTATTGCTGGCCGCCACGTTGGGCGTGCCGCTTTACGTCTGCGGCGGCGGCACCATTCCGCTTTTGGGAGAATGGCTGCAAAAAGGGATGAGCCTGGGTTGCGCCGTTGCGTTTATGTTGTCGGGTCCGGCCACGAAAATAACCAATTTGACGGCGTTGAAGTTGGTGTTCAACGCCAAACACTTCTGTTTTTATCTGGCGTATGTGATGTTGTTGGCATTGGGATCGGGATTGCTGATCAACGCGCTGATGTGACGATAGCGATCGTCTAACAAAGGCGCCTTTTGGCGGGAGACGGTTTGATTATCCAACCGTCTCCGCGTTGTGTTTTATCGGAGTTATTTTTGGGCGGGATTTTGGATCGTGTATCCGCCGCTGATCGTTGCGGTGGCAGTCAACGCCATATAATCGTTGGCGGCAATGGAACCGTCGGGGTTGCGTTGAAACGGGCCGCCGGGGGTGACTTTTTTAAAGGCGGCGGCGGTTACTTTTTTTCCGCTTGAGTTGACCGAGGCCTTGCCGTCGTAAAAATAATTGGTATCCGATTGCAAACTTGGCGGAAGCGTATCGGCTCCGCCGGCGACGGTCCGGAAGGAAAGATTATGGTTTGCCACGAATTGCGGGATCGCAGTGGAATAATAGAAAAAACTGAAATTGGTTCTGCCGTTATCCACGGAGGTGGTGTTCTCCACCCTAATCGCCGGATCGCTGTTGCTGGTCACGCCGCTACCGACATTGGCAAACGCCAAACTGTTGCGCAGGACATGTTTGACAGCCAACCCCTCGCCGCCTAATTTGAACCCGTTACCATCGCCCATGGTTTTGGCGCCGTCGGAAAGGGCGCCGTTGCCGTAGGCGATACTGTCTTCAATTACAACCGCGCCAATCGGCCCGGTCTCCAGTTTCGAATACAAATCAAAACCGTCGTCGCAATTATGATAAGCGATACAACCGCGAAAGACGTTTCCGACGCCGCAGGTTAACTTGGCGGCAAAGCCGTCGGCGTTGTTTTCCGAAGCGTCGCGGTTATCGTACGAAGTGCAGTTTAAAATCAGGTTGTGGGACGGCCATTGGTCGGGTTTGTCCGTAGCGGCTCCCGATATCTGTAACCCGGTGTCGCCGTTGGCATAAGTGTTGATCCGTTCCAGCAGATTGTGATGCCCGGAGACCCGGACGCCGTTACCGGCCGCTCCGGTGAGATCGATGCCCGCAATCTTCCAGTAATCGCCGCCAACGGTGAAGCCGTTGGTTTTCTTGCGGAAATCAAAGACGGGCCGTTCATTGGGAGCGGCCGTAAGCATCTTCAGCTTGTCGGGAGTGCCGTTGTTTCCTTTGGCGATCACCAACGGGGCGGTCCGGTGATATGTACCGCCGCGGACATAAATCGTTTGCCCCGGTTGCAAGTATTGGAGCGCCGAATCGATATCAATCGGCTCCGGCAAGGTTCCGGCGGCAGTTGGCGAACCGTTTGGCGCGACATAAACAATTCCACCGGGTGCGCCGTAGGTTTTAAAGTTGACTCTATGGCGGAGACTTACCTCCGTTGCTTTGACATTAGCGGCGGCATCGGGCGTAAATTTCAAAATAAAGGTATTTGGGCCGGGAAGCAACGTTGCATTTTGTATCAATAAACGGTCGGCGTCAACCGCACCGCGATAGATGACGGCGCCGGTTTGTTCGATGGTTAACGTTCCTTTGACATTTAACGAGATATTCAGTTGATAACCGGCGGTCGACGCGGTGACCGGAGCAGTCACGGTGATAACCGGCGTGATGACTTTCGCCGGTTCGGGAATCCCGGGCGGATCAGTGGCTGCGGTGGAGGTTTTTAGAGTAATATTGGCAACGGTAATTGAGGCGACCCGGGCGGCGAAAAAGCCGACATAAATCCGGTCCGGATCAATCACTTCCAGTTGTTTCGGACGGTAGTAGATCTTTTCCGGCTGGTTATCCACCGCGACCTGATAACCGGTGTTGGTTTTGCTCATTCGTAACAGATAGGTGGCGCTGCCGTCATTGACCGGTCGTTCTCCGAATCGAAACGTATCCTCCATGGTTGCGCCCATGCCGGAGGTTTCTTTGACATTGTCGCGGAATACCGATTGCATCGCGCCGCGATAGCCGCCGACCATCACCATGTTTGAGGCGAAAACCGAACTGTCGGAAGGTTTGCCGATCGCGTCCCGGGCCATGATCCCGAAACCTTCCTGGTTGTCCGGGGTTGGTTTGGCAAAATAATTGACGGTAATTTTGGCGGAGAGCTCAAAATTTTCGGAGGAGGGGATTTCGGTATAGTAAAAGGAAATTCCGTCATGGGAACCGGTGATTTTTCCCCCGGCTAAACTACCGTCCTTGGCGCCGGCGATTAGCGTTACGGTTTGATTGTCGTCGGCGATTTTCACATGATTGTTCGAAGTCGATTGACCAAAGAAAATGCTTTTCCATTCGCTAGGATCGGCTTGAACAACGGGGTTCGGGGAATTTATGGAACCAACCGCCATGATCAGCATGAGGAAAATAACTTGGCGAAGAATTTTAATAAACTTATGCATTTTTACCCCCTAAGCTGCGTTTAATGTTTTCGGAATCCACTAAATGAAGCATATCGGTCGCATCAAGATCGTCCCGGCGATTTGGCGCGACAGCTAAATTATAGCATACAAACTGGAAACTCCGGTCATTGGACCGGAGTTTTTGATGAAAGAAGTTAACCGGCTACGGGTCGCCTTGGCCTTGAATCGTAAGCAACCAACAATCGCTTAATTATGTGTAATAAATATCAGAAATTGGAATTATCGTAAAATTCATGTTATAATTTGAATGTTGTAAATATTGGCAACACAACGAGCGGATTGGCACGATTGAGGTTGATTTATTTTTTTTGGAAATGAGGCGAATACAATGATAAAGAACAAAGTCATTTTGATAGTTGGAATTACGGTTTTGTCAATTTTCCTCCAAGGGTGCGGCGGAGGGAAAAGCGGCGGTAACAGTACAATAACAACACCAAATCCCCCAAGTAAGTTGAGCGCAACTGTGTTGTCGGCCACTTCCATCGGGTTAGCTTGGGAAGATGCATCTGCCAATGAGACCGGTTTTCGAATTGAAAAAAGCAACTCCGCCACAACTGGGTTTAGTGAGGTTGGTACAGTTGCCGCTAACACCAAAGTCTATACCGTAAATGAATTATTGCCCGACACGACGTATTACTTTCGGGTCCAGGCATACAATGCCGCCGGTTCCTCCAACTATTCCGAGGTAATCAACATAACTACCCAAGCGGTTGAGCAGATTCCGAATGCGCCGAGTAATTTAACGGCGACAGCAGTTTCGGCAACTGCAATTAAGCTGGCCTGGAGCGACAATTCTCAGAATGAAACGGCTTTTATCGTTGAGCAGAGCGATTCAAACCAATCCGGTTTTATTCAGGCCGGGACAACCGCGGCAAATGTTAGCGTGTTTAATATTAGCGGGTTGACCCCCAATACTACGTATTATTTCCGGGTTAGGGCCAGCAATGCCATTGGCAACTCGGGGTATTCCAATGTTGCCGAGACAACGACGCCGGTTGTAATCGTAACTCCAGCTGCGCCCCATGACTTACACGCCACGGCGTTGTCAGCCGGTTTGATCCGCTTGGGCTGGATTGATCAATCCGGCAATGAGACCGGGTTTCGAATTGAACGAAGCACTTCCGGTATCAGTGGATTCACGCAGATTGGAACCGTCGGGTCCAATATTTGTGTTTACGATGATTCTACCGGCTTAAATTCCGACACGACGTATTATTACCGGGTTTGCGCATTTAACGCCGCCGGCAATTCGGAATATAGCGGAACCGTGAGCGCTTCCACCCAGCCGGCTATTCCGGCGAGCCCGACCAATCTCCAAACTTCTAGTCTAACCGGAGCTCCGTTTATTATCTACTGGAAAGATAATTCCAATAATGAAGCCGGCTTTCGAATCTATGTATCAATCAATGGCAACACAGCCAAACTTAATGGCGCGGTCGGCCCGAATGTAACTTCATATACTTACTCCAGTTACGCCCTATACTCCGGGACTACGTATTGGTTTATGGTTTATGCCTACAACGCTGCGGGAGAATCAACGGATTTTGCCGACGTCGGTTTTAAAGTTCCGTGAATTTGCCAATCAGTGGTGGTTGCAGTTCGTAATCTCTATGCGATTGATATTTGCGATATTTATCATATCAATCAAAAACTCCGGTCGGATGACTGGAGTTTTGATTTAAAAGATTAGTTTGTAACGGTCGTTTTTGGTTTGCGATTGTTTATTCAGACGGGTCCGCTTTTCAGCCGGATATCCAGATCAATCGCGCCAATATCGGTGCTGATCCGGGTGCTGGTGATGAACGAGATCCCGTCGCTGCACACCGGAGCGTCCACACCGAATTTGGGTGGCAGGATATCGCAAGTGACTTGCTGCTCCGACAGGGCGATCAAGGCCTTGCCGCTGATGATATTGGTAATCTCGCCAATGGCGGAGGTGACAAAATCGTCGATCTCCGCAAAATCCATTCCGCTCATAATCTTGACCATCTCCAACGTGGTGTCTTTGGGAAAATGATAGATAATCTCGCCTTGCAGATCGCCGGTGACGCCGATGGCGATGTTTAGCTTGCCGTCAGAACTGGTCGCGACTTGCCGGTCGTCGGTAATCGCGGTAATGTTCTCCAGGTCGAGCATTAAACTGAATACATCGCGAGTGGCATTGTAGAAAAGTTGATAGAGCTGATCAGCCATGCGTCGCCACCCCCTTGGTTTTGGCATAGGCGGCAATCTGCTGATCTTCGGCAGCGACATGATTAATGAGCCAAGCTAAAAGTTTGCCGGCGAATTGCTGCATAAATTGCTCCTGATAGCCTTCCTTTTCGTATTGTTGGCCAAACGCCACCACATAAGCGACCATGTCGTGGTGGATCTTACGGTGAGCGTCGAAGTTAGGATAACCGATGTCACGCTGATAAGCTTCTTCATCATGAAAATGCGTGACCACGTAATCCTTCATGAAGTTCAGCGTCTCATTGACCTTATCCACCTTAGCTTCCCAGGCGATGGGCTGGCGTAAGGTTTCGACGAAATCGGTGACCCGCTGGAAAAGTTCTTGATGCTGGTCGTCGATTTGGGGGACACCCAATTGGTATTTTGGTTTCCAAATCATGTTTTTTTGCTCCTTTCGACGCGGTTGATCATGCAAAATGCGAACGTTGATCCGCAGGGCGGCTATTATTATCCTATATCGACACATTTCGGATAAAATTTAAGGTATGCTTTGGGAACGCAAGATATTTTTTCGGTAATGGTATCAATGTAGTTGGCGGTGTTTCGTCATGCTGCAAAAACCTTGGAAGTAAACTCCGGGGTTTTTTTAAGTAAAATGAGTCGATCGAATCTTTATTCTATACTAAACTTGACAGATGGATTACCACTGGCATATAATACGATTAAATGATTGCTTAATCGTTTTTAGAGAGGAGAATTGGGAGTGACGGATCGAAAAACTTCACTGCAGGTTCGTAATGAAGATCTCTGCGATAGCATATGCCCATCCCATGAAAACGTGGCAGCGTTGCAAGATAAGGTATTGGAAGTCGCCGGACTCTCGGAAATTTTTAAGGTCTTGGGAGATGAGACCCGGACCAAAATTTTATACCTTTTGGCCCACCGTACTTTGTGTGTTTGTGATATTGCCGAAATCTTAGAAATGACTCTTCCGGCGGTATCTCATCATCTCCGGCTTTTGAAAGCGCTGCGGCTCGTGAAATACGCCCGGGATGGCAAGATGGTCTTTTACTCTCTGGACGATGAACATATCCTACACTTAATCCGGGAAGCCCAAGAACATTTCGCTGAAGAACGATAATTGGAAAGCTAACTGGAAAAAGTAATAATTGCCCGGTTTTATTGCGGTTATCATCAATAGAAAGAAGGCAGGAACGATGCGTTACACCTTAGTGGGTTTGGACTGCCCAAATTGTGCGGGAAAGATTGAACGGGAACTTCGGAAAATCAAACAACTTGAAGAAGTCAGCGTCAATTTTCACACATTAAGCATTGACATCCCGGAAGAGTTGGCGGATGAGGTCCGGAGGGTGATTGCCCGGGTGGAACCCGAGGTGCGCTTGGAACCAACGAAGAAAACGGCGGTTCGTTGCACGCTTGACGGTTTGGATTGCGCTAATTGCGCGGCGGTGATTGAAGCCGAGCTCAATAAGATCTCCGGTTTGGAAAACGTCAAAGTAAACTTCGCCACCAAAAGCGTCGAGTTACCTCAAGAGTATTTTCAACAAGCCGGAGCGTTAATTGCGAAAATAGAACCCGACGTAATCTTGCGAAAAAAAGACGTTGCAAAGGCTGCGGTCGAACCCGAAGCGGCGGAGGGCCGAAGTGAGATCGTCCGGATAATGGCCTCGGCGGTGTTATTTTTAATAGGCTTCATTTTTAACGAGCAACTGCATCGGACGCCGTTTTCCTGGGGTGAATGGGCGGTTTTGACTCCGGCTTACTTCATGGTGGGTTGGCCGGTGGTAACGGGCGCTTTTAAAAAGTTGATCCGCGGGCAATGGTTCGATGAGAACTTTTTAATGACCATCGCCACCGGCGGGGCGTTGGCAATTCATCAATTGCCGGAAGCGGTCGGCGTGATGTTGTTTTATGCGATCGGCGAGTATTTCCAAGGCCGGGCTGTTAACCGCTCGCGCCGTTCAATCACCGCGCTGTTAAATATCCGGCCGGAATACGCCAACCTAAAAGAGAACGGCGGCTCGCGGCAGGTAAAACCGGAAGCAGTTCAAGTCGGTCAGTTCATCATCGTGAAACCGGGGGAAAAGGTTCCCTTGGACGGGGAAGTGACGGAAGGGACTTCGTTTGTGGATACGTCGGCCTTGACCGGCGAGTCGGTTCCGCGCAAGGTGGAACCCGGCGAAAGCGTATTATCGGGAATGATTAACGGCCAGGGGCTTTTGGTCGTCAAAGTAGCCAAACCGTTTGAAGATTCCTCGGTCGCCCGGATCTTGAATCTGGTTGAAAAAGCCAGCGAACGGAAGGCTCCGACCGAGCAGTTTATTACGGTGTTTTCGAATTACTATACGCCGGCGGTGGTGATTATCGCGGCGATCATCGCCTTTTTACCGCCATTGTTTATTCAGGGCGCATCATTTAGCGAATGGTTTTACCGGGCTTTGGTTCTACTCGTTATCTCCTGCCCCTGCGCGTTAATGGTCTCGATTCCGTTGGGTTATTTCGGGGGAATCGGAGCCGCTTCGCGAAGGGGAGTTCTGGTCAAAGGAGCGAACTTTCTTGATGCTTTAGCACGGGTGGACACCGTTGTTTTTGACAAAACCGGCACGTTAACCAAAGGCGTCTTTAAAGTGACGGAGCTTACCCCGAAAAATAACGTTTCAAAGGAAGAATTGTTAGCGGCGGCGGCCGGCGCCGAAGTTTTCAGCACCCACCCCATCGCCAAATCAATTCGTGATGCTTATCGGGAGCTTACCGGCCAGGAAGTTGCCGAAGATTTGGTTCAGGACTATCGTGAAATACCGGCCCACGGGATCAGCGCTACGGTTGACGGGCGCAAAGTCTTGGCCGGGAATGACCGGTTAATGCATCAAGCCAACATCCCGCATGAAGATTGCGATATTGCGGGGACTGCCGTTTATGTGGCAATCGACGGTGTTTACGCCGGTTATATTGTCATTTCCGACGAGTTGAAAGCCGACGCTAAAGAGGCGATCCGCCGCTTAAAACAACTTGGGGTCAGAAAAACCGTCATGCTGACCGGGGATGAAAAATCCGTCGCCGAACGGGTGAGCCGCCAACTGGGAATCGACTCGTATTACGCGGAATTGCTGCCCGAAGAAAAGGTCGAAAAGGTAGAAGCGATTGAGCGCGATTTGGTAAATCGCCGCAAACAAAAATTGGCCTTTGTCGGGGATGGAATCAATGACGCTCCGGTCATCACCCGTGCCGATATCGGAATCGCCATGGGCGGATTAGGCAGTGACGCTGCCATTGAAGCCGCCGATGTTGTTTTAATGGAGGATGCCCCTTCCAAACTGGCGGTCGCGGTCGAGACCGCCCGCAGAACCGGCCGGATTGTCCGCCAGAATATTTATATGGCGTTGGGAGTCAAAGTCTTCTTCATCGTATTAGGCACTTTCGGTGTGGCCAGCATTTGGGAGGCCGTCTTCGCCGATGTGGGAGTGACCTTGTTGGCTGTTTTTAATGCGTCGCGGGTCTTGAGATTTGGCAAAAAACATTAGGAAAAGGTATTCATCATGCATTGGACCAATCAGGTATCATTATTGCTGCTCATACTTTTTAGCGGGTTGTTCCTATGGAAACTGATCGTCTTACGTCAAAAAGCGAAAATTAATGCGTATGCCTTCACCCAAGGGAACAAACCGCGCAAATTAAAGAGAGTGGAGCTCCAAGTTAAACTGGCAGCGTTCCTATGGATGATGGTCTGGATTGGCGAAGTGTTTTTCAAACAGTTCCTCGACAGTTATATTTGTTGTCTGATGCCCAATTCGTATATGAAGATCTATGGATTAATCGGCATATTCATTGGGATAACCTTGTTTGCCGCCGCGATGTACTGGATGAAAGATTCCTGGCGGGTGGGAATCGACAAACAAACGGCGACTCGGCTTGTTACGGACGGAATTTATCAATTCAGCCGCAACCCGGCTTTTCTTGGGTGTTATGTAATGACATTCGGTTTAGTGATTATCTATCAAGACCTACCGACACTGATGACGATGGTAGCGGTAATCTATACGTTTCATCAATTGGTTTTAGCGGAAGAAAAGCATTTGGAAGCGGCGTTTGGTTCAGAATATGAAGAGTACCGGGAGAAAACCCATCGCTATTTCTGGTAGTGGAAGTTGGTAAAGATATGGAGCGCTCATTTTCACGGTCACAAGGACAGAAGCGTACCAAAAGGGAGATTATACGGTAAACCAACACCTCATTTTTGGGGTGTTTTTTGTTGGCCGTTATTTCCGTCTATCCGAGAGAAGGAGGTGTTGGGTTACATAATTTTTCTACCAACATTGACCATTGATGTGATAATATAGGAATGTAGGTAAAGGAGTGTAGCCGGGGACCGTCAGTATGGGGAGTGGCGTGGGGAATGACCGAAGTGGAAATTCGTAGCGGATTGATCAAGACCAAATACACGAAACCGGGTGCCAATCCGTATTTAATCTCCCGGGAACGGCTGATTCGAAAGTTGGATCATTCGCTCAAACGCAAAGTTACCCTGATCACGGCGCCGGCCGGTTATGGCAAAACCACCGCCGTGGTGGAATGGTTGGAAAAACGAAGGTTGCTCGCGGCCTGGGTCTCATTGGATGCCGTTGACAACAACCCCACGGAGTTTTGGCGTTATTGCTGCGCCGCATTGGACGGAATAGCGGCCGGACTAAGCCGAAGCGTGGATTTTGTCTTCGCCGCGCCGGAATTAACGAGCGCCAACATTCACCTGAACATTTTGATCGACTGGCTAACCGATCGGAAAGACGACTTCCTGTTCATCCTCGATGATATTCACCGCATCACCAATCCCGCCATTATTAAGGGATTGTCCTATCTTATCAACTATCTACCCCCGAAAATGCATGTGGTTTTGATCGGCCGGGAAGAGCCCCGGTTGGAATTGGCAAAACACGGAATTACATCGCAATTGCTGCGGATCGATTTTCAAGATTTATGCTTTCAGTCGGAAGAAATCGCCCGTTTTTATCATATCCGGGGTTTTTCGCTCACCAACACCGAGCTCCAAAAGGTTGAAAATAACACGGAGGGTTGGGGCGCGGCTTTGGTGGCCATCGCCATGTCGCTGGAGGAAAGCGGGGGACGGGATATCTTCAGAGGTCCGTTGATTAAATGCAAAAACGATATTAATCAATACCTGAAAGATGAAGTATTGAACTTCTGGCCCGAGGAAAAACAGGACTTTGCCATGAAGATCTCGATTCTGGACGTCCTTTGCGGACCGTTATGTGATGCGGTCACCGGTGATGCCAACGCCGATCGTCTGTTGCAAGAGATCAGTGAACGTAACGGTTTTCTTACCCCGTTGGATGAAGATAACCGGGAATACGCCTTTCACCCTCTGTTTAAAGAGTTTTTATACCGCCAATTGCTGGAGCGAAATTCACAGCTCCTCCCGGTGCTTCACAAACAAGCTGCTTCCTGGTATCTGGAGAATGGCATCTCTTCCAAAGCCATTGAACACTTTTTGGACTACGGCGCCTATCGGGAAGCCGTAAGCCTGATTGAAGAACAGATTAACTATTGGGGTCCGCGGAAGGAATTCACGCGGCTGCTTTCCTGGATTGTCCGGTTGCCCGAGGACTATCAGCGACGGAGCTTTCTGATCTGCGCCGAATACGCGTTGTATTACGCGGAAATGAACCGTTTTGACCTGGCCCGGGAATGGATTGGGAGAATGGACAGTCTGGCCGCCACGGAAAAATACACTGCCAATCGGGAATTAAACAACAGGTCGCAAACGGTAATTTGTTTGATCAAGGCCAACCAACTCATGAAAGAGGGTAAGATCCGGGACTTGCCATCATACATCAAAGCGGCGGCAATCGCCAATACCGACGGCTATTATAAAATGGTCGGATACCTGGATTTAAACACGACCGATATTTATTTCTATCGTTGTACCAACCACGAAGTGGTGGAGCTTTTTGGGGCGAATCCGGAAAGCTATCGGAAAATGGTTGCCGATTACCGGCGGATGATCTCCATTAATCCGGGTTATGCGCCGTTGGCTGCCGGCGAATATCTTTATGAAAACAACCGGCTTGAGGAAGCCTTTCCCTATCTGTTGGAAGGGCTGGAGGAGGCCCGGGCCGCCGATTGTCCGGGAGCATTCGTCCCGGTCATGATTAATATCGCGCGGTTGCGAAAAGCCTGGGGGGATCTCCAGGGCGCTCAGACCGCTTTAGATGAATGCAACAGGAGTTTGCAATGCGGCACCCGGATCCACTGGCGGTCGATGGTTGAGGCGTTTCGGTGCCGGTTGTTTTTGGACAGTGCGGCGTTCGAACAGGCAGAGCAATGGCTTAACGCATGCAAACTGGATATTTTTATGGAGATCAGCCGGGTGCGTGAGTACGAACTGCTGGTGTACGCCCGGGTGCTGATGGCGAAAGAACGTTGGCGTGACGCCGAACTGCTTTTGACGCGGCTGCAAACCTTCGCCGCAGGGACCGACCGGCCCCATAGTCTTGTCGAAGTATTAAACCTGCTGGCAATGGTAGCGTATCAAAATAACGATCAGTCCGGCGCGGCTCTTTGTCTCGAAAAATCACTATGGCTCGGAAGCGAGAAGGGCTATATTCGGAGTTATATTGACGAGGGAGCGCCGATGGCGGATCTTTTGGCGCGATTTCTCAAACTGCGCCGCAAAGAGCGGAATGAAACAGATAGCGCTCCGCTCATCGCGTTTGTCAAAGAGTTGCATAAGCAGATCGCTGAAAATTTGCGAACCTATCCGTTGGCCGGGCGCGAAACTGCGGCCGCGGGAGAAAAAAAGCTGCTGACCGGTCAGGAGAGAAAGGTTCTTGCTTTGCTGCTGGAGGGAGATACCAATCAGGAGATTGGGCGGAAATTGGGCATCGGTTTGTCGACGGTTAAATGCCATACCGGGAATATTTACGGCAAGTTAGGGGTAAAAAACCGCTTGCAATGCGTCAAATTGGCCCGTGAGGCCGGTTTGTTAGAGTAGGAAGGACTGCCTCGTCATTGAAGTATATTGTCGCTTGGAAATTTTTCACGAAAAGCTTTAATGGATATTTGCGTAAGCTGCGGATATCCTTTTTTATTGTCTTTTCTCATACTTTGGTATGATGTGGTTTTTTGCTTTTTATGATTAGATAAAAATAGGAAAGTTTGGATTGGTAATTAATTTAATTGGTCGGATTTTACAACCATTACATTTATAAGAAAGGAGAAACGACATGGACCCCTATCTAGCAGAAATAAAATTGTTTCCATTTAATTTTGTCCCGTTTGGTTGGGCTGAATGTAACGGCGCAATAATGCAAATCAGGCAAAACACCGCCCTCTATTCATTAATCGGCAATCAATTCGGAGGTGACGGGAGGACAACCTATGCTTTACCCAATTTGAGCGACTGCGCGCCGACGGGAATGAAGTTTTACATCGCGATCATGGGCCTTTATCCGATACGGGAATAATTGTAAACCAATTTTTGAAAGGAAAACAAGATGGATAATTTTATTGGAGAGATTCGCACATTCGCATTTTCCAATCCTCCGGAAGGTTGGTTGGAATGCAACGGCGCGGAATTGTCAGTCACCCAATACCAACCATTGTTCGCGGTGATCGGGACCCGGTTTGGCCGTAGCGGCCTCACGTTCGCCGTGCCGAATTTTGTTAAATCGGAAGCGCCGGGCACAATAATTTGCATCGCCAGCGAAGGAATTTTCCCGGTACGAAAATGACAACCCGCATTGATGATGAAAGGAGTGTTTCAATTGATGGAAGAAACGATTGGATCCATTTTTCTGCAAGGATTTAATTATAGCACCGTTGGTGCTTTACAATGCGACGGAGCGACGTTGCAAATCAGTCAATATTCGGCCTTATATTCATTGATCGGCACCACCTTCGGCGGGAATGGGACGACCACCTTCAACCTGCCCAATCTATCGAACGCCGCCCCGCCCGGAGTGATGTATTGCATTTGTTACGCCGGCTATTATCCGTCACGGCAGTAGTTTTTGGGAGTGATTTGATTAAAGGAGGTTTAAATAATGGACGACTACATGGCGCTTATCCGGTTGGTTGCGTTTACCTTTGACACCATCGATATGATGCGCTGCGACGGCCGTATCTTGTATATTCGGGATAATTCGACGCTGTTTGCGTTAATTGGCAATACCTTTGGCGGAGACGGCATCAACACGTTTGCACTACCGAACATGTTGGGCTTGGAACCGGATCCGAAATTACGTTATGTCATGGTGACTGCAGGGTTATTTCCGCCGCGGACTTGAGGAAATTTAAATTTATCCGATAACATCAGGCCAAGAGCTTGAGAAAGGAAGGCGAATCAATGTCTTCAAATATAGCGTTAAACAAACCGGCTCAGTCGCAAAGTTCATTTGCCCCGTTCACCCCAAACCGGGCGGTCAACGGATCGTCCTCAAAGACCAGCCGTTGGGTGGACGCCAATATGCCGACCTGGATGATGGTGGATCTGTTGGCTCCCAATTGGATTAATCAAGTCGTTATCAAAATGATGGGGGACACCGCTGCCGGTTGGACTAGCAATTATAACTTACAAGATTTTATGATTCAAGGCAGTTTAGATCTTATCAATTGGGCTACGCTCCGCTCTTATATTGGAAATATCAATAGTTCGGTGACGTTTCTGACTGCGCCGGTTGAGGTTCGTTATCTCCGCGTCGCGATCACCAAAGGGCTAAGTGTCAATAATAAGGTCGCGTCCATTACCGATCTTGAGGTTTACAACCAGGACAACCCGCCCTACCTGGCGTCGTTGACGGTTAGTCCGGGAACGCTTTCTCCGGCTTTTACGCCGCAAGTTTTTGATTATTCGGTGGATGTGGCCAATTCGGTGCAAAACATCACCATTACTCCGGTTGCGCAGCAGAACACCGCCACTGTCACCGTTGGGAAAGATTCGGAAACATATTCGCTGCCGGCGACTGTTCCGTTGGGTATCGGCACGAACGTCATCGGAGTGACGGTGACCTCGGCGGACCGGACAATGACGGACAAATATAATCTCATCGTGACGCGGGCTTCGGCCGCTCCAGTGTACTTGTCCAATTTGCAACTGCAAAATCCCGGGGATTTGTCCATAATTCCTTTATCTCCGACGTTTGCGCCGCAAATCTATACCTATTCGGCCGAAGCGATAGTGGCCAGCGTGTTGGTGACTCCGACCGGCGCCGGCGAGATTAGGGTGAATAATGTGGCGGTGGCCAGCGGCAACCCATTGCTGGTCAATTTGCAATCGGGAGAAAACCTTATTTCGATCACGATTAAAAGCAGTGGGGGCCAAGTCACTTCGTATACGGTTGTCGTGTTGTTCTAAGGATTCGCCGTTCCACGGGGGAAGGGATGGAATGAACGGCGTCAGAAAAAATTATATGTTCTTCTTCAACCGTGGCATACCCGCGAGAGAATGCGCTCTCCGGGTATGTTATTATCCGGTTGAGAAACTGCCGGTCACCATATTTCAATCGAACCGGCAAAGCGAATCAAAGTGAAGACGGGAGGGGAAAAAATGATTCTAGCGTCGATTCGGTGGGGGAAAATTTTGGGAATCGCGATCGCGTTTTGCTTACTGTTGAGTTTTGCTGGGACAAACGCCGTACCGGCCCAGACTTGGTCCGCAATGGACGGAGGTTTAACGACCGGGATTAACAATGACTCCAGCAAAACGGCAACGGAACCAAAACTTCAAGACGTCGATGGAACGTTGTTTGCGGTTTGGCTGGAAAATAATTTGGTTCGGGTAAAGGTCCATAACGGCGACGGCAATTGGAGCTTTATCGATAACGGAGGACTCATTTATACCGCGGGAAACGCGTTGGCCTCCGAAAGCGAACCTGCTGTCGCAGCGTATAACCACGCTTTATATGTGGCATGGTCGGAAGATGATCAAAACGGCGCCGGACACAGCGGCACCAATCTGATCCGGGTCAAAAAGTACCAAGACGGAACGTGGACTTGGGTTCAAAATACCCAAACGTTTAATTATACCAATTCGATCAATCATCACCCGGGCGCTTACGCGTATCACCCCGCGTTAACGGTAATGGGAGGTAAACTCTATGCGACGTGGGTGGAATCTTCCGGCGCCGACCATGCGGCAAGTCCACGGCAGGTCCGGGTCAGCGTTTTGGACGGGACAAGCTGGAGCGCGGTTGACGGCAACGGCGACGCCGGACTCAATCAGTCGAGCGCTAACGATGCGACCTACCCGGTTATGACGGCGTCGAATGGCAAATTATATACGGCTTGGTTGGAGAATAATTCAGTTAATCTGGTTAAAATCAAATGTTACGATCCAAGCGGCGGATTATGGAGTTTTGTCAACGATGGCGCCGCCGAATCGTTCAATTTTAATCCTGCTAAAAATGCCTACAAACCAAGGTTGGCGGATCTAAACGGCACGTTGTATCTGGCTTGGAATGAAAGTCCAACTGCCCCCGCCGTATACAGCCAGATCCGTTTGCGAAAATATCACAATGGCGGCTGGGATTGGGCGGACGGCGGGGGAGCTTATGGACTGAACTTTAATCAAAGCGAACCGGCGGCGGTCAATCAAGCGCCCGGGTTATTCGCCTTTCGTAACGCGCTTTATATTACCTGGAGTGAAAGATTCAGTGCGCCGACGACTAGACCGTATCGGATCCGCGTCGCGCGTTATGATGGCTCCAGCCGGACATTTATCGACGGTAACGATGCGAACGGCCAAAATGTCAATGGCGATTGTAGGGCGTCTACCCCGGCGCTCGCGGTATCGGGCGGAAATTTGTACCTCGCTTGGGGCGAAGAAACCGGATACGGCTTAGGGATAATGCAGGTCCGGGTAAAGTTGTATCCCTTACCCCCGTTTATTGTCGGGATAACCCCTCCGACGAACCGAGTGTATAAACTGGGTGATTTGGTCGATTTTACCGTTACTTTCAATAAGGCGGTTACGGCGATTGGAACGCCCAGACTCCCCATTACGATCGGATCGGAAACGGTATATGCAAGTTACAACGGGGGTTCGGGAACCAATAACTTGGTCTTCCGCTATCAGGTGGAGTCCGGCAAGAACGATCCCGACGGCCTCACCTTGGGAGCCGCGCTGGATCTGAACGGCGCTACGGCGACCATGAAAGACTCCGCCGGTAATGATGCGGAACTCACGTTGACCGGCGTTGATACCTCGGGAATCACGATTGATACGGTTGCGCCGACGGTAACGATTACCGCCGCCGCGCCCAATTGGACCAACACGCCGCTGATACCGGTAACCATCACCTTCAGCGAGGCGGTGACCGGATTTACCGCTGCGGATATCGCGGTCGGGAATGGAACCAAAAGCGGGTTCGCCACGGTTAACCCCTATACGTATACAGTGGAGATTATTCCCTCCGGTCAAGGAACGGTAACTGTCGATGTGGCGGCGAATGTTGCGCAAGACGCCGCTGGGAACGGCAATGGCGCCGCAGTGCGGTTAAGCCGTACTTATGATTCCGTGGCCCCGGCAGTGACGATTACCTCCATAGCCCCGAATCCGACTAAAAACGCGCCGATTCCCGTCACCGTTAATTTCAGTGAAAGCGTAACCGGATTTGAAGTCGACGACATCGTTGTTACCAACGGGATCAAGAACGGTTTTGGCGGAAGTGGAACGACTTATACGGTGGACATTACGCCGGCCGGTGCGGGTGCGGTCACCGTCAATATCGCCGCCGGAGTCGCGCAGGATGCGGCAGGCAACGAGAATACCGCCGCCGCCGCGTTTTCGATCGACTATATTACCATTCCCGGCGTGCCGACCGGTGTCGCCGCCACTGCCGGAGATACCGACGCCGTCGTCCGTTTTATTTCGCCTAGCGACAATGGGGGCAGCCCGATTACGCATTATACGGTCTACTGCTTCCAGGGCGTCACGCCGGTTCAGACCGTTGACACAACCGGTACGTATCTAACCGTGACCGGTTTGACCAACGGGTTACGTTATACTTTTGCCGTCTCGGCTACGAATGCGGCGGGAAACAGCGCCTTATCGCCGGTATCGGCCGGCGTCACCCCGACGGCCTATTTCGCCGGCGGCGCGGGAACGGTTGATCAGCCCTATATCATCAAAACTGCGGACCAATTGGATAAGGTGCGCTACCGGCTCGGTTCCTATTTTAAACTCGACGCCGATATCGATTTGTCTTCGTATGGAACCGCGTATGACGGTGGGGCCGGTTGGCGACCTATCGCCGACGCCAGCGGTCCGTTTACCGGGAATTTTGATGGGGCCAAACATACCGTCAGCAACTTATTTATTAACCGCGCCGCGGCAAGCGGGGTCGGATTGTTTGGTTGTTTCGGACCGGGAGCGGTGATTAAGAACTTGCGCCTGGAGCAATTGAACGTTAACGGTGGAGCGGGAACGGGCAGCCTCGCCGGCTATAGCGAAGGGACCGCCACCCAAAAAATTGTCATTCAAAACGTTTACGCCGCGGGAACGCTGAGCGCCGTCACGAACTGCGGTGGACTGGTCGGTCTCAGCCGGTATACCGACATCGGGCAAACCGGAACCGCCGTCGTCGTTGTTAGCTCGGCCAATTATGCCGGCGGGTTAGTTGGATATCAAGCCACGGGCGCAACCATCGTCAATAGTTACGCCAAGGGCGACGTCACCCAAAGCGGCGGTTCCGGTTGCGGCGGTTTGTTGGGCTACAACGCCAGTAACGCCGTAGTGACCCAAACCTATGCTTCCGGAGCGGTGCATGGGACAAGCTCCGGCGGGCTGATTGGCGTCAATGACGGGACTGTCAACGGATCCTACTACGACAGCCAGACCACCGGGCAGAGCGATGTCGGGAAAGGAATGGCGGCGTTAACCGGCGCGATGAAAGATCAAAGCGCCTTCAGCGGCTGGGATTTTACCAATACCTGGTCAATTCACCAAGGTATCGGTTATCCTTACTTGCAAGGGCAGGAACCGTTGGCGCCGATTGACGGCGGAAGCTTGAACCTTGATCAAGCCAACCGGGCGCTCACCCCGAAAATGATGGTGCATAATAAGCAACTTTACGTAGCCTGGGCTGAATACCAAAGTGGTCACACCCAGATCCGGGTCAAGCAATATGACGGTTTGAACTGGAACTTGATTGGCGACAGCCTGAATGTCAATCCGGACGCGGGAGCATATAACCCGGTGCTGATCGATTATCAAAGCAGTTTATATCTCGCTTGGTATGAAGAGACCGGGCCGGATCGCTATCAAGTGTATCTCCGGCGCTATCATGACGCGACCGGCGTTTGGAGCGACAGCGCCAATCTGAGTTATACCGCCAATAAAGCATATAACGTCAAATTGATCAGCTACAATAACGCGCTGTATGCGGTATGGACCGAAAAAACCGCCGTCGAGCAGATCCGGGTCAAACGTCTTGGATCGAGCGGTTGGGAGCCGGCGGATCAAGGAACGTTAAACTTTGACGCCACGAGCAAAGCGTTGGCGCCCACCATGGCCGTTTATAACGGAAAACTCTTTGCCGCTTGGGGTGAAGCGGGTAATATCCGGGTTAAATCATACGACGGAAATGCCGGGAACACCTGGACGGCGGCGGATAACAGCATCTTGGATTATGACGCCGCCAAAACCGCAGTCGCTCCCATCCTGGTAAACTGCAGTGGACAGTTATATCTTGTGTGGATCGAGAAAAACGCGGGTGGATTTTATCAGGGACGGGCTAAAAAGTATAACGGAATTTCATGGGATTGGGCTGGCAGCGACAGTATCAACTACGACTCCGCGCAGAGCATCAGTATGTTGAACGCCTATGGCGATCAAGGCGTCTTGATTGCCACTTGGACGGAGAACGGCTTAATCCGGTTCAAGTCGTATAATGGCGCAACTTGGCAAGCCGCGGACAACGGTGGGATTAACTACGACGCCGCCAAGGCCGCAACGGCGCTCGACCTGATTGAGTATCATGGGAAACTGTATATAGCTTGGCAGGAGAGTAACGGGACAACCGATCAGCTGCGGATCCGGAATTTGGAGTAGGAGGTTTGGAGATGGAGAACGAGCCAGTCAAAAAGCCATGGGTATCCCCGCAAATCAGCTTGCTTGATATCAATGAGACCGAGTGCGAGGGGGGATTTGGCTTTGATAGCGTTAATGAATCCGGGAATGACTCGTAACAGCGGTAGAGCGACATCTGATCTGATAATATGATTAAAATTGGAAACGCGGGCAAAACAATGAATCATTATCCCTATCGCGCCTTCGGGCTGAATATCGTCTCCGCAATCCCCCTACCCGAACTGCCAAGCGCTTCGGGAATTCCGGCTGTGCGGATTGAGGTCGGGGCAACTCCGTCCGGGATTGCCGGGGCGCCGGTGAGTACGGGGCATTTTCAGGCGGCGCCGGGTCAACTCCTGCTGTGGGTCCCGAAGGTCGGGAACTATTGGATTGAAAACGGTAATCAAATTGTGGTTGAGCCCGCTCCCGCTAGCGATCCGAAAGCGGTCCGTCTTTTTCTGCTGGGTTCGGCGTTGGGCGCGCTGCTTATGCAACGGGGGATTTTGCCCATTCACGGCAGTGCGGTCGTAAAGGGGAAGTTGTGTTGCATCATTACCGGAGCGCGTGGAGCGGGGAAGTCCACTTTGGCGGCGGCGTTACGCCGTCAAGGATATCGCTTGTTAACCGACGATCTGGCGGCGGTGGGGTTTGATGCGACGGGAAGGCCGTTGGTTTACCCCGCCTATCCCCAACAAAAATTATGGCGGGACAGTTTGGCGGCGACCGGAAATGCCGGGGCCGCTGGCGGCAGGATCTACGGAAGGGTTGACAAATACGCCATACCCGTTGTCCAGTCGTTTTGCGACACGCCGCAACGATTGGGAGCAATCTACGAACTGCGGGTGGCGTCCGACGGCGGAGTGAACTTCGTGGCGCTTCGTGGTCTGGATAAACTGACGTTGATCATGAAGAACATTTACCGACCGGGTTTCGCCGGCGGGCTGGGTCTGCGGGAGGCGCTATTCCGACAAGCGGCTGGATTGGCGGGTCATAGCGCTGTCGCCCGAATCACCCGGCCGGCAAAGGGATTTACCATGGCGGACCAGGTTGCTTTGGTCGAGGAGGATCTACCAAAAAGGAGCGTGTTTGGCAATGGAACAACAACCGTTGATTCGGCTTGAAACGGTCGTCGCCCGGGCCGAAGGCTTAATCGCCGCCGATCTGGACGGCGCAACGGCGCTGCTCAGTATCGACCGGGGGAAATATTACGGATTGGATGCGGTGGGAAGCCGGATTTGGGAGTTGACCGCCACTCCGGCGACTGTCGGTGAAATCATCCGGACTTTGCGTCATGAATACGCGGTGTCGGCCGATACGTGTTATGGCGATGTCGGCGTTTTTCTGGACAAGCTGATTGCGGAAGGGCTCGTGACAATTGTTTAAGACCTGCTGCCAATGGGCGCGTCTCCCGGGGGCGGACCGGTGGTTGACCGTCCGCATTTTCGGTTGGACCGCGCTCATCCGAATGCTCCTGCTGTTGCTGCCGTTTCGTTGGGTAAGCAAATATCTCGGCAAACCGGGCGGGGAGACCTCTCCCGGGGAGGATCAAGCGAAAATTGCGTTGTCCCGGAAAATCGGTCGGGCGGTGGAGTTGGTCGGACGGCATACGCCATGGCAAAGTCGCTGCCTGGTCCGGGCGATCGCCGGGAAGATTGTCCTACGGCAGCTGGGAATTGCCAATACGTTGTACCTTGGAGTCAGGCGGCGGGAAGCTTCCGGCTTAAGCGCTCACGCTTGGCTTAGGGTCGGACCGGCGGTGATCACCGGGCGCCGGGGGCTAGCCGGTTTCAAAGTGATCGCCAGCTTCGGAGATACGCCGGTTTTGACCAAAGGGGAAGCGGGCCTGAAAAATCGCCGACCGGCGCTTCCAATCGACCCCGAACTGCGGTTGTTGCTTTGGTGCATGACTGATTCCAGTCCGGATCCGGTGAAAATCAGCGGCTTAATCGCGGGACCGTTCCGTTGGGAGCTTTTTATGCGGCTGATCCGGCGGCACCGGGTGTTTCCGTTGGCGTATAAGACGCTGTACGGTTTGAACGACGCGCCGGTTCCCGCGAACGTTATGGCGACATTGCAACGGGAGTATCGCCAAAACGCTTTTGCCGCGATGGGTTTGGCGGCGGAACTGGAACGGGTTGCTAAGGATTTTGCCCGGAACGGCGTGGCGATGCTCGTTTTGAAAGGTCCGCCGCTGGCGGTGCAACTTTATGGCGATCTGACGTTACGCCCGTCCCGCGATCTGGATATTCTCGTCGCCGCGTCCGATTTGGAAAAAGCCGGACAAATTTTGAAAAAAGCCGGATATCAAAGGACTCATCCGACAACGGTGACGCCGCGGCAACTGCAACAATACGTCAAACGGTATCATCACTTTACATTGTTTGCGCCGGAACGGCATATCTGTCTGGAACTTCATTGGAAACTCGACTGTCTGGGGTTGGAGTTTCCGTGGGTTGCGGCTGCGGCGAACCAACGAGCCGATCGGTTGGCCGCCGGCTGGCGCGACGGGGAACAGTTGCTGTTTTTGATCGCCCACGGGAGTAGGCATCGTTGGTTCCGCTTGCGCTGGTTGGGAGATATCGAGCGTTGGCTTAGGGTTCGACCGGAGCTTGATTGGAACCAAATTACCGGGTTGGCGGATCAATCGGGGTTGCGGGCGGTCCTGCATCAGACGCTTATTCTGCTGGACCGAGTACTGGAAGTGCCCTTGCCCGAAACGTTGTTGCGAGCGGCGAACCGGGATCAAACCGCCCGCAGTCTGGCGCGGATCGTCCTGGCGGAACTGTCGGAACCGGAAGATGAACCGGACCGGCGCTTTCGAATCATCCCCAAGAATTTTTGGCGTGAGAAACAATATCATTGGTTGCTTTGTAAGGGAGTCGGGGAAAAGTTAGCCTATCTCGGCTCGTTGTTTGAACCGGCTTACGAGGATTTCCAATGGCTTTCCCTTCCGGAAAGACTGTATCCCTTATATTATCTGATCCGGCCCCTCAATTGGCTAAGACGGCGGATGACCGGTTGCGGCGGGGGGAACACCCTATGAGAAACTTGGGCTGTATTGCTTCAGGCAGTGCGACGTTTTACCGGATTCAAGCTTGGGGTCGACGTCCGTAAGGAGCCGCGTTCGCGTAAAACGGTGGCTGTTTGACGTTCCCGGGCGTCCGGTGAATTATTGGTCAATCGAGGAGGAGCGCGGTGAGTTCCATCTGTGGCATTTATCGCCGGGACGGCGCGCCGGTTGATCCGCAAATTGCGCTGGCGTTGCTGAACGGGTTAGGCCGGCATGAAGCGGATCGCCCGGGCGACTGGAAGGACGGGGCGTTGTATTTTGGTTGTCAACTCCAATGCGTTACGCCGGAATCGCTGCGCGAGGTCCTTCCCGATGACGATCCCCAAGCTCAGGCTGTTATCACCGCCGATGCCATTATCGACAACCGGGCGGAGCTTTGGGATGCTTTGGATATTGATCCTACCTGCCGCGCCGCGCTCACCGATAGCCGTTTGATCTTGAAAGCCTATCAAAAATGGGGGCGGGAATGTCCCGCGCATTTGGTGGGCGACTTTGCCTTTGCCATCTGGGACCGGCGGGCGGAGGAATTGTTTTGCGCGGTCGACCAGATGGGTAAACGATCCTTTTATTATTATCTCTCCCCTAAGCTATTCAGCTTTGCCACGTTAATCCGGCCGCTATTTGTCAACCGGGAAATTTCCCACAAATACTGCGAAGAGTGGATTAGCGACTATCTGGCCATCCCGACGGTCATGCATCAATTGGATAGCGAGTTGACAATCTATCAAGATATTTTGATGTTGCCGGCCGGCCATACTTTGACCGTTGGCAAGGACGGGGTTCGCAAAAGCGAGTATTGGAGCGTGTCGCGCCGGAAAGAGCTCCGGTTGAATTCGGACGAGGAATATGAGGCGGCGTTGCGCGACGTCCTTGCCGAAGCGGTTCGCTGCCGGCTCCGCAGCGTCCGCCCGGTGGGGATCATGCTTAGCGGCGGGTTGGATTCCACCTCGGTGGCGGGTATCGCCGCCGCCGAACTGCAAAAGAGCGACCGCCGGCTGCGGGCTTTCAGTTCAATCCCGCTCAAGGAATATCGCAACCGGCTGCCGACCGGCCGGATTGCCGACGAAACCGCTTTTATTGAGGCGGTCAGGGCGCATTGCGGCAATATCGCGGTGACGTATTGCCGGTTTGAAGGCAAACACGCTTTGAGCGATACCGACCGATTGATGGCACTGCTCGAGCAGCCCTATAAGACTTTGGAAAACCTGTTTTGGATCGAGGGAATTTTGGCGCGGGCTGAGGCCGACAATATCGGCGTCATGTTAACCGGCGGCGTGGGCAATACCACCATCTCTTACGGGAGCATGGAACAATGTCTGATTTCGCTTCTGGGTTCCGGGAAATGGCCGGCCTTCATCGGAGAGTTGCGGAAATCCGCCCATCGTAAACAAGCCAACCCGCTGCGAACGCTGGTTGATGTGCTGAAATTCTTCTTTCCGTATCCGATCCAAAAAGCCTGGTACCAACGGCGCAACCCCGCCTGGGCCGCGCCGTTGCGGCTGTCCCCGATTAATCCGGCTTTTGCGGCCCGGATCGGTCAACCGGCTCGTTTCAAGCAGTATCATTACGATCCCTTGTTTATTGAAAAAAAGGATGCGTTTTCGTATCGCCGGCGAATGCTGGACCCCGCTCATTTAAGCCACCAGGCGGGCGTCTATACTAAAATCGCGTTGGCGCACCGGTTGATTATTCGTGATCCGACGCTCGACCAACGGGTGGTCGAATTTTGTATGAGTGTGCCGGTGGAGCAGTATTGCCGGGATGGCCGGGAGCGATCGTTATTGCGGCGGGCGATGGCCGGAATCCTGCCGGATACGGTCCGGCTGAACTACGATCAGCGGGGACGGCAAAGCGCCGATTTTGTCCAACGGTTACAACCGGTGGCCCGCTTGATGGTCGCCGAAGCGCTGCGGATCGGGGAGCTGGAGGACGAACGGAAATATCTGGACATCCCCAGGATTCATCAAACCGCCCGGAAACCGGATCTCATGGACGAAGATCCCCCGCATAATTATGACTTGCGGATGCTGTTGCGCAGCATTATTTTCAGCCGGTTTCTCAAAACATGGTGATGGAGGCCGGGGAGCTTGCCGGGAGTCCCGGCAAGTTTTTTTTTGTTTGGGTTTGGCTTTGTCCTGACCTCACCCCCTGGCCCCTCTCCGCCGGAGCGGTACTGTTAGGTTGTTCAGCGGCGAGCGGCGAGGGGTGACGGAGTTGAATCTTATGCCGATGCCGTTTGATGGAGAATGGAATAGCCATCACGCGGTGTCGGCCCTGGATTCCGGCGGTTCACCCCTCGCCGCTGATCTGCTTACCGAAAAAGCAACGTCGGAGAGGGGAGGCGCAGCGGGGGTGAGGTCAAGGCCCCAGCGGCGGCGCCAAGTTAGACTGTGACGGATGACTTTTGTTCGCTCGGAAACGGAGCTTGCCGAAGTCTTCCGCAAGCTGGATATGTGAATAAGTGAGCTTGCCGGAGTCTTCCGCAAGCTGGATATGTGGATAAGTAAGCTTGCTGAGTCGTTCCGCAAGCTGGATATGTGAATAAGTAAGCTTGCTGAGTCGTTCCGCAAGCTGGATATGTGAATAAGTAAGCTTGCTGAGTCGTTCAGCAAGCTGGATATGTGAATAAGTAAGCTGGATGAATAATTACGCAAGCTGGATATGT
>JAEZFP010000040.1 GCA_023417475.1 Bacillota bacterium | reverse complement strand
TTCCAAGTTGTATGTGCTAAACTTTCTCTATCCATTTGGATAGCCTCCTTTGCTTTTGATGCGGTTGGCGAACCACATTCATTTTAGCAAGGGAGGTTTCCCTTTTCTACTCATAGGCATAGCCTTTTTTGAACCCCCGGCTTAGCCGGGGGTTTTCGTTTACACAAAAAAACGCATTGGCGGATGCCAATACGTAGGACCGATTCGTTTCAATCGCCGCGCGAATGCGTTCCGGGGACTGTCGCAGCCGGCGCATTGTGATGTTGCGCCTCCTCCGGCGGCAGGAATTTCGCGAGCGAACTGTTGGCGGCCCGTTGGATCATTGCCAGGTGGTCGGGATCCACCTCGCCGTCCTGATGTATTTTACTGCCCAGGAAATGGCAGCAAATCTGGCCTTTAAAATCATTGTTGAAAATCGCTTCCCCGCCATGCGGCATCCCGTTGATCGAACCGGCAATGTAAAGGTTTTTCACCTGAACGATCACCGCCCGCCGCGACCAACTCCAATGATTGCCGTAGATTTCGTATAACGTCCGGGTGTCCTGCTTGGTCAGCGGTTCGATATCGGCGTGGTAATAGCCATAATACCGTTGCGCCATAAAAGATTTCCCGGTCTCCACATCGATCACCCGGGCGACGGCGCCGGTCTTCCAGAGCTGGGCGACGATGGACCACGGAATCAACTGCACCGCTTGACGGTTCCGGGAGTTTTCAACCCCGGCGCGGGTCTCGCCAACCGGAACGATTAACCGTTGTCCTTCGGTCAGCTGTTTGCCGGGGAGATTGTTCCGGGCCATAATCGCCGCCGCCGAAGTGCGATAGGTTTCGGCGATGGTTTCCAGCGAATCGTCGGCTTCCACAATATAGGTTACGGTCTTATTCCGGCTCGCGACCGCCTGCCGCAGTAGTTTGGCGGTGGCCGGCCCGACCTTGCCGTCGGCTTTCAGGCCGTTCTCCAATTGAAACGATTTTACCGCTTCGGCAGTCATCCGTCCGTAATAACCGGTGGGGTCGGGCTTTAAATAATTGAGTTGATGTAAATAGCTTTGAATCTCCCGCACCGGTTCACCCTTGGCGCCAATCTGCAACAAATGGGTCGCTCCCGCTGTTTCCGCAGATAGAAACAGCAAAAGGCCCCCAATCAGCAACCGCCTTTTTTGGTTTCGGGTAATTTTCATCCCGCGGCCTCCTTCCGTCCTCTCCCAACATGGCAAATCGACGTTTCAAAATGAAAAAAGAAGACGCCGCCGATTCCCAAATCCCGTCATCCGCAACAATGCGCATGTTTCAGTCAAATCCGCGCCGGTTTAGGTAATTTGGTAACTTCCTTCATAATTAGGTCGGGATGAATGATTTCTGCACGCAATTGGAGAATCCTGCTAAATATGTCCCACGAAATATTTGAAACAAACTTGGCGCCATCTTACTCCGGGTCGGCAACTCCTCCCCAAAACGAACCGGACCGACCGGGTTTATTTCACCTTCTTTCGAAACAGGCTGCCGAGGAAATCCACGAACCATCGCCAGCCGCGGGTGAACACATTCGCCCGGTTTACTTTTTCCATGGCGAAAACCGGCGCCCGGGCGATCTCTTTTCCGGCGAGCGTCGCTTTGATCAGCCCCACCTTGGCTCCGGCCGCGATCGGAAATTTCAGCTTGGCGTCGGGAACCACTTCCGTCCGGATCAACTGATCCTGCCCCCGCTCGACCACCACTCGCCACGCCCGGTCAACTTTTACCGGCACTTCCCTTTTTTGCGCTTCCCTTATATATACTTGTCCGGCCGCCTGTTTAGAATCTTTGATTACCTTTAATTGATAATTTCGATAACCGTAGTCCAATAAACGTTGGGTTTCCGCCACCCGTTTCGGGTTGGTCTCGGCGCCCAAAATGACGGAGATCAGCCGGAAATTGTCACGTATGGCGGTGCCGGAGAGGCAAAATTTGGCCTCATCGGTGTGGCCGGTTTTCAAACCGTCGGCGCCCCGGTAGGATTTGAGCAAGTCGTTGGTGTTCTTTAAGATAAATTGACCGTCGCGGAATTTATCCATCCAAATGGAGGTATACTCGAGCACCTCCGGATATTTGGCGATCAGCTCCCGGGAGATGACCGCCAGATCATAGGCGCTGCTATAATGTTCCGGATCGGGCAAGCCGGTTTCGTTGGCGAAATGGGTGTCTTTTAAGTTCAACCGTTTCGCTTCCCGGTTCATTTGGTCGACAAAATCCTGAACCGAACCGTATAAATGCTCCGCCACCGCGGCGCTGGCATCATTGGCTGAAACCACGGCAATGGCCTTGAACATCTCCCGCAACGGAAAAACTTCCCCTTCCTTCAGATAAACCTGCGACCCACCCATATAAGCGGCAAAGGGAGAGGTGGTAATGGGTTCCTCCCATTTGACCCGCCCGGTGTGAACCGCCTCCAGGATCAACAACATCGTCATGATCTTGGTCACGCTGGCCGGCGGCAGCCGTTTATGCTCATCCTGAGCGAAAAGCACCCGGCCGCTGAGCGGATCCATTAACACCGCGGCGCGGGCATTGATCTGAAAATCCGGTTGGGCCGCGACCGTCGCTTGCGCCAAAAACACGACCAACATCGTGAAAATTATCCATCGTTTTACACTCAAAACAAATCCCTCCTCCAGACCATAAGCATTCCCGAGAATGGAAAGTTTTAATCGAGTAAAAAAACGTTCTTCAAGTATTTGAAGAACGTTTTTTGGATCTAGCAACAGCCCAATCAGGATTGAGTTTTCTGTTCACCCTATCTGGAGCTTTTGGGCGCAGTGGATTCCCTGACGACTAACTCCGTGGGCAAAAACATTTGCACGTTTTGCAGCTCCCGGCTTTCAATCGCCGATAGCAGATTTTGACAGGCGATGCTGGCCATGGCCGCCACATTTACCCGCACCGTGCTCAGTTTGGGACAGCCATACTTGCTTTGCTCGATATCGTCAACCCCGATGACGCTAATATCCCGGGGAACCGCAAGACCGGCGGCTTTGATCGCCTCCATCGCTCCCAACGCGGTCAAGTCGTTACAGGCAAAGACCGCGCTAGGCAGTTGGGCAGGTTCGGCGATAATCTCCCGCATCGCTTTATAGCCGCCGTCGAACGTCCAATCGCCTTCTTTGATAATCTGGTCTTTCCAGTCAATATTGGCGTCACCCAGGGCCCGTTTATATCCTTCAAAACAATCCCTGGAGGTGATATAGCCGTTCAATCCGCTGATAAAGCCGATTTGGCGGTGATTTAGGCCAATCAAATATTGGATCGCCTCATAGGTCCCTTTTTCGCGGGCCGGACGGAGCGAAGGAAAATAATCACACTCATTATCAAGGACGACGGTGGCAATCTTCAGCCGACGCGCCTCTTCAAAAAATTTGTCATCGATTTTGCTGGCAAAAAACACGCCCGAGACGCCACGACCCTCAAGCACCTCACTTAAAGCTTCTTCAGGACCGATCGTCGTATAGGTTAAATTATAATCCCGTTTTTTACATTCATTTTCAAGCCGGAAAAACAGATCGGTTTTAATCGGATCGGTAATCCGGTCAACAAAATTACCGTTTTTGGTTACCTTGGGCAATAAAAAAATGACATTCCGAAAATTTTGATACTCTTTCACCAGCGACGCGGCATCGGTAACCCGGGTGCCCAGTCCGGCAATTTTTTCGACCAAACCTTCCTGCGCAATCATTCCCAGGGCCCTTCGCACCGTGAGACGATCCACTTCAAACAACGCGCTCAATTCGCGTTCGGATGGCAACAACTCCCCTGTTTGCCATTCCTTCGCCTCGATCATCTGAACCAAACTTTCATAAACCTGCATATACAAAGGTATTTTCTTTTCCCGATCGATTTGCATTCCGTTCTCCCAGATAACTTATATTAGACCTGTATAAGTTTTAGAATACCATAGATATTTCATGATTTCAACCGGCTTTATTCGGAGTTTTAATCAGATAATTCAGTTGCATTTTGCCGAAATTTGTGTTAATTTTTAACTACATAGGTTGTATACAGGTATATATTTAATTGTTTCGATTACGTTATCAATCCCATCAATACGCAAAGGAGTGTTCGCAATTGTTAAAAGGAATTCCCTCGATCATTTCACCGGATATGATGAAAATTCTGATGGAAATGGGCCATAGCGACGAACTGGTCTTGGCGGATGCCAACTTTCCGGCAACGACTTGCGCCAAACGCTTAATCCGTTGCGACGGATTGCTTTTGCCGCAATTGCTCCAATCCATCCTGCAATTTTATCCGCTGGACAAAACCGTCAAACACCCCGCCGCGCTCATGACGGTTTCCGCCACCGAAGTCGCTCCGGCCATTTGGGAAGAATACCGCGGCATTATTCAAAAGCACGAACCGGATTTCCGCGATTTTGAACACGTTGAACGCTATCAATATTACGAACGAACCAAAAACGCTTTTGCGGTTTTCATTACCGGCGACACAACCTTCCGGGCCAATATCCTGTTGAAAAAAGGCGTTGTGCGGTAGGTCGGCGCAGCCGCTTTCGGTATCTTAACAACGAACCGGTCCGGAAATGAAATTAAAAATTCCAGGAGGGCTTAAATGGGTACTTTACAAGGGAAAAAAATCTTGATCACCGGAGGAGCCAACGGCATCGGAGGCGCGATCACGCTTGAACTCGCCAAACAGGGCGCCGACATCGCCGTGCATTGGTTCCAACACCGCGCAAACCAAAACACCGGTCAGGACCTTGCCGTCTTGCGGGAGCAAGCGAACGCTTTTGGCGTCAATATGATCGACGTCAACGGCGACCTCACCGACGAAGCCACTGTCAAGCAGGTCGTCCAGGAAGCTGTCGCGGGTTTGGGGGGCTTGGATATCCTCATCAACAATGTCGGCGATATCCTGGGCCGCCATTCGTTGATTGACATGGAGCAGGCATTTTTCAATCGCGTGATGGCGGTCAATGTCAACACCATGATGCTGGTAACGCGCGAAGCATTACCCCACCTCGTCCAAGCCAACGGCGCGGCCATCGTCAACTTGGCGTCATTAGCCGGTCGCAAAGGCGGCCACGGCGGTTCTTTGGCGTATAGCACCGCCAAAGGCGCGGTGATTACCTTCACCCGTTCGCTCGCCAGCGAAGTCGGCCCGCAAGGAGTCCGGGTCAATTGCGTGGCCCCCGGTTTGATCTTAGGAACTTATTTCCACCAGACCCACACCACCGACGACTCCGCTCAAAAAACCATTGCCGAAATCCCCTTGGGACGCGCCGGAAATCCCCAAGACGTCGCCGCCGGGGTGGCGTTTCTCGCTTCGCAATACGACGGGTTCATTACCGGCGTAACATTAGATATTAACGGCGGAATCTATAGCGCGTAGGCGGGATTGAAAACAAACCAAATTGTTGCATTTGTGTAAACAGGATGATACAATTATATAAACCGGTTGAATACCAGTATGATATTTAGCAATTTATACCATCCCAATTTGAACCAAACGGGAGGGGGTGACAAAAGAAACAGTTTAACCGGACTGATCGCTATAAAAAGGGAGGAAATGTGATGTTTACGAAAAGAAATTTCTGTGTCATGATGTTACTGGTTTTGGTTGTTGCGGCCGGCATATCCGTAGCGGCGGCCCCCAAAAAGACCAAGCTTGTCTATTGGACTCACTGGGAACAAAATCCGAAATTCAACGCCTATTACGTTGAAGCGGGCAAGCAGTTTGCCAAACTTCACCCGGAATGCGAAGGAGTCGAAGTTGTTACCATTCCTTACTCCGGATATGAAGCCAAATACTTAGCCTCATTTATGGCCCGGACCGGCGCGCCGGACTTCTTCAACGGCGCCGCCCACGATTGGGCCGGCAAGTATCAGTTCGCCGATAAAATGCCCGCCAACATCGCCAAAGCGGTAACCACCGAAGCGGCTTCCACCGCCATTCCCTTCGGTCTGTTCAACGGCGTCCGTTATGGATTCCCGGTTGAAGGCGGGAACTTCCAATATATGTTTATCAATGTCGATATGTTTGTCGAAGCCGGCCTTGATCCCAACAAACCGCCGACAACCCTCACCGAAATGTTGGCCGCGGCCAAAAAACTGACCAAATACGACGCCAGCGGCAAAGTGGTCCGTTCCGGTTTTGGACTCCGCTACGCCGGCAATCAAACCGGAATTACCGATAAGTACCTCCCGATCCTGCATGCTTTTGGCGGCGTAATGGTTGATCCAAAATATAAAAAGGCGCTCGGTGTCGTCAATAGCCCCGCCGCCATTGACGCGTTGACTTTTTACGGCGACTTGGTGAATAAAAACAAAATCGCCAGCTTGGAAGTTGGCAATCCTGAAGTAGCTTTCGGCAAGGGTTTGGCGGCGATTATTTTCCGCGAATCCTGGCTCCCCGGATGGTTAATCGCCAACGCGCCCAATATTAAATACAAAGTGTACGCGTTGCCTTCCCAGAAAGTCGCCCCCGGACCCGGAGCGCTTTTCGGATGGTCGGACCTGGTGTACAAAAACAGCCCCAATAAGAAATTGGCCTGGGAATTTCTCAATTTCATGTGGTCCAAGCAAAACGACTTAGCCCGGGCGACCGCCCAGGATATCATGCCCGTATTCAAGTCCAACTTTGACACCGAATTCGTCAAGCAACGTCCCGACTATGCCGCGATTATGGACATGGCCAAACGGCCGCCGGCGCCGGCGTATTTCCACCCCAAAATGAATGAAGTCGCTTCGGTTTACGGCGACGCCGTATTGGACGTGGTTTATAACCGCAAAGACGCGAAAACCGCCTTAAACGGAGCGGCCGCCAAGATCAATCAGATTCTGAAACAGCAATAACGAGCGATCTGGCGTATTCATGCCTTGAGCGACAAGTTTGCTGTGATTCAAATTTTGCGCAGCGGACGGTCTTTCCGCCCGTTGCGCCGCACCTTCAATCCAAGTTAAGTTTGCGAATATGCGAGGTGTTCTCATGCAGTCTAACCTTTACAAAGTTGGGTTTAAAGAATTATTGAGCGGCAAAACCTTCGCGGGCAAACACGCCCGGATCGGTTACGCCTTTGTCCTTCCCGCCGTAATCTATTTTGTGCTGGTTTATTTTTACCCTTTGTTCCAATCGATCGGCATGTCCTTTTTCCGGGGCGGTTTCGGAGAAACGCCGCGGTTCGTCGGCTTTGGCAACTATCTCAATGTCTTTACCGACCCGATCTTTTGGCTGACCGTCCAAAATACCGCCTATTTCGTGTTGCTGTCGGTGCCCGGCACCGTGGTCCTATCATTGATGGTTGCGTTATTACTCAACCGGATTGACAATAAAAAGTTCCGCGATATTTTGAGCGGCGCCTACTTTATGCCCTTGGTCATGTCGTTGGTGGCCGCCGCGCTGATTTGGGGTTGGATCTATCAACCGCTGTACGGCTTGGCCAACTATCTGCTCGCCGCTGTAGGGTTGCCGCCTCAGCAATGGCTCAGTTCGATGACCCAAGTCATGCCGTCCTTGGCGGTGATCAACATCTGGCTGCGGATCGGCTTTGATACGGTCATTTTCTTGGCGGCTCTCCAAAGCATCCCCGAACAGTTGATCGAAGCGGCGAAAATTGACGGCGCCACCGCTCCCAAGGTCTTTCGCCATATCACTTTGCCGTTGTTGAATACCCAGATCGTCATGGTGACAATTTTAGAATTGATTTTTGCCTTTAAAGTTTTCGATCAAGTCTACGCCACGACCGAGGGCGGTCCCGCCAACGCCAGCCGGGTGATTATTATGTACCTTTACGACCTGGCGTTCAAATGGTTCAAGTTTGGCGAAGCGTCGGTCGTCGCCATCTTCGTCTTTATTTCCCTGTTGATCGTCAGTGTTTTACAGTGGGCGTTTCTGCGGAAAACAGCCAATTAGGCTGTTGTTTTCGCGGATCGACTTGACTTGGTCGCAGCGAATTTCCCGGCACTATCGTCGCTGTTTTCGTAAGTAAATTTTGGCCTAAAGGTTAGGTGACACGATGAAAACCGTTAAAAATATCCATCCGCCGCTCGACGCGCCCAAAAAACCGCTCACTTTCACTTGGGTGTTAACCTTGCTGGCAACATTGGGCGCCTTATTCATGTTGTTGCCGTTCGTTTGGATGGTTTTTACCTCGTTAAAAACGCCGGCCGAGATCCACCGGATCCCCTTGGCGTTTTTTCCCGACAACTTCTTTAACTTTCAAAACTACCTTGAGCTATTTAAACGGCAACCCTTTCATCTATTCATCTGGAATACAATCATCATCTCCGGCATCAGCACCTTAACCAGCGTCATTATCTCCGCCATGGCCGGATATGGATTTGCCAAATACCATTTCCCCTTGAAAGAGTTTTGGTTTTTTAGCATTCTCGCGTTATTAATGATCCCTTTTCAAGCCATTGTGATCCCGCTGTACCAGTGGGTTGTCCAGTTTGGGTTGATCAACACCTATATCGGGCTGATGCTCCCGCAGTTCGTCAGCGCCTTTGGCATCTTCCTGATGCGCGAAGCCATCGACGGAATCCCCAACGATTATATCGACTCGGCGCGGATCGACGGTTGTTCGGAGCTCGGGATCTTTTTCCGGATTATCCTGCCTTCGATTACCCCGTCGTTGGCGGCTTTGACCATTATTAAGTTTCTCTGGACCTGGAATGAATTTTTCTGGCCGCTCGTCTGCACCAACAGCGAGACGATGAAAGTCATCACCCTGGGCTTGGCTTCCTTCAACAATCAATATTTTGTCGAATACCATCTGGCGACCGCCGCTTCGGTCATCAGCATTATTCCCATTTTAATTCTGTTCTTGGCTTTCCAACGTTGGATGGTGAAAGCCGTGGTCATGACCGGAGTGAAAGGCTAACGATGTCAAATTTGTCAGCAAAGGAGTATGCTTCATGAAAGCGCTGGTCCTAAAGGAATATAACCAATTCAGCTATGAAGAAGTTCCCCAACCCGAATTTGGACCCAACGATCTGCTCGTCGCCGTGAAAGCCTGCGCAATCTGCGGCAGCGATGTCCATGGCATGGACGGCAGCACCGGGCGGCGAATCCCGCCGGTGATTATGGGCCACGAGGCCGCCGGGGTGGTGCAAGCCGTCGGCGCCAATGTGCACGGGTTTGCGCCCGGGGACCGGATTACGTTTGATTCGACCATTTATTGCGGGAGTTGCCATTATTGCCGGAGCGGGCAGCTCAATCTGTGCGACAACCGCCGGGTGCTCGGCGTCTCCTGCGGCGAGTACCGTCAAAACGGCGCGTTCGCGGAGTATGTCAGCATTCCCCAACATATCGCCTATCATTTGCCGGACGGGATTACGTTTGCGCAAGCCGCGATGGTGGAACCGGTCTCCATTGCCGTACACGCGGTCAGCCGTTGCCCGATCGCCGTCAACGACACCGCCGTGGTGGTCGGGATCGGCATGATCGGCCTTTTTATCGTGCAAATCTTGCGTTTGGCCGGGTGCGCGCAGATCATCGCCGTCGATCTGGATCCCCGTAAATTTGAGCTGGCCCGCCAATTTGGGGCGACGCATTGTTTTAGCGCCGACCAAGCCGATCTCAACGCGCAGATCGCCGCGTTGACCAACGGTCGCGGCGCCGACCTCGCGTTTGAGGTCGTCGGCATCAGCGCCGCGGTCAAAACCGCGATCGACTCCCTACGCAAAGGCGGATCCCTGGTTTTGGTGGGCAACCTCAAACCGCAGATCGAGTTGCCGTTACAAGCGACAGTCACCCGTCAGCTAGCGATCTTTGGCTCCTGCGCTTCCAACGGCGAATATCCGGTCTGCCTTGACCTGATCGAAAAAGGGAAGGTCAATGTGGACGCTTTGATCAGCCAAGTGGCTCCCCTATCCGAAGGCGCGGCCTGGTTCCAAAAACTCTATCAAAAAGAACCCGGTTTAATGAAGGTTATTTTAATCCCTTAGTTTCTCGCGATGCTTGCCTTGCGTTATTTCGATGATCGGAGCGAACAATCATGGAACAGATTAAAACCGCAATTATTGGCTGTGGCAAAGGAGCGCATCTCCATGCCCAAGCCTTAAAAAACCTGCCCGAATCCTTATTTACAGCGGTGTATAGCCGGGATTACCAAAAAGCGCAAGCGTTTGCCGACCAATACGGTGTGAAAGCCTACGCCAGCATTGAGGAGCTGGCGACCGAAGCCGGAGTTCAGGCCGCGCTGATCTGCACGCCCCATCCCGCGCACGCCGGTCCCGCCGTCCAAGCCGCCAACGCCGGGATGCATCTGTTGGTCGAAAAACCGCTGGCGGCGTCGCTGGCGGATTGCGACGCCATTATCAACGCGGCCAACGTCAACGGCGTGACCGTCGGCACCATCTGTCAGCGGCGTTTTTATCCGCCGGCGCTCCGGATCCGCCAAGCGATCGACGCCGGAAAAATCGGCCGTCCGATCTTTGGAACCGTCAATATGCTTGGTTGGAGAGATGAAGCGTATTATCGGAGCGATCCCTGGCGCGGTTCGTGGCGCGGCGAAGGCGGCGGCGTGCTGGTCAATCAAGCTCCCCATCAACTGGATTTACTC
Organism: Bacillota bacterium; assembly: GCA_023417475.1. GTDB lineage: Bacteria > Bacillota > UBA4882 > UBA8346 > UBA8346 > JAEYPR01. The sequence goes on along the minus strand of JAEZFP010000040.1, from coordinate 31,198 downwards.
CAATGGTACCTGGGGCCCATTGACGAACTCTACGGCTATTGGTCCAACCTTAATCATGACTATATCGAAGTCGACGATACCGCCGTCGCGGTGATCAAGTTTCAAAGCGGCGCGTTGGGGAACATCATCGTCAGCAACTCGCAAAATCCGGCGCTCTACGGTAAAGTGCATATTCACGGCTCCAACGGCGCCTCGGTCGGCGTGCAGACCGACGGCGGGGCGATGTTCATCGCCGGCATGTCCAGCATTACCGAACCGCCGCTGAATGACCTGTGGACGGTTCCCGGCGAGACAGAGCTGCTGGAGCAATGGCGCCGGGAGGACACCGCCTTTTTTAACACGATCAACCCGATGGTTTATTTTCACGAACGCCAGATTGAAAACTTCTTGCAGGCGTTGCAAAACGGCGTCAAACCCCTCATCGACGGCGCGGAAGGCCGGCGCACCGTTGAAATTTTTACAGCGATCTACCGGTCGAACCGCGACCGTAAACCGGTAAAATTCCCGCTGCAGCCGGAAGACCAATCCGACTTTGACGGACGCATCAGACAGGAGTGACAAGCGATGGAACGAAGAAATTGTGGAACATCCGATCTGGAACTGGCAGTGCTTGGCCTAGGCTGCTGGCCGTTCGGCGGCGGCAAGTATTGGGGCGGCCAGGAGCAAACCGATGTCAACGCGGTGGTCAAGGCGGCGGTCGCTTTGGGCGTCAACTACTTCGACACCGCCGAAGCCTATAACGACGGGGCCAGCGAGACGTCGCTCGGCCTGGCGCTGCGCGGCGTCCCCCGCGACAAAGTGATCATTGGCACCAAGATCAGTCCCTCCAACACCCGGCCGGACATTTTAACGGCCCATTGCGAACAAAGCTTGCAACGGTTGGGAACCGACTACATTGATTTATACATGGTGCATTGGCCGATTACGCCGAAGGGAATCGCCCATTTTACCAACGAGCCGGACTGTCCCGGTGTCGATGAGGCTTTCGCGACCCTGCGCCGGCTGAAAGAGACCGGGAAGATTCGTTATATCGGGGTCAGCAATTTCGCCCCCAACCAACTTCAGCAGGCGTTGGATACCCGAACCGAGCTGGTAATCAACGAACTGCCCTATAACCTGTTGTGCCGGGCGATCGAATACCGGATCCTGCCCTATTGCGTTGCCAACGGGGTGGGCATTTTAGGGTATATGGTCTTATTGCAGGGAATTCTCGCCGACATCTATTCGACCCTTGACGATGTTCCTACGTGGCAACGGCGCACCCGGCATTTCGACGCCCGTAAATGCGCCGAAGTCCGTCACGGGGAAAACGGCGCCGAGCCCGAGACCAATTCGGCCCTGGCGGCCATTCGCGGCATCGCCCGGGAATACGGACTGACCATGCCGGAGATCGCCGTCAAATGGGCATTGGCCAATCCTGCGCTGACTTGCGTATTGGCCGGTTCCCGAAATGTTTTGGAGCTGGAGGCCAATGTCAAGGCGGCGACCGAACCGTTGCCGCCGGAAGCGTTACAATTATTAAATCAAGCCACCGAGCCGCTCAAAGCCAAACTGGGCCCGTCGTTCGATTATTACGAAACCGCCGCCAACGACCGGACTGTTTAAGTAACGTTCCACCAAGCAAAAAGTATCAAGCGGTCGTCCGCCGTTGACGGCGCCGACCGCTTGACTATCCTATGGCGTCGTCCACGCCAGCGACCGGCCAACCGGTCAAACCGTTCCCGCCGCGACATAAGCGAAGCTGGCCGGTGTCCACGGCGTCGCGTCGAACTCGCCCCACTCATCCTCGATCTCCAACCCGGCTTCCTCGCATAAGCCGCGAAACTCCGCCCGTTCCAGCGGGTACAACGGCACGGCGTTGGTAAAGGTCTGGCCGTTGCAGCGCAGTTGGGTTTTGAAGATTACCTCTTGCTTAGAGGGAAACTCATAGGCCCGGGTCAGCTCGCTGCCGTCGGGAGCGGTGATGGTGGGCAACGTCCCGATCTGACCGGCGAGAATCCGGTCGTAGTTCAGGATTTGAATCACCCAACGTCCGCCGGGCGCCAACAGCTGTCGCCAACGCGTCAACACTTTGAGAATCGCCGCCGGCCCGGCCAGGTGGACCAGGGAATTGCCGATGCAATACCAACCCCGGAAATCCGAGCCGATCTCCGGTTTGGCCATATCCTGAGCGAAGAAACGCAGCCCGTTCCGGCCGGCCGCTTTGGCAAACGCCAACTCGATCATGCTCTCCGACAGGTCGATTCCGGTCACTTCGAAGCCGGCTTCGGCCAAAGCCGACGCATATCCGCCAGTGCCGCAAGCCAAGTCGGCCAACTTTCCGCCCGGCGGACCAAAGACCGATCCTAAAAATTTCACGGTGTCCGGATCCGCCGGAAAGATCTGGTCATAGCAAACGGCAAACTCGTCATAAAAGGGCATTTTGTTCGCTCCGTTCTTTATTTATCCGATTGTCTGGAATTAATTTTCTTTCAAAGATATTCTACCCGATTTAACGGAAACCTTTCCTACGATTCATTGCCAACCGTAAAATTGGGGCGGCCGTTTAAGCGACGGGCGTTGCGATGTTTGACCCGGTCATTCGGCTGCTGTCAAAAACGACCGCTTATCCCCAGACAACACGTGGGGAACGGTCGCCAACTTCCGGTTATCCCCATTCGGGAGGCAGTTATCCACATTCCGGTAGTTAAAAAACGCCCCTCGGTTCCGGTTAGCCACATTTGGGTCGTTGGGAAGGGTTCCGGAGTAGTAGTTATCCACATTCCGAAAGGCAGGAAGCGCCCGGCGGTTCCAGTTATCCCCATTCCGGGAGTCGTTATGTCCATTCTTGCTCGCGATCACGCAAAATGGATATAAGGACATATCCGTGGCGCCTAAGGAAGCGCCGATTTAATCGAAACTTTGCCGGGAAACACCAGCAAACAGCGCCAAGCTAGTGTCTAATTATGCTGTCTGATTAATTAATCAGTGTTTCCCTAAGATTAAAAAACCATTTTCACCGGCGCCTCGCCGCCTCAAGGGGTGAGTCGCCCGTGTCGCGATTCCGCAGGATCAAAAGCCCCTTCATCCCTTGCGACTGATTATGAAATTGCTCAATCAGCGTTTTTTCCCGGTCGGTGCAACCGATTAAGAGCTTCATTTCTGAGTCCCTCTTTACCAGATCCACAGTGCAGATGATGGCATCCAGTTCCCGCCGCGCCGCGGTACCGCGCCAAACGTCAATCCCGCCGCCGTCCATCGCCGTGGTCTCTTTCAGATAGCCGTAATCCACCGCATAAACAATCGCGGGATAGCGGGGATGACTTGAGCCTTTGGGCCGGTCGATCACCAGTTCCGAGCGGCTCACCAACTCATCAAGCATTCGCCAAAATTCCGTTTGATTGGGGTCTATCATCTTACCTCCTTTGCCGTACACTCGCTCCACGTTCAGCCTTGCAACGTCAAAACGGTTTCAGCCACTTCTTTCCCGTTCACCGACAGGACGATCCGATGGTGACCCGGGTAATGGCGGCGGGTGGTCAGATCGGCCCAGGAGTGGGTCCGGACGCCGGCAAGCAGTTGTCCGCCCGGAACGATCTTATCGATTGCGAGGAACAGCTTGCGCGAGGTCCGTCCGGATGCTTTCACGAAATCAATTCCATATTCGATCCGCAGCCGGACCGGTTCTCCCGCGCGGACCCGCAGCTCGTAGCGGAGCGCGCATTTTCCCCCGATCGGCACCACGGCCGGCGTCACCGTTAATGCGGCTGAAGTGATCAATTCCGTCGGTCCCGCCGGTTCCGCGTAGCCAAACAACGCCAACGCCCGCGGATCGGCTTTGCGAACCAAATTGCGGCACCCTTGCCGGATGATCCAGTCGGTCGACGGATGCTCGCCTTGCCAGCGCCGCGCGGTCTCCAGCACCCGGTCCGGGTGGTCTTTGGCGATATCGTTTAAGTTGTTGGCGACGCTTTTCCGTACATACAGCGCCGGATCGGCTTTGAGCAACTCCAACACCGCCAGCACGGGAGCGGGATCGGCGATAAACGGCGGTAAAGTCTGTCCCCAGGGCAACCGGGGCCGGCAGCCCTCGCTCGCCAACCGCCGGACACGCTCATCCGGATGGCCGGCCCAGCGCCGCATCTGCGCCATCATCCGCTCCGGGTCGCGCAACAGAAACGGCCGGACCGCAAATTCCGCCGATGATTTCGGGGTGAACCGCTCCAACGCTTTGACGGAAAGCTCCCAGTCCGCCGCGTCCTGCCCATACACGGCCACAAAATCCGGGAAAAACAGATAGGGAAATCCGGTGCAGACCTCATCAATCGCAAACAGCACCGCCAATGCCGCCTCGTAACGGGACGGCAAAAACCGGCCCAACGTCGCGCTGATCCGGCGCAGCCGCGCTTTCAACTCCAACTCGTCCCAGGGATCGTCCAAAACCGCCGCCACAAAGGCTTCGCTGTCAAACGGCGGGTAAGCCGATTGAACCAAGCCGCCGAATTGACGGAGAAATTCCTCGTGGTAAATTGCTTTTAAGGGTTCGGGCATGGAATGGAGCCTCCTGGATTTTTCTAGTTGGTTTTATTATACCGCACGGAAGCGGACAACTGGGTGTCATATTTGAAATTCTTCAAGGGACAATTAGGACCCGGGGCGGACATAGCCATGGTCTTTCACGGAATTGATATTCACGTCGCATGGAAATTACAAATAACCTTTTGTTTAAGCAGCCCGCTTTAACATCATTTACCGAGAGGGAAACCGCTACCGTTCTAGAAGACAATTACGTCTCGTTTTTGAGCTACTTTTCCTGTTTTTAATAATCATTCACTATATCAAGGAGAGGACAAAACGCCAATGCAACAACACCATCGACCGGTTTCGCGCTTCAGTTTCCCGCTGATCGTCGCCTGTACCGTAATGGGGTTGCTGGCCGGGATCAGCCAACCGGCCCAAGCCGCCATCCCCAAACCGCCCACCGTCTACACCGTGGCGAGTGGCGACACGTTGACCCGGATCGCCAAGCGTTTCGGGATTTCCCATAATGATCTGCAACAATACAACTCATTGCAGACCGATCAGTTAATCCCGGGCCACGTCTTGCTGATCCCGGGGACGGAAGGGAGCTATGAAAAGTATACGGTCCAAAAAGGCGATACGTTATACCTCATTGCCGTAAAAAACGGCACTTCCGTTGCCGCGCTGAATCAAGCCAACCAACTGAGCGGCTCCCTGATCTATCCCGGACAGGTATTGACCCTGCCCGGTTCCGATTTGTTGGCGTTGAGCCAACGTCCTTTACGAACCGTGCTGGCCGAAAAAGGAATCGCCAATCCCGCCATGCAGCTTGTGATCGATAAATCCGACCATCTGCTGTCGCTGTTCGCCGGCAATGTGTGGCTCAAATCCTATCATGTCTCCTTTGGCGACGGCGGGTCCGGCGACAAGGAGATCCAAGGCGATCACAAAACCCCCGAAGGCTATTTTTATATTGTGGAACGGAGTATCTTGCAACCGGCCGACGAATTCCTGGGAACCCGATGGCTCCGATTGGGCTACCCCAATATTGAAGACGCGGCGCGCGGTATTCAAAAACAATTGATTGGCAATTCGGAATACCAAGCCATCACCACCGCTTTCAAACAGAAAAGCGCACCGCCGCAACTAACCCGTTTGGGAGGCGGCGTCGGCATCCACGGCGGGACCCAACCCGGCTTTGCCCTTGACTGGACCTGGGGTTGCATCGGTTTGACCAATCAGGATATCGAAGAATTTTTCCCGTATCTCCCGGTTGGGACGGCCGTGATTATTAAGAAGTAAAGGGTGTTGATGGCTTGTCAGAAGCGATTTGGAAGAAACTTCGGAAGTCCAACTGCGATCCTTTGGTCCTTTAAAAGGATAACCACTTCGTAGCTAATAGCGTTCAAAGCCTTATAGTTATCCATTTAAGGGGCAGGGGTCGCACTTCGGCCCATTTTATAAAAAGCGGGCTGTCGCCAACTGCGACAACCCGCTTTTTCATTGCCGGACGGTTCCGGAAACTTGCTTAAAAAAGCAACTTGAGCGCCGCCAAAACCGTCAGCGCCATCACCGCCAGGCGGAAGGGCTTCTCCGGAATCCGTTTGACCGCCCAGATTCCGAGCAACGCGCCGCCGACGATCGCCGGGATCATCACCGCGTCGAAAGCCAACGTCTGCCAGTTGATGGCTTCCCAAAAAAAGATCTGCAACGGCAGTTTGGTCAGGTTAATCAGGGCGAAAAACCAAGCTCCGGTGCCGATGAAATCATATTTGGACAAACGCATCGACAGGAAATAAACCGTCATCACCGGCCCGGCGGCGTTGCCGATCATGGTGGTAAACCCGCCCGCCAAACCCATGACCGCGGCAAACCACCACTGCTGGGGAATCTGAACCGGTTCGCCTTTTTTCCGGTTGAGCCAGAGCATGATGCCCAGACAGATCAGGATCGAGACGGCGATTATCGTTTTAAACTGCCGGTCATTGATGGCTTTCCCAACCAGTAACCCCAAAATCAATCCGGCGCCGGTCCACGGCGCCAGTTTCCAAATATGCGACCAATTGGCGTGCTTGCTGTAATGCCGCACCGCCATCAGATCGCCGGTGATCAACATCGGCAGCACGATCGCCGCGGAGGTTTTCCCGCCGAAGATGCCGGCCATAATCGGAATCGCCAAAGTATTGAGGCCATTGATGCCGGTCTTTGAAAACCCGAACATCATCGCGCATAACGCCGCCAGCCCCCATTGCGCCGGGGACAAGTGTAGTGATTGTAAGATCGCAATCATGTTGTAACTTACCTTTCTTGCGCGTCATCACAACGCGGTTGTTTCGCAAATATCGAACTCATCTTACAATTCGCAATCAGCGTAACGATTCCTGTCGCATCTTTCCGGTTTTGATTGGACAGAATCCGACTTATATCGTCTCTACGTTAGGATGGGTCCGCTCGTCGACCACATTGCCCGTATTGACGGTGGATTTCTGTTCAAACAGCATTACCCATACCTCGGCAGCCGCGAAGGGCATATGTTCCACTCCCCGCGGGATTACCAGGAATTCCCCCTCGTTCAACGTCACATCGCCGTCCCGAAGTTTAATGATTAGCTGTCCCCGGACCACCATAAACAGTTCGTCTTCAATTTCGTGATGGTGCCAAACGAACTCGCCTTGAAGTTTTACCAGTTTTACGTAGGAGTCGTTTAACTCTCCGACAACGCGCTGTTGCCATTGTTCCCGGATCAGGGCGAACTTTTGCGCCAAATTAACCTTTTCCAGCATATCAGCACTCTCCTTATTTATTTCCGGTGATTGGAAGCTCGTGGGTCTCCTTCAGTGTCGTAAAGGCAATGGTTGTCTTGGTGGAACGAATCGTTTCAATCTGTCCTAATTTTTCCCGCAACAACTCCCCAAGCTTTTCAGTATCGGCCGCCCGGATCTTTACCAAAAAACAGTCCTCGCCGGCGATATGATGTACCTCCTGCACCTCGGGCAACGCGGCGATCCGTTCCCCGGTCGCCAGCGCCGTCGCCGGACCGTCAATCCGGACAAACACGAACGCCAGCAACCCAAAGCCCAGCATTTGCGGTTTCAACCGCGTTTCATACTTTTGGATCGCCCCGTTCTCCTCCAATTTCCGCAACCGTTCCAAGGTCGCCGAAGGCGCCATCCCGACCTGGCGGGCAATTTCGGCATTGGCGATTCGCGCGTCGTTCTGAATTATATTCAGTATCTTTAAATCTATGTCGTCTAAAATTCTCAATCACCTCTCATAAACAGATTATAATTCGTTAACCGGCATTCGTCAACCAATAATCGCCGACGATTCTTTTCGATAATAATTCGTAATTTTTAATATTTCTTTCCGAGAATAATACTTTTTAAATTCAATAAAATATTTATCGTGCTCGGAATTACATTTATCATGCTGGAAAAAATATTTATTGACCATGAAAAACTATTTATCAAGGTTGCATTTATATTTATTGACCTGATAATAATATTTATCATGATCTCATTTATATTTATTGACCTGACAAAAACATTTATCGTGCCGGCAATAATACCTATTGGAGGTTTTTTTTGTTTTTTAAAGATCTTCAAGTTTTTATACGCAAATAAAAAACCCAGGCGTAAACCCAAGCTACTGAAAAACCTCCGCTCTGAAAGATTGACCTACAATCCTATAGTGAGTAGCTCGTTTTAGGCTATCAATATTATTGTAGGTCAATGTTATTTCGAGCAGTTTTTCAGTGGCCTCGCGTAAACCTGGGTTGTCTTGGTTTGCATTTTTCATCGTCCGGACGATGCCGTGGTTTATTCATTCCACGGCACTTCAATATAGGCGATGATCTGACTCAAAGGCAACGTCACAACGTCGTCGGTAAAGAAATATTCCGAGTCGGTCGTCAGTCGCAGGGTCACTTCGTTTCCGGTGACTTGATTAACCACCCCGCTATAAAGCGAGTCATCGGTTGTCAGCACTTGATAAATTTTCGCGAACACAAAGGGATTCATCAGCTTCGCCTCGCTTTGGATTCCTTTCAGCGGCCAGCGGCCAATTCAGCTTTGATGATAGGTTGTAATCTTGTTTCGGAAGATCGTTACCGTGTCACCGATGTTGAAGAAGTCCGAATCCCCGGTTAACTTTACTGTAATGAAATCGGCATCAACACTGATGACATCTCCGATATAAAGCGAGTCGTCAACCGTGACAATCTTATAACGCTGGCCTGTAACAATCGCCATGTTCGGGATCCCCCTTGCTCCAAGTTGATTCCGCGCGGGAAGCCACGCGACGCGCCGATCGCTCCGGTCGCACGGTTCCGTCTCGGTATATGATATGAACTTCCCCAAGTAGCGGCGCTATTCCGGAGTAATTGCGGGACAGCGGGTCGCTCCGTCGGCAATTTTTGCGTCGCTCCCAAAAAACATTCATATTCTTGAATCGTTTGGCTAAATCCCTTACAATAGAATCAAAACCCGGAAACGTTAAATAGGGAGGGATTCCGATTAAAGTATGTAACGAATGCAACACTGCCAATTTAAACACCAATATTCACTGTGACAAATGCGGCAATATCTTAACTCCGGCCATCTCCAATTCAACCGGGCCGCACGTCACGCCACCGCCGGCGCCGCCGCCAACTTCAAATTCATTCCCGTTTCCCAACGTAGGCTCCAGCGGCTCAACCCCGGAGCTCTTAACCATCCGCAATCAAATCGACGACTATGCCATCGGTCTGGCAACCGTCCTGTCCATTGCCGCTCCAGGAGTGGGACAGATCTTCCGGGGTTTTCTCGGCAAAGGGCTTACGATCCTGATCCTGTCCATCATCGGTCTAGCGATTTTTGCGTGTTTCCCCAATTTTCTGGTGGGATTGCTCGTATTGGTAGGCTGGATAATGAATGTTGTCGACGCCCGCGCCCGTTAACCCGGATCTTTACCACAAAACTCTCGTCAAGCCACGGACGAGAGTTTTTTTCATAAGTTCCGCCAATTGCACTAAAACCCAGTTCCCTTGTATTTTTTCCAGACATGAGCCAACCGGTTATTTTTTATAAGTACCTTTTGGTATAATGATAAAGTATAGCCGAATCAAAGATACTATAATGATGGAGGTCGCGCCATGCCCGTAAACTACCCAGAGATCATCCACCGGACCGTTGAACAAACGCTCACCCGTTCATTCCAACACTATGTCGAAGATCCGTCCGACCCCGCCGGCCTGCGTTGGGCCCGTTGGGATTGGTCGATCGGCGTCGCGTTTTACGGCGTCTGGAAAGCTTATGAGCTACTGAAGGACGAAAGTTACCTCAACCGGATGAAGGCATGGATCGACACCCGGAGCGACCGCCGCATCGACAGCATCAACATCAACACCACCGCCCCGATGTTAACGGTACTCAATCTCAAACAACATTACGGCGAAGCAAAATATGATCAGTTAATCCGCTTCTTCGATTGGTATTTGGTCTACTTCGGGTTACGCACTCCGTGCGGCGCCCTCTCCCATACCGTCGTTGGCAAGCACCGCCCCGACCAAATCTGGGCCGACACCTTGTTCATGGCGGTGCTTTATATGCTGAAACGGGGCAAACAACTACAAAACGACGCCTACATTCAAGAAGCGGTCAAACAAGTTCTCCTTCACCAGGAATACTTGGTCGAAAAGGAATCCGGCTTGCTTTATCACGGGTGGCATGATGTCGAGCAACGGTTTATGGGCGTTAAATGGGGTCGCGGCAACTGCTGGGCCACTGTCAGTTTGGTGGAGTTTTTAGAGATCATGGCGGAAGACTTCCCGGAAAAAACCGCGCTGCTGGGGATGCTCAACAACCAAATCGCCGCCCTCGCCAAGCTGCAACGGGAAGACGGTCTCTGGCACACCGTTGTCGACCACCCCGAGACCTATCCCGAAGTTTCAGTCACCGCCGGGGTCGCCTACGGCGTCCTTAAAGGCATCCGCCTCGGTTACGTCGACGCCAAATACCGGCCGATGGCCGCAAAAGCGCTGGCGGCCTTGATGTCCAAGATTGATAGCGACGGCAACGTCACCTTCGCTTCGGGTGGAACGCCGATCTTTACGACCGTGGCCGATTATAACAAGGTCCCGTACGAAATCACTCCGTTCAACCAGGGGTTGGCCCTAATGGCGCTGTGCGAAGCCACCCTTCATCCATAACCGTTTACGGTCCATCACTTCACCCGTTAAGAAAAGCTGGAAGGCTTATTGCCGTTCCAGCTTTTTCTTTTGCCGACGAGGTTACCGCGGAATGCAGACCGGTTGGCCGACCTGCAACGCGTTGGGGTCGGTAAGTTCGGGATTGGCGGTCAGCAGTTGTTGGGGGGTCAACCCGTAACGGCGCGCGATCGCGTAAAGCGTGTCGCCCGCTTGAACCCGGTAGATGGAGCCGCCGTAACAGGGAAACGGTCCGCCACCCGGGGCCGGCGGCAAACAAATATTCTGACCGACCTGCAACCGGTCCGGATCGACACCCGGGTTGATCGCCAGCAACGCGTCAAGGGTATAACCGAAGCGGCGCGCAATACTGATCATCGTATCGCCGCTTTGAACCGTGTAAAGACGGCCGGGACACGGTTCCGGTCGCGGTCCCACCGGTACGCAAATCCGTTGCCCGACGCGGACAAACGCCGGATCGACCCCGGGATTGGCCGCCAACAACGCGTCGATGACCAGGCCATACCTCCGGGCGATCCCATACAGGGTTTCACCGGCTAAAACAGTATAAAAGAAACCACCGGGGCAACTAGTGGGCGTCGTTACCACCGGGATACAGATCGTTTGCCCGATCACCAGATTGGTCGGGCTTACGCCGGGGTTTGCCGCTTGAATGGCATTGATCGTGATGCCGAAACGACTGGCCAGACTATAGTAGGAATCTCCCGGTTTGATGGTATATAACGTCCCTCCGGGACAGACGTTGGGTGTTGGATTAATCGCCATTTGCTTCTCCTCCAAACCATTCTCATTCGACGAATGAACGCTTCATTATATGAGACTTGGTCAGCGAAGGCGCTTGGCATTTTGCGGGGCATAAAAAAGCTGTTGCCAATGAACGGTTCGTTCATTGGCAACAGCCGGGGTTTATCGTTGATAGACATTCTCCACCCAACCTCGGGCGTCCACCGTCGGTTTGGCGGCATCGTTCTTAAGATATTGATATTTACTGCCGCGCGAGATTAACGCCTCATTGGTCACCGGGCTGTTGATGATCTGTTTTAACTTGCCGATGACTGGATCGTAATCGAAGAAACGGCAGGAGAAGAGGTCAAAATAGGCCCGTTTTGACTTTTCAAAGTAATGCAAACTGATATGGCTTTCGGCGATCATCGTCAGGATCGAGGTGACCTTCTCGTCCCCTTGGGTATTTTTTACCATATACGGGCGGATGATCGGGGTCATCCCAATCTGGAACGGCATGGTATCAAACAGTTCGAACAGTTGGTCCATGGATTTCGGGCCTTGATAATCATCAATATCGAGGAAAACGTGCGGTCCGAAGTCAAGTTCTTGATTGATCGCAATTTTGGTGGGATACAATTCCCGGTTCTCCCGGTCCAAAGTGTAAGTCGTTACCTGCTCCGCCGGAAAGGCGTTAAGCAACAGCCGTTCCAACTCAACCGTATCAAATGGTTCCGGCGCTAAAAAGTCCACAAAATAGGTTTCCCGAAACGAAAACGTATGAATGGTGAAATGCCCCCCGGCCAAAAAAACAAAACCGCTGATACCACAGTCCTCCGGGATAACTCCGTTATAATAAGGCAGGATCATCGGCGGCATCACCGGCTTCATTCCCAATTTGGCCGGTATCTCCTCCAACGCCTCGTATACCAACATCATATCGTCCAAACGCGAACGATACCCGTGAAACGCATCCATGACAAAGTGTTCCATCAGCCGCACCTCCTAAACGTTTATTCCGCTTATCCGGATGTTTCATTCACTTTTTCACAAAACAAATTACATTATATACTATCCGGGGGGTGCGTCAATACCTTTTTTGCAGGAATTTTCAGGATACCGCCATTTTTATACCACAGTTCGTCCCGCGCCGTAAAGAAACCTAACATCAACCAAGCCTCTTTTTAGCCTCCATTTGTTCACGGACAAGTGTGTTATTTATTTGTGATATGTTATCTTGTATAATGTATTTTTTTAATTATCTTGTTGAAGTTATGTAATGTGTGTGTTAGAATAAACCCAATTCATTCCAGATGTATACCACACGCCGGTTATTAACTTACATCAATATTACCGCCATTCGAGGTGATGCCCTTAACAATGATGGGTTACATTTTAAAAAAATAAAAGGAGATGAAAGTGATGAATTTTACAATGTCGAAACGCTTCATGTCCAAAGCGTTGATCTGTCTGATCGTAAGCCTAATCCTCGTGACATTATTCGCTACCATCGCTTTGGCAAACGACCCCAGCGGCGTCGAAACCCTCAAAAAAGATCCGAATGCACCGGTTAACTTTGCTTGGACTTTGATCTGCGGGTTCCTGGTTGTATTTATGATGACCGGCTTTGCAATGGTCGAAACCGGGTTCACCCGGGCGACCCACGCGAACAACACGATGTTGATGAACATGATGATTTGGGCTTTTGCAACTTTGGGCTACTTCTTAATCGGGTTTGGTTTAATGTTCGGAGGCGTCGGCGGCGTTTACGAAGGATTATCCAAAGCATTAACAGTCACGATCGCCGGAAAATCATGGAATCTGCTCGGTTTGACCGGCTTTTCCTTAATGGGGAAATCTTACGACGTCAGTATCTTCATGCTCTTTTTATTTCAAGCGGCGTTTATGGATACGACCGCGACCATTCCTACCGGGTCCATGGCGGAACGGTTCAAATGGAGCTCCTTTATCGTTTATGGCTTCTTGATTGGCGGCGTTATCTACCCAATCTTCGGCAACTGGGCCTGGGGCGGCGGTTGGTTGTCACAACTCGGTCAAGTCGGCTTAGGCGCAGGGTTTAAAGACTTCGCCGGCTCCGGGGTCGTTCACTCCGTCGGTGGTGTTGTTGCCTTGGCCGGCGCAATGATCCTTGGCCCCCGCATCGGTAAGTTTGTAAAAGGCAAACCCGTGGCAATGCCCGGTCACGACTTAAGCTTAGGTGTTATCGGAACCTGCATCCTGATCTTCGGCTGGTTTGGATTTAACGCCGGCAGCACCATGGCGGCCACTGATTTACGCATTGCGGTCGTTGCCGTCAACACAATGATTGCCGGTTGCGCCGGCGGTGTCGCCGCAATGTTTTATATGATGAAAACAGCCGGGAAGCCCGATACCAGTATGTGTTGCAACGGCGTGCTCGCCGGTTTGGTCGCAATCACCGCGCCTTGCGCTTACGTCCCCGGTTGGGCGGCTGTGGTCATCGGCGGCATCGCCGGTATCCTGGTTTGCATCGCAGTTTGGTTTGTGGAAAATGTCCTCAAAATTGATGATCCGGTCGGCGCGTGCTCGGTTCACGGCGCGAACGGCATGTGGGGCGTTATCTCCGTAGGATTATTCGCCGACGGTACGTATGGCGGCGTAAAAGGGTTGCTGTTCGGGGGCGGAGTTGGCCAATTGGGAGCGCAATTGGTTGGTGTCCTGGCATTATGGGTGTTCATCTTCCCATTCACCTTTGCTATCTTCAAAATCATTGATAAAACCATGGGCCTGCGGGTATCCGCCAAAGACGAATTGGCGGGATTGGATATGCCGGTACACGGCGCGCTTTGTTATCCGGAATTTGCCTTCAGTTCGTTGGCCGTGCCGCAAACTTTTCCGGAAGACCAAAACGCCGCTCCCAAAGCAACGATTGCTAAATCAATCGCAAAGGAGGCCTAACCGATGATTAAAATCGAAGCAATTTTTCGGCCCGCGCGTTTTGAAGCCGTCAAGGACGCTTTAGCGAAAGTCGGCATTAATGGAATTACCGTATCGGAAGTGCGCGGTTGCGGTAAACAAAAAGGCTCCGTGGAACATTACCGGGGTTCCGAATATGAAATCATTCTTCACCCGAAAGTCAAAATCGAGATCGTCACCTTAAAAGAGCATATGGATAAAGTGCTCGCGGCGATCGAATACGGCGCGCGCACCGGCGAAATCGGCGACGGTAAAATCTTTGTCTCCGAGATTATCGAGGCGGTGCAAGTCCGGACCGGCCAACGGGGCGAAGGGGTTATCTAGCCTAAAATGGTTTGAGCGCTTCTTCCGGCTTGCCGGAAGAAGCGCTCTTCGCTTTCGGTTAAAAATTTCAGCCGCCGTTTTGCCAACCGCCAGATCAAACAATCTTCAAATCGATTGACGTACTGTCAAACGAGGTGAACCCGATGAGTAGCGATTTTTCAAAAAAGAACAAGCCCACGTCGCCCCTGAGCGTTTCCGATATCTCCCGGATCTTAAAGGAAATCGGCAAGAAATGGTTAAAACCCGGCAACGACGCTTCGGTCAGGGAATTTAAACAACATCTGAAGGAATTCGGGTTACAGGGGCTTGAGAACCCGCGCCCCCCACTCCCCAAATTCAACCGGAAAGCGACCCGGCAGCAGACCGCGGCGATTTTGATCCGCTTATGCCTGGAACATCCCGACTGGAGTTGCAACCGTTTGACTCAAGAGTTAAATTCCTTAAACGTTGCGATCAGCGCCAACATGGTCTATAACATCCTGGTCGAACATCAATTGAGTTCGAAACGGGAACGCCTGTCCAAGCTCAGTCAACGGCAAATCGCCGTCCCGGCCGACCACGAAAACCCCGGGGAAACCAAAAAATAAAAGCGTTTAAAACGGCCTTCAATGAATCCGATCGGTTGTCATTACCCGGATTACTTTACCGTCCGGCGCCAATATGCGGGGCAGTCGTTGACGGCGTCAACCCGCCAAAACCAACCTTTGCGATGCATCAAGATTTCGAAAACTCCCATATCATCCCGGGTTTGCAATCCGATGTACGCCGTATCGCCCGCAACCCGCAGATAATCCACCCCCTGAAAGCGATTACGAAGCGTTCCGATATCCGGCACAATTTCAGCCGTCAACGGCTCGGACCGGAGCAGCCCGGTCTCGACAAACCGGATTAGCTGCTGGCGCAAACTCCGCGTCAAACGCCGTTGCGCCAACTCCGAATGCCGCAACGAAGGCTTTGACGCCGCGGCATATTGCCGAACCACCGTTTCAACCAAACCGTCGATATCAACGTATTTCTCAAAAGTAGGCAAATCATGCGCCTCAAACGCGTCGCTGATCTGAATCAAGGTAAACTGCGGGGTGCTAGTGAAGTATAAAAAGCCCAACGTTAAAGCAATGCCGACTACCCAGCGTTTGATCGATTTTGTTCGTCTGGTCACCAATCTCAATCTACCTCGCGACGAAAGTTGCCAACCCATTCTTTTGATCTATTTTCCGTAACGGGTTATTTCTCCTGCCGTTCCAACCGTATCACCGGCGCAATTATTCAATTTCACCCCTAGCTAAAGCGTTTCAAAGGGCGGCTCGCTCACCGCCGGCCCGTTTTCGTTCGTAAACCTTCGCAGCCAGGATAAGCGCGACTGTCCCGCAGAGAAAAGCGCCGGCGACTGCCATAACATTTCCGTGGAATAAGCCGCCTAATTGGTTGACGATCCCGCCGACCAGGAAAGCGATCACCCAGGTGCTCACCCACATCACGGCCGCTTCTTTTTTGCTCCGCTCCTTAAACATAATCATGACCGAAGCAATACACGGCACAAAAAGGGTGATTGTCAACAAGGACACAACGGTTT
Organism: Bacillota bacterium; assembly: GCA_023417475.1. Classification (GTDB taxonomy): domain Bacteria; phylum Bacillota; class UBA4882; order UBA8346; family UBA8346; genus JAEYPR01. The sequence continues at coordinate 14,918 of JAEZFP010000040.1, read as the reverse complement.
GCAACGGCGTCATCGGAATACTGCTTAAGCCGGCGGCGCCAAAATCACGCCGGACAATCCCCATGATAAAGGCGGCGGCGGTTTGCGGCGGCAAACCCAACCACCCCTTGGTTAACGGCCCCAGGGCCGTTTGGAACAGTTCTAACGCGCCGGTAATCTGGAGGACGCTGATGATCAGCGATCCAAGGGCAAACAACGGCGCCGCTTCGACGATAAAACCCCCGGATTTGACGGCGGTCTTTTTTAGCACATTCTCGACTCGCGGCAAACGAATCGTGGGCAAGTCGATCATCAAGTCGGTAGTCCGGCCCGGGATGACCGTTTTTAACAACGTTCCGGTCAGAACCAAAATCGCCAGCAGTACCAAACCGTATAATAAGACATACCCCGCCCCAACCTTGGCCAACAACCCGGAGATCACCCCAAGTTGCGCCGAACACGGAATCGCCAATCCCAACAAAAAGATGGCAATCCGTTTTTCCCGTTCGGAGCCTAATAAACGCGTGGTAATAGTAGCCACCGTGACACAGCCGAAACCCAAGATGATCGGAATCACCGCCCGGCCGTTTAGGCCGAGCGCATTCATGGCCCGGTCCACCAAGGTCGCCACGCGCGGCAGGTAACCGGAGTCCTCCAAGACCGAGAGACAAAGGTAAAAGCCAACCACCAGCGGCAAGAGCAATCCCACCAGATAGGTGACGGTCATCGTCACCAAGCCGAACTCACCGGTCAACACCAGTCCCGGCAGCGAACCCGGGCTGACAAAATGCCCAAACAACGCCCGGATCCACGGCTCGTATTGCCCGGCCATCACGACTTCTTCCGTGAAACCGACGACCGTCCCGGCCACGAAAACTCCGATGAACTGATACATTCCCCACAATACCGCCGCCAGGATCGGCCAACCGGCAACCGGGTGCAACATCCAGCCACCGACCCGTTCGCTCATCCGATGACTGCCGGTGGTCGCGCCAAAGACGGTTTGGGTAATCTGATTGACCCACTCGCGACGTAGCTGATAGATTGTCTCCCGGTGCTCTCCCGGGGTCCACTGAAACCGTTCGGCGATGACAGGATCGCCTTCCAACAGCAATAGTTTTTCCCCTTGATTGCCCGGAAAATCTTGGTTTCCCAGCCAATACGCTTCAATTCCCGGCGTTGGACGGCCAACCGTCGCCCGGTCGAGCTGGGACCGTAACGTCGCCAGACCTTCTTTGCGGACCGCGACGGTCGGGATGACCGGCACGCCAAGCATACCCGCAAGTTTTGCGGCATCAACGGTTAAACCCCGTTGTTTCACCTCATCCATCATGTTCAGCGCAACGATCACCGGAATACCGGTGTCGATGATTTGCTGGGTTAGGAAAAGATCGCGATCCAAATGCACCGCGTCGACGATATTAATGACCAGGTCGGCTTGGAGAATGATATCCCGGGCAATCCGCTCCTCATCATTAAACGAGGAAAGGCCGTAGACACCCGGGGTATCCATCACCACATCGTTGCCAAAACGGCCGGACGAAATCTCCAGGGTCGTGCCTGGATAATTGGACACATCCACGTATAATCCGGTCAGAAAGTTAAAAAAGACCGATTTGCCGGCGTTAGGATTTCCCGCTAAGACGATCTTGCGCGCTCCGTCCGGGATTGGGACTTGAATTCCCCCATCATGACAGCTGCGCATCGCCGACCTCCTCCACTTCGATCTGTTGCGCCAATTTCCGGCCCAACGCAATCTCTTGTTGGTTCACTTTGATCACAACCGGACCGGCCGGGATCACTGTGGTACAGTAGACCCGTTTCCCTTCGGTCAATCCGAAACGAATCGCCTGTGATTTAATGTCCGTCGCCCGAATCTGTTTAATCGTGCAGAACAGACCCGCACGCATCCGATCCAATGTTTGACGCTCAGCGTTCATCATCGTTCTCTCCATTCCGTTTTCCGTTCCGTTTCGCGCAGCCCTGATCATGCAACGGACAACTGGAACAACCCGCGCAAGGCTGATTTTTATTACTTTTAAACACCCAAAAGGCGATTCCCGCACCAATCGCGATCACCGCTAACCAATCCAACATCGCCATCACTCCCCACTATGAGGATTTTGATAACCGTTATCATCGTTTGCCCAAAAAATTTTAGCGTTGGTGACACTGATGGCAGAGACCGTAGATAACCAGCCGGTGCCGCATCACCCGAAAATCGTTGCGTTGGGCCAATTTGGCCTGAAGCTCTTCAATCTCGGGGTCGCAGACCTCGGTATACCGGCCGCACTGTATACAGATCAAATGATCGTGATGTTCATGGCCGTAAGCATGTTCATAACGGGCGGTACCGTCACCAAATTGCAGTTCATCGGCCAAGCCGCACTCCGATAGCAGTTTCAGCGTCCGATAGACGGTGGCGATCCCGATTCCCGGGTTATCTTGTTTGATCCGTTGGTACAGTTCCTCGGCAGTGACATGCGTCTCCACCTTTAAGAACTCCTCCAAAATCTGCTTGCGTTGCTCGGTAAGTTTTAAGTCCTTCTCTCGCAGAAAAGATTCAAAAATATCCGCTTCCTTGACGATTGGACCCACTTCCCTTGGTTTTGATAATCGTTATCAATTAAATCGTAGCACTAACAACGTCTACTGTCAATTTACCGCCGGATCTTTAATCGGAAGTTTACATGCCGGTTGGCGTCGCAACCGGACCGGCTAATAAACAATCTCCCATTCCCGTTGGGTTTTTGCCTTTAAGACATTCACAACCGCCAAATCAATCATTTCTTGCAACGACGACCCCTCTTTATACTGGACCACGCCGGCGCAGAAGGTCCAACGGTCGCTTTCAACCAACGCTTGGTTGACTTCTTTGATCAACCCAAAAATATTGCCGGCTGCCTTTATCGCTCCAAAAAGCCGGGTCTCCGGCAGAATAACCATGATCCGGTTGGTGTTCCAATGACCGTAAATGTCCGAAGCCCTGACTCGTTCGCCAAGCCGTCTGATTAATGAAGAAAAATACTCCCCATTCGCGGCGATGGGTTGTTCCGGCCCTTGATAGACCTCGAAGAGAATCATGGTGAAGGAACGTTTATACCGGACCGCCCGGGCGATTTCCTTGGTCAATTCTCCGATTAAAACCTTCCGGTCCAACTCCGGTTCGACCGGTTCGACCGTTCCCAGCTCTTCCCGAAGTTTCGCGATAATGGCGGTGATATCTTTATAACCGAGCAATACTCTTAAGTGATCTTGGTCCTGAACCACCCGACGCGAAAACTCAGTGCTGACGGTCTGGCCGTTACGTTTGTCCTTCTCCTGAATGGTCACGGCAAATTCAAAAACCAGCGGATAGACCGTCTTCTCCTCTTTGACATCCTGGATCGTCTTGAGATATTTGATCTCATAATCCATGATCTCATAACAGCTTCCGACCAAAGTCTGCCACTCCCCATACTCGCTGTGGCTAATCTTTTTTTGATCGCGGGCCGAGATCAATTGATACGCCGAATCGAGCTGACTACAAGCCAAACAGGCAAAATACTGCGCCAAGACTTTTTTGGCCTCAAAGGCCTCGGTCTCCAGGTTGACTTCTTTTCTGGGTGCCGCTGTTTGCGGCCGGTTTAACTGTAGATTATATTGGGTCCGCTGCTCCGGATCGCTTAAGACGGCGTAGGCATGATTTAATGCCTTCATTTTCTCCTCGGCGCCGGAATCTTGATTGTCCGGATGATATTTACGGGATAATCGCTTATAGGCGGCTTGGATCACTTCCGACTCCGCTTCTGGGTGTACTTGCAGGATTTGATAGAGGTCGAGATCTTTTTTCACGGATGCACCACCATGTTTCTATGGGTTAACTTTGGCTTCCAAAGCTTCATTTAGTTTTAGACTGCTATTTATATCGGTATCCTTGAGCAGAAAGTAAATGAATATCGCAATTTTTCACAAAATTATCGTATCGCTTGGATCGGCGCGGCAAGGGGGAGCGCGTCGGCAGCTTTCCGTCGGGATAGGCTTTCTGACCCATCGCCGCTTTGATCCTTGACTAAATCCGGAGAAAACTTTATAATAGAGAACAACATTTTCATTTTTAGTGCGATGACGGAACGAGTAACGTTAAGACCGGTTTCAGAGAGCCTCGGATGGTGCGATGAGGCAACCACAGGTTAACGCGAAGATCCTTCCCGAGCTGTTGGACTGAATTTCACAGTAAGTCCAGCCGGTTTGACGCCGTTAACGGTTTGACAAAGTGGGCGAAAAGGACTCTTTTCGTCAATTTGGGTGGTACCACGGTATTAACCGTCCCTATTGCGGGGGCGGTTTTCTTATTTTTGAAAATAATATGGAAGTAAAGGAGTTTCGGTGATGGGTAAATTTCGCGACGTCAACTTAAAGGTTCCGGCCAATCAACGGGAAGAAGCGGTTCTCCAGCACTGGACCGACCGGTCGATTCCGGAGCGGAGCGTGTCCGAACGGGATGGCGCGGAACGGTTCGTTTTTTACGAAGGACCGCCGACCGCCAACGGCAAACCGGGAATTCACCATGTTTTAGCCCGGACTTTAAAAGATTCGGTCTGTCGTTACCAGACCATGCAAGGCTTCCAAGTCGACCGCAAGGCCGGTTGGGACACTCACGGCCTGCCGGTGGAGATTGAGGTCGAAAAGATGCTGGGCCTCTCCTCCAAGCAAGGCATCGAAAGTTACGGCATCGAGCCCTTCAACAAACAATGTCGCGAATCGGTCTTCACCTATGAGCGGGAATGGCGCCGGATGACCGAACGGATCGGCTACTGGCTGGATATGGATCACCCCTATATCACCTTGGATAATAACTATATCGAAAGCGTCTGGTGGATCCTGAAACGTTTCTTTGACGAAGGTCTGATCTATGAGGGTCATAAGATCATGCCGTATTGTTCGCGTTGCGGAACCCCGCTGGCCTCCCACGAGGTTTCGTTGGGCTATAAAGACGAGACCGTCGAATCCGTTTACGTTCGTTTCGCGGTGAACGGGAAACCGGGCGAATACTTCCTGGTCTGGACCACGACTCCTTGGACCCTGCCGTCCAACGTCGCCCTGGCCGTCAACCCCAAATACACCTACGTCCGGGCGCACCGGGCCGATGACGAAAACCTTTATATCCTGGTCCGGGAACGGGTCGAGGCGGTGTTAGGCCAAGGGGCCGAGATCGTGGCCGAATTGACCGGCGCCGATTTGGTTGGCCAAGGTTACGCCCAACTGCTGCCGTTTATCGCGGTTGATTCCCCCACCGCTTTTCATGTTTACGGCGCGGATTTCGTCTCGACCGAAGACGGTACCGGTATCGTCCATATCGCGCCGGCATTTGGCGAAGACGACTACCAACTGGGACGTAAAAACCAACTCCCGATCCTGCAACCGGTCGATAAGGAAGGCAAATTCACCCCGGAGATCACACCGTGGGCCGGCCGTTTCGTCAAAGAAGCCGACTTGGATATCATCCGCCACTTGAAAGCGGAGGGCAAACTGTTCAACCGCGAACGGTTGACCCACTCCTATCCGTATTGCTGGCGTTGCGACACGCCGTTATTGTATTACGCCCGGAAGTCCTGGTATATCGCGACCACCCAATACAAAGACCGGATGATCGCCAACAATCAGCAGATCCACTGGTTCCCGGAGCATGTCGGGAAAGGCCGTTTCGGCAACTGGCTTGACAACATGATCGACTGGTCGCTCTCCCGCGACCGTTATTGGGGGACGCCCTTGAACATCTGGCGTTGCGCCGACTGCGACAAGCTGACTTCGGTCGGCTCCCGGCAGGAATTGGCCGAACGGGCCGTCGAGTCGGTCGACCCGGCCGCCATCGAACTGCACCGTCCCTATATCGACGACATTCACCTGCGTTGCGAATGCGGCGGCGCCATGACCCGGACCAGCGAAGTGATCGACTGTTGGTTTGACTCCGGCTCCATGCCCTACGCGCAGCTGCATTATCCGTTTGAGCATAAAGAGGATTTTGAACAGTACTTCCCGGCCGATTTCATCTGCGAAGGGATCGACCAGACCCGGGGTTGGTTCTATTCGCTCCTGGCCATTGGGACCTTCCTGTTTGACAAACCGACCTTTAAAAACGTTTTGGTCAACGACTTGCTGCTCGATAAAAACGGTCAAAAGATGTCCAAATCCCGCGGCAATGCGGTCGATCCTTGGAAATTGCTTGACAAATACGGCGCCGACGCTACCCGCTGGTACCTGTTGGCCGTTTCGCCGCCGTGGACGCCGACCCGTTTTGACGAGGACGGCTTAAAAGAGATCGCCGCCAAGTTCTTCGGGACGCTTCAAAATGTCTATTCGTTCTTTACCTTATACGCCAACATTGACGAGGCCGATCCCGCCGGCTACGATATTCCCGTCGCCGAACGGCCGGAGATCGACCGTTGGGTGTTGTCGAAGCTGAATTCCCTGATCCAACAGGTCCGTTCCGACATGGAAGAATATGAGCTGACCAAAGTGGTCCGGGCGATTCAAAGTTTCGTCATCGACGACGTCTCCAACTGGTACGTCCGGCGTTGCCGCGAACGCTTCTGGGCGCCGGAGATGGACGCCAATAAACAAGCCGTCTACCGGACCTTATGGGAAGTCATGCTGGCGGTGGTCAAACTGATGGCGCCCTTTGCGCCATTCCTGGCCGACGAGATATACCTGAACTTAAAGCCGGCCTCCGGCCGCGACTCCGTCCATTTGGAGCTCTATCCGGAAGCCGATCCCAGCTTAATCAATGAAGCTCTGGAGACTCACATGGGTTTGGTGATCGATTTGGTTTCGATGGGCCGCGCCGCCCGGAATAAAGTCCAGATCAAGGTACGGCAACCGTTGTCCGCGATCCTGGTCGCTCAAAAACACCAAGCGGCGCTGGCGCCGATGGCAGGGTTGGTCAAAGAGGAACTCAATATCAAACAGCTGGAATATATCGCCGATCCCGACGCTTACGTCAGTTATACGGTCAAACCGAACTTCCCCGTTTTGGGGCCGAAGTACGGCAAACTGATGAAATCGATCGCCGGGGCTCTGGCCCAAAGCAATGCCGCCGCAGCGGTCCGGGGATTGCGGGAAACCGGTTCCCTGCCACTGGAAGTCGAGGGGCAAAACATTGTCTTGACGCCGGACGACGTGGAAGTCCGGGTCGAGGAGCGCGCAGGCTTCGTGGTCGAGCTGGACCATGGCGACTACGTGATCTTAAATACCGCATTGACCACCGAATTAATCCAGGAGGGCTTAGCCCGCGAAGTGGTCTCCAAGATTCAGAACATGCGCAAGACCGCCGGACTGGAGCTGACCGACCGGATTGACGTCGCTTGGAGCGGTGACGAAGAAGTGGCCGAGGCGATCGCCGCTTTCAACGGTTATATCGCCGAGGAGACCCTGGCGGTTTCGATCGACCGCTTACCGGAAGCCGACGCCGGTTTTGAGCAATGGGAGATCAACGGTCATCCGGCCGCCATCCGGATTGTCAAAGCTTGACGACACTGGTATTTTGAATCAATTATTACAAAAACCCCGGACGAGACCATCGTCCGGGGTTGCTTTTTTTCGGTATTATCCTACCGCTGAAATGCCCCCACCACTCATAATCTGTTCCGCTAGAGCTTGGTAGATTCCGCTCATCGCGCTATCCGGCTCAGCCTCGATAACGGTGCAACCTCGGTTTTCAGCCCGTTGCACCGCGCTATCCCGGGGAATGTAGTGTACAATCCGGGTGTTAAGCTCCGTCGCCGCTTTGGTTACTAATTCAACCTCGTCGGCAATTCCTTTCGCGTTCAGGATCAACCCTTGAAGCCGGGCATAACCGCGGCTTCGAAACTGATTAATCGCGCAAGAGATATTACTGGCCGCGTAAAGCGACATCATTTCGCCGGAGGTGACAATATAAACCGCTTCGGCATAACCATCCCGGATTGGCATGGCAAACCCGCCACAAACCACATCGCCCAAAACATCGTAAAGGACAATATCCGGCCGGTAATATTCAAACGCTTGCAATTCTTGGAGTTTTTCAAACGCGGTGATGATGCCCCGCCCGGCGCAGCCGATTCCGGGCGTCGGCCCCCCCGCTTCGACACAAAGCACGCCGTTAAATCCCTCAAAAACGATATCCGCCAAAGCCAACCCGGTTTTCTTCCGTTTGATACTATCCAATACGGTCGGGATGTTTTGGCCTTTCATCAAATTTTTGGTAGAATCGGCTTTGGGATCGCAACCGATCTGCATTACCTTTAATCCTGTAAGCGACAAAGCGGCGGACAGATTGGAAACCGTCGTTGATTTGCCAATGCCGCCTTTGCCGTAAACCGCGATCTTTTTCATGCTTCCTCCTTCATCGGTTGGCAACCGGCCGGATCGGCCAGTTCCACCGGGCAGATGGTATGATAGTGACGCTCTCCGTCCTGGATGGGCACAATTCGCACCCGAACGCCAAAATAATCCCGGAGATTGCTCTCGTTAATGACTTCACGTGTGGCTCCATAGACAAACCGCTTCCCCCGTCCCAACATTAATGTCATATCGGAGATTCGCAGCGCGTTATCGGGATAATGGGTGTTGAGCACACAACCGATCCCTTTTTGGGTAGCGATCCATTTCAACTTCTCCAAGACCAGCAGTTGATTGCGGAAATCCAAATGCGACTCGGGTTCGTCGAGGATCACCAAACGCGGTTTGGCTACCAACGCTCGGGCAATCAAGGCCAATTGCAATTCTCCGCCGCTAATCCGGGAACAAAGTTGATTGCGCAAGTGGTCGATTCCCAAACTCGCTAAAGTTTCCCGGGCCAGTTGATAATCTTTCCGGCTTGGCGCCGCGAACAGCCCGATATACGGCGCCCGGCCCATTACCACCGTTTCGAGAACCGTATAGGGTACCGCAAAGCTTTTCGCCTGCGGAACATAACTGACTTGTTTCCAAAATTCCGTCGCCGAAAAGGTCGAAACCGGCCGTTCTCCCAACAAGCTCCGGCCTCTTTGCCATTTTAACAGCCCAACCATACATTTTAACAATGTTGTTTTCCCGGCGCCGTTGGGACCGAGGACGGTTAAAATCCGTCCCTCGGCCAACGAAAGATTAATCCCGTTTAAAACCGGCCGAGTCCGGTCATAGCCAAATACGCCGTTTTGCACTGTCAGCATTTGCCGAACCCCCCTCCCGTTTTACGCAATAAGTAGACAAAGAAGGGCGCGCCGGCCACAGCCGTCAAAATCGACAGCGGAATTTCCGATGCCGTCGCGGTCCGGGCGATCAAATCAATCAACACCATGTATACCGCGCCCAGCGACATGGAAGCCGGCAGGATCGCTTGATAATTGTTTCCCACCAGCATCCGCACCGCATGGGGAATGACCAACCCAACCCAGCCGACAAAACCGCAAGTGGCGACAGTCGCCGCCGTAACCAGCGTGGCGGCGCCAATGACTGACCAACGTAACGCGGGGACATTGACGCCCATACTTTTGGCCTCGTCTTCATGAAGCGAAAGCAGGTTGATCCGCCACCGCAATGACAGCAATACCAGCGAACCAAGGCTAATCGTGACCGCGGCGATTCCCAGATCGCGGTAGGAAGCGGCCGAAAGACTGCCCATCAGCCAATAGGTGATGGTCGGCAGTTTGGCCTCAGGATCGGCAACGTATTTCACCAAGGAGATTAGGGCTTGAAAAAACGCCGAAACCACCACGCCGGAAAGGATCAACATCAAAACCTGTTCGCCTTTCCGGATCCGGCTGATCAAGAAGGTGACGGCGATGGCGGCAAGGCCGAAAAGCAACGCCATTGCTTGCACCGCCACCAGATTCCGGTTGAACAGCAGCAACGCCAGGGCCGCTCCGAACCCGGTGCCGGAAGAGACTCCCAAGGCATCGGGGCTGGCCAACGGATTTCCAAATATTCCTTGAAACGCGGCGCCGGCGATCGACAACGCCGCTCCCACCAACATCGCCAGCAGCACCCGGGGCAACCGGACTTGGGTGATTACCGAATAATCCATTGCGCTCCAGGTGGCGTCTACCGGCAGCAGCTGCGATCCTAAGATCCGGAGCACCGTTCCGACCGGCACATAATACCGGCCCACCGCCAAGGCGAACAGCAAACAAACGATTGGCAACAACACGACGCAGGTCCATTTCCAGGCGGCGCCCTTCCGTTTAGCGCTGGTTTGGTCATCTCCGTCAATCGGAGTCGCTCTCGACAGATTACGCATCCTTGGCGGCCTCGCGCGGCGGATTCAGAATCTTTTGGATCTCGCGTTCGTTCAATTGGTAACGATAAAATTGCTTGTAATAGTCCCGCAACGCTTTTTCGATCGAAAAATCCTTAAAAAGTTCCGGATGGTTCTTTTGGGCTAACCATTTCAACATCAACGGCGCATCGGTGCTCGGCGGATACCAACGGTAAATCCCCAACGGCACTTTATAGACGCGCCGGTTTTTTACCGCTTTGACCCGGCTCCAGTCTTGCCCGTTGACCTTATTTTCCAATAAGTCCTGCGGCAAGGTTTCGGTAAAGTTGGTAATATAAATGATATCCGGATCCCAACGGTAGATTTGTTCCATGTTCACGACCGGGGTCCCTTTTAATTCGGCCGCGCAATTAACCGCGCCGGTGGCCGTCAGCCAAAATTGACCAAAATGTCCCGTTCCCGGTACAATGATCTCCTTTTCGTTATGGCGGAACAAAAACAAGACGCGCGGCTTTTTCTCCAGCGGAAGGTTGCGGGTCCGTTCCTGTATTTGTTCCAGCGCATTCTGCGCATACTGCTTAAACAACTCGGCTTTGGATTCTTTTCCCAAGATCTGACCCAGCAATTTCATCCAGGTATAGACATTTTCAATAGCGTTGGCGTCGGCAATGGAAGCGGTTTTGAACGCCACCGCCGGTATGCCGGTCTTCTCCAGTTTTATTTGTTCCGGGGTATTTTCCGCCCGGTACAAAACGACGTCGGGACGGAGTTTCATCAACTCTTCCAGATTCACATCGGTATTGTTGACGAAGCCGGTCTCCGCCTTCAAAATTTCCGGCGTCATGGTCGCCAGCATCGAAGCTTGCGCCGCGCTCCGCGACGCCGGTGGAATTCCCACCAGCTTTTTGGCTGAACCGTCCACCATCATAAAAACCGACGGCAACGGCCAAATTGTCGTCACGACGACCCGTTTGACTTGGGCCGGAATTTTCACGGCGCGCCCGTTTTGATCAACCACGGTCCGGGTTTTAGCGGTTTCCGCCAGCGTTTGATTGGCCGGCAGGCCGTTGCTTATCGTGGCAATCAGCGCTGTTACCAATGAAAACATTACAATCCGTTGTTTGATCTTTCCCATCATCAGCTTTCACATCCTTTGAGTAGTTTTAAATTGATCCTTAATTGAAACCAAATAATTCAGGGCTGATCCCAACACTTCCAACCCCGGTTCTCCCAGGAAGAGCCGGTGATCGGTCCGGTAAAGCTTACTGGAGACCGCGTAATGCGGCAGTTCAAGATAGACGCCGGAGTCCGGTTGCACCGTCAGCGGTTTAAAGAGCGGATCACCAATAATCAAGTCGTATTGCTTGGTTTGCGTCAATAACGTCAAATCGGCTTCCGCTTCCAACTGACGATCCGCGGCTGCCCGATACGCCGGATCCAGTTGAAAATACGACGCCACATCAACCTCGCCCAATCCCCAATCAGCCTGTAAACAACGGCGAATCGAATTGGCGGAAAGCTGCTCTCCGATGATCAGCGCCTGGGCCGAATGGGTTGGCAAAACCAACTCCTCACCCCAGTCCGGCATGCCCGTTTCCAATCCGTTTCGAATCCGTTTCAACCAACGGAGGCCGGCCCGACCCACCGGCAAGCCCGCCTGATACGGAATTCCCCAACGCTTCTCCAGATAACGGGCTGTCGCCAGTCCGGTGCTTGACACCACCAAATTCAAACTGGCTTCCGCGGCATGACGCAACGCCTCGAGATCGGCGCCCATCGACCAACAGGAAACGACCTCGATGCCCTCGTCTTCAAGTAACCGGCGCAGCAACGCTACATTGGCGGCATTTAGATCGAGCGGCGTCGCGCCCAAAATATTTACCCCGAGCGCCCGCTTTCGCGACGGCGGTTCGACAAAACGTTTGGCAATCTCCGAAAATCCCTGGGAGGCTCCCCGTTCGTAAGTGTACATTCCACTGGTGTCAAAAGAGAACGTCGGCAGCCCGAAGTATTGGCTCACTTCATTGGCGACGGCTTGATAATCCATCCCGATTACCATCGGGGCGGGACTGCCCAATAGCGCGATGAATTGCGGGAATTGCTCCGCCAGCTGCGCCCGGATCTTTTGGATCAGTTTCGCCTCATCGCCCAGCACCGCATCGAGCTCCCGCAAACTGGAGCACAATACGTTGCCCGGTCCGTCATACCAGCGCGGTTCATCGTATCCGGTATAATTGCCGGTGCAACCGGAGGCATCCAAAATTACGGCTAACCCCCCCAACTCAAAAAGCGCGGAGCAAACACCGGAATAGTCGGGCGCAAACGGCGGTAACTTTTTAAACAGTCGTTTCATTGTTTCTCCTTATATCACGATCGTTGCGTCCAAAATCATTTGTCGAAGGTCCTGCGGATTTTCCCAGGCAGCGATCATTGCATTAAGCAAATGCTCGACGGCCCGATAGCCATACGGTTGAACGTCCAACGTTAACGGGACGGTCCTGGAACAATTGCAGTAATACCCGGCAGTGAAGCCAATGGCGATATCCACGGGATGTTCTGCCGCCGCAAAAATAGGCATCGTGGGATGGGTATTGGTTAAAACACGGGTTTGCGGCGAGTTTTGGATCAACCATTCCAAATGGGCGGCATCCATGGGAAGGATCTCGTCAGTGAAGATATAGGACACCTCAAAACCATACTCGGTAAGCGCGCGGCTTATTTCAAACGGCAAGGCGTTCGCCGTCGAACTGACCGCCAATTTCAAACGGCCCAACCGAGCTTGCGCCGCCGCCACCGCTTGTAAAGCTTCCAACCGGTAGCGTTCGGCATCCAACTCGACGCCGAGCAACGCCCCGATTGATTGGTATTGCTTAGCAATGCCTTCCATGCTATATGCCACCGGTGTAGTGCAAAAGGGGATCCCCAATTTATCGCGGAGCATCACGGCAGCCAACCGCCCTTCCGGCCGCAGCAACAAATTATGCCCGGACCGGCCCATTGCTTGCAAATCGTCAAGGGTCTCGCACGCGCCGATATGGCGTAACGGTCCATATCCGGCTTGGGTCAGTACCGCCCCCAACTCACTGCGCTGTTCCAACGGAACAAAATTGCCAATCAGATTGATCCCCCGGTCTTTGCCGGTTGCGGGATGGATAAAACTATAAATCGTCTTCTGCATATTGGGTGGCGGCGGAGCGGCGCCGTCCATGGCAATCGGGTTCATATAGCTTAACCGGACCGGAATCCCATAGCTCAACTCCAACTCTTGGGCAATGGATTCAAAGTCTGAGCCCAACAGATAATCCACGCAACTGACGCAGAGGATCAGCGCCTCCGGTCGCGGCGTGGCGGTTTCCAAAATCTCCGCCACCGCTTCGGAGACCAGTTCCAGATGCTCACCGGTGACCAGATCCACCTCGGAGGTGTATAAGTAAAATAGCCGGTCTTTAAAACCTTGCTGAATCCCGGCGATCGCGCCATGACGGCCGCAAGCCGGCGGAGCGATAAATAACATCACCGATTGCGGCACCAACATCCCAACCCGGACAATCCCCCATCCGCCGTGACTCGGCGGTGAAAAGTGCAGGCAATGTTCAGTGAGACGTTTACCCCATAGCAACGAATCGCGCTGTTGCGCCTCGGTCAAAGTCATACTTAAAAAGTTGCAATCCATTCGATCCCCTCTTACGTTATAATGAGCGCGATCTTACCCGAAGTTTATTTTGACTTTGTTAGTTATAACTAACATTTGGGCAATAAAAAATTTTCGAATAATCGTTCCCACTATATTTTTTTAACGGTTTCAATCATCTGTTAGTTTTAACTAACAAATATTAAATTAACGCTCTTTTCAGTTTTTGTCAAGTGAAATTTGGACATTTAATGATGGTAACAGCTAAAACAGTTCGAAATGATTAACCGCCAACTGATACAATTATTCCCCTCGGGTTACGCCCATCACTTGACTGACCCAAGCTTTTCCGCGAGCTATAGCCTAAATTAAAGATCCGTTTTGGCAATCATGTCAAAATCGGATCTTCAGTGTCGCCAACAATCTATCCGCTCCCGTATTAACTGCCGATGCGTTCAATTAAGATTGCCGCGTTAGTATTTATTTGGGTTCCTCCCACCGGTGATAGTAAAGCCATCTCCGTGAAACTGGTGTGATTAACCAAAGTCAGTACGTCACCGGCAGCCGCCCTAATAATCACTCGTCCTGGATTGGCGGATAAACCGGTTTCCGTCGCATAAATCCCGCCATCAACCGGGGCGCCGTTTTGGTATAAAGCAAATTGATTGGAGCCTCCTGCCGCGACATTAAACCAGATTGAATAATCACCGGCGCTACCCAGCGTGATGGGAGCGGTACCCGGTGTATGGGTGATGTCGCCGACGATCACCCCATTGTTGCTGAAAGTAGCCGCCGCTTCCAATTCGACGATTTGAACCGGTAAATTGTAAATATAGGCATAAGCCGTCAATCGTTCCGGCCCGGTGGCGCCCGCCGGTCCGGTCGGTCCAGTCGATCCTTGAGTTCCTGCCGGGCCCGCTACTCCTTGGGGACCTTGTGGGCCAGGATCTCCCGCCGGTCCCTGGGCGCCTGCCGGTCCGGCTGCCCCTTGCGCCCCTGCCGCCCCCGCTACTCCTTGTAGACCTTGTAGACCTTGCGGACCCGGATCTCCTGCCGGTCCTTGTGCGCCTGCCGGTCCGGCTGCGCCTTGCT
>JAEZFP010000026.1 GCA_023417475.1 Bacillota bacterium | reverse complement strand
TCGCTCAACGACCGTGCATCCTCGCTCAACGACCGTGCATCCTCGCTCAACGACCGTGCATCCTTGCTCAATGACCGTGCATCCTTGCTCAATGACCGTGCATCCTTGCTCAATGACCGCGCATCCTTGCCGGGCGACCGCGCATCCTATTCTATCGGCTAATATAAATAATTGGCATCCCAAATAAAGGGGGCTTGTTCCGGGAAGAACACCGGAAGCATTGCCGCATCGCCGTCGATTTGCTCCAGATCGCGCCAGTCATAAAGGCCAAAAACCAGCCGGTGCAATCGCTGCGTTGTTTCCGGTTGGACCGGCGTACCGATTAAGGAAATTCGCCAATGCGGCGCTGTTTCAATTGTCAAAATTAACGGCTCTGTTTTAAAACGAAACTGAAATTGGTTTTGCGGGCGGTACCCGCCCGACCGCTCCCAGCGTTGTTGCAAAACCGGACAAAGTTGTCGCAAAAATGAGTCCCAATCGCCAATCCGGATCATACCGGCTCGAGGGGCCGGATTAAGATGCGTCCCCCCTTGATGGTAGGCCGCATAATTCAGCCAATGCTGCGGGGTCCCGAGGATGGTTACCTCTTGAAACGACTTTCCTTTGGCAGTCAAAAAGGCATGCAACATTGCGGACGCAATCTCGTAACCAGTTGCGGCTGCTTCAGTAATAATTATCCTTCGCCGGTTATTTTCCTCTCTAAAATATAAATATCCGGCAATAATTCCGGAGGTTGTCTCCCAGACCCAGAAATTCCGAAGATGCGGAAACGGCACTTCCCGGAGCTCGGCGGAGTCAGTATCCAATTCAGCGAAACGCCGACGCCACCATTGTTGGTTGCGCAACGGCTGCAACCAGCGTCCCCGATTGGCGCTATCATACAAATTGCCGATCGGCTCAAGATCGCTTTCGTGAATCGTCCGGAACTTGCCTGCCGCCAAAGCCGGGGGGGGCAACGGTCGCCACCGTTCCATGACGATCCGGGTCCGGTAACGCGGGAGCAAGGGTACGAAACCAAATTTGGGATAATAGTCAGGCAACCCCCACAAAAATACGCCGGGAACCCCTTGCCGCTGAAAGGTCGCAATACCCGTAGTCAAACATTGACTCGCCAAAGAAAAACCCCGGAAATCAGGGTCCGTCACCACCGGCGAAATCGCCCAGATCGGAATGGCGACGCTTTCAAAGCGTAGGATTTGCGGAAAAAATCCAACCGCCGCCGCCAACCGCCCGTCCGCCTCAGCCACGACGGCCTGCTCCCAGCGCCAGTCCGGCAGGGAATAAAGATAACGAAAGAGGGTCCGGTGCTCCTCCCCTTCCGCCGGATCAAGCTCGGCCGAACGCTTTGCGAACCCCCGCGCAATTAACTCCAATATTCCGTCATGATCGGTTGACCGCGCCTGTCGAATCTGAAACATGATCTTACCTTTCTCCCCGTGTAATCGATTCTGCAAATAATCAGTTAAATCCGGTTGCTTGCCAAATAAGTTTACTACGTCGGCTATGTAAGCAAGCTCCGGAACGGTCATCGTAATCTTCCAGTACCATTATACCATGTTTCGTGCACCCACAAAATTCCGAAAAATGCTACGTAAAACAAGAACGCCATTACCGGATTCCAATGATCATACCCGATCCACCCCACCCAAACAAACGCCCACTCAAATACGGCGTTCAGCAACGACCAACCGCAAACATACCCGAGCTTCGGAAGGATGGAGCACCGGGCCGGGAAAAACCGGATAAAAAGCCCCGCTTCGGCCGGGGCGATCCCCAAGTCCGACCATAAGCTTAATCCGCCAACCACCGGGCCGTGGTAAATCCATTGGTCATAATAAACCCCGAGCAGGTCCGCGACCGTACCGATTAAAGCGGCAAGGATTAAGATCGGGTAATAGTTGCGGAAGTCCCGCGTAGGAGTGAGGAGAAAAAATGTTGTCCAGAGGACGATGGTGGTAAGGATGTAGGCCATGGGGGTAGTATGCTCCACAAAAATTAAAAAACTCCTTAAATTGAAAGATGTCACCAAATTCTCAATTTAAGGAGTTTCTTTACCAATTATTGTTGGTTGTTTTATTTTATCCAAACAATCGACTGCATCACTTTTTGACTTGACGATGACGTTATTTCATTCCTGAATGTAACCGTAACACTGTCATCCCAAACACGGGCTCCTGTATGAGATCCTTTAAAAGTGGTTAATTTATATTTTCCAGCATTTCCTGAAGAATGATCAGAGAATTTTAAAATTGGAGTTGGGTTATCGTCACAGTAAATTTGATGAACCAATTTACCATTTATTTCGACAACTTCAATCCGGAATGAATGTGGATCTTTTGGATCAAAATTGACCGTTTTGCCTTGTGATTTGTAATAGTTTTCCATGAGCGTTTCTAAGCTTGTACCGTTATATCCACCGTCATCAGCCGAACTCAGCGGAACACGCATCACTTCACCGGACTGAGGAGCTTGAAATGGGAGCGCATAATAATCACCATTCGTTCCACTGGGATAGTTACTCCACTGATTAACCTCTTTGTTACCAGGAGTATCGGTAGTTATTTGAAAATTTGAAGTATCGGTATGGTCTGGATTCGTATTGTTTGGATCAAAAACAACTTTTTTAACCAATAATGTACCATAGTTTGCTTTATAAATACCATTTACATATTTCTTTGATTTATCATCTTGAGCTCCCGGGTCAAACTGGAGGACATAAGCATTCATACAATCTCCATTACCAATGGCTCCATAATATATACCATAACCTCCACCCGTGGTGGTTCCATTGGCATTATTTACAACTGCGGAGGCACGATAGGTCACATCCATACCCTTATCTGTCCAAACATCATTAAATAAAACCTGGGATACTGTAACATTCGGTTTGGCCGATATCGGGGTAGTACTGGTATCTAATTTCCATCGAACTCTTTTATCATCCGGACTTAGCGGATTATGATCGCTATGAGAATAGTTACCGGTATTTATTAGATCCACAATACCTGCATCTTTATAAATAGGACTGTCTTTTAAATAAAAATTTACATTTGCAGATGTAGATACTCCCTTACAAGTGGCTGTTGTTCTGATCAAAATCATTGTAGGGCTTGTGTTGTTATCTAAATTCCATTTACATGTGACTTTAGTATTTGAGGAGGTAGAAATTGGGCAGTCAAAAGCAGCTCGATTATAGGCCGCCCCAATCGCAGTTCCGTTTTTGAGAAGAGTTTGGACTTGCTGAATTCCATATTTAGCGGCAGCTTCCGCTGCATAACGCGCTGTTACATACCGAGTATCTGCCCTTGCAAATCGGGATTCATTGGAAAACATAGGAATGGTTCCAGCCAGCAACACAAAAAATACCGTTAATAATGTTAAAACAATTGGAAGAGCTGCACCCTTTTGATCATTTACCATAATTGATTCCTCCTTTAACCTTAATTTGACCCTGACATAACCACGCCTTTGTTTAATTGTTTGACAGTCGTGGTTAATGAAGTACTATCTGAAAACTTTATTGTGATATCAACCGTCTGGTTCGTATAATCGGAAGAATTATATTTACAACTAAAACTTTGAATTGGACGCCGGATAAGCTTTTGAGGGGTACTTATCCCGTCTTGACTGTAAAGTATATTGTCAATTCCCATATATATCTTTGTCGAATAACTAGTGGCGGGAGTCATATTAACATCAACCCACGAATAGGTCAAGCTCTTATTATCAACTGAAGGAGCCAAGGTAACTGCCATCTTAACACTTTGATAAATTTTATCCATTGCAAGACGTGATTGTCTTGTCTCTTCGATTGAATTAGAAGATATTCGGTGTGAGTCAAATAATACTTTACTCGTTGCGGAAATAGCAAGTAGCAAACCCGATACAATTGCAACTGCGACAAGAACTTCGGGAATCGAGAACCCAGCTTGACTATTATGACGCTTCATCAAACCACACCCTTTTATAATGAATAATTTCGGAAAAAGCAAGAATCCATTGAAATTGAAGAGTTTTTTCCGTGTGAAGACCATGAAACCGTGACGCGAACAGGTTTTACATTGCTGGTATTTGAAAACATACTAGTGCCGGTTATCACCGCAGTAGTAATAGTATATGTTACACCATTTACTGTTTTGGTTTTTGTTTCATTCCACGATATTGTATCCCATTGAGAAGGATCATTATCTGTGACTTTTAAACTTTCGAGCCTATCTTTAGCTAAGATAGTGGCGGCAACCTGCTCTTTTGATTGCCATGAGACCGAAAATGATTGTTTGTAGATCAATAAAATTGAGATAAAAGCAATACTAAAGACTGCAAGAGCTAGTAACGCTTCAATAAGGGTAAACCCGGCTTCATCCCTTCTTTGTCCCATGATAATGCTCCTTTCATGTCAAATCAAACAAGTGCATTATATCCAACCAGAATTTAAGACCATTATATTACTTTTAAAACAGGTAACAATAGAATTTTTTGAATTTTCAGTGAGCAGTTTTAGGAGGTATATGAGGTTTTGGAAAAGAAACCGTCTAAAGGATACAATCTTTAAGACGGCTTCTTATGTTGTGTTATTTTTTAGATTGTCTTATCGGCAACGTTATCAACCGAAGTAGGAAGAATGATTATACTACCGGAACCGATGTTATCATCTTTTAAATTATTCAATTTCTTAAGCCCATCAATGGAAATACCATACCGTTTGGCAATTCTCCATAAGGTTTCTTTGGGTTTGACTTGATATAAATGTTCTTTCGGTATTGGGATAATAAGCTTCTGGTTGACTTTAAGCGTTGCTTTAATCGACAACTTATTCTCTGCAGCAATACTCTCAACAGTTACACCATATTTTCCGGCGATATTTGCCAAACTTTCGCCGGACTGAACGTTGGTGGTAACCTTTAGCCCCGAGCTTGGAATTGCAGATGGAATCGGGGCAATTTCCAGAGTTCCGGATTTGGTCTCCTGCGCTAAAACAGGCAACGAATCCGACGGTTTTGTCTCAGTCAGTTCGGCTTCAGAAGTAATTGGCGATTGAGTAACCGTATCGGGAAGTTTATTCGTACTTCCATCAACTACATTTTTCGGTTCTTCGATTTTAACATCTTTGGGTTGTTCTTTTACTGGCTCCACAACCACTGAATTCTCCGGTTTGGCAGCCATGTTATCAACAGGTATTGCAGGAGTAACATTATTTATGTTTTCTTGCGGTTTGGTCTCAGTAGCAACCGGTTTTACTTCAATATTAGTTTGAGCGGTTGAGCTGGGTACATTTTTAGATTTATCGTCTGTTATTGCTTGTCCAATGATTGTTGATTTTGAGTTGTAACTCCCACCAATAATTTTTGGAGTAATAAATATGCATAACTCACTTTCATCAAACGGTGTATCCTGTTTATTCTTAAACAATCTGCCGATTAAGGGGATTTTCGAGAGACCAGGGACATCTCTTTCATTAAAAGTGGACTTTTTCATGTTAAGTCCGGATAATACAAAGGTTTCCCCATCTTTCAAACGAACCACCGAACTGGCTTCTCTCGAAACAATGACCGGCACCGGTCCATTTGGAGTATCTTTCCAAGAATCATCATTACTGACAAAGGCATTAATTGTGACAGTGACAATTCCATCCTCATTTATCCGGGGTGTAACTGTTAAGCTGGTTCCGAAATCGATATAATTAACTGTGGTTGTCGTTTTATTACCTTCGGTCTCCGTAGTGATAACCGGGTACCGTTTCCCAATAAAAATTTTACCTTGTTGACTATCCGTGGTTGAAATATTCGGATTGGCAATCATCCGCGCCAAGTGTTGTTCTTCCATCGCGTATAATTGAACCGTTGTAAGTAAATTGTAATGAATATCAAAATTGGTGAATTGATCCGCTTTATAATCATATGTAAGCCCTAACTGTTTTCCGGCACTTTTTGAAACTTCTTCGACTCGCGCTTCAATATTAATCTGCGGCATCTGCCGGTCTAAACGAGCAATAACTTCATCAATATTTTGGAGCTCCAGCAGGCTGGCTTTAACAGTGACTTGATTGGTTCGTTGATCCATCCCCAATTTTTCTTTGGGTACCATTACCTCCAAAGCTTTCGCCACTTGATCCGATTGTGCATAATTCAATTGATAGATCTTGGTCTGAGTTATTTCAAAATTAGCAAAAGATTTTTCGTTTCCAATAATTGCAGTCCGTGAATTGATAATCCAACGATAAGAATATCCATTGGTCTGACTGACCAATTCGATTGCTTCTTTCACCGTCATCCCATGCTTCAAACGGATGGTAACCGGCCCTTTTACCACGGGATCCATCAAAATATTAATGTCTCCTAATTCAGCCAAACTACGCATTACATCGCGAATATCAGCATCAAACACATCAAAATCCGATAGGATTGGAGTATTCATCCCCTGACCGGCTTTGACAGGAGAATACATTATGCTAAAGCCAATTATCAGCACTACAAGACATACCAAAATTCTTACGCTGCTTATTCTTCTCATTTTCTTTCCCCCTTTTTCTGCAGTTTCAATTGTTTGGATGGAGATTCCAAAATCAAATAATTGGTGTTTAACTCTACCAGTCGATATTCAGTTCCCAGCAATTTGTCACCGTTATGTAGTAGATAGTTATGACCACTATAACCGATGATCGCCAACTGATTGGCGTTTGTCTTTATAATCCCTTTCCAAGTCGGAACTTCTTCTTGAGGTTCCACTTTTGGAATATTCACCTTTGGGAGAGCAACTGCCGGCGCAGAAACCGGTTGCGGAATAACTGGCTGGCTTAATTGTCTGTCCTTTTCTCTGCGGCTCCGTTGAACCAACCCCGGCAATAGAAATGGATCTTTCCCGTTCTCTGGGAAGCTAATATTCAATGAAACTTTATCATTCTCAAGTTGAGGAGTAAGTGATGGTTGAACCGATGCTTTCTCAACGGTTTGAGGCACATTTTCAAGATTTTTATCATTTGGTGATACGCTTGCCAAATTCTCGGTCTGAACTGTTATATCTTTCATTTGCTCTGGAGTTGTCTGACTCTGCGGTTCTGATGAAGACCCCGTAAAAAATTGAAGATATACAACGGCGACGACTGCCAATACCCCGACAATTAACACAGGCGGTGATATAGGGGTTTGCTTTGATCCCTTTACTTTTTTTTCTTTCATTGCTTCACCTTCTCAGCCGGGGTAGGTGCAGTGGTCACTAAATCTAAAACACAATCCATACCTACCATATATT
This sequence comes from Bacillota bacterium, assembly GCA_023417475.1. GTDB lineage: Bacteria > Bacillota > UBA4882 > UBA8346 > UBA8346 > JAEYPR01. The sequence continues at coordinate 55,591 of JAEZFP010000026.1, read as the reverse complement.
CTGTTTGGTTCTCCTCTTCGGTGCTTGACGTAAGTTTTAGTTCCGAAACATTGATACACCGCTGCGATTGGGGAAGGTCATTCAAAAAAGCGATCAGACCCGAATATTTTCCCGATAACTTCACTTTCCATTGATAAATTGTGTAATTGGGAAAATCATTTAATTTTTTAGGGGTCGATTCCAACGAACAATCGGAAATCTCAATATTATCCTTTTCGGCCATCCGTTGTAGTTCCGAAATGAATAAAACTTGTCCTTCCTCATTCGGGATAAAATTTGTTAGCCAAGCTTTTTGTTGGTCGATCTCGCTCGCTTTCGCTTTTAATTCATTTAAGCGGCGAATCAAGGCCGAAGCATTTTGAAGTTCAGCTTTCTGTTGAGCAACAACTTGTTCTAACTGAACATTTCGGCCGTTGAAATGATACCAAATTAATCCAGCGGAAAGGATTAAAACTACTGAGACTCCGATCAGTATCAAGTCGAATAATTTATTTTTCAGCATATTCAAGGGAATTCCTCCCTGTCTCGGTTTCTAACGTGAAGCGATAGACATTCAGTTGTTCCTCTTTTTCACGCCGCATTTGAATCATACGTGGATTCTTAAAATAACGCTGTTGAATTAATCGATCGAGATATGTTCCTATTTGTGGAAAGACAATCGAACTTCCACTAACTTTAACTTTACCGGATTTCTCAATCGAAACATCGGCTAACCACATATCATCCATAATAACTGAGGCCAATTTTCGTAAAACATCCGATGAAGGCTGGTATAACGCATTAATCTGGGCAGCGTCCTTTTGAAGTTTCTTAATTTCTGCAACCATTTTATCACGTTGTTCAGCCTCTTCAACTTGACTTTTGAGATCTTTTAGTTGAATACTCATCTCCTCTGATTGGGCCGTCAACACTTGATTATTGTAATATGCATAAAACGCAAAAGCCCACCCGATAACTACAGTTGCCGCCATAATCAATAAAATGATAAAACTTAACGCCTGAATCCTTGGTTTCGGCCGATATTCCTCCGGAAGTAAATTAATTCTCATGCCGGAATCACCTCTCTTAAGGCAAGGCCATAGGCAACAGCCAGTTTAGGCGAATTATCCTCAAAATCCTGACGCAGCTTGGCTGGGCAATTAAATTGTTCCGGCAGGATATTCGCCACTGTTTTTACATTTAATTGATTGGTTAAATAAGCGGCTAAGTTACCAATTTTTGAACCCCCGCCGGAGATAATTAATTGATTAATTTCCTCGCTCCGGTTCTGTAGCTGATAATAGTCAAACGAACGCCGCAATTCCATTGTCAGTTCTTTCAAACCCTCAGCGATTGCAAAGTTAACCTGATAGGGGACGCTATCCCGTGAACCTTGTTGAAAATCATACAAAGCATCACTATAGTTGACTTTTGCCGCTTCCGCCTCATTAAAATCGCTATTCATTACTTTTGAAACGATCTGGGTAAATCGAACACCCGCTAAGGGAATAATTCGTGTGAAACGCGAAATACCTTTTTTTACAATAAGCAAATCGGAAGTTCCGGCCCCTATATCCAGTAATGCAATACTGTTATTGGTCGGCGAAGTTTCCATTCCTAATGTTCTCATCAACGCAAATGGTTGAATATCCATTGCTTGTGGCGCTAACCCCACCTGTTTTAAGGACTCCAAGTGGCTATTGATAACCTCATTATGAGCACAGACCAGCATTACTTCCATCTCGCCCTCAGCCGGGTTGCGGTCAATCACATGAAAATCCATGGTCACCTCTTCCGCGGGGAATGGGATGTAACGCTCTGCTTCCCACTTGATTGCTGTCGCTACTTCAGCGTCGCTCATCTGCGGCACCTTAATCTGCCGCACAATTACTGTCTGTCCGGCGATCGCCACAACAACCCGTCGGGAATTGATTTTGGTTTTACGAAAAGCCTCCTTGATTGCCGCAGCTACATTTTCATAGTTCCTAACTATCCCGCCGTTAAGCGATCCTTCTGGTAGCGGAACAATCCCAAACTGATTCACAACCACATTGTTCTTTCCATTACTCACCAGCTCTACAATCTTAACAGAACTGGTACCCACATCAAGACCTACTCCGGTTTTGGGCACTGCGCTTCCCTCCAATATCCAGACATTCCCTGCGATATTTCAGCTTTTAACCCATTAGAATGGTCGTTAAAAGTTATTTCCAAATGTAACTATCATTGATAAAGTCTATGTATCCAAGCGATCAGTGGGTCGCAAAACATTATAACCAATGTAGCGATTACCAAAAAAGGACCAAAAGCAAAAGGTTGGCTTCGAACAAAACGTTTCATCAACATCATTGGCATAATAATTAACACTCCAAAAACGCTTCCTAAAAATAATACATAAAGTGCTTTCTCCAAACCCAAAAACACGCCCACCAACGCTAGATACTTGACATCACCCATTCCCATCCCTTTAGGATAGATTAACGCCACCAATAATAAGAGTCCACCGGCAATGATTCCACCAACCAAGGCTTCGCCCAATCTGCCCTGGAATATACTAAAAATGGTTCCAATTACAATCGTCGGATAGCTCAGGCAATTGGGAATGATCTGATGGTCAAAATCAATTAAGGCGATGCCAATCAAAACATATACGAACACTAGATAAACACCAAAGTCTAATGACCAACCAAAGCGCCACCATGTTAGCACCGATAAAAAGGCTGTCAGCAACTCAACCAATGGGTAACGTAAACCAATCACTGCATTACAATACCGGCAGCGACCTTTTAAATAAAGAAAGCTTAGAACCGGAAACAGATCCAGCCACTTTAATCTGTGATTGCAGTTTGGGCAGTGCGAAGGGGGGAGGACAATTGACTCCCCCCGGGGTACACGATAAATCACTACATTTAAAAAACTGCCCACTATTAAACCAAAAATAAATAAAATCATAATGTCCATCAACAATTATTTAAGATTATGATTGGTAGATTTGTCAGTTCCTGTTGTTTTAATCGAGCAAGTGACAACACCGGCAGTGGTCCAGGAATAATCGGCATCATCAGCTTTAGCTGTGTCTGACGGGCAATAAACTTGTCTTTTCAGCATACCTGCACCAACCATTGTTGACTGGGATTTATCCGCTGGATAAGCATCTTTATCGGCCATCCATTGTTCCAAAGCGGTCTCAATCGTACCTTGGTTGGCTTTGCAGGATTTGAATGCCGCATCCTTCTGCAGATCCATGAATCGAGGTACAGCAACCATAGCCAACACACCGATAATCGCGATAACGATCAACAGCTCGACTAAGGTAAACCCTTCTTGTTTCCGTAAAAACATCATTTTCACCTCCTTTCCAAATTATCTTATATAGAGACAGCGGATGAGCTGTTCTATTTCCCCATGGTTGCTCCGGTACTTATCTCGAACATCGGGAGCATGATCGCGGATACAATGATCGCTACCACACCACCAAGCACCACAATAATCGCCGGCTCGATCAGCGAAGTCATTGCTTCAATGGCATACCCGGCTTCTTTCTCATAAAAACTAGCCACTTGGTCCAGCATCGTTGAGAGTTCACCTGTCTCCTCGCCAACCGCCACCATTTGCGTGACCATTCCCGGGAATACCCCGGTGGCCTCTAAAGGTTTCGCCAAGCCACTACCTTTGGTAATATTCTGAAGCGCCTGGTTCACCGCTCGCGCCACTACCATGTTACCAACCGCTTTTTCCACCAACTCTAAACTGTTGGTAATCATGACCCCACTCTCCAACAAAGTTGATAAGGTCCGACTGAACCGAGCCGAAACCACCTTTTGAATAACGGGGCCAATCACCTTCATTCGATATAACCATAGATCGGTCATATAATGACCTTGCGGAGTCTTCCGAAAATAAGTCAAACCGATAACTAACCCGACAATACCCAGTACAATAACGTACCAGAAATTTTGCATAAACCACGAAACAGCGATCAATATTTTCGTTGGCACCGGTAAATCAACACCAGTTCCATTAAACATCTCCAAAAATTGCGGAACAACTACGGTCATCAAGATCATGACGACCGCTATGGCAACGGTAACGATGACCATCGGGTAAACCATCGCTCCGGATACCTTTTTACGCAACTCAAAATCGCCTTCCAGAAAATCTCCCACGCGTTTAAGAACTGTCTCCAATTGACCACTGGCTTCACCGGCTTCCACCATGTGAATATACAAAGTCGGGAAGACTTTGGGAAATTTACCGAGCGCTACATGGAGCGGCGAGCCGCTCTCAACATCCCGGCGTATATCTTGGATCACTGGTGCAAAAAATTTATTTTCGCATTGCCCTGCCAGCAAATTCAAACAGTTCACCAAATTAACTCCTGCGCTGATCATGACACTAAATTGACGGGTGAAAACGAGTAAATCTTTTAACTTTACTCCTGAACCAAACAACGCTTTCGGTCGATTACTACTAGTTGTTCCGGCTTTAACTGTTTTAGCGCTAATTAACGCTTTACCCGGATTTAAACTGGTGATATACAAATTCTCTTCCCGAAGCTTTGCTGCGGCAGTCCGTATAGAGTCCGCCTCCATTTGACCATTAACGGCCCGTCCCATACGATCTTTCCCTTGATAGGTGAATATTGGCATAATGACTCTTCCTCGCTATTCTCCGATAAGTTTCTTAAACTCATCTTGATTGGTGCAGCGCATCATCGCTTCTTGAATGGTAATCATCCGTCGCTGATATAAATTTTTCAATGCCGTATCCATGGTCTGCATACCAAGTTTAGCCCCGGTTTGAATCGCCATTAAAATCTGATGGGTTTTGGCTTCACGAATCATATTGCGGATTGCCGCAGTCATCACCATCACTTCACAGGCAACCGCCCGCCCCGGCATATCAGCCCGGGGAATTAACGTCTGGGAGATGATCGCTTGTAATACCAATGATAATTGCATCCGGATCTGGGTCTGCTGATGCGGCGGGAAAACGTCGATTACCCGGTCGATGGATTGGGCGCAATCATTGGTATGTAATGTTGCAAAAACCAAATGCCCGGTTTCAGCCGCAGTCAACGCGGTCTGAATCGTTTCCAGATCCCGCATCTCACCCACCAAGATGACATCCGGGTCTTCCCGGAGCGCCGCCCGTAGCCCGCCGGCAAACGAATCGGCGTCGCTACCGACTTCCCGCTGATTGATAATACTCGCTTTATGACGGTGTAAAAATTCGATTGGATCTTCCAACGTAATAATATGGCAACCGCGTCCCTTATTAATCAAGTCCAACATCGCTGCAAGAGTCGTTGACTTACCGCTACCGGTCGGCCCTGTTACAAGAATCAACCCCCGGGTCTTTTCAACCAGGGTCGGGATAACTTCCGGCAATCCTAAAACTTCAAGGGGAGGAATCTCAGTCGGAATCAACCGCATGACGCCCGAGACAGTGCCCCGTTGCCGGAAAATATTTACCCGGAAACGGCCTTGTTTATATAGAGCATACGAAAAATCAACATGTCCGGCTTGGTTCAGCCGCGTCTGCTTGAATTCATCAAGAATCGGGAGCAATAATTCCTTGATCAATTCATTGGTTAGGATTTCGTATCCCGGTATCGGAACCAGCTCTCCATAAATACGTAACGTGGGCGGGCGGCCAACTGTCAAATGAATATCAGAAGCCTTTTCCCGAATTGAAATCGTTAACAGTTCATCTAAATTCAACAAGGTTTCGCCCCAATCTAATGTGATTATTCATGTTATTCCGTGGTATAGGCCGCGCGGATGACCTCTTCAAGGGTGGTCCGGCCTTCCGCCGCCTTAAACAGACCGTCCTGGAGCAATGTCAACATACCGTTTTGCAAGGCAGCTTCCTTCAAGACATTGGCCGGAACATTTTTACTGATGGTCGAACGCAACTCTTGGTTGATGATCAACACTTCATGAATGGCGGTCCGTCGGCCATAGCCGCTATTATTGCATTGCGGACACCCTTGTCCACGGTAAAAATGGTGAATATCGGGGTCAAATCCCGGCAGGTAGTTTGCAACAATATTATAATAAGGATCATCCGGCGTGAGCGTATACTCGCGTTTGCAGCCGGTACAAATCCCCCGGACGAGCCGTTGGGCTAAGATTCCGGCTAGGGTTGAGGCCACCAAAAACGGTTCGATCCCCATATCAATCAACCGTGTCACCGTACTTGGAGCGTCATTGGTATGTAAAGTCGACAAGACGACATGCCCGGTTAACGCCGCTTGGGACGCAATCTGGGCTGTCTCTTTATCACGAATCTCTCCCACCATGATAATATCGGGGTCTTGCCGTAAAAACGACCGCAGCGACGCCGCGAAGGTCAATCCCGCTTTGTTATTAACCTGAACCTGATTGACACCGGGAATTTGATATTCGACCGGATCTTCGACGGTCATAATATTGACATCGGGATCATTTAATTCATTTAAGACCGCGCTTAAGGTCGTCGATTTACCGCTACCGGTCGGACCGGTCACCAAAATAATGCCGTGGGGTTGTTTGTAGACCGTTCGAAACTTTTCCAGCGTATTCGCAAGAAACCCCAACTTGTCCATGGAAGCGGTTACATTGGTCTTAAACAGTAACCGCATAACAATTTTCTCACCAAAAACCGTGGGAATTGACGATACCCGGAGGTCAATCCCGGCATTATCAACCCGCAACTGAATCCGTCCGTCCTGCGGCACCCGTTTTTCAGCGATGTTCATACCGGAAATAATTTTAATCCGTGAAATAATGGCAGGTTGCGTATTTTTAGGGGAGGTCATCACTTTTTTGAGATGACCGTCGATTCGGTAGCGGACGACCACTTCAAACTCAGCGGGCTCAATATGAATATCGCTGGCCCGTTCCCGAACCGCCTGGGTCATGATCAGGTTCACTAATTTGACGATCGGCGCGTCATCGGCTGCTTCGACATCATCGTTGGGGGATTCGTCTTTTTCCTGTTCAAACTCAATGTCAATGTCTTTAAAGACATCCTCGATCGAGCTGTTCATCCCGTAATACTGTTCGAGCGCGCGGTTGAGATCCTCTTCGGTCACAATCACCGGTTGAATCTCCATATTTAGCGATAAGCGTAGGTCATCAATGGCGAAGACATCGGTGGGATCAATCATTCCCAAGATCAAACGTTCTTTCGAGCGGTCCACCGGGAAGACTTTGTATTTGCGGGCTAGGGGTTCGGGGACAAGGTGGACGATCTCCGGAGGTATTTTTTTCTTGGAGATGATTACGTGCGGGATGCCGAGTTGGAATTCTAAAACCTCAATTAGGTTCTGTTCGGTTAAATAACCGTGTTTTACCAGAATTAGACCAAGTTTAGCATCACTTTTCTTTTGTTCGGTGAGTGCTTCTTCGAGTTGTTGGGGAGTGATAAAACCGTGTCTAACCAGTAAATCACCGAGTTTTTGCCTGGATATTATGGCCATCGATTTCTCCAGTTAGGTATGTCGAATTATCTTTCATAAACGCCTGAGACTAAAAGCCAATTTCAAAATCAAGTTACATATTCAAGTCTCAACCATCGTAGGATTTGCCCTTCGTCGGATTTTGGTACAATCGACAACTCAAGTGGGTACCCGAGTTAGTTATCCTCATTTAACCATTGCATTGCGATTTGGCAAATTCCCTATTAAGATAAATTACACGATTTGTTTGCTGTTGCTTGTGAAATTTCGGGGGAGTACTTCTCAACAAAGTATTATTTTGTCGAAATACCAAGTGGACGCCTATTCCAAATTGATAGCAATCCATTTATGAAGCAGCGGAGTAAAAATTTAGAAAATTATCGTAATTTCATTTTATGGTAAGAAATGCAGTTTGTCAAGGTTTTATGTCCAATATTGGATATATAATGAAATATTACATAATGGGAAATTATTCAACAGAGTTCGACACGGTACTCCGCCAGCCAGGATTCCATCTGAATTAAATAGGCCATTAGCTGCGGAGATGTCATCAATTGGCCAAACCAGGGCACTGTAAAATCAGGACTTTGGGTTACTTTATGTAATGTTTCCAAATCGACCAGTTGTTGAATCCGATTGTCGGACCGGGCTAATATTGAGGTTAATCCCTGTTGCACTTGTTGAAAATAATTGGGGTTGTGGGTTTTCGGATAAGGACTTTTTTTCCGGTGAATGATTGCTTCCGGCAATATTCCGGCGACCGCCCGCCGCAAAATACCTTTTTCGCGATTGTCGCAAGCTTTCATCGCCCACGGAATGTTCCAGACATACTCGACAATCCGGTGGTCGCAAAACGGAACGCGGACTTCCAACCCGTGAGCCATGCTCATCCGGTCCTTCCGGTCAAGCAATACGGCCATAAACCAGTGTAAATTGAGGTAAAAAAGTTCCCGGCGTCTGGCCTCAACCGGGCTTTCGCCATCCAACCGGGGAACCTCTCCCAACGTCTCCTGGTAGCGGTCGGTCACATATTGTTTTAAATTAATCCGGTCTCGCCACTCGGGAGCCAGTAACTCCTCCCGAAAAGCAACCGCCAACGACCAAGGGAACGTATCCGCCGCAACGGCTTCCGGCCGGTGGAACCAGGGATAACCTCCAAACACTTCGTCGGCGCATTCTCCCGACAGCGCCACGGTGGCCTGCTTTTTAATTTCTTGGCAGAACAAAAAGAGCGATGAGTCGATATCCGCCATGCCCGGCAAATCGCGTGCCAGCACTGCGTTGTGCAACGCGTCGTATACTTGGGGCGTGTCGACGACGGTTGTTTGATGCCGGGTCTGGAGAAACGCGACCATCTGTTCAATCCAGGGCCGGTCCGAGTTGGGTTGAAAGGCGCTGGGCTTGAAATACCGCTCATTATCGACATAATCAATGGAGAACGTGCGCAACGTTTCAAACCCGTTACGCTGATATTCGTTGGCCGCGATTGCCGAAATGATACTGGAATCGAGCCCGCCCGAGAGAAAAGTGCAGATCGGCACATCGGATATCAGTTGGCGTTTGATGGCGTCGACCACCAACTCGCGCACCTTGGCCACTGTGGTGTCAAAATCATCGGGGTGCGGCAGACTTTGCAACTCCCAATAACGCCGGAGCTTCACTCCGGAATCGCGTTCAAAGCGCAACCAACACCCCGGGCGCAATTCGGCGATCCCCTTAAACACTCCAGACCCCGGGGTGCGCGCCGGTCCCAATCCAAACAGTTCGGCAACGCCTTGCGCGTCGATCCGGGCCGGCACTTGCGGATGGGCCAGCAACACTTTTAATTCGGAGCCAAAGATCAAGCGGTTGCCCTGCAGGACGTAGAACAACGGTTTGACGCCCATCCGGTCTCTGGCTAAAAATAGGGACTGATCGTGTTCACTCCAAATTCCAAAAGCGAAAATGCCGTTAAAGCGTTCCACGCATTCCGCCCCCCACTGGATATAAGCGACCAATAAAACTTCGGTGTCGGAATAGGAATCAAAGTGGTGCCCAAACTTTTCCAACTCCGTCCGCAATTCGACAGTGTTGTATAACTCGCCGTTATAAGTGAGGACAAAGGTTCGCTCGCCATACCGTTTGATCATCGGTTGCCGGCCGCCCGCGGCATCCACCACGATCAGACGCCGATGGCCGATGGCAACATGCTCGCTTTGCCAATATCCTTCGGCATCGGGGCCCCGGGGCGATAATTTCCGAGTGATCGTTTCCAAAGTAGCCCGTTCTCCGCGAAGATCGGCATCCCAATCAACCCAACCCGCAATTCCGCACATAACGTCAGCTCCTTACGGAGTGACCGGTTTCGCGCCCAGCCACCCTCTTCCTTTGATATGGTATGCGACAGGTCAGCCACCTGTCATTGGTATGTCATTAAATCGCCGTAAAAAAAGAACAACCGGCGCTTTCGCGCCGGTTGTTCTTTTTGGGATAAAATGGATTAAAAATTAAAAAGCGTATTTCAAGCTAATGTTGTAAACATAGCTGTCGCCCTTGATTGACGGGGTCGGTTTGTAGGTTCCAGCGTCAACTTTGATCCGATGCAGCTCGCTCCGGTAGTAAGTTACACCGCCGTCAAGATACAGATGGGAAAAGGCTTTCAAAGAAACTCCAAGACCCAGTCCGTAAGTATTTCCTTTTACCTTGGCGTCGCCGGTATCGATCAAGTTATTTACGGAATCAAACTTGTAATACGCATCTTCAATTGTTAGTAAGGGTTTGGCGTAACTAAATTTGGAATAGAGCGAAAGCGCTTTTTCAGGATCCGTTAAGTGGTATTTAACATTGGCGCCAAGCATTTGAAAATCGGCCTGCATATCCACACCCTTGCCGTCATGGCTGGATTGTTGATATTCAATCTCGCCGACCAGCCGGTTAATCCGCTCGCCAAAAACGACACTCCAACCGCTACCCGTTTTCAATTCCGGAAGCAATACGATTATCGACGTATCGCTTGATCGATAAACGCTACCCAATTGATCGCTGTCGATGCTCATGTTGATCCCGCCAACCATCAAATAAAACTGTTGGTTCTCAGTTTCGCCAAAAGCGTTGCTAGTGATCGTCAATGAAAGCGTCAACACGAAAAATCCGATTGTGATTAATTTGAGTTTCATCTTTTCACCCCTCGTAATAAATTTGGATGCTTCAGCTATTTTCGCGGAAACATGCCTATTTTATCACGATCAAGTTCCAGAAACAACCATTTTACGTTTTAATTCTATTTAAAATCAAACCAACCAAATTGTCTTCAATACTTCAGTCCACCAAAAATTACTTTTTTAAATACCACCACCAAATGCAAAAATCGTTCAACTCTTCAAAAGCACCTGCATTATGCGTTCTTCCAGCGACTGCAAACGATCGTAATGAGTCATCCGGGTTTCTTGCGGTTCGGCGATTTCAAAGCGTTCAAGCAATTGCGTCGGTTTGGCGGAGAGGACCACAATTTGGTCGGCGAGCCAAAGCGCCTCCTGAATCGAATGAGTCACGGTGACCACCGTCCGGGGCGCGGTCCGCCATAACCGCAGGAACAGTTGGACCATTTGGTAGTGGGTTTTGATGTCCAGGGATTGAAACGGTTCATCCATCAGCAGCAAAGCGGAGGGGTGAATAAAAGCCCGGGCCAGCGCCGCCCGCTGCCGCATTCCGCCGCTGACCTGATTGGGATAATAGTCGGCATAGTCGCTCAGATCGGTTGCGGCGAGCCCCTGCGCCACCTTTGCTTTGGTCTCCGCGACCGGCATCCGGTCGGCCAAGACCAGCTCCAAATTGGCGCGCAACGACAACCACGGCAACAACCGGGGTTCCTGAAAGATATAACCGACCGAAGTTTCAGCGGTTACAGTACCGGCATCGACCGTAATCAGCCCCGCCAGGATATTGAGTAATGTTGTTTTCCCACATCCGGACGGCCCCAAAATCGCCGTAATCCGCCCGGCCGGTAACTCCAAGCTGAAATCGGAGTAAAGCGTTAACTCACGAAAACGTTTGGTGATGTTTGCGACTTGAACCGTCATGACTCCCTCTCCAAGCTACCATTCGCCCAAACCAGGCTTCCAGCAATAAATCAAAACCCAAACCGATCAACACCACAATCAAGGTCCAAGCAAAAACCCGCTCGGTTTGGAAATAAACCCGGGCGGTATCCATTTGCACTCCAATCCCCCATTTGGGATAGGACAAGACTTCCGCGGCGATCAACACCTTCCAGGTCATGCCCAGGCCGGAGCTGAGCGCCGCTCCCAAAAACGGAACCAAGGCCGGTAGATAGATCGCTTTGACAATCCGGGACGAAGTCAACCGGTAGACTTTGGCCAACTCCAAATATACCGGGTCCACCTGCCGGACGCCTTCAACGATGTTCTGAACCACCATTGGAAAAACCACCAAAAAGATGACAAACAACGCGACCCACTCCCCTTTGAACCAGATCAAGGCCAAGAGGATCAACGACATCGACGGCGTGCTCCGTAACAAGACCAGCCCGGGACGGATCAAAAACCCAAACCAAAGACAACGGCCGGCTAACATGCCGACGATGGTTCCGGTCAGAAAAGCCAGTCCAAAGCCGGTTAAACCCCGGCCTAGACTGGCGCTGAGATGCCCCCAGAAATCGGTGGATTGGGCTAACCAAAACAACTGCCGCAAGGTAACCCAAGGCGTCGGAAGCAGTAGCGGCGACCGGAGCGTCGCCGCCGCAATCCCCCACATTAACACAAAGAGGCCTATGGCAATCCCGGTCAAACTCTTACGGTTGGTAATAAAACCCTTCATCCGGCACTTTCCCTCCGATGGCTTCCGGCGTTTTTTCACCCAACCGTTCCAAAAAGCGGTTGATCTCGCCTTTCACTTTTACCGCGTCAACGTATTTCAGATTGCAACGTTTAATCCCAATTTGGACTGCCGCGGCGGGAATCTGGACCAACCGCTCGGCTAAAACTCCGGCCTGTTGCGGTTGGTGATTGACCCAACCGATCGAAGCCGCCAAATCCTTCCGAAACTGCGCCAAAAACATCGGATTCGCAAGCCGTCTTTTAGAAACCACCACACAGGATTGGGGATAGGTCAGGGACTGCCGTTCAAGCTTCCGCCATTCTTTTTGAAGATCCAGCGCGATCCGGTACCGGCCGTTTCCCATCGTGACCTGCGTGACCCAGGGCTCCGGCAGCACGGCCACGCCGGCCTTGCCGGTCGCGGCCAACTGCGCCAATTCGACCGGACTGGCAATATAATGCAAGGTAAAATCACGGTCGGGCATCAGTCCGTTTCTCGTGGCCAAATAACGCAAAAGCAGGTCGGGTACGGTCCCTTTGGCCGGAACATAAACTTCTTTTCCTTTCAAGCCGGCCCAACCCTTTAGCGCCGGTTCATTGGAGACGATGTACAAAACGCCCCAGCCGATCACTGATACCACTTGCAGCGGCACGCCGCGGTTGTATAAAATCGCGGCCGTATTAATCGGCAAAGTGGCGATATCTTCCTCGCCGGCCACAACTTTCGCGGCCAGCAAGTCCGGGCTCTTATAAACCCCAATATCATATTGGGCAGCGCGGTCGTTTCCCGGTTCCGCCATCAGTTTCACCATGGCGAGACCGGTGATGCCCGACAAGGCGCCGACCCGGGTCGGCCCGGCCGCCGCCCCCACAGTTGCAAATACAATTGTTCCGGTCAATAAAAGCAGGATAACCCCTAAAAAAATCCGTTTCAACACAACCACCTCATTTTAACCGCTTCGTTCGCCACCAAGCCGTTGTCCGCTCCAATTTGGCGTAGCGAACTTGTTAATATGACAAGCAAGGTAGCAAAATTTGAAATATAACGGCTTCAATTTTAGCGCCAACTATCCAAATATTTGATCCGGCGACCGGAATTCACAATTTAACGACCGGAATGTCAAATCGTACGACCCAAATTCAAGATCCAAGTACCGGAATTGGCCATTCAGGTACCAAAATATCAAATCCAGCGCCCAAAATCCATTTTTGGGCCAATACTACTCTTCCAAAACCCGGGTCCGGTAATCGTTTGGGGATACCCGCTCAATCTTTTTGAAAACCCGGTCAAAATAACTGGTGTCGGTATAACCGACCTCCAAAGCGATCTCTTTAATTGACAGGTGCGAATCCAGCAACAACTCTTTGGCCTTCGCCAACCTGGTTTCAGTCAAATAATGGCTGATCGGCGAGCCGGTCACCTTTTTGAAGATGTGGCTTAAATACTTCGGGTTTAGATGAACCTGTTCCGCCAGGATATTGATGGACAATTCCCGGTTGTAGTTGGAGTCGATAAACGCTTTAACCTGGGATACCACAAAATGGTGGTAAAGCGTTCGATCCAACGAAGGTTTCGACTGCTCCAGCTGTTGATTATCAACATAAGCCCGGCGCAACGTGCGGGCGACCAACTCCACCAAATGCAGATTAAGCATCAATTCCCAACCCGGTTTACGGTCGCCGACTTCAAAAAGGATCTTCTCGATCAAGCGCTGCACGATACTTTTTTCGCGCAAGCGCACGCTTTTTAATTCCAAGGGATTGATCCCGATAAACTCGGGGTTAAACGTAAATTTGATATCCACCACATGACAGCCGGACCCGTCTTTGGTCCACAGCTCATGAAAGTCATTGCCCCGGATTAAGAAGAGATCCTCCGGACGCCCATCCATAACCGTCCCATTGACCTCGGCCTGGACGTTTCCCTCAATAATAAACCAAATTTGCCACGCTTCATGACGGTGACATTTAATCACTTGACTCGGGGTCTCCGCGATAAAATCTTTATCGACAAAATGCTGCAGTTTGATCTGTTGCAGATAATCGATTCCTGAGCAAACATATGAACAGCGTACGCGTTTTGCCATATTTCCTCACAGTGTTTATTGTCGGACGTTTCAATTTAAGAAGATTTTAAAACAAGCTTCATTGTAATAAACCAAGCCTTAATTTGATATTCGCTTTTCTTTGGTCAGTTCCTATTGCCCGAACGTTAAATTTCGATCCAATTCCCGAAACCGTTGCCAGATCAGCCGGAACAATTGCCGCATGATGCAACCTTATCCCCGCTCAAAAGCAGCAAAGACTACCTCGGCGAAGAAGTAGTCTTTTACGCGCAAACCAAGCCCAGCGTTGATGTCCCGGCAGGTTATTAATAATCTTGCAGCGGCTTGATCCGTAGCTTGACAGGTTGACAATAGTCCAAACCCGCCACTGCCGCCAATGCCCCGGCGACCGTGGTAATGATCGGAATTCCCCGTTTGGCCGCGGTGGTACGAATCAACCGTTCTTCAACCGTAGTCCGGGGGCCCGAGGGAATGCTGATAATCCATTGAACCCGGCCATTCTTCAACTCATCGAGAATATTGGGACGGCCCTCGCTGATCCGCAGGACAATCCGGCAGTCAATCTGCTGCCGTTCCAACAGGCGGGCGGTCTCCTCCGTGGCGACAATATCAAATCCCAAGCTCCTCAATTGTTTGGCGATCGGAATGAACGACCGCCGGTCTTCCTCGCGGATACTCATAAATACCGCGCCGGCGGTCGGAATGTCCGCTCCCACTGCCAATTGCGCTTTAATAAAGGCCGAACCGAATTCCGCCGCCACGCCCAACGCCGAACCGGTTGAACGCATCTCCGGTCCGAGGATCGGGTCCACTCCGGGGAAACGATCAAATGGCAACATCGCTTCTTTCACCATTGTAAATCGGGGCACTTCCGGAATAAATTGCATTCCGGCAAGGTCGACGCCCAACAGGGTCCGGACCGCCGCCGCAATCAACGGCATCCCCGTGGTTTTTTCCGCAAACGGAGTAGTCAAACCGGCTCCCACTTCCAATTGCAGCAGGTAAACATCACCATGCCAGATTCCGAACTTCAAATGAAACAACCCTGTAAGCTCCAGTTGTTTGGCGACCGCTGTCCCAACCCGCCGGATTGTCTCCAGATCCGCTTCCCCCACTGTATACGGGGGGAACGATAACGCGCTGTCCCCGGTGTGAATGGACGCCTCTTCGATATGTTCCATCACCGCGACCAACACCGCGGTGGTCCCGTCGGACAGGAAATCGCCGGCGACGCCGATGGCGTTATCAAGATATTTTTCAAGATAAACCGGGTATTTTGCGCCATGTTTACTTGGTTCAAAACATCCCGGCAAGGCTTCCGGATTGAAAATAACCTCCGCCCAACCGCCATCCTCGGTCCGCACCTGCAACGGATAACCCAGCGTTTTGGCAACCCGCAACAGCTGTTCAAGATCGTCCACCTGATGGCGTTCCGGTTGCCTGATCCCTTGCTCGCGCAAACGTTCCAAAGCCCCCAAACCGGTTATGTTTTGCTCCGTCCGACCAAGCAGCGGGAAGCCGGCCTTGCCGAGGGAAACGACTAATTTGCTTGCAGCCGCGCCGCCGAACTGGCTGATAATTCCGGTTGTCCCCGTCAGCTCGACAATATTGGCAATCTGCTCGAACTGCAACGGTTCGAAAAAGATCGCGGTTTGAACCGGATCGCCGCCGACCGTTGCCGGATTGGAATCCACCAAAACCGTCGCGGCTTGCCCGGACAGCGCCGCAACCGCTTTCGCCAGCAAGTACGTCTGCTCGGCCCCGGCGCCGATCCGATTGGGACCGGACCCCAGGACGAGATACGGCGCGGCCCCGGTTTTATTAAACTCGGAAGTCGTTTCGCCGTAACTGGAGAACCAAACCCCCGCAGTTCCGGGCTCTTCCGGGGACCAAAGGGCGACCCAACGGGGGCGGACTCCCAAACCGGTCCGTTTCTTGCGAACCTCCCGCTCGGTGGTACGGAGCACATAAGCTAACTGAAGATCGGAAAAACCCCAGCGTTTTGCTTTTAAAAAGCCGTCGGCCGGCAGATTGTACAATGCGTAGGTAGTTAACTCTTTCTCCCAAACGGCCAGTTCTTTCAGTTCCTTGAGGAACCAGGCGCTCAACTGCGTGAGTTGCTCCAGTTCTGTCAGAGAGTAGCCTTTTTTGATCGCCGCGTAGAGATAGTAAAGCCGTTCCGGACCGGGACTGATGATCTTTTCCCGGATCAACCGCGGCGTCAATTGCGGTTCGGACGGTTCCAACCCGTCGGAACCCAATCCGGCCCGACCGTTTTCCAAGGAAAAAACCGCCTTTTGCAACGCTTCTTTAAATTCGAGCCCGAAACCCACCGCCGCCCCAAGCGAACGCATCGCGGAACCGGATAACGTCTCCGCTTCCGGAAACTTCGCCAGATCATAACGGGGCAGTTTGACCATGACCGACGTCGTTGCCGGCGCGGTTGGCAGCGGCAATTCCGTCAATTCCGCCCCCAGCAGCAACTGGATGGTTAACTCCGGCAACGGCCATCCGGTCGCCCGGGCCGCCAAAAGTCCCGTAAAGGTAAACCTGGGATTCAGCTCGATCACCCGGATCTCCCCCGTCCGGGGCGAAACCGCTAATTGCAGATTGAATAAACCAACGACACCCAAGGCAGCGCCGATCCGCTGCGCCAGCTCCCCAAGCTCGGCCTGGCGCGCGGCGTCAAGGCCGAACGGCGGAATCACACTCAGACTGTCCCCGCTATGTACGCCAACCGGATCGATATTTTCCAGCACCGTTACAATCCGCGATTGTCCTTTCAGATCGCGGAGCAACTCCAACTCGACCTCAACCCAACCCAACAGCGCCGCTTCCACCGCCACTTTCCCCATGGGCGACAGTTTAAAAGCCCGTTCCAAGAGGTCTTCCAGTTCTTCCTGATTATACGCGATGCAAACTCCCGCGCCTTCCTGGGCTCCAATACTGCGGACTACGACCGGGAATCCCAGTTGTCGTCCTTGTTCCATCCCGGCGCCAATCGTAGTCACCGTATAACAGGAATGGGTCGCCAATCCCAGTTGTTGGAGCAATTGATGGCATTGGGCCGGATCGACCGTCTGTTCGTAAACCCCGGCCGACGGCCCCAGCTGCGCAACATGATACCGTTTGAGAACCCCGGACGATTCCAACTGATACCCCAAGTTTAACGCGGTTTGGCCCCCAAAAACCGTAACGATGGCGTCAGGTTGCTCTTTGATAATGATCTGTTCCAAAATATCCGCGGTCAACGGCTCCAAATAAGTCCGCTCCGCTTCGTCCCGGTCCGCCAAAAGCGCGGCGGCGTTGCTGTCGGCGACCACCAATTCGCACCCTTGCGACCGCAAATAACGCGCGGCCTGAACCGCCGCATAATCATACTCGCTTCCTTGACCGATGACGATCGGTCCCGCTCCAACCAACAGCAGTTTCGCATAGCGTTTTATGTTTGTCATCGTATGCTCCTTTCGGCCTTAAGCAACAACATCGTCCATTAAAAACAATACCGTAAGATTCCTAAATTCCTTGATAATCATTCATCATTGATTGGTTGCGCCTGATCTATTGACAATATTTATTCGACTGGCGTCGGGATTCCCCTTTTTCAACCCCGCGGAATATTCAAACTTAGTGTGTATACATTAAACTGATGTAAGATTAGGTTAAATGTGGCTCCCGCATATTGACATCAATCTATCAAATATCTTACAATCATTACAATCGGAAATAATTTTTAACGGATGGAAAGTAAATGTTCCGCTTGGCCGGACATAAAATATCACCATCAGTACCGTTGATATGACACATCGTTAACGTCGGTCCGATTTTTAAAGATCTTGAGGTGAAAAAGTTGAAAAACACCGCCGAACTACGCGAAGTTAAAGTAAAGACAGTCGAACGAACTTTGATGTTGCTTGAGATTTTGGCCGAAAACAACAGTCTCTTGAGTTTGACCAAACTGAGTCAGCTTTCGAAGCTCAGTATCAGTACGACCTACCGTTTGTTAAACACCCTTTGTCGCAGCGGTTTTGTCGAACGTGACAAGTTGACCGGTCATTATAAATTAGGACTGAAAGCCTTTTTAATCGGCAACGCCGCGCTGCAATCGGTTGAACTGCGCCCCACCGCCTTGCCGTACCTGACGCAACTGGCCGATACGGTCAGCGAATCCATTTATTTATCGGTCCTTTCCACCCACAACATCATCTATTCCGATTGCGTCAAAACCGCGGGTCCGATCCAGATCGGGATCCAGACCGGTATTCCCGTCCCCGCCTGTCAGACCAGTTCCGGGAAGGTTTTATTGTCCTTTCTGCAAAGCGCCGAACGGCAAAAATGGCATGAGGTGTACCGCAACAGTCAGCTAATCGACAACGCAAACCAATTCGAGCTGGAATTGACGCAAATCCGCAATCAAGGCTATGCCGCCGAAGTCAGTAATTTCAGCCGAACCGTCCGCGAGATCAGCGTGCCGATTTTCAACTATCTCAAAACCTGCGTCGGCGCCTTAAGCGTCTTTCGACCGGTGTTCGGCGAGACGCTCAACCAAGACGAACAGCAGTTGTTGGTCAGGTTGCACGCCACCGCCGTCGAAATCTCCCGGGCCATGGGCTATTCTTCCGCAATTTAGTTCCGAACTTACGCAGCCTTCCAAAAGACGGCAGTCAGACTGAAAAACTATCGTAATTAAGATTGCCCCACAATCTATTTGATAGGCTAAAAAAGCTATCACTTATATTGTGGGGCAATCTTTTGAAAACACCTACAGTCAATTGGCTCTTTTTTAAAATTACTGTCAAATATGTGTCATGTATTCATTTTAAAATTCGTTTGCTTTGTTAATTTTTCGCTTCACCGTAATGAAGCAATTGATTTAATGTCATGTATGTGTTAATATTATGCTAATATAATCGCCCGACTTTACCACCAAACCCGCAACCGGTCGTGCGGTTTATTCTGAAGCAAACGAGGGGTGATACCGATGAATTCAACCGGAAAATTAGGTCAAAATCGATTGAGCGTCATCGAGTTGTCGCAGGCTTTAAGCCAAATCGGCAACGCATGTCGCGGCAACGCCCCCCGCACCGCATTTTCCGAATACAAAGAACGTTACCAGCAGCAAGGCTTCGAGGGGATTCAAACCGTCCCCGCCGCGGTCAAAACCAATCCCCGCGCCACCGCGCCGGAGGTCGTGGAGCAAATCCTCGCCCTCAGTCTGGAGCATCCCGGTTGGGGCTGTATTCGTCTCAGCGAGCATTTAAAACGGTTTGGAATCCGGGTCAGCTCGCCAACAGTCCAAAATATCCTGATCAAGCACGGTTTGGGTACCAAAAATGAACGTTTGGAATCGCTGGAAGCAAAATACGCCGCCAGTCTCGAACAACTGTCCAACGAACAGGTTACCTTGTTGGAAGCAGCCAATCCTTGCATCCGCGAACGTCATCACGAAACCCGCCGCCCCGGTCAGGTACTCGCCCAAGACACCTTGTTTCTCAAGACGTTTAAGCATTTAGGAAAACTCTATCTGCAAATCGTTATCGATAATTATAGCAATTACGTTTTCGGTCTGATCCACCCGGCTAAAATTCCCGGATACGCCGTGGCCGTTTTGCACAACGACGCGCTCCCCTTCTTTCAGGAACGGCAGTTGACAATCGACGCGATCATCACCAATCGCAACCGCGAATATCATGGCGGCGCGAAACATCATTACGAATTATACCTATTGTTGAACGACATCGAACATCAAAAGCTCGACAATCAGCAACGCCCCAACGGTTTCGTCGAACGGTTCCAATCGATCGTCACCAACGAATTTCTGATACCGGCAGCGACCAATGACCAAATCAATTCCGTGGAAACCTTACAAGCCGAATTCGACTCATGGCTAAGCTATTACAACAACGAACGCCCGCACCACCGCTACCGCAACATGGGGAAGGTCCCCATTCAGCTCATCAAAGCCTACATCGAATCCCCAATCAATTAACCTGCATATGCAGGTTTTTTTATTTCCAATCAACCAAGCTCGTCATTGGATTGTAAAATCAGGCGCCAAATCCCCTCGAACAATATCATCCCCAAAAACATGAATTTGTGTAATGTCTATGTTAGTAATTGTGATTTATATATTATTAACAATATAATTTTTTGTTCCATTGTTGACCTGATGTTAGTTGTGTGATATCATTCCAGTATTATATCACACTCAATTAACTTGGAGGTTAATCAAATGAATGCTGGAGATACCGCATGGGTTTTAGTCTCTACCGCGCTGGTCTTCTTAATGACCCCGGCCCTCGGTCTATTCTACGGCGGAATGGTCCGCAAGAAAAATCTGCTTTCCACAATCATGTTCAGTTTTGCAATGCTTGGACTGATCAGTATCCAATGGGTTTTGTTCGGATACAGTATTTCATTCGGCCCCGATATCAACGGTCTGATCGGCGGCTTGAAATGGATCGGTTTAAACGGCGTCGGTTTTGAACCCAACCCCGATTACGCCGCTACGATTCCGCACATATTGTTTATGGCGTTTCAAATGATGTTTGCCATCATTACCCCGGCTTTGATCTCGGGAGCGTTTGTCGAACGAATCAAATTCAGCAGCTTTGTCGTATTTTCATTATTATGGGCCACTTTGGTTTACAACCCGGTTTGTCACTGGGTCTGGGCGGTTGGCGGGTGGATCCGCAATCTGGGCGCCCTGGACTTCGCGGGTGGAACCGTCGTTCATATCACCGCCGGTTACTCGGCGCTCGCATTTGCAATGGTGATCAAGAAACGCAAAGGGTTCAATGTGGTTACCATGGAACCCAACAACATTCCTTTTACGGTGATCGGCGCCGCGTTACTCTGGTTCGGCTGGTTCGGCTTCAACGGCGGTAGTGCGTTGGGCAGCAACGGCCTGGCCGCCAATGCTTTTGTCACCACCAACATTGCCGCGGCCGCGGCCGGTTTGACCTGGATGGCGATTAACTGGATCTTCAAGCGCCCGAGCGCTATCGGCATGGCGACCGGGGCGGTTGTCGGCTTGGTGGCCATCACCCCCGCAGCCGGTTTCGTCTCCCCCAGCTCCGCCATTATCATCGGCGCGGTCGGCGCAGCCATCTCTTACTTCTGCATCGTGTTGCGGAATCAGTGGAAAGTCGACGAATCGCTTGACGTCTGGGCTTGCCATGGTATCGGCGGAACCTGGGGCGCCATCGCCACCGGTATCTTCGCCAGCAAAGCGATTAATCCGGCCGGAGCGAACGGGTTGCTTTACGGCAACTGGAACCTTCTTGGCACGCAAGTGTTAGCCGCCGCCGTGGTGATTGTCTTCTCCTTTGCGGTTACTTATGCGCTGGCGAAAGTGATCGATCGCTGCATGGGTCTGAGCGTCACCGAATCCGAGGAACAAGTTGGTTTGGACATCTCCCAACACGGTGAAGAAGCTTACTATTAATAAGGTGGTGAAAGTGATGAAAAAAATTGAAGCGATTATCCGCGAAGAAAAACTGAATGAAGTCAAAGTGGCTTTAGAGAAGATAAATATATTCGGCATGACCGTATTCGATGTGAAAGGCCGGGGCGGCCAACGCGGCATCGCCTTACAATGGCGGGTCGGCGAATACCATGTTGATTTCCTGCCGAAAAAGTTAATCATGATGGTTGTCAAAGACGAGGTCTGTCAAAAAATCGTCGACATCATCTGCGAAATCAGTTCTTCCGGCAACGCCGGAGACGGAAAAATCTTCATCTCCACTGTGGATGAGGTCGTTCGGGTCCGCACCAAAGAATCGGGCGAGACGGCATTATAAGTTCAACAAACCCGGTACGCTGGCGTACCGGGTTTTTGCTATTTGTTTGCGTCAACTCCGCCCATCAATTCTCCCCTTCCGAATCTCTTCCAATTGCGCTATAATCAAACCAACAAAAGCAACCCCTGCCGCAATTTAAATATCGCACCATTGAACAGGAGGGGAGCGCATGAAGCGACCGAAGTCCAACTCGGCCACGGCCTTAATTCTTGTCATGCTGCTAGGCGCCGGCTGGATCAGTCGGAATTGGCATCTGTAGCTGAAACAACGAAACGCTGCCGCAAAAGGAGCTGGTCGGCCTTTTACAGCAGCGTTTTCATTTAAACGTTTTGACTATTAGAAAATCGCTTCGAAGCCCAACTGCGATCCTTTTGTCCTTTAAAAGGATAACCACCATGCTTCGTCGCCCATAAGTGTCGGGATAGACTGCAAAGCTTTGGAGGTTCCCCTTTAAGGTTCGAGGGTCATGGTTAGACATATTACAACCTTTTCGTCTGTCCTAACCCGTTTGGATGACTTATCCACAAATCCAGCTTGCGGAGCGACTCAGCAAGCTTACTTATCCACAAATCCAGCTTGCGGAACGACTCGGCAAGCTTACTTATCCACAAATCCAGTTTGCGGAACGACTCAGCAAGCTTACTTATCCACAAATCCAGCTTGCGGAACGACTCGGCAAGCTTACTTATCCACAAATCCAGCTTGCGGAGCGACTCGGCAAGCTTACTTATCCACAAATCGGGCTGGCCGAGGTTTTGGGCAAGCCGTCTCAGTCCCAATGTGACGTTTGGCCCTTCAAAATCCGCTATTTTGAGGGAATAAAAAAGGCTGTTGCCTGATGAACTTGACGTTCGTCGGCAACAGCCTTTACTTTCATTCAATATTTTGGTTACCGGATTCCAAAGTAGCTTTCGGCGTTGTTGTAGCAGATATTCCGAACAATACTGCCGAGTAACTTGATGTCGTTCGGGGTTTCGCCGGACTCAACCCATTCGCCGATCAGATTGCAGAGAATTCTCCGGAAATACTCGTGCCGGGTATAGGAGAGGAAACTTCGAGAGTCGGTGAGCATGCCGACAAACGGAGCCAGCAAGCCTAAATTGGAAAGAGCGACCATTTGCCGGATCATCCCGTCTTTTTGATCGTTAAACCACCAACCGGAACCAAATTGGATCTTGCCGGGGATTCCGCCGCCCTGGAAACAACCGGCCAAGGTCGCGAGCATCTCGTTATCGCGCGGGTTGAGACAGTACAGGATGGTCTTCGGCAGTTCGTCGGTATTATCCAAGGTGTCGAGGAATCGCGAAAGCGCCACGCCGTAGGTATAGTCAGCGGCCGCGTCATACCCGGTATCCGGTCCGATCAACCGCATCATCCGTTGGCTGTTGTTGCGAATGGTTCCGATATGGAGTTGCATTACCCAACCGAGACGGGCATATTCGCGACCCAAGAACAACAACGCTTGGGTTTTGAATTTCCGAACTTCCGTTTCGGAGAGGGACGCGCCGGCCAAACCTTTTTGGAGAATCGCCGTCGCTTCCTCGGGAGTACTGACCTCAAAAGGCACCGGATCGGTCGCATGGTCGGAAAGACGGCAACCAACCCCGTGGAAAAATTCCAAACGCAACCGCAACGCTTTGGTCAGATCGTCAAAGGTCTTAATGGCAACCCCGGAAACCTGCCCAAGTTTGGCGATATATTCGGCAAAGCCGGGACGTTCGAGATTAAACGCCTTATCGGGACGCCAGGCCGGGTAGACTTTCACCGCAAAGGAGGCGTCTTGCGCCAGCGCGATATGGTATTCGAGACTGTCAACCGGATCATCGGTGGTGCAAAGCGCTTTGACGTTAGAGCCCTTGATCAGACCACGCGCTGAAAACTCCTCCTTCTGGAGCAGTTCATTACAGCGGTTCCAGATCGCTTCGGCGGTCTCCGGCGACAATAACGTATCGATTCCGAAGAAGCGTTGCAGTTCGAGATGGGTCCAGTGATATAACGGGTTGCCGAGACAGTAGGGCATGGTCTCGGCCCATTTCAGAAACTTTTCTTTATCGGGCGCATCCCCGGTAATGTACTTTTCATCCACGCCCATCGCCCGCATGGCGCGCCACTTATAGTGGTCGCCGCCCAGCCAAACTTCGGTAATATTGCGATACCGTTTGTTCTCGGCGATCTCCTTGGGACTGAGATGGCAGTGGTAATCGTAGATCGGCATGTCCTTCGCATAATCATTATACAGGGTTACTGCCGTGGGATTGGTAAGCAGAAAATTTTCATTCAGAAAAGGCTTCATCAGTTGACCTCCTTTTATTTCAACAACAAACCGATTATTGACCGAACTCAAGCGCAAATCGGCAATCATAAATTTAATACTAGTTTTCGCGTTACGGTTTGTCAAGCGTTTTTAGACAATCTCCGGCACCCGGTCGGGAATCAGCAAAATCGGTTGTTTCATACAATTTTGCCGTACTTTTGCCTTCGCCGGACCCGCAGATTGAAATTCCTCAAAAACGCTCTCGGACGCGTGCGGTTGCCGGTGATTATTGCCCCAACTCCGAGGTGCAATGTGGGCAACGCACCGCTTGAAGCGGAATCGCCGTAATGCAATACGGGCATTGTTTGGTTGTTGGCGCCGCCACCGTCACCGGTTGCTGCCGGAACCGGTTAACCAACCGCAACACAATAAAGATCGCCCAGGCCACCAAGAGAAAATCGACCACGCCGGTGATGAAGTTCCCGTAATTCAAGGTGGCAATCCCGGCTTTTTTGGCCTCAGCCAACGTGGGATAGGCTTTGCCGTTTAACGCAATAAACAAGTTGGTAAAATCGATCTTTCCCGTGATCGAGCTAACCATCGGCATGATGATGTCATCAACCAAGGACGAGACGATCTTGCCGAAAGCGGTACCGATAATCACCCCGACGGCTAAATCAAGGATGTTGCCTTTCAGCGCGAAATTTTTAAACTCTTTAATCATAGTTACCTCCAACAACGGATAATATCGTTTTTCATTATAACTCATTTTAATGCGAAAGTGTCGATCATATTATTTTTCAAATCGGGAAACGGTAATTAACGAGAAAATACCAAAGGAGGCCTTCCGCAATGGATCAAACCCGCGCCCAAGCGATACTCGACTCTGCCGCTACAATTTACGTGACCTATCAAAATCTTCCGGTCTGGATCGACCGGTTGCACCCCGACGGCGACGCCACCATTCGCGATCTCAACTCCGCTGTCCGCTTGAAAGTACCCGTCCAGCAACTGACGGAAGTGAACGAAATGCCAAGCGAAGCGCAACAGACTACCGATTCCATTCCGTTGTGAATTTTGATTAAGCGAAAGGATAATTTCGACCCAAAGCGAATTATTTCTCAGAAGCTAACCCCTATAGGGTAGGTGCATATGGCTGAAATCATCCTTTCCGAGGTGTCCCACAGCGATCCCCAATTACGGACCTTAATCGGGTTATTAGACGAAGAGCTGTTAACCCGTTACCCGAAATCGGGTATTCACGGGCTGGACTTCGATGACCCTCAAATCGCCGCGGTCCGTTTCTTTTTGATTACGGTCGAAGGAGAACCCGCCGCCTGTGGCGCTTTTCGCCCGCTTGACCAACGCAGCGCCGAGATCAAACGGATGTTTGTCCGGAAGGAATACCGCAAACAAGGGTTGGCCGGCCGGATTTTGTCCGCCATCGAAAGCGCCGCCATGCAGGCGGACTATCGAATCCTGCGGTTGGAGACCGGCCCCAATCAACCGGAATCGCTCCATTTATACCGCAAGTTTGGCTTTGATGAGATCGAACCTTGGGGCGAGTACATCGGGGATCCCTACAGCATCTGTTTCGAAAAACAACTCGCGCCAAGCCTTGATGTGAAAAAACCGTCGTGATCGCACGACGGTTTTCGCTTAACGGACCGATCACGGTTCAAGCGCCAGGTCGACCGCAGCCCGGGCGTGAATGGCGGTAGTGTCGAAGAGCCGGACCGCCACGTCACCCGGTTTTACCAGCAGCGGAATCTCGGTGCACCCGAGCACGATTCCTGCCGCGCCCGCCGCAACCAGCCTGGAAATGATCGCTTGGAAGGCGTTCCGCGAATTGCTCTGGATCTGGCCGACCACCAATTCGGTATAGATGATCCGGTGAATCGTCTCGCGTTCCGCCGGTTCGGGAACGATCACCGCGATCCCGTGTTGCTCCTCCAGGCGTTTTCGATAGAAATCCTCCTCCATAGTGAAGCGGGTTCCCAACAGCCCCACTTTGGTGACTCCGGCTTGGCGAATCTCCCGGGCGGTCGCATCGGCGATATGTAACAACGGGATGCCGATCTGCGCCTGAATACGATCAGCCAGTTTATGCATCGTATTGGTACAAATGACCACGAAATCGGCCCCGCCCCGTTCCAGACTTTGCGCGGCGGCGATCATCAACCGCGCCAATCCGTCCCAATCCCCCCGGTGTTGCAACTGTTCGATCTCGGCAAAATCCACCGAGACCATCAGGCTTTTGCAGGAATGCAACCCGCCCAACCGCGTTTTGACCATTTCGTTGGTCATCCGGTAATATTCAATCGACGACTCCCAACTCATCCCGCCGATCAACCCAATGGTTTTCATCTGCTTGACCTCCCTGAAACTGATATTACGGCCTTAAATTGGCTGCCGTCAGCAAAACCGCGATTTCAGCCTCGGTCAACTCCCGGAACTCGCCCAATGACAGTTCGGGATCTAACTCCAATTCCCCCATCGCCAGCCGTTTTAGGTAGATCACCCGCTTGCCGCGGGCTTCAAACATCCGCTTGATCTGGTGAAACTTGCCTTCGTGGATCACCACTTCCACCAGTGACTCCACTCCCGGGGCGATCACGGTCAACATAGCCGGTTGGGTCAAATAATCCCCAATATCAATGCCGGCGTCAAAGGCCGCTTGATCGGCAGCGTCCACCAGTCCGTCGATCCGGGCAAAATAACGCTTGGGGACATGTTTTTTCGGAGCGAGCAACCGATGCCCCAACTCACCATGGTTGGTCAGGATCAACAAACCTTCCGTATCCTTATCCAGCCGCCCGACGGGAAACAACCCTTTGTTCAAGTATTTTAAAGGCAGCAGTTCCAGAACCGTCCGTTCCCGCAGATCTTCGGTGGCCGAGATGACCCCGGCCGGTTTATGCAACATCAGATAAATGTATTGCGCATAACGGACAACCACGCCGTCACAGTTTACTTCATCAAGACCGGCTTCGACCTGCAACGCTTCATCTTTCACCACTTTTCCGGCGACGCTGACTTTGCCGGACCGGATCAATTGTTTGACTTCTTTACGGCTGCCACAGCCCATATTCGCTAAATAGCGGTCCAGACGCATGTTTTTCCCCCAACTCACACTTGATATTTCGATAATTCGGCCTGCCCAAAATTTCTCCTGCAACGACTGACCGAATCGGACCGGCAAATTTGACGTGATTCCGGGCATGGCGCACAAAAGAAAAACCTTCCCGTTTCATAACAGGAAGGTGAGTCTCACTCATCAAAACATTCCTTGCGGTTGACCGGCGGCGTTAGGGTCGGTCGGCGTCGGTTTGGGTTGTTCGGCCGCTTTCTCCGGTTGTTGGAAGAACCAATGCCAGACTTTATACGCCGTGCTTTCCGGGACATTTTTTTCATTAAAAACTTCTTGATAGGTGTTGTTCCCCATCCAACCCGGAATCGCCTGACCGCTTTGGGCATCCACGGTCGCCCAAACAATTCCCGACGGTTCGGCAAATTGGGTGGCGGCTTTTTTAGGGGGAGGGAGCCGTTTCATATAGTTGCCCCACATTTCGGCGGGAACGGCGCTACCCAAGTTCAGATTCTTATAGGTCATCGGTTGCTCTTGCCGATCGTTCCCGATCCAGATGGCGGTCAACATCTCCGGCGTGTACCCCACGAACCAGGCATTGGTATAGTCACTGGTGGTGCCGGTCTTACCCGCTACCGGACGGTCCGGCAGTTTGGCGCGGAAACCGGTGCCGCGATCCACCACATCCTGCATCAACATGGTCATAATATAAGCGGTCTGCGGCGTGATCACCTGTTTCGGCGCAGCCGGCCCATACTGTTTCAATAAATTGCCGTGGCGGTCCAGTATTTTCCGGACGCAATACGGTTTGACGTAATTCCCCTGATTGGCGAAGGGGGAGTAGGCGGTCGCCAACTCCAGCGGCGTTACCCCTTTGGTCAATCCGCCCAGGGCCAGCGAAGCCAAGTTCAGGTCGTTGGTCGAGCCTTGCTTCACCAGACTGGTGACGCCCATCTCCTCGATCTGCGCCGCCACTGTCTTGACGCCGAGGTTTTGCACCAATTGGACCGCAACCGTGTTGGTCGATTGCCGCAACGCTTCCCGGAGCGTCATCCGGCCGTGAAACTGCCGGTCATAGTTCGCCGGCGACCAGGTGGTCCCGGTCCCCAAGGTAAAGGAGAGCGGCCGGTCTTCCATGGTCGTCGCCGCGGTGTAGCCGTGTTCGATGGCGGTCGCGTAAACAAAGGGTTTGATCGCCGAGCCCGGTTGCCGGTAGGCCCGGATCGCCCGGTTATATTGGCTCTCGGCATAATTGCGCCCGCCCACCATCGCCAAGATTTCGCCGGTGGTCGGATTCATGCTGATTAAGGCCCCTTGCGGCTGCACCTTGGCTTGAACCTTCGGGATCTGCGCCATGGTCAGCTCCGCGTTTTTCTGGGCGTTCAAATCCAGGGTCGAATAAAACTTATACCCGCCGAACCGCAGTTGTTCTTCGGTGTATCCTTCTTTCAACAGATACTCGCGCATATAATCGAGGAAATAGCCGGCAACCTGGGCGGAATCACTCCGGGGCGCCAACCGGATGGCTTGCTTGACCGCCGTTTGATACTGCGCTTTGGTGATATATTTATGCTCGAGCATCTTTTGGAGCACGATATTCCGCCGTTGCTTGGCCTTGTCCGGATATTTATACGGCGAATAATTTTCGGGACTTTGAATCATCCCGGCGATCGTCGCCGCCTCCGCCAAAGTTAATTGATTGGCCGACTTGCCGAAATAATACCGGGAAGCCGCCTCCGCTCCCACATTGCCGTGGGCCAGATAAACACTGTTCAGATACATTTCCAAAATTTCTTTTTTGGTATAGACCTGCTCAATCTCTAAAGCCAAACTGATATCCTGAATTTTGCGGCTGAGGGTCCGTTCCGAGGTGAGCAAGGAGATCTTGGCCAACTGTTGAGTGATGGTACTGCCGCCTTCCATCGCGCCGCCCCCGGGCATCAGGTCTTTGATGAGCGCCCGCGCCATACCCTTGACATCAACCCCGTTGTGTTGATAAAACCGGGCGTCTTCAATGGCGACCACCGCGTTGCGTAAGTCCTTGGCGATCCGGTCGGAATTGACATAAATCCGGTTGTAGTAATAGAGATTGCCGATCAGTTTGCCGTTACGGTCATAAACCTGCGAAGCCATCCGGATATTCTCCAACTTTTGTTGCATATCCCGGGTCAGCGCCGCGCCAAATACCAACGAACAACTGATAATGAATATTATGACGCCAATTGCAATTTTACGTTTCAAAAGCAACCATCCCCATTATTTTTCCTAGGCGATTAATTCGGCAAACTCCCAAGTTGTCGTCCACGCTAGCTACCGCTCGCGCAAGCGAATTAAAAAAATAAGCTAGGTGACGACATAGGCCCAAAAGTTATTTTCTAGATAGTCGTCACGCTAGCTACCGCTCGCGCAAGCGAATTAAGAAAATAAGCTAGGTGACGACATAGGCCCGGAGTTATTTTCAAGATAGCCATCACGATATCGCTATTTCATTTCACACTCTATCATAACTGATGACGCTTGGCTAGTCCCGTTTCCTGACAATCGGGACAGTCTCTGGAATCAGGCGCCACTGGCGCCTGTAAACCGAAGAAACCAGCGGCTTTTGCTGGTTCCAACCGCTACAACTATTCTATTTAACGTAACGTCTTGCTCGCTAGTTCCGAGAAGAAATTCCCAGGAACCGGCGGCCGTTCACTCACTTCGTGGTTGCCAAGGCTTATTTCCACCGTACCACTTGCTTTTCCAGCAAACTGACGGCGTAATACAAGACGACCGCCACGACACAAAGGATCAACACGCTCGCCATCACCAGGCTCATATTGAAAACCTGACCCCCATAAACGATTAAATAACCCAAGCCTTCTTTAGAGACCAAAAACTCGCCGACGATGGTGCCCACCAACGAAAGACCCAGATTGACCTTGAGCGCCGCGATGATCGTTGGGATTGAGGCGGGCAGGGTCACTTTAAATAAGATCTGGCGGCGGGTCGCCCCAAAACTCCGCATCAATTTCAGGGTATCGGGATCAACTTCATTGAAGCCGTTAAAGACCATCATCACCGTGACAATCACCGAGATCGCCAAGGCCATCGCAATAATGGCCGGAGTCCCGGCGCCCAGCCAGACAATGAAGACCGGACCCAACGCCACCTTCGGAATGCTGTTTATGACGACAATATAAGGATCCAGCATCTCCGCCACGGTTTTGGACCACCAGAGCAATACCGCGATCAGAGTTCCCCCCAAGGTGCCTACCACGAACCCCAGTGTAGTTTCGCTAACGGTGGTCGCGATATGCGTCCAAAGTTTCCCGGTCGTCTCCAGCTTCAAAATGGTCAGCCAAATCCGCGACGGCTGGCTGGTGATAAAAGGGTCGATCCATTTAAAAATGGCGCCGATCTCCCAAAAGACCAACAGTCCCAGCAGAAGTAGCCATTGATAAGCGGCGATGGTCAACTCGTGACGACGGGTCGCCTCCAAATAACAGCCGTGAAATTCCGAAACCGCGCCCCGCCGCAACCAGCGGCGGAACCAGCTTAACGCGCTCGTGTTGGGCAACTGTTTCATCATTGGCGGACCTCCAGATCGTTCCAGATGGTTCGGAAGTAATTGCGAAATTCCGGGGCTTGGCGCGCCAAAAAGGGCGAATTGTCCTTGCCGGTCAGTTCAATCCGGTAATCGGCTTTCAGCGTTCCCGGTCTGGGAGTAAGCACCACAATCCGGTCCGAAAGAGCCACCGCTTCCGAGATATCGTGGGTGACCAGGATGACCGTTTTTTGCTCTTGCTTCAGAATTTGAAAGACCTCTTCCTCCAGATTGATCCGGGTCTGATAATCGAGGGCCGAGAAGGGTTCGTCCAACAACAACACCTCCGGGCCTAACGCAAGGGTACGGGCGAGCGCGGCGCGTTGCCGCATCCCGCCCGAAAGCTCCCGCGGATAACGGTTGAGAAAATCCTGCAACCCGTATCGTTCCAACATGGCCAGCGCCGCCGCTTGGTGCCGCCGGTCGTTTAATCCCCGGATCTCCAAGCCCAAAAAAGTATTGGACTTAATGGTCCGCCATTCCAATAAATGATCGTGTTGGAGCATATAACCGACTCTGGTCGAGGTACCGGAGACCGCTTGCCCGCCGATGGCGATTTGCCCGACGGTTGGATTGAGCATTCCGGCGATCAGCGACAAGATCGTGCTCTTGCCACACCCGCTTGGGCCGATCAAGGAGACGAACTCGCGCGCGGCAATTGCTAAATTGATATCTTGCAACGCAGCGACTTCCCCTGTTTTGTTGACATACTTCAAACCAACCCCGGACAACTCCACCATCATCACAGACAATTCCCCCCGTTAGTATCTGGCATTGGGTATTAAGTCAGTCCTGAACCTCTTTAATGGCTTGCAGCGCAAATTGGGGTGTCACCAGTCGCTCATAAGGGACCCTTTTTTGCAACTCGCCGGCGCTCTCAATGATATCTTGTAGCCGGTTGAACGAGGTTTTGGTCATCACCGGATTTTGCGCCCAGGTATCATAGGTTTGATAGCGTTTGACCGAACGGGTCAGGATATCTTTGTCGACATCGGGGAAGTAGCCGCCGATACTGTCGACGATCTGGGCCACCGAGTGATTCTGCACCCAGATCTGGCCTTTGTAAACAGCGTTGGTGAACCGTTGCAGCAACGCCGCTTTTTTAGTCAGCGTATCTTTGCGGGCGTGAAAGACCGTGTACGGCAGCACGCCGCTATCAGCGCGCAACGAGGCGACCACGTGGCCGACTCCCTCTTTTTCCAGCAAGGATGCGGTCGGTTCGAACAACGCGATAAAATCGCCAACGCCGCTCTTAAACGCTCCGGCCGTCGCGGTGAACTCGATGTTCTGCAGTACGTTAACGTCTTTTGGGAATCCAAGGTTATTTTGTTTCAAGATGGATTCGAGCACCATCTCGGGAACGCCGCCTTTGCGGGCGCCGATAATGGTTTTACCTTTGACGTCCTTCCACTCAAAATCAGGCATGGCTTTCCGGGCTACTAAGAACGAACCGTCGCCTTTGGTTAATTGCGCAAAGGCCACCAAATAATTGCCGGCCCCTTGATTGTAAACATAAATCGCGCCTTCCGGGCCCATCAAACTCACGTCGACGCTGCCCGAAACCAAAGCCGCGGCGCCCTTATCGGTGCCCCAGGCGGTCGACAGGTCAATATCCAGTCCTTGTTCCTTAAAGAAACCCTTATTGATGGCCACATACATCGGCGCATAAAAAACCGAACGGACCACTTCCGATAGTCGAACCTTCTCCAGTTTGGGCGGTGCGGCCCAGCCAAAGCTCCCCAGCGCCACGACCAGGATCAACAACAAAACCAGTTTCTTCATGTCAAAACCCTCCTTTTCCTGGTATTGTATGCTTTCGTCCCAAGGTCGGTGCCTAACTTACAAATGCCGGGCAACCCCTTGCTTACCATCTTTATGTAACGCAATCCGATTCGATTCCAACATTGTGAAAGATTCCGGTTCCCATAAAAAAACTGCTCCACAACTTGCGCTGGGAACAGTTTGCATTCATTGATGCCCGGTTTGCTTCAAATCGGAACTTGAGTGCTGTACCTGACAATCAGGTCAATGGTTGCCAGGAGCGAATCCAGATGGGTCCGTTCATACCCGTGCGAAGCGAAAACACCCGGCCCGATCAGCGCGGTCCGGACATCCCACCCCGAACGGAGCGCCGCCGAAGCATCGGAACTATAATGGGGATAGACATCAACCCGGTAGGGGATCTGATAATCTTGGCAGAGCTTCGTCAACTTTTGACGCAGCCGGTAATCGTAAGGGCCCGACGAATCCTTAGCCGCAATGCAAACCGCGTATTCGGAAGAGTTTTGCTCCAACCCCGGCGCTCCCATATCGACAGCGATAAACTCTTTGGTCCGCTCCGGCAGACCGGCGCTGGCCCCGTGCCCAACTTCTTCGAAGTTGGAAAAATAAAAGTTGGTGGTGCAGAGCGGTCGCAGCTTGTTTTGAGTCAGATACCGGAACACGTATAACAATACCGCCACGCTGGCCTTATCATCCAAATAGCGGCTTTTGATAAACCCTTTCTGCGTGACGGTGGTCCGCGGGTCGATCCAAATATAATCGCCGACCTCAATCCCCAACGCCGCCACCTCGGCTTTTGAAGCCACCCGTTCATCCAGGATCACTTCCATGTTTTCGGGAACCCGCTTTAACTCCCGCGCTTCATCGCCGCTGATATGGACGGAGGGTTTCAAGGTATGAATCGTCCCCGAATAGGAACGGCCGTCGCCGGTCACCACTGTGCAATTCGCCCCCTCCACACCGGAAAGCAGATAACCGCCGATTAGCTCCAGCGCCAAACTGCCGCCGGCTTTGATCGTTTTCACCATCGCTCCCAAAGTGTCGACATGGGCGGTAAACGTCCGTTGCTCCCGGTCGTTCTCCCCGGCGACAGTAGCGATCAACGCTCCTTTGTTGGTAAAACGGTATGGCAATTGCAACCGCTCCAACTCCGAACCCAGATAATCCATGATTAATTCGGTATAGCCGGACGGGCTGGGAATAGCAAGGATCTTCTGTAAATAGCCTAAAATTTCATCGTGGTCATATGGTTGGCTCATCGCTGACTCCTGTTCATTTCGGGTCTCCCGCTTCGCGGAAGTCCCGTTTTGCTAAGCTTAACCAAAATCTGGGCGCGTGTCAACATGAACGCAGCCGGTTGAGCCGGCGTCCATAACAGCAATATCACAGCCGACGCCATAATCAAACCCCGGCGCGGTTTCAAGCCGGCCGGGGTTGCAAGGCTAAGTATTG
Source organism: Bacillota bacterium (assembly GCA_023417475.1). Classification (GTDB taxonomy): domain Bacteria; phylum Bacillota; class UBA4882; order UBA8346; family UBA8346; genus JAEYPR01. The sequence goes on along the minus strand of JAEZFP010000026.1, from coordinate 21,324 downwards.
CGGTTGTCAAATAATTATTAGTCCAGATCAAATTTGATCAAAATCCGGATCACGTCGTCGTCGCGGCGGACACGACGCCGGTCCAGACGGCGATCCAAATCATCATCACTGGGGCGACGGCGACCGTAATAGTCTTCGCGGCGGTCCTCTTGATATTCGAAACCCCAACGGTACCGGTTATTGTCAAAAACGCTAAACGCCAAGCGACGAGCCCGTAATGAATGGTAGATTGCGAATTGGTAATCGCCTTGACGGTAAAGATCCGTCGCCCGTTCTTGATGCGCCACCGCCAAACCGAGACCAAACCGATTGTAAGAGCGGTGTCGTTTGGCGATCCGCTGAGCTTCGGCGACAACCTGTGCGGTTCGGTGAATGGTATACCGGGCGTCATCGCGCAACTGCCGACTGGAGTTCATTCCCGGTCCCGGGCCAGGTCCGCCGGGTCCAGGTCCGCCAGGACCCGGGCCGTAGCCTCCGGGCCGGTGCCGGTCCCGTTCGGCGTAAATGCTTAAGGAACAGGTCGCTACCAACATAACGAGCAAGAATCCAATTGTAAGTTTCTTCATCAAAATCTTCCTCCAGTAAAATTTGGTTTCCTTTACTAATTAGACGATGTTTTTCCCGAAATGTTCCGATCATCGTTTGAATTTTATTAAAATATTTTGCAATTCATGCTTATTTGCCACATAAAAAACTCCGGCTGCCGCTGTTGGCGCCGGAGCCGGCTCCGATACTTACCTTACCGGATTTTTCGGCTCAAAAAACAAAGGGTTCCGTTTCCGGAACCGCAAAGAAAAAAATAAAGGGGTGAATGTGAATCTTATATTAGCATACGGAGATTGAACTCCGGTGAACAAAACGTAAAAAAGGTGTAAATCTTCTTCAAGGACCCAACCCGCCCTTTTCAGGTATATTCGGCTGTCTCCCTCCATAGTATCCTAATATACACTCGTCTCTCCGGAAGTGAAGGAGCTAACAGAATGAAGCGACGGCCTAATCTCAAAAACTTTTTTTATCTGGTCGGCTCGGGACTGATCATTCAACTGGCGGGCACTTGCTACCGGATCTGGTTAGCGCGCCGGGTCGGCGCGGAGGGTTTGGGAATCTTGGGGATGGTCTATCCAGTTTACCGTCTGCTCAGTGGCATGGCGACCATCGGTCTGCCGATGGCTCTGATCAAATGGATCTCCGAATATTCGATTGTCGGCGATTACCGCCGTATCCACGAATTACGCAACCGGGCCACCCGGATTGTCTCCGTCACCTCCGTCTCGATCGTCATGTTGTTGTTGGTGGCGACGCCGTTTTTAGCGCGTTCCGTTTACTCCGATTTTCGAGTCAAAGAAGCGCTTTTCATGGTGGCGTTAGCCATCCCGTTTTCAGCCCTCTCCTCAATCTACCGGGGCTATTTTCAGGGCCTCTCCAATATGGCTCCGACCGCGTCATCCGAGATCGGGGAGCAGTTTATCGAGATCTCAACTTCAGTTTTGTTGATCAGTATTTGCGCCGGTATGTTGCCCATCTCCAATTTTTCCGTACCCGTGCTTGGCCTGGCGGTTGGCGAGATCGCTTGTCTGACCACGCTCCTCATCTTTTTCCGGCGGCGCCGGCCGGGGGCGGAACCGCCGGCGGACGATCCCGCGGTCTCGCTGCCGCAACGGGAGATTCTCCGTTTCTCCTGGCCGTTGTTGCTGAATCAGATTGTCACGTCGATCAGCGTTGCCAGCGAAGGAATTATCATCCCCTATTTTCTGATCCAAGCGGGGGTACCGGTTTTTCAAAGCACCGGCCTGTTTGGGAAACTGACCGGAATGGCGGAACCGGTCGCTTATTTTCCATTAATCTTTCTTTCCCCATTGGCAACGGTGCTCTCGCCCCAGGTGAGCTCCGCCGTGAAAACCCGGGATTTCCGGAAAGTCCATCGCAAAATTGCCCTTTTTTATGCCATCGCCCTGGTCATTTGCTGCACAACCTTCGGCTTTATTATGTGTTGCGCGCCATTGCTATCCAAAGCGCTCTATAACGACCTGTCTCCCGTGCCGTTAATCCGCCTCTCGGTGATCGGTTTGCCCTTTACCGGCGTGGTTATTCTCAATCTGACTTTACTCGCGGCCGTTGGCAAAACCGAAAAGATTCTCTTCCTTACCCTGTGGGCGACCGGACTCAAAACCTGTTTGCTGGTGTTTTTGACGCCTCTGATGGGCATCCATGGGGCGGCTTGGTCGTTTACGGTCACCCAAATCTTCATTGCCTTGGCGAGTTGGGCGGAGCTTCGGCAGGCCTGGCCAGAAACTGGCCTAAAAAACGTCCCCAAATGGCTGCGGCCATTCCGCTTCCTAAAGCAACTCCCTTAACCGCCAACGCCTTGCTGGATTGATCATTGCCGATCCAGACCCCGGCCAGGATATCGGAGGTATATCCGATAAACCAGCCGTTGGTGTTGTTGCTGGAGGTGCCGGTCTTACCGGCCGCGCCGCGGATCCCGATATTGGCTTGAATCCCGGTCCCACGGGTAATAACTCCTTCCATCATCGCGGTGAGGATCCGCGCCGTCTGCGGCTGGATCACTCCGCGTTGTCCGGCTTTCTCTTGATAAATCAGCTTGCCGTCGCGGCTGTACACCCGAAAGATCCCCCAGGGGTTCGAATGAATGCCGTTGTTAGCGAAGGAACTGTAGGCGCTGGTCAGTTCCAACAGACTAACCCCCTTGGTCAGCCCGCCCAAGGCGAGCGGAGCCAAACTTTTGTCATTGGATGCTCCCGTGCCGACCAGATTGGTCAATCCCATCTCCCGGGCAACCGTGAAAACACGCTCTGGTCCCAGCTCTTGAACCAATTGGACCGCAATCGTATTGACCGACTCTTCCAAAGCCTCCCGTAGCGAAATATTCCCCCGGTATTTGCCGTCATAGTTCTGGGGACGCCAGATCGTCCCGTTGACGTCGATCTCCAACGGCTGATCGTTCATCCGGGTTTCGGGGTGGTAACCGTTTTCGATCGCCGTCGCGTAAACAAACGGTTTGATCGCCGAACCCGGCTGACGCAGGAATTGGAAAGCCCGGTTCGGCTCGCCCGCCGAATAACGTCTCCCGCCGACCATGCTCAACAGTTCTCCGGTTTTGGGATTCAGCGCCACCATCGCCGCTTGCGGCTGAATTACTCCCCAACGGTCCGGGCCCTCTTCCGGCAGCAACTGAACGGCTTCCTCAGCCGCGCTTTGGGCCTGCCGGTCCATGGTGGTATAGATCCGAAAACCGCCGGCCCGCAGGTAAGTTTCGCTGAAACCCGTCTTCTCCTTAAGAATCCCAAAGATATAATCGACAAAATACGAACCCACAAAGGTCGACCCCGGTGCACGCAAAATCTGCAGCGACTGTTTGGTCAGGTTATTCACCAAAGCCGGCGGCAGGTAGCCGTGCTCCTTCATTAGTTGCAAGACCAGGTTGCGCCGTTCCACCGCCGCCTGAGGGCGCCGAAAGGGCGAATAATACTCCGGACTGCGCGCCAAGGCGGCAATCAGCGCCGACTCCGCCACCGACAGATCTTGCACCCGTTTGCCGAAATAAACGTGGGCCGCGGAGTCCACCCCCCACGCCCCGTGGCCAAGGTAGATAATGTTCAAATAGTTCTCCAGAATTTGCGCTTTACTGTATTGTTGTTCAATCCGGACCGCATACGCCATCTCCAGCACTTTCCGGATCCAAGTTTTTTCTTGGCTAAAATAGAGATTTTTCACCAATTGCTGTGTGATGGTGCTGCCGCCCTGAACTTTCCGTCCTTGGAGAATGTTCTGGTACAGCGCCCGCAACACGCCTTTGGCGTCAATCCCCTTATGTTCATAAAAACGGGAATCCTCGGTGGCCACAAACGCTTGTTGCAACGCCGGCGGGATTTGGCTGATCGGTACCCAGATCCGCGCTTTGGAATACAGGCTGGCAATGACCTCCCCGTTCCGGTCGTAGACGGTGGTGGCGAGTTTGTCCTTCTCCAATTCCGCACGGAGATTTAACCGCCCAACCCACGGGTTGAAAAAGACCAGGGCGATCAGGGCAAACCCGCACAACAAAATTAACCCCAGGATCAGACGGGGTAACTGGCGGGGTGAATTCGGTTTGGCTTTCACTTTTTTGCGGGATTTTGGCATGATCACACCTCTGGCGTTAGCTTTCGCGGCAATCGCACCAATCCATACTGGGGAAGCAATGGAAACTGCCTGCGGGGACCGGTTGGATCGCCCTGGTCGGATTTGCTTCACTCGCGCGAACATGCTAGAATAAGGATGAAGCGCTAAGCAAATCACGGAGGAACTCCATTGGCCATCCGCCAAATATCCATCGCAGTGACCGACTTTTTACACGCTCTTTACCATCCGAAGGACCTTGGATCGGGTTTTGTGGCCAGCACCCGCGGGCAAGAAGGAACCCAGGGCCATCAACTGGTTTCCTCGCGTCAACTTCCCGGTTACCGGGCCGAGGTCCCAATCGAGTTTCAATATGAAAACCTGGGTTACCAACTGACCCTGCGCGGTCGGATCGACGGCTTGCTCACCACTGACGCCGGAATCCTGGTGGAAGAGGTCAAAACAACCTACCTGCCCCTGGGCGATCTTCAAATGGACCAATTTCCGATTCATCTGGCCCAGCTTCATTTATATCTCTATTTTGTCTCCCAACGCCACCCCGACCGGCAGGTCAGCGGCCGTCTGACCTATCTCAATCTGGATGATCTTTCCGAACGTTCCTTTGCGGTCAATCTTCAACCGGAACAATCGGAAATTTTATTCCGGGAGTTGGCCGACGGGTTTCTCAGACAACAGTTGGATTTGGAACATTGGCAGCAAGTCCGGAACGATTCCATCCTCAGGCTTAATTTTCCGTTTCCCACTCCCCGTCCCGGCCAGAACGAACTGATCGAAACCGTGCTGGCCGCCGTCAATGGTGAACGGGATGTAATCGCCGAAGCCGCGACCGGAATCGGCAAAACCGTCGCCGTCCTCTTTCCGGCCTTGCAAAGCTTGGTCCGGCAGGAGCTGAAACGCCTCTTTTTCCTGACCGCTAAAACAGTGGGCAAAGAGATCGTCAAAAAAACCCTGGCGAACCTAACACAACAGGGTTTACGGTTACGGACCGTTTTTATCGAGGCCAAGGAACGGGTCTGCCCCTCGCCGGGCTCCTCATGCAAACCCGGCGGCTGCCCCTATACGGATAATTATTACGCTAAAGTGGAGCCAATCATCCCCGCGCTGCTGGCCTATGAGCTGATCACCCCGGAAGTGGTCGCCGAATGGGGCCGTCGGCATCAGGTCTGCCCGTATGAACTCTCGTTGGATTTGGCCCTCCAAGCCGACCTGATCATCGGCGACTACAACTATCTGTTCGATCCCGGCGTTTATTTGCGCCGTTTCTTTTTAGGCCCCAAACGCCGCGACTGCCTGTTCCTGATTGACGAAGCCCACAATCTGGTGGCCCGGGGTCGGGAGATGTATTCGGCAATACTGGAACAGTCCCGGCTGCAGCGTTTGGAATTTGACTTACGCCGCTCCGAACCGCGGATCGCCGACGCGATTCTGGCGGCCGGGCTCTTCTTCGAGCAATGGGAACGGGACCTTTGGAAAGAACAACGGCCCGGCGTCCGCCTGGCCGAACTGCCGGAAATGTTCGAACCGGCCCTGGAAAAGTTAGCGGCCTTATGCGAACGGTTCCTGCGTCAACAAACCAGCCATCCGCTCTGGGAAACCGTCACCGAATTTTACCTGGAATTAACCGCTTTCATCCGGATCGCGACCAAATTGGATGCCAATTATGCCCTTTACGCCAAACAGGAACAACACGGCGTCCAGCTTCGCCTATTTTGTCTCAACCCCGGACCGCGACTGCGGGAACGTCTGGAATACAGCCGTTCCGCCGTTTTTTTCTCGGCGACATTGGCGCCGGCGCCCTATTTTCAACAGCTTTTGGGGGCGCGGGAACCGCTTCAGCTCCGGTTGACCTCGCCGTTTCCGCAAGAAAACCGGCTTTACCTTCATGTTCCGGGAATCGATACCCGGTTCAATGCCCGGAAAGATACGGCCAGCGCGGTCGCCCAGGCGGCCGCGACGCTCGTCCTCGCCCATACCGGCAATTATTTGATGTTTTTCCCCTCATACGCCTATCTGCAGACGATTTGGCCGTTGATCACCGCCGCCGTCGGAACGGGGGCCGAGGTTTTCACCCAATCGCCCCATATGTCGAACCCGGCCAAACTGGAATTTTTGCGGCGCGTCTCCAACCGCAACCCTAACCGTTCCAATCTCGGTTTGGCGGTTTTGGGCGGAATCTTCGGCGAAGGAATCGACCTGCCCGGCGAAGAACTGGTCGGAGTGATCATTGTTGGTCCCGGATTGCCGACGCTCAGTGACGAACAGGAATTGCTCAAACTGTATTACGACGAGCAGGACGGACGGGGCATGCTCTACGCCTATATCATCCCCGGACTGATTCGCGTGGTCCAATCGGCCGGACGCGTCTTCCGCACGCCCGAGGACCGCGGGGTGGTGCTGCTTTTGGATGACCGTTTCCTTGACGAAAGCTACCAAGAGTTGCTTCCGCCCGATTGGTTCCTCCCGGGCCGACCGTTTTCAACTCCCGAATACCGGCAAACGCTTGCCGCGTTCTGGGATCAAAATGATTAGGTATTTACCCAACCCGTCATTCACGTTTTCAAAAACAAAAAACCCAGCCAAATCGCTGGGTCTCAATGTTTGTTCAAAATCTCACATGCTCGGCGCTCTGCCGCCGCCGCGTCCGCCGCGTTTGGAATCGGCATTCCGGCGCAAGTCGGTCTGGCGTTCGTCTGAATCCTTCATAAACTTCGCCAGTTTATCTTCAAAAGATTGCCGATTCTGCTTAACCACCCGCTCCGTTGGGGCTTGGGCCTGACGAATCGACAAGCCAATCTTTCCTTTATCGAGATTTAGCACTTTTACTTTGACCAGATCGTTTTGCTTCAAGAAATGATTCACGTCTTTAACATACTCGTCAGCAACTTCGGAAATGTGCACTAATCCTGTTTGACCGGTGGGGAGTTCGATAAATGCGCCGAAATTTGTAATACCGGTTACTTTCCCCTCGACAATCTGGCCAACCTCTAAAGCCATACTACAAAAATCCTCCTCTAATTTCTTTTACAACACGGATTTAAATATAATATATTATATCGTGTCCGTAAAAGTGTTGTCAAGACAAGCTGCATAACTGAGGCGGCGTAATCGCAGCATTTTAAAGTCCGGATCTATGGCAATCCTGGTTCCGGTAAATTCTGGGACGCCCCGGTCAACCGCTAAAAAAAGATAGTCCTTTCCCAGCTCCAACTCTACTTTAGCCGGACGGCGCCGGTAATTGGCACGATACTCGAGCTGCAATACCCCGCCCATCTGCGAACTCCGCAGGGAAATCGGTCCAAACGCCGTGTCGAGATCGACAATCCGCAACACCGCATTGTCCCAGCAAGGACTGGTCAACACTCCCGGCAGCAATCGCAAGGAGTTTTGAAACTCCGTCACCAGGATCGTCCGTAACAGCAGCAACATGCCAACTCCGGCCGCAAAACAATGACCGGTTTGGCCAATTCCCTCCAACGTCCGGGGTTGAATCCGGTCCGGCCAAACCCAGACCGGATTGCCGGAGCGGACTAAAAATTGCCATAAGGCCGCATAGTTCATTCCCGCTTGGGCCAAAACCGTCGCCAAAAAAACGGTCGCTTCCGGATCAATCCCGGAAAACTCGCTCGGAATAAAAAAACCGCCCTGATACAACCAGTGTTCCGAAGCGTATTCCAGCAGCTCTCGCAGCCGGGGTTGGTCGGCTTCCCAAATCTGTAACGGGAAAAGCGAGTTTAAGGCGCCCAAAGCCTGGCGGCCGGAAGATCGCCAATTCTCGCTGGAATCATGCAACGACCGGTTGAGCATTTCCCATAATCGCAAACAATCGCTTTGGTATTGATTTTGCTCCTGATTTCGTCCCAACAATCCGCAAACGCCGGACAGCGACTTTAGCGCCGCATAGGACCATAAAAGTCCCTCCAGTTCCCAGCCGGAAACCGTCTCCCCCGTCAGCAAGCGCCGGTCGGATGGAGCAACCCGGTCAAGCTGTAAATTGCTGCGTAGCCAGGCTCCAATCTGGCGCCAAACCCGCCAGTGCCGCTCGGCAAAACTGTGATCGCCACTGAATTGAACATAATCAACGGCCAAAAAGAGCAGTTGATCATTGCGAAGGTCAGCCCCGGTCAATCTTCCGTCCCAGCGCACTTTGCGCAGGACTCTTTCTAAAATGCCGCGACTGATGTGAAAGCATCCCAAACGATTCAACAATAGCAGCAGGGACGGGGTAGCGCCGCCTTGTCCCGTCCTAAGGCCATGATCCAGATAATTGCAGTTTGTTTGATAGATTTGATCAAAAACAGTCCCGGTGATGATCTTTGGAGCCGTATTCCGGTTCTTCCCAGTTGGATGGCTGGCGACCGCAGCCGGGGTCAGCTTCCGTTCCACCTTAGGACGCGGCGGTTTCGGCCATAATAACAAGGTAATTTTGCCAAATTCCGCATATAACCCGGAAAACCCATATAAACCCGTGGCGGTGCCGTCTGCGGAGTGAAAATCCTGGGTTCCCTCGCCAACCCGCAGGCAGCGCTGCACGTCCCCCAGCTTGGCGTCGCCGGCACAGCAGATGCCCGGCTCATTGAGGAAAAATAGCAGCTTCCGGCCGTTAACCGTCGTCCAGGAGCGATCATAGCGCAGACGGTTAATCGGGTGAAATCCATCGTTATTGTATGGGCGCAACACAAAGTAGACCCCCAAACGTTGTAAGTCGCTTTGGGCTTGTAAAAGTTCCACTTCCAGCCGAAAAGCGTCCCCTTGCCCTGGCAGTTCGGCCGCAGGGGAGAGGCGCATCCGGCAAATTCCCGTTCCGTATTGCGCTTGGGTTTCGACCCAAAGCGATTCCAGTCCGCTCCGTTGGGAGACTGTTTCAAATTGACCGGGCGTCCAACGGTTCGTCCCGGCCTCCACCCAAATCTCCAATGACCAACCAACCTCAACCAGATCCATCACACCAAAACGGTCGATCCGAATCGCGCTCCCGGTGGAACTGCGCAGCTCCACCCAACTGCGGCAGACCCGGTTCACCAAGGCGGGTTGGCCCAAGTCAAAAGTGGGTAAATCGGGGTTCTGCTGTTTTTGAAGCCAAACCGGCAAAACCCAATCGCTACACATTAATTGGGGTTGCAGGGTATTAGCGTGGAAAGACTTTTTTAAGACTTGATCAGGATTTGCCATTAACAATTGCAATAAAATTTTCCCTCCTTAGGGATAGGTTTCCAAAACGGATGATTTTCATGTCAGTGTTTTAATAAAAAACAACGAGCTGGATTTCTCTACCGAACATCCAACTCGTTGTCTATTGCTGGTTTTGATAATTTTTTACGCTAATTCGTCAATGAAGTCAACCTAAGCGGTTTAAGGATTTGTCGCAACTCCTTGAAAGTTGACACTTGAACTTGCGCCACTAACTTCAACCGCAGTCGGGTTAAATGACCATCCTAACAACTTTGGTATTACCGTAACTTTCCCCAAAAGTCCATCACGTGACCAATAACCGTCAGAATCTGTCTTGACGCTCCAAGCGCCTCCGGTAAAATTAACCTCCACTCCGGAGACTCCATTATTGCTATAGTCCGTTATCCTGCCACTAATTCCATAAGTCTGACTAAATGGAACCCCGATGAAATTAATGGTCTGATTTCCTTCAACCGATGATATCCTTAACTCGGCTGGACTAAAGACCCAGGAAGATTTAAGCGGATAGACCCGAACAGAATCTTGATAGAGAATACCCGCCCGAGTCCAATAACCGTTAGCGTCGGTTACGACATCACCATAGGTTCCTAGACCATAAAAGCTAATCGTAGCACCTTCAATACCGTTTCCGGCATTATCTACAATTCTTCCGGAGAATGTATAGGTTACCTTAGTGCACTTAAAGTCAACATGTTCGTTCGCGCTATTTACTACAATTTCGCTTGGTTCGCATTTACGGCCCAATATGCTGGGGCGAATTTTATTTGAACCAAGTAACGAATTGATGGTATAATAACCATCTTCAGTCGTATAGCCATAGGCTTGATCGTTTAAATAAATAGTGCCTTTAACTCCATTGCCGTTTTCATCTGTCAATCGACCCGATATATTGTAATACACCGATTTTCCGACAAAATTAATATTGTTATCAGGGCTGATAACGTCAATTTTTGCAGGAGTAAAACTCAGGGCATGTCCTTGGGGTGTAATCGTAACAGTCCCGTTAAGGCCGGTTTGACTCCATTTCCCGCTCGCATCCGTATGGACGAACCCTGAATAACCCCCGCTAAAAACGATAGATACTTCTTTAAGTCCATTCCCATTTTCATCGGTTACGACTCCAGAAACCGTGTAGTCTGCCGGAACGATTGTGAAGTTCACATCGGATCGTGCCTGTGTGACATTAATACTAGCTGGAAGGAATGTTCCTTCTCCCTCGGGTGTTACTTTTACCGTTCCGTATAGATTAGCCTTAGACCAGTTGCCTTGAGCATCGGTTTTGGCACTGCCGCTAATATAAGAGAAATTGACCCACACACCCTGAATACCTTTACCCTTCTTATCGGTTACCTTGCCTGATACACTGTAAAACGGATCCCCTTGAAAGTTCACAGCGGAGCTGGACCCTTTAAGGCTCTTACTTTCTGGGTCAAAGTGCCAGCCGCTCTTGGTCGGCTTTACCGTAACCGTAGGAATTAGACCATCCCGAACCCAATAGCCATTAGCATCTGTGGTCACTGAATCAAAGGAGGCTGCAATATGTAGGAAACTGATTGTTACGCCCTCGATACCATTACCATTTCCATCAGTTACCCTTCCCGAAGCGGTAAAAGTCGCGGTCCCGGTAAAGTTGACATTGTTGGCCGTTCCAGTCACTTGGGTGCTGACCGGCGTAAAGCTATACCCCGACTTGCTCGGCGTCACGGTGACCGTCCCGCTTAGCCCGCTTTTGCTCCAACTGCCGTCGGTCCCGGTGGTAACGCTGCTCCCGTCGCTGAAACCGAGGGTGACACCGGTGATGACGTTATTGTTGGCATCGATGACTTTGCCCGATACGGCATAGGTTGTCGGCGCCGCGGTCCCGGTAAAGTTGACATTGTTGGCCGTTCCAGTCACTTGGGTGCTGACCGGCGTAAAGCTATACCCCGACTTGCTCGGCGTCACGGTCACCGTCCCGCTTAGCCCGCTTTTGCTCCAACTGCCGTCGGTCCCGGTGGTAACGGTAGTCCCATTGCTGAAACCGAGGGTGACACCGGCGATGCCGTTATTGCCGGCATCGATGACTTTGCCCGATACCGAATACGCGAAATGATCCGCAACTTCTTCAGGTGAAGCGTTTGGATTGGTCTTGAAACTATCTTGAACTGCTTGGACAGTGGTCGCTGGTAATTTATGAACGGAGGTCCCTTGGCGAACGGCAATCAATTCCAAGGCGTCGACTATTTTGGTGGTTAGTCCGTCCACGATCACATTAACTGTGGAGTTCGCCGCAATTTGCGAGAGAATCGCCTTTAAGGACGCCTTTTGCCCGATTGAATCCTCGGCAACCGCCGTCAAAATATAGTTAACTCCCGCAGGGATCCCCTCCAAGGTAAAACTGCCGGAAGTCATACCGTTACTGATGACCAGTTGGGTTGAATATTCATTTCCGTTTTCATCACGCAAACTGATGGTCACTGTGACGTTCCCGTTCCAGTTGGCTTTAACCCCTGCCGCGCTGGTCGGTTTGCCGAACTTAACCTGCGGAGCGACATTTCCTCCATTACTGTTGGCATGGATGAAACTGGCGGTAGCAAATCCCGATACGATAACGAGGGCGATTAGATAAACAAAATAATGACGGAATAATTTAATCACCTAACGTAACCCCCCCGCTGATTGTCGCCGTATTCGCGGCGGGTGACAGTTTAAGCTGATAATCGGTGACGTCGGCCTTCACCTCAATCGTCGCCTGGTTCTTCTGATAACCAGACTTTTCAACGGCCACCGTCATTTGACCGGACGCGACATTTTTTAGCGTGAAAACACCATTCCGGTCGGTATTGGCAACAGCGCCACCATTGTTCAAGCTCACTTTGGCGTTGTAAACCGGAATTCCCGAGCTGCTTTTCACTTGACCACTAATACTAAATGCTCCGGCCGGACTTTTTTTACCCCCGCCGCCCCCGCCGCAACCGGCGAGCAATCCAATGACTCCGATGATGATTGCCACTTTTTTGAGAATTTTCCCGTATGAAACCATAATTTCCTCCCTTTCACAGAATTTTACCGGTGTATTATGTTCGACACTTTGGTAATTTTTCCTGTAAATTAGTTGGAAATGTAGATAATTTTACACTATTTTTCCAAATGACGCTATCGATTGCGTTTGGCACGCCCGTAACTAGCGCGCCTTCCCCCGCAACGAAGTAGCTCCATAGAAAATAGACTTCTCTGTTCCAATTGTTAGCTCTTGAGAAAATGTCCCATGGCCCCCCTCTCTTCCACCGCTTCGAACCGGCTGTTATTCAAAAGAGAGGGGGATTGTAAAAAGTTGGATCAAGTATTCGCTATCGAAGGGGGGTGAGTCGCGCCCCAATTTTCTTTCCTTCGCTTGCCCCGGCCTGCCGGGGTGGCCGACTACCTAGAAAATAACTTTTGGGTCGATGTCGTCACCTTATTTTCTTAATTCGCTTGCGCGAGCAGCGACGGGTAGCTAGCGTGGACGACTATTCTAACCGCGCGGCTTTCGTTTAACCGTCAACCGCCAGAAACAGATCCCGCCAAAAATTAGTGAGCTAAAATAGGTATACCCCCGCCAAATCAACACAAAGATCGCAATCCGCCCCGGACCGCAGACTCCCCGGAAAAGATAGGAAAGAATCACCTCGGAACCGCCGCTGCCACCGGGTGTGGGCACCAACAATTGGGCGAAATTATAAATCAACTGAATCCCGATCAGTTTCAAAAATGACGCTTCCCGACCCAACGCCCAAATGATCACCGGCGCCAGCAGGAGGTAAAATAACCAGTAAGCCACCGTAGCCAAGGAAGCGCCAACGATCGCGATCGGATGCTCCCGAATCAACAGCCGCCATCCTTCTTTAAAACGGCCCCACTCCTGCAGCATGTTCCGAAACCAACCCCGTTTGGCCATGGCTGCATGAATCCGGCGCGTCCAGTCAAACCGCGACCAGTTGCCGACGAGCCACCCCAGCGCCCCCACCGCCAGCAGCGCCCCACTGCCGATCGCCGCCCATTGCTCCCAGTTCCGGCCGGCCTTGGCCAGTCCGGTTTGACCCGTCTGCAAACTGACCGCCACCGCGATGGGGATCAGCAGTCCATAAAAGAAGGTATTCAGTCCCAGATCCACGGCGGTGATGGCCGTCGCTTTTCCCAAACTGACTCCTTGTTGTTTGATGAGATAGACTTGGAGCGGGGTGCCCCCGGAATTAAAGGGGGTGATGTGGGACATGAAGCAAGTGGCCAAATAGATCTGGAAAAAACGCCCCAGGGAGATCCGCGCTTTCATCCCGACGGCGATAAAATACATCCGCGCCGCTTTCGCCAACCAAACAATCACTTGGGCGCTGAAGCCGAACCCCACCAGGAACCAATCGATGCCCCCGAAACTCGGAGCGGGACCGGATTCCAACAAACCGTGCAGGACCACGGCGATTCCGACGACGCTGAAACCTGAAGCGTACCAAAGGCCTTTACCGACGCGTTGGTGCCCGGCTTCGGGATTTAGTTGATCATCTGCGGCAGGTTTTGACAAAACCGACCCTCCACATAGTCAAAAACTTCGTTGACCGTGATGGCTTCCATGCAATAAGGGCGGGAACATTTGGGAAGCGCTTGCCAAAACCCGCCGCCAAAGCGATAACACGGGCTGCAGGGCAACGCTTTATAGAAGAAACGGTGTTGCGGGGAATGATAGGGATAAAACTGGGCCGGATCGGTCGGCCCGTAGAGACCCACCGTTGGAACGCCGACCGCCGCCGCCAAGTGCAACGGCCCCGAATCGTTCCCGATAAACAACTGGCAATTTTCAAGCAATAAAGCGGTTTCGCTTATCCGGAGCCGGCCGACGGTATTGATCGCTTGGGGCGCCGCCGCATTAAGGATGGCGGCATTCTCCCGATCTTCCGCGCCGCCGATCAACACTACCGGGAGGCCCAGTTGGTACTGAATTCGTCCGATTAAGTCCGCAAAACTCTCCAAAGGCCAGCGTTTCCGGGTGAAATAATGGCCGCCGCAATGAATTGCCACCCAGGGTTGGTTGTGAACCAATTCCATCCCGCTTAAAAACTGCCGCATTTTGCGGCGTTCACCATCGCTGTGCCAAAACTCGGTCCGGATCGTTCCAACCTTGAGATCCAGTTCCCCCACGATATCCAGGCATAGTTGAACCACCGAATCGGAGCCTTTGCGTTCCGGAAAGCCGCGTAAGGTGAAAAAATCGCTGCGCCGGTCCGCGCCGCAATAGCGGGTAAAATAACTGCCAAAGTGGGTCAGTCCGATTGCCAAATCAAAATGCTCGCGCCGGATGGCGCGAATCAGCTTGATCAGCTGCCATTGATCGGAACAGCACTGAAGTTCCAGGTGATACGGATTGGCTTTAAGGACTTCGTAGGCGACGGGACTGGCTATAATAACAATTCGAGCCCTGGAATAGTTCTCCTGAAGAGCTCGAATCGCGGGTATTGCAAATAACGTGTCTCCCAAGGGGCTGAGACAAAAAACCACAATTTTATTGAACGCTGTTGGCAGTTTCCTCAACCTTCTTTACAACTCGGGTGCCAACTTTATATTCTTCAGGTTGCGCCGGATATATACTAACATTTTCGCGGGTTTTTTTGACAGACCCGTCGGGAAATTGAACGGTGCGCCACAACTCCACTTTAAAACCTTTGATCCCGTCGGCCGCTTTCACCCTTTCCCCCGCCGGCAGCTCGGGGTCGGGAATCTCTTTTTCCTTAAACGGAAAACTATCAACCAATTTGGTTTCAAGCTGAACTGAATCCCAGCCGACCTTTTTGCCCAAAATCGCGACGGTCAGATACGGCGGCACCACCCGGGCCACCACCAACACCGGCGTGGCATTGTTGTTGGCAAAGACAAAATCAATGTCGCCGTAGGAGACGGTCGCGTCCCGCCCCATTGGAATATAAGCGCTGGGCAGGCTATGATTTAACCGCTGCACCGTTCGTAAGTTCGCCAATAACGCGGCATTATACAACGTGGTCGAAACTTGGCAGATGCCGCCGCCAATCCCCGGAACCAGTTTCCCCAAGATCACCACCGGAGCCTCTTTATACCCGCTGGCGGTGACCCGCGGCCCGACCCACGCGTTGAAGGAGCAATGCTGGCCGGGATAGATCAAGGCGTTGTTGATGGCGTTCGCCGCCAAGGTCAGATTATGGGTCCGGTCGGGATTGGCCAAGGAAAACTTGGTTGTAAACGACCCCAAAACCTTGTCAAATTCCCATAACGCAATCTCCGCTTCGGTCAAGGACGATTGGGCGGTTTTCACCGGAATCACCAGCTGTTCCAGCTTCGGGTTACAGACCGCCGCCTGAAGGGACCGGACCAAACTGTCCCTGAGGATCACCCGTCCGATCCGGCTTGGCGTGTAGCGAACCTGATTATCGGCTTCCAGGGTGACCACCGAACGGATCGGCTCGATGGCGTAAGCGACGTCCAATAGGTGAAAAAATTCGTTCAAAGTCTGGCGCTGATTTTTAAAGACCGGAGTGATTTCGATTCCGTGTCGATACGCCTGCCAACGTTGACCGATCCGGTGAAAAAACGACCCGGACCGCCCGACCCGATACGCGTGGTTGACCGTGGCCGGCACATCGACGGCAATCCCGATGCCGTCCAGTTTGATGCTGAGCGTACGCTGCTCATGGCTTAAAATAACCTTGCGGGATTGAGCTTCGGTGGCGAACCGGGCAATCACCCGTTCCGCGGCGGCGAGCTTCATTCCCCCCACCAACTGTCCGTTGACGGTTACACCGCTGACGATCCGCCCGTCCGACCAGCCAAAATAAACGGCAGCTACCAACAGTAACGCGGCGGCGGCCCCTCCGAGCACCCACTGCCATGTTTGCAAACGCAGCTCCCACAGAATTTTCCGTACCATATTCAAACAAAGCACCTCCAACAACAATACCCGCAAAAGCGGCGCCCGATGAAAAAACCCTTCTGAACTGCAAAAGAATCGCGTCAATGTATACTCGGCCCATTTTAGGCATAAAATAGATTATCTTTGTTAACAAGGAGACTGGCATGTGGAATCACTTGATTAAAAAAAAATCGGAGCCAAACGGCCTTTTAAATTTTAACGCCCGGGTCCATATCGAGCATCCCAACGCCATGGGGATTTTTCAAGCCAACTTAAGTTTGTTCCTCGCTCATCTATATGAACGTTCGGCGGAGTTAATTATACTTTGTATCGGAACCGACCGTTCCACCGGGGACAGTTTGGGACCACTGACCGGAAGTAAGCTGGAACAGCTTGATTTGGGCAACACCCATATCTTCGGAACGCTTGACAATCCCGTTCACGCGGTGAATCTTCAAGATATTATCCAACAGATCGAAGGCGATTATCAAAATCCCTTCATTATCGCCCTCGACGCTTGCCTGGGACGTTCCGAAAGCGTCGGTTACATCAGCATTAAAGAAGGACCGCTGCAACCCGGCACCGGGGTTAATAAAAACCTCCCCGCCATCGGTCATATTCATATTATCGGCATTGTTAACGTTGGCGGTTTTATGGAATACATGGTGTTGCAAAATACCCGTTTAAGCCTGGTCATGAAGATGGCCGAAGTGATCAGCCAGGGTTTGTTCCGGGAAATTCAAAAACTGCCCCTGCCCGAACCGGCGCTTTTGGATAGCGTCATCATCCCCGGCGAACCCTTAACCACCTGATTCCCATCCCGCTAAACATCGCGGCGTTCGTGGTTTATATTCACTTTCCACTGCGGCAATTCCTGCTTGCGGTTGTAAATAACAGGAAGCTTTTTTGTGTTAAATGTTTGAAATTGCAATGTTTCACCCTACTCCTCTGCCAAGCTGTAGTATTTGCCGGAACGAACGAAAACGGCCGAAGTACCGTGAACCTCCGCTTATCCACAATCAACCGCCGATTGCCAACATTCCTGAACCGGTTATCCACAATCAACCGCCGATTGCCAACATTCCTGAACCAGTTATCCACATTCCGGAACCGGTTGCTCCCATTCCGGTTCCAGTTATCCACATTCCGGAAGTTGGCATGCGCGTTCCGGAAGCGGTTAACCCCAATCGGGACGCCCGGAACCGTTCTCGGGTCCCGTTATCCCCCCCAAAAGCAATGGTGAGCCGTTTCGGACTTTTCGGCTCCGTCCTCGTGTGCCACGCGCAACAAAAAAAGAGGCCCCGTCGGGGCCTCTCTGTGTTTACAAACGCGCAATTAGATAATTGCTTTTTCGGTTTGTTTGTCGAAGAGGTGGATCTTTTCGCTATTGAAGACCACTTGGAACTTGCTGCCGTCGGTCGCTTTGGTATGGGAATCAACCTTGGCGATGAAGTTGTGGTCGGCGATGGACATATACAGGTACACCTCGGCGCCGAGCAACTCGGAAACGTCAACATGGCCGGTGATGGCTTCATCATCGCCAACGTTGGCTTCTTGACGGTCCAGAATATCTTCCGGACGGACACCGAAAACAACCTGTTTGTTGTTGTATTCGCGAATATTTTTGAACTTGCCTTCCGGAACTTTCACTTTGAAGGTGCCGAGGTCGACGACTAACTTGCCGCCTTCTTCTTTGACCACGCCGTCAAGGAAGTTCATCGGCGGCGTACCGATAAAGCCGGCCACGAAGACGTTGGTCGGGTGATCGTAGATGTCGATCGGAGCGCCGACTTGCTGGATGACGCCGTCTTTCATGACAACGATCCGGTCGCCCATGGTCATGGCTTCGATCTGGTCATGGGTAACGTAGATGATGGTGGTTTGGAGCCGGTTATGCAATTTGGAAATCTCGGCCCGGGTTTGAACGCGCAATTTCGCATCCAAGTTGGAGAGCGGTTCGTCCATTAAGAACACTTTTGGTTCACGGACGATCGCGCGGCCCAACGCGACACGTTGTCTTTGACCGCCGGAGAGCGCTTTCGGTTTCCGGTCGAGCAGGTTTTCGATGCCAAGGATCTTCGCGGCTTCTTTCACGCGGCGGTCGATCTCCGGTTTCGGGAATTTACGGAGTTTCAAACCGAAAGCCATGTTGCTGAAGACGTCCATATGCGGATACAGCGCGTAGTTTTGGAAAACCATCGCGATGTCGCGGTCTTTCGGAGCGACATTGTTCACAACGGTGTCTCCGATGTAGATGTTGCCGTCGGAAATCTCTTCCAAACCGGCGACCATCCGGAGGGAGGTACTTTTTCCGCAACCGGAAGGACCAACAAAGACGACGAACTCTTTGTCCTTAATCTCCAAGTTAACGTCGTTAACTGCCAAGACGTTACCGGCATAGCGTTTACACACGTGCTCGAATACTACATTTGCCATTTGATTTTGCCCCCTAATTCATTTTATGATATAATAAAATTTTTGATTGACCGAAAACGATTCAAAAGCAACCACCATCGCAAGGCGAATCATCTGATTCGGCAGTCCGGCGAGCGGTGATCCGACCATCCTGATTAACGTTGTATCTGAACCAATTGGTTTAAGAACGGCCTAGGGTTTAAAACTTTCCCCATCGCTTTCTTGATGATCTATATTCGACATTTTTCCGATTTTTCCTGCCGTTATTTTTAATCGAATTGAAACCTTTTCATAACGCGGGTTTTTTAACCATATTCGTCCCTTTTCCATTGCGGAAATTGTAAAATTCGTATAATTTACGCCGAAATAAGTAATTTGCTTAATTGAGACATTGTCCCGGATGTTTCATTCATATGAAGCAAAACCGCAAATTATGCCTGTTTTTCCTTGTCCGAAACGGGCGGGAGTCGCTAGCCCCGCCCGTTTCCGGCCCTGCCGGCGCCTAGAATTTCACTTGAAAATAAGTTTCCGTAGCGGTTTGCCCGCTGTAAAAATCATAGGACCACTTGGTATAAACCCCGGAACGTTGGTATGAAACAATTCCCAACGCTTGCCGCAGCGGTTCCGCGCCGGCGTTTTGCCGGGTGATCCGGTACTGGGCTCCAAGTTCCAACCCTTGTAACAACGCCGTGTCAAAGCGAACTCCGGTTTGGATTCCATCACTGACACTGACGTAATCGGTCGCATAATGATATTGCCGGGTATAACCGCTGTTGAGCGCGGCCCAATCGAAATGCCACGCTTTGGTCACCCCCAGCCGGACGGTCTGGTTGGGCCCGGCCACTTGTTCCAGGACGGTTGGACCGGAACTCAACGATTGTTGGTAGCGGGACAGATCCAAGCTGGTGTTGATTCCGCCCCAATGGAACGTCGCCCCGGCGCTCGTCCCGGTTTGTCCCTGATAGCGGTCGACCGGATTGATCGGATCGCCAAGATCATCTACGCGTTGGTCCCGGAAGGGCGGATTAAACCGGTCCAACGTCGGGAAGGAACGCCAGCCAGCCCGCAAGGTCACCCAGTCGTTGGCGCGATAGGCGCTGTCCAATTGGACCGGTCCCAGACCGCGGTTACCGAAGACAATCGCCCAATTCACCACCAACGGTTGATACGGCAGACCGATTCCTTCCAAAGAAAAGTTCAATTCCGGCCCGCTTCCAACCAGATTCAGGCGTAACTCGGCGTTTTCTGACGACAGCCACCCCAATTGGCTTCCCCATACCGGTTGAGACTCGCTCCACGCGTAAAAACTATGCCAACGCCCCGCCCCCAAACCAACGTTGGCAACCCCTAACCCTTGCCAAGGCGAGAAGGAGGCCAAATAAGGCGAATATTGAATATTCAACGTCCCCAACCGTAGTTTGGTTGCGTCGCCACGGTCGGGCCCGAGTTCCAAATAGGCCTGGCGCAACTGCAACTGCCGGAATGAATCGGCGCGATTCCCGCGGTTGACCAAACTCTCCACTCCATCAACCACCGCCACGCCCCGGAGGTTCTCGCCAATGGCGGTATTAAACCGGAAACTGCCACCCTGATAGGACTGGGGTCCCCAGCCGCTTTGACTGGAATAATTCCCGGACCATTCGACCGGCAATCCCCGGGCCAGCGTTGTCCAGCATCCCAACAGCGCTACGCTGAGCAAACCAATATAGAAGGTCTTCACTCATCACCCTCCGCTCGCATTCGAAGTATTGGTGTCAGACTTCGGGTTTCACCAGTTCGTTTCCTGCCAGATGACGTAATGTATCTTTTACCGTCCCCGCCATCTTTTGCCAGCAGTGGATTTCCCAACCCGTGCAATACTAAGTCTGACTAAGAAGGGAGGTGAGCTGATGCCACACTTAACCCAGATGGAATTAAACACCTTAAAAGAGATCATCGCCACCGAAGATGTAAATGCCAAGAAATTCGGTCTCTACGCTCAAAACTGCCAGGACAGCCAGTTGCAAAATTTACTTTATCAAGAATCGCAGCAAGCCCATAACAACGTTAAAACACTATTGGGATTTTTAAGTCAATAAGGAGGATTGCCATGTATACCGACAGAGAGATGACCCTGGACGCCTTGGAGATCGCCAAGGCCGGGGCGGTCACCCTCACGCAGGCCGCCACCGAAGCCAGTAACCCAACCATTCGTCAGACCTTGCTTCAAATGCGCTCCCAATGCGAACAAACCCAGCAAATGCTCGGCCAATACGCTCAAGTTAAAAATTATTATAAGCCGGCGCCGCCGGCCCCCCACCAAGACGTCGCCGCCGTCAATCAATTTTTGCAACAAAGCGTTTCCCAATCCAACCTACGGTAATTCCCACGCCAAACAACCCATGGCATCGATAAAACCCAGGCTCGCCGTTGAGCCTGGGTTGTTATTTTTACGTGATAACTTGGACTACTATGTCGTCACCTGATTTTCTTAATTCGCTTGCGCGAGCGGTAGCTAGCTTAGAAAATAGACTTCGCTTGTTCCAAATTGTTAGCTTTTGAGGAAAATATCCCATGGCGCCCCCTCTCTTCCACCGCTTCGAACCGGCTGTCATTCAAAAGAGAGGGGGATCGTAAAACGTTTGATCAAGTATTGGCTATCGAAGGGGGGTGAGTCGCGCCCCAATTTTCATTCCTTCGCTTGCCCCGGC
>JAEZFP010000032.1 GCA_023417475.1 Bacillota bacterium | reverse complement strand
TTTGCTGTAAGCTTCCTTCGGATTCCACCTCACGGTGGACACCCTTGCTCTTTAGCTATGTGCTTGGCACTATCTACCCGCACTCGGGACTTTCACCCGTTAGATTGCTCCCATGCTGGGCGCACATTCAAAACACCGAGCCGGTCTAATTGACCGCTCGGTGTTTTAGGTTTGCATTCCGGTTGGCAACCAGACCTTAACTTCCGTTCCCTCGCCCGGTTTACTTTGGGCCGTAACGCTTCCGTCATGAGCTTCGACAATCGCTTTGACGATCGCCAGCCCAATCCCGGACCCGCCGGACAACCGGTTACGGGACTTATCGGCACGGTAAAACCGCTCAAAAATAAACGGCAGATCCTCCGGCGCAATCCCGATTCCGGTATCGCGAACCCGGATTAACACCCTGTTTTGCTCCGTTGTTATCCCGATCCCGACCCTTCCGCCCGGAGGCGTGTATTTGAGCCCATTGGCCAGCAAGTTGACAACCACTTGGCTGAGCTTATCGCGGTCGGCCCGGATCGTCACCGGTTGCGCTTCATACTGCAATTCCACTTTTTTCGCCTGAAACTGACCTTCAAAATTCAAAACAACGCGTCCCAATAAGTCGCTCAGATCAAACTCGACCCGCTCCAACTGTAGGGCTTCCCCGTCGAATTGGGCTAGTTTATAAAGCTCCCGGACCATACGGTTGATTCGTAAAATCTCCTCATGACAGCTTTCCAGCCGGCTTTGGCTAGCGGGCCAAATTCCGTCAATCATTGCTTCCAAATGACTTTGGACCGTTGCCAACGGCGTGCGCAATTCATGCGCCACATCCGCCGTGAGCCGTTTCCGGAGCAATTCCTGTTTTTGCAGCGACGCGGTCAATTCATTGATGGAGGTTGTCAATTGGTGAACCTCTTTAATATCGGTCTTCTGCTCCACCCGTCCGTCATAATGTCCTTCCGCGATCCGTTCCGTCGTCTCAATCACCTTCGCCAGCGGCGTACTGACGCTGCGCGCCATCGCGATCCCAAGCGCCAACGCAATCAGCAGGGTAAAAACAGTGATCCCAAGCAGAATCCGGTTCAACGTGTTGATAAAAGCCAAATCAGTGTCACTATAAAAATACGGGCCGTAATACCCCACTTCCACCTGGCCGACAACTTTATTGTCCAAGGTGGCGGGATAACCGGTTACGGTATAACCGCCGTTCCAGTTGGCATAACGACTCGCCATATTGCGCGCCATATGGGAGAGCATCTGCTGACAAAGGCCATGATTATGCAAGGTGGCATCCCAGATAACCTTGCCCGCGGTATCGGTTAGTTTAACAATAATCCCTTGTTCGAGAGCGTTGATTCCGATCTGCTCCACTGTGCTTTGTTTCCATTGACCATCCCCCAAATATTGTTGACTGATCAACGTGACGGTCTGACGGTTGCGTTCCTCTTGCCGTTCTTTAACATACTCGCGGAACTGGCGTTCCAAAAGAAAATTGGCAGCCAAACTTACCAGCGACACTACGCTGATCGCTACAAAAATATACGACAACGAGAGTTTTGCGCGTAAACTAATCAACTACTCACCCCCGAAACGATAGCCGACCCCGTGAACAGTCAGCACATATTGGGGATTTTTCGGATCAGACTCAATCTTTTGCCGCACGTTTTTCACATGGGTGTCAATGGTTCGATCAAATCCTTCATAATCGTCGCCGAGGGCCATCAGCACCAGTTCTTCCCTGGTAAAGGTTTTGCGGGGGTATTTGATTAACGTCATTAAGATTTTATATTCGTTGGGAGTCAAGTTAACTGCCTGGCCGCTTTTACGAATTTCCCGTTTTAAGCTGTCAACTTCCAGATCGCCGTCCCGAAATGACAACAGGCTTGCCAGCGGAACACTTTCGCCGGCGGTCCGGCGCAACACCGCCTCAACGCGAGCCAGCAATTGTCTAGGGCTGAACGGTTTGGTTACATAGTCATCGGCCCCAAGCTGCAGCCCTTGAATGATCTCTTCTTCCGCCACTTTCGCGGTGAGCATCACAATGGGTGCTCTCGAGATTTTGCGAATCCGCGAACAAATCGCTTCACCGGTCATATCCGGCAACATCAGATCCAGGATAACCAAAGCCGGATAGTGCTTCTCGAAAAGCTCCAACGCCGTTTGCCCGTCGTATGCCTCCAACACTTGGTAACCGGAGTTCTCCAGATAGGATTTGATTACTTCGACGATTTTGGGTTCATCATCGACGACCAAAATCGGTTTGGGGTCACCCATTGTTTCACCTCATTCCACCACCGCAGCAACCCCCTTAACAAAGGGGGCTGCAGAACCGGCTTACTTTACGATGTCATAACCTTGATCTTCAATGGTTTCACAGATCGCATCCACCGTTACCGCGTCCGGGTTGTAGTTGACCGTTACCTGTTTGGCTGCCAGATCCACCTCGACACCGGCCACTCCGTTTAGTTCGCCGACCGCCTTTTTAATACTCATTACGCAATGTTGGCAGGACATTCCCTCAACCTGTAAGTTTGTCACTTCGTTTGGCATCGTGATCTCCTTCTTTCCATCCATTTTTATTTTCAAACCACCCAGTTCAAGTTAATGTCCCATGACTCGAAACCGCTTCAGACTGAGTGAGTTCGTTACAACCGATACAGAGCTAAAAGCCATTGCCGCTCCGGCGATTACCGGATTGAGCAGACCCATGGCCGCAATGGGAATCCCGATGATATTATAGATAAAGGCCCAAAACAAATTTTGCTTGATCTTGGCCATGGTTTTGCGCGACAGCTGGATCGCAGTGGGGATCGCGCGCAGGTCGCCCCGGATCAACGTAATATCGGCCGCTTCCATCGCCACGTCGGTTCCGGTGCCGATCGCCATCCCGATATCGGCGGTCGCCAACGCCGGCGCGTCGTTGATTCCATCGCCGACCATCGCTACCAATTGGCCTTGTTGCTTTAATTTTTCGACCTCTTGCGCTTTGTGTTCCGGCAATACTTCCGCCAATACATGATCAATTCCCACTTGATTGGCAATGGCTTGAGCGGTGCGCCGATTGTCCCCGGTCATCATATAGACATGGATGCCCATGCTTTTTAAGGCGGCGACCGCCTCTCGCGAACTTTCCTTGATCACATCGGCCACGGCGATTAAGGCGATAAATTGTCGGTCGCTGGCCATCCCCATCACGGTTTTCCCTTCGTTTTCCACCCGAGCCCATTCAGCTTCAATCTCGGGTTTGATCCCAACCGCTTGCTCCGTCATCAGTTTGCGGGTTCCGATAAAGATGGTCTGATTGTCGATCTGACTCATGACTCCTTGGCCGGGAATGGCGGTAAACTGTTCCGGGTCGGGTATCGCGCCAAACTTGGTCCGGGCTGTCTCGTAGATTGCCACGCCCAGCGGATGTTCGGATTTCTTTTCAGTCTGGGCTGCCAGTCGTAATAAATCGGTTTCCGCCAATTCCCCAAAACCAATGATATCGGTTAACTCGGGAGTTCCCTTGGTAATGGTCCCGGTCTTATCGAGCACGACCGTTGTCAATCGGTACGCCTTCTCCAAATGTTCGCCGCTTTTTATCAAGATACCGTTTTCAGCGCCTTTGCCGGTCCCAACCATAATCGCGGTCGGAGTCGCCAAACCCAAGGCGCAGGGACAAGCGATTACCAAGACGGCGACGGCGCTAATGATCCCATTGGTTAAATTATAATCGCCAAACGTCCAAACCAGGAAGGTTGCCGCCGCGATTGCCAACACCACCGGGACAAACACTCCCGCCACTTGGTCGGCGATCTTTTGGATCGGCGCTTTGGACCCTTGCGCATCTTCGACTAACTGAATAATTTGGGCTAATACTGTATCTTTACCTACTTTGGTGGCTTCAAACCGGAATGAACCATACTTATTGATAGTAGCTCCAATCACCACATCGCCCGGTCGCTTCTCCACCGGAATACTTTCGCCGGTGAGCATCGCTTCATCCACCGCCGAATTACCGTCGAGCAATTTGCCGTCGACCGGAATCTTTTCACCGGGACGTACCACAATGATCTCACCGACCGTCACTTCTTCAATGGGGATATCGACCTCATTTCCGTTCCGGAGCACCCGGGCCGTTTTGGCCCGTAGCCCCATCAGTTTTTTAATGGCTTCGGAAGTTTTTCCCTTCGCGACAGCTTCAAAATATTTCCCCAATAAAATCAGGGTAATAATGGTGGCGCCGGCCTCGAAGTAAAGATCCTTCATCATCATGCCCGGTACCGCTTTCTGAAAGAAGGCGTTATAAAGGCTGTAAAAATAAGCCGCTGAGGTTCCCATGGCCACCAATACGTCCATATTGGGACTTTTGGCCCGAAGGGCATAAAAGGCATTCCGGTAAAAACGGGCGCCGATCCAGAACTGAACCGGAGTCGCCAGGACAATTTGCAATCGCCAATCATGCAAAAACTGGACGTCAATCTTTAATAACGCCAATACCATGGCTAAAATCAACGGAGAGCTCAGCCCAATCGCAATGATTAAATCGCGCCGCAATTGGCGGATCTCCCGTTCCCGTTCGGCTTTTTCCCGATCCCGATTGACTTCTGCCGCCTGCTCCGCGCCATACCCCAATTTGACAATCGTTTCAATCAAATCGGCCACCCCCAACCGGGTCCGATCATACTCCACGGTAGCCCGTTCGGTGGCTAAATTCACCGTGGCGCGCCGCACTCCTTCAAGTTTGTTCAATCTGCGCTCAATCTTGGCGGAACAGGCCGCGCAACTCATTCCGCTGATTTTCAAATCAACCTTTCCGGCTGCGGCGGGTTGTTCGGTAATGACCCCGTAACCCAGATGTTCAATCACCGCTTGAAACTGTTCCCGGTTGGCCTGAGTGTTGTCAAATTCAACGGTGGCTTTTTCAAGCGCTAAATTAACATTCGCGGTTTTGACGCCCGGCAGCTTCGCCAACTTCTTCTCGATCTTCAAAGCGCAAGCGGCGCAAGACATCCCGGTTATTTTAATTGTTTCCTTGGAATCCATCGTTAAAACGCTCCTTTGTCCATCCTCCCTGTCGTCAATTACAGCGAGTCTGTTACCATTATTTCAGCTTTCGTCCTTATTGTAAACATTCATTATGAAGATATTATGAAGAATAGCGCGGTAACAACCAGGGGATTCGTGCTTATTGAAGCGTTAAATATGCTTTTGGGCGCGCGCTGACGACTTTCTTACCCCGTATTATAAGTATAAAGCGGGGTGGTCAATTTGAAACGAGCGTTAGTATTATCGGGCGGAGGTTGCAAAGGGGCTTTTGAGATCGGCGCCTTGCGACACCTGATCGCTCAGGAACAATTGGATTTTGACTTGTTCTGCGGAACCAGCGTTGGAGCGATCAATGCCGCCTTTCTTTCCCAAGCGGTTGATTCGGCAGATTTGGTAAAACGGGTCGACACTTTAGCGTCACAATGGCTGGCGATCAAGGGCTGGCGTGAGATTTATCGTCCGAATCATTTCGGGGTGCTTAGCGTCTTATTTGGGATTTCCTTATTTAAGCCGCTTGGATTGGAACATTTGGTACATTCCTTAATCACTCCGCAGCGTTTGGCAACTGGAAAGACCCTCCTGATTCCCGCCGTTGCTTTGGAGGACGGCGAGCTATATTTTGCGGACAGCCGGAAAGAAGCCGACCGCTTCGTGATGTCCCGTTTTGTTCTGGCCAGTGCCAGCATACCGTTATACTTTCCACCGGTGTTAATTCGCGGCAAGCATTGGGTCGACGGCGGTTTGCGGGATTTAACCCCGCTCGGCGCTATCCTAAAGGAAGAACCGCGCGAGGTTTATATCGTCACGACCTATCCGGTATCGGAAACCCTGGAACCGGTCTTTGCCCCGTTTGACCGCTTTAACAACTCTTTTGCGGTGACCAAGCGGATTTTGGATATCTTAACCGCCGAAATCGGCAGCAATGATTTAAAACAGATTCATAAAACAAACCAAGATTTCCTGCCGCGATTTTATAATGGCAATACCCGAACCATTCTCATTGCTCCCGAGCAACCTTTATCCAAGGGAAGTATGAGTTTCGCCCCCAAACTAATCCGCGATTATTACCAATTGGGGCAAAATGCCGCCGCTACCCCTATAGTATTTCCCTGAATAACGACACCGCTTCATACTTCGCGGCAGCCTGTCCATCCCCGAGGATGGTCACAGCCCTAACAGCGACTTGATTACCTGTTCAAATGGGGCCTTTCCGACTTCTTCCATAATCTTGTCCAGTTCGGTTGGACGCTTTAACGAACCTGACAAAACAATCTGCACAACCTGGTCTTTGCTGACTAAGATTGAATCGACATTCAAAGCGCCGGTAATCAACGCCGATATCACTAAGATATCGGCTGGTTCGATTCTGAAACAGGAATTAGCTGCACCGTCTTTCGGATTATCATGAGTGTCCGTATTTTTTTTGCAATGGGACTGCGAAGACTTTTCTTTCCGTTCATAGCCGATTAAGGCCATAACTTTTTTGATAATCTCCTCCAGTTCATCCGTTGAAAACACCAGCCTCACTCCTTGTTTAAGTTCCTGGAATCAATACTACATTTTCGCCGACTGCCGGGACACCCACACCGGTGACCATGATGATAAACAATGCTGTGACAATAATTAAAAAAATATCATGCGCAACGTCTTCCCGCATTACCATTGGTTTCACATCCCCGACCAATCTTTCTTTTCTACGAACCCAATCAGCAATTCCGCTATTTAAGAGTTTTTAGCTCGCAATCATTCCAAATTTTCCGAACCGCCGCCGCCAGCGCGACTTGGCGAAAAGCCGCGCAAGGCAGATCGACAATCAATGCCGGAATGACCGTGAGTCGTCGCCGAATCATCCCTTGATTGCGAATGATTAATTCTGCAACGGTATTTTCCGCCGCCCTGTCGATCTCCACAATCACTCGACGCATTCCAGCGTCACTTTGCAGCCCTCGCAGGTTTGGAGCCAGTTTGCTCTCCCAATCGTTCACCGCCATGTCAATTCCCCTTCATTCATTGGTTTTCGTTGATTGTTTCGCTATATTTTATTACGACTCCGCGAACCTGGTCATGGCTAAACTGTAAATTATTATTTTCTCCCGGCCGATTAATTTGCGCCAAAGGCATCATCGCCCTTTTTAGGATGAAAGAATAAACTAGCAATGCGTCAATTATTAATAACAGGAGGGTTTTTCGTTGACCAACGAAGAGATTAACCGCTATACCGATAAAATTTTAGCGAAAGTCAATGTGCCGGGCGTTGATCGCAATTTTATCCATCGTTGTCTGGAAGGTATTGCCATGCTCAACGACGATGACGTGGAAAATAAAATCCGGCAATTTATGATGTTCTTATAAACGGGGGGATTATCGCTCAATATCAGACCAACTTTTTCCATCATTAAAAATACCCTTAAATCCGAATCCGCCATTAAACCAAGCAAAAAACAACCAAGCGATAAACAACCACCACAACAGCAAGACCGGCGTCAAACAGTCGCCGCAACAACCTGCAGGCAAATTTATCACCTCCAAAAGCATAAAAATAAAGCCCGGGAACTCCCGGGCTTTCGATTCTTTTATGCAAATATACCCCCACCGTTGACGAGAAACAGCACAAATAAAAAGATCAGAATCCAAATCCACCAGTTTCCCCCGCCAAATAACCCTTCCAGTTTGGCTTCGGCCATCAGTAACACCTCCTGTCTAAACTTCGAGCTTTTGGTTTGTTGCTCTAACTCATTCTATGTGGTTTTTTCCCAAAATGAATTATTCCAAAAGACTGAATTCACTACTGACAAACTTGGCTTCAAATGGTCATGGATTCCGCGAAGCCGTTATTTTCCCATGTTCCCTAAAACCGACATGATTGTCTTTATCAAAATCTCACTCCCGCTTTGGGGCGTTTCCGACGAACGTTGCGCCAGCAGGTTCATAACCGTATTAACCAAGACTTGGCTCGCAAACTTACTGACTCCCTTTGCTTGAAAGACCGGTTTCCGAACCGGACCAAAAATTTTCGCTAAATCCAACGCCCCCGAACCTTGGAGATAAGATCCCAAGCCGAGATTGCGGGAGCGTTTCGCCAAGACATATTTGACTTGATCCGGTTTGAGATAGGGCCACTTTTGCAGAATTAACGCCACTGCGCCCGCGACCAAGGGAGTCGCCATGGATGATCCCGAATAAGTAATATACCCTTCATCCAAATCTAATGACGTAACATTGCTTCCTGGCGCTACCAGATCCGGTTTGATCTTAAATTGCTGACCCGCTTTGGGCGACATCGGGTCAGGTTCCAGGACGATGGTGTCCTGGTCGATATTCCCGACTGTAATAATACTGGGATTGATCGCCGGGGATAATGTGATTCCGGCGACATTGTAATTATTGCCGCTGGCGGTACAGACAACTACGCCCCGCTGCCAGGCTTCGGTGGTTGCGCGGCATAACGGGTCCCAACGGGAATTGAGTTGGGCGGGGCTTCCCAATGAAAGGTTAATGAGCCGGATATTTAAAACTTTCAAATTCTGGAGACACCATTCAATCCCGGCGATCACGTCCGAGACCCAACCCTTACCGTTTTTGTCCAAGACTTTTACCCCGACCAACCGGGCTTCGGGCGCCACTCCCCGGTATTTACCCTCTGAGGCGTGACCGCTTCCGGCAATGATTCCCGCCACATGGGTTCCATGACCATGATCATCGTATGGCGAGCCGTTTTGATTCACAAAATCATTCCAGGCCAGGATCCGGTTGGGTTCACTCAAATCTAGGTGAGGACTGATTCCCGTATCTAACACCGCGACCACAACGCCGTTCCCCGTATACCCGTGTTCATGAGCTGCCGTCACTCCGATTTCGCGCGCCGTAACATCCATCATTGCTTGCGTCACTACGTCTTGCCAAATATAACGGACCCGGCCGGACGTTGCAACCGTTTCAAAAGCGCCGACCGGCAACTCCGCGACCAGCGACGGAACGATAGTTAACTCACGATGGATTGTCCCCTGATTCGCTTCAATCAGTTTTTGAAGCTCGGTGGTTGAACCTTTGGTTGTTTCAATGATGACTCGTTGACGCTCGGCTTCGTTCGAATACGGTTTTTTCAGTTCCGGAGAGAGTTTCTCCGTCCACTCGTTTTGAATCGGCAATCCTATCACCTCCTACGGTGTAGTTCAAATTGATGGAATATTGCCCAATGTCGCGACCATGTCTATTGCGAATATAATCATCGTTCAAGCGAACTTCTTCATTTTTAACAAGAGGCTCTGGGCTTCTTTGTTTGATTTGTCATTAATTATTATATTCGTTCAGGGGCGATTGTTACTGGAATAAAGGCACTATCTGCGGGCGAATCGAAGAGCCCAGCGCCAAGGCGCTGGGCTCGAAAATCCGCTAATTATTGACAGTGCAAGTTTAATGAAATCCTACCAAGCTCCCCAGAAACTAAACCCGACAACCAATAATACCAGAATCAAAAAGAGCAAGAAGGCAATACCAATACCCCAACCGCCGCCAGCACCGTCAAACATCGCTTTGAGATCTGCCATCCATTTTCACTCCTTTCGAGAGAGTCATTACAGCGCAACGCTCTAACTATCTCTTCTTTACTATCCATTATATGTATCAGTCTCCACCAGGTAATTAGGCAAATGAAAGAGATTGGAGAACCGATACGTAAGATGACCTTTATCCGTTGGATCTAAAATCCGAGGGCCATTGGGAATAAGAGCACGAACGCCAGTTGGGATAGTTGGGTTTTTGAGAGCGTTTTCCCTTTGCTACTTTGATTTTTTTCTGTAAAATATTCTGACACGTCCAATGCTCCGGCCCCTTGCATCACGGCTTCCATATTTAAACTTCGAGCACCTTGTACCATTGCCCGTTTCACTTCATCAGGACGCATTTTAGAATTCTTCTGTTGATATAAAAGAGCGACGCCCGTAGCAAAGGGGGTTGCCATCGAAGTGCCCGTTAACGCGCGATAGCCCATTGGTACCCGTAATGAATTGATACTAGTCCCCGGGGCCAACAAATCCGGTTTTAGATAATTGTCAATGGTCGGTCCACGACTTGAAGACTCCGCTACTTGATCGTCTTCCACCTTTAACGTCCGGCGGGTATCCAAATTGCCAACTGTGATAATACTCGGAGTAATTCCCGGAGAACTGATGCTACGCTCATTCGGGCCGCTGTTTCCGGCGGCGGCGCAAACAACAATACCGCGGTTCCAGACCGCGTTAACAGCCCGGCAAAGCGGATCGGCGCCAGACGATTCCTGCGCTTCGGACCCGAGGGACAGATTGATCGCTTTGATATTATATTCCGTTTGGTGATCCACACACCATTCCAAGGCGGTAATAATATCGGAAGTATTGCCGCTACCCGCTTGATCCAGCGCTTTTACCCCGACCAAATTCGCTTCAGGCGCCACTCCTTGGTAATACCCACTGGAGGAGCTACCGTTTCCGGCAATGATTCCGGCGACATGGGTACCATGTCCATTATCATCATAGGGCGCAGTCCGTTGGTTGACCAAATCCAGCCAACCGACAATCCGGTTTTCCGGGCTCGTCAAATCGGTATGCGGATGAATTCCGGTGTCAATGACCGCCGCGGTCGTCCCTTTCCCCTTGTAACCCGATTCAAACGCTTTCGTACCGCCAATTACCGGCACCGACAAGTCTAACAAGACTTGGACGCGACGATCTTTCCAAATCCTGCGGACATGATTGGAGATGGTCATCGCTTGAATCGCTTCATACGGTAATTCAACAACCAATCCACGAATCAGCTTTAACTCCTTATGGAAGACACCGCTGTTATCCTGGATATAGTTTGTGATCCGATTCAACCCGAGGTGATTAAATTCCACGATAACCCGGTGAACCTGGTCCGGATTTTGACTAATTTCAGCCGTTTTTAATGCGGATGAAAGTTTATGCAATAATAATTGAGGCAAATATCTCACCTCCTATCCATTTGGTAAGATATTATATTGCCTAATGTCAGCGTTGTTTCTGGAAAGAAAGCATCTTTTCAACCGCTCAAAGCATAAACCGCAGACAACTAAGGAATTTGCCTAACATCCTTAATTAACAAGTGCTTCGATTAGCGCAAATAATAAGGCCCGGAAACCCGGGCCGCTTCGTTTGGAATCGATTTTAAGCCTATTTTAAATCAAGAACGCAAATCCCACGAGCAATAATATCAGGATCAAAAATAGTAAAAAAGCAAGTCCGATACCAGTGCCTAAAAATCCAAATCCCAAAACTAATAAGAGTAAGATCAGGAATAATAAGAAGGCGATACCAATCCCGGCGCCGATCCCTCCGCCATATGACGGAGTGACGTTTTTCGGGGCTACCTCAGTTTCGCTCGGTTTCGAAACGGTTTTCGGATAACTTCCCATCGTTAGCACCTCCTTTTACCACATAACGGCGTTCCGAACCTCGATCGTTAACCCGGTAACAATTGCCAACGATCGGATTCAGACCCTCTGCTGGCGGTAATCCAAATAAATATGTCGCCTAAATATTTAGGACGATCTGATTGCGACATATTTGCCTTGGTCATCAGTTGAACTAAATTCAACATTCCCTTTCCAGCCATGATCTATTGCAACTTATATAGATAGAAAGCCCGGAGTTATCCGGGCTCATTTACTTAAAAGACACCCCAGAAGCTAAATCCAACAACTAATAATACGAGGATCAGGAATAGCAAGAAGGCAATACCCCAGCCAGTGCCAAAGCCACCACATTGTTGAGCTTCAACCATAATTATTTTCCCTCCTGTTTTACCAGTAATTTGGCTCTTGATATATCTTATGAAAAAACCATCCATCGGAAATTAGGCAAATGTTATATTTTCATGATATCCGTTCATTATTAACCATTACAAAGCTTGGGTGGCAGCCGGGAACTTGTTATGTTAGAAAACACCCCAGAAGCTAAAACCCACTACTAACAGAACTAAGATGAGGAAGAGTAAAAAGGCAATGCCCCAACCACTACCAAAGCCCCCACCACATAAACCATCTACCATAATGATTCCCTCCTTGTTTTCACAAGCTTTGGTCCGCTTGTTAATTTATTATATGTGCAAAGACCCTGTTGGAAATTGGGCAAATGTTACGATTTTTTATTACGTTAAAATGAATTGAAACCTGGAAATCCTGATAAATCCGACCAAAGTATGTCAAAGAACAGCTACCTTTGCGAATAGTTTATTCTTTTCGCCTAAAATAAACGTTCCGCAATTAAGGCAGCGTCTTGATTGCCCAAGCGACATATGATAGAAACAAGAGCGCTTATATCATGATGACAAGGAGATAATGACTTTGGATGAATCTATCGCCACAGTCGTCCGGAAATATATCGGCATACCGTATCGCCACGGCGGTCGTGATCTAAAGGGCTTAGACTGTTTGGGCTTGGCTTACCGCTTTTATCAAGATTTGGGCATCGAAATCCCTGATGGCGACGGATCCCCGTACTCCACGCAATGGGTCTACGAAGATCCCGAGCGGTACCTGCGAGGTATCCAGAAACTAGGGTGCGAAGTTTCGCTCTCAGCGATCCACCCATTGGATTTTGTTTATTTTAAAATCGGCCGGTATATTTCCCATTGCGGAGTGATGGTCGATTGGCAATACTTCATCCATGTCATCCAGGGTACCCGGGTTCACTTAACTTTGCTAAACTGGGCATGGCGCCGACGCTTGGTGGGGGTCCGTAGAGTCGTTGATAATTGATAACACCACGGCAAGCGCTGAAGTAACATCCTTATGACTTAAGCGCCGTTCCGATTAGCATTT
Organism: Bacillota bacterium; assembly: GCA_023417475.1. Classification (GTDB taxonomy): domain Bacteria; phylum Bacillota; class UBA4882; order UBA8346; family UBA8346; genus JAEYPR01. The sequence goes on along the minus strand of JAEZFP010000032.1, from coordinate 116,929 downwards.
TGGACGAATATTATAATGTAAGCTAAGGCCAAAGGAGGAAGTACTTTGGACAACGATAAGATTGAATTGCTCCAACGAGTTTCGATGATGGTAGCCCCACGAATTGATCCTAATATTCTCAAAACTTGTTTGCTCTTTTTGACGCTGGTATCCGAACGCGAAGTCAGTGAAGATCTAATGAAAGTCTTACAACGGTTCTAAACCGGTTACCCGAGTAAAATTTTGAGACTTACAATTTGCAGGTTGGCATTTTTACCGATATTGCAAAACGCTTTTTTATCCGATTGCAATGAAACACCTCTCAAAACTGAGGAGGTGTTTCATCATTTCTTTATGTGAGCAAATTTTGGCCATTAATTCCAATCCAGCGTTATCATACAGTTGCGATCAGCCGCTTTCCGGGCAGCTAACGCCACCCGCATTGTACTGATGATCTCCGAAACGGTAATCATTGGTGAGCCTGTGGGACCGTCCGCCGTTGTTTTAGCTAAAAAATCGGCATATAGCCCGGTTTCCATCGGGTTTAACGGCACCAATTCCGGCGGGTGACGATGGGTGCATAAAATCACTTTTCCACCCCGGTCGGTGATGTCGCCCCCGGTAAAGACCTCAAGCGTACCTTGGGCGCCGGTTATGAAATAACGGCAATCGCCATGGGTAGGAAAGGCCTCGGGCGCCAGCCATTCCACCTTAATGAAACCGACGGCGCCGTTATCGGCTTTAAAAAAAATTTGCCCGTTATCTTCAAACTCCGGGAATTCCGGACAGACGGTATTGGAATGAGCTGCGGTAATCAGCACCGGCTTAGCCCCGGTTAACCATTGAAAAACGTCAATATCATGAACCGCTAGATCAACCAGGATCCCGCCATAGTTATCCCGTTGAAACATCCAATTCGGCCGGGTCGTTTTTTTCAATTTATGCGGTCGAAACGCCGTAAAGTTCACGATCTCCCCAACCGTTCCGGCTGCGATCAATTGTTTCAGGGTATAGACCGGCGGATTGTACCGTTCGCTAAAAAGCGCTGTAAAAGTCGCTTTGGTCGAGCGTAAAGCTTCTTCCAGCGCTTGCAATTGTTCTTCCGTGGCTACCGGCGGTTTGTCCGCCAAAACATGAATTCCCCGTTGCAGACATTGAATGATTGTATCCGCCCGACGGCCAATCATGTCAAAGCAGGCCACTCCATCGGGTTTTGCTTGATCCAACAACGCCTCCAGGGTCGGAAACTCCGGCATGGGATATTGTGTCTCAAACACTGTTTTAAATTCGTTGTGAATGTTCCATACGCCAACCCATTCAACCTCCGGGACAGTACTTAGCGACTGTAATAAATCCAGTAAGTGAAAGTGTTGCGCGCCGGCAATCGCTAACCGCATAAAATCCCTCTTTTCTTTAAAAACTAACTATTCATTTTGTTTATCGACAACTTTGACAATTTCTTAAGATTAATATCGCTGGAAAGCGCGTCGCGATTTGGCGCCATATTCTTACGGCGGCGGAATATTTGGAGCGAAATATCCCATTATCGCCTTTTTTCAGTATTATTGTAAAGATGCTGCGAAATTACACTGTCAAGTTTAATCGTTTCATCATACTGCCCAATTTATTCCGGGTCAAACCGCGGCGTTTATTCACATATCCAGCTTGCGGAACGACTCAGCAAGCTTACTTATTCACATATCCAGCTTGCGGAACGACTCAGCAAGCTCACTTATTCACATATCCAGCTTGCGGAACGACTCAGCAAGCTTACTTATTCATATATCCAGCTTGCGGAGACTTCAAGCAAGCTTACTTATTCACATATCCAACTATTTTACTTATCCATATCATGCCTATAGCGGCCTTGCGCCTTCCGCGCTCACCGCCTATCGCTCACGTCGGTCGCACCAATTAAAAAGCCGTCTCAAGGGAGACGGCTTAATGGGTTGAAGCGTTGAACCAATATTTTATAATGTGACACCCGATTTGAAAATCGCAATATCGCGATAACCGTTAAGCTCGTTTTTGGTCAGTTCGGTTTTACTCGCGATCGCGACCAAATGATCAAAAAAATCGGTCGTGAGTTGATCCATCGTCTTGCCTTCCAATAACTGACCCGCATTAAAGTCAATCCAATTCGGTTTGCGCGTTGCCAGGTTTGAATTGGTGGAAACTTTGACCGTCGGCACCATGGCGCCCATCGGATTGCCCCGTCCGGTAGTGAACAAAATAATATGAGCTCCCGCGGCAGTCAAGGCAGTACAGGAGACAATATCGTTGCCGGGGCCTTCCAATAAGTTCAGGCCATGTACTTTGGATTGCTCGCCGTAACGGAGCACATCAGTGACGGTGCTGGTACCGCCCTTTTGGGTACATCCCAGCGACTTGTCTTCCAAAGTAGTGATCCCGCCGTCTTTATTGCCCGGAGAAGGGTTCTCATAGACTTCCTGACCGTTCCGGATGAAATAGTCTTTGAAATCATTAACCAAGGCGACCACTTTCTCAAAGGTCGCTTGATCTTTCGCCCGATTCATCAAAATCTGTTCGGCGCCGAACATCTCCGGAACCTCGGTTAAAATTGCCGTACCGCCAAAAGAGATTAACCGGTCCGCGACCGAACCGACCAGCGGATTGCCGGTAATGCCGGAAAATCCGTCGGAACCGCCGCATTTGAGACCGATTTTCAATTCGGAAACCGGTACCGGCTCCTGTTTAAAAGTGGCGGCATGCGCGATTAATTCGCCGAGCAATTCCAAGCCAACCTCAAATTCGTCTGCCACATCCTGCAGAACCAGCGATTTAACCCGTCGCGAATCAACCGCACCCAAAATTTGGTGAAAGTCGGCCATTTGATTGTTTTCGCATCCCAATCCGACCAATAAGACACCGGCGGCATTGGGATGACGCGTGAGTCCGGCCAAGAGCTTCTGGGTATTTAGCAAATCCTCGCCCAATTGGGAACAGCCATACGGATGTTCCAGGGTATAAATGCCGTCAATCACGCCGGCTTGCAGTTCCGCTTGGAATTTCTCCTCCGCCAGACGGGTCAAGCGTTGGCTTTGTTTGTTAATACAACCGACCGTGTTAATGATCCAGATCTCGTTACGGATACCGAACTGACCGTCGGCCCGGCGGTAACCCAAAAACGTTGGGACTGTTGCCGGAACCTCAACCGGTCGGATTGAAGGTTGGTAGGAATATTCCAATTTCCCCTTCAGGCTGGTTGCGGCATTATGACTGTGAACCCATTGCCCGGCTTGGATCGCTTGGGTGGCATGACCGATTGTAAACCCGTACTTGCGAATCGCTTGATTCGCCGGGATGTCGTTAAGTGCGACTTTGTGTCCAACCGGAACTTTTTCGGAGACCGCGACCTGAACACCGTTGACGGAAACGGTCTCTCCAACGGAAAGTTCGACTAAGGCGACGGCCACATTGTCCGCGCGATTGATTTGCAGTACTTTATGAATGGGACTCACCATCTTTCGAAGTAATCTTTGTCAGTTGAAATAAATGATTGTAATAGATCTTTCCCATCCGTAAAGCGCGGATGGGAAAGGAAATTATTGAATTTGTTTCTGCTGATAAGTCAAGGAATATCTGAGGCGCTAATCATCAAATATTTAAAGCGCCATCGCAGCTGCCAATTTCAATGCAAGAAACCCAACTTTTGCAAATGTTTCCCGATATGACCTGCCAATTTGAGATAATACAGGTTTTCGTTGGCGGTCAAGCACTGATAGATTCGATCTCTAAATACATACTTGCCATTCGCATCCTTGGCTTGCAGAATCAAGCCGTAGGTAATATGGATCACTTGACGGGCGTCATTTTGATCCATCAGCGCCCGTAAGCCGTCATCGGACAAACTGTCCAAACCCGGGATCCGCGCCGGGTCGGCTGAGATATGGTAATACTTTTTGGCCTCGCTCAATTGAGTCAAGGCAAATGCGTGCAGCTCCCGGTAGAGCGCCGGATCGGTCTCAATAATCACCCGAACCGCTTCCAACCAGTTGGTGCCGGCAGTTTTGACATGCACCCGTTCCTTGGTCTCGCGGCCAATGATCGGGAATACGGTAAACTTGTCGCTACCGGAATGGATACTGAGTTTATAGCCAAAATGAACCGCAATGGCTTCATGTTCCTTAAACTCTTTTTCAAATTGCGTCAGATCGCCGACATAATCGATACCTTTTTGGAATTCGCCGCAGAAACGCGGAGCCAGACTGTTGACCTTCACTCCGGCTTGAATCAATTGCTCGGCGACATAAAAATGGGAAGCGGGATCGGTCGGGGTTTGCGTTTCGTCAATCGAGACTTCAAAATCGACGTTGCTTGCCACCGGCTTGATTAAATCATTAAAGATCGCGATGGCAAAGTCAATCGCTCTCTGATAGATCGCCGCATTTAACTTCAAGGTGTCCGTAGTATAGGATACCGCTAACGAACCGGCTTGAAATTGCGTTCCCAGGAATTTTGCTTCGAGCGCCTGACGTTCGCCTGGTTCTAAACTTTGATAGATTGCTTCGATCGTAGCGGTGTCTGTGGCGGCAATATTATTGATATGTTCGGAACAGTCCAAGGTGATCATGGTGAAACCGTTTTCCAACGCCATCTTGACTTCGGCCGCGGTCTTCAAATGATCGCCGTCGGCTCCAAAGCCGCCTTGATAATCTTCTTGGAACACTGCCCAAACCGCATCCGCCAGAACTTGACCATAATCACGGCCGGTCAGATTTAACTCCCGGATCGACTGTTGCGCCAGGATCGGACGGACTTTCAAATTTTTGACCAACCGCAAATGACCGGCCGAAGCCAGGCCAAGCCGATCGCCCAACCCAATTGTAATGTCGTACTTTGCTAAGGAAATCGGGTTGGTAAAAGCGAAATATTTGCGTAATACTTTACTGTTCGCCACCGATAAGGCGCATTCTTTAACCGCGACCCCGTCCACTGTTTGTTCACTACCGTTCATTTCCGCGTAGACCGCAGACTGATTGCCAATGACCCATAGCTTTTTGCCCGACGCCAACCGGACGATACCTAAAGTTGAGCCCTCATGCTGATGAATTGAGTCGAAGTAAATCACTGCCAATCCGGGATCGTTTTGGACTGCTACCCGCAGGTCAGCTGAAGTTTGATATTCTTTTGTCAATTGAACGAACGTTTTCAATACTTCCATAACTGGTCCTCCCTTTTCGCTTTGGGTTATATCATCAACCTCTGCTACCCAAATGCGCTTGAAACTTACGGGCAAGATTTAGGAACACTTTTCTAAGCTACGGCTCATTCCGGCATCCAAAATCTCGCGCAAGTAGGTAGCAACTTCTGAGGCTAACGTCGGAAGTTCTTTCATTTCAGCAGCCCAGAAACGGTTCAGAACCTTTTCAACCAATGTTTCCAGCGTAATTTCGGTCTTTTCGTAGCTGGCCCAGATTTCGCGGAAGAACTCTAAAATGACTTGATCATCGCGGAGCAAATATTCCTGGCCGTCACGATGTCCTACCAATTTATCGCCGCGGATCTCCGTGCCATGGTATAACGCAATCAGTGACGCTAAGGAGAACGTCAAACGTTTGGGGAGTACTTTGCGGCGTTCAAAATATTTTTTTAGCGAAGGCAGCACCCGCGCTTCAAACTTTGACGTCGAATTGAGGGAAATATCCGCCCATTTATGATCGATAAACGGATTATTGAAACGCTCTAAGACATCCTTGGCGAACTGTTCCAACTCGTTGGCGTCCAGGTCGAGCGTTGGGATGATCTCTTCGAAGACAACGTCCCGGATGAATTTTCCGACTTGATTATCTTCAACGGCGTCTTTGACCAGATCGATATTGGATAAATAAGCGACCGCCACGGCCGAGGTATGGGCGCCGTTTAAGATTCGAACTTTCCGGGTACGGTACGGGGTCATATCGCTCACCCATTTCACATTCAACCCGGCTTGAGCCAACGGGAGTTTCTCGCCGTGTTTGGCATCGCCTTCGATAACCCAGAGGTGGAAAAGTTCCGCTGTATTAAGATTTTGATCTTTATAGCCTAATTCCTGCTCAATTTGATCAATTTCTTTAAACGGATAGCCGGTGACGATCCGGTCGACCAAGGTATTGAGGAAGTAATTGGAGTTTTGCAGCCATTGGCTGAATTCGGCCGGAAGCTGCCATTCGGAAGCTAACTGCAGGACGACTTTCTTCAACTTATCGCCGTTTCGATCAATCAATTCACACGGCATGATGACCAAACCTTTGGTGGCGTCGCCTTTGAAATGGGTAAAACGGCGGTATAAATAAACAGTGAGTTTGCCGGGATAAGATGTCGGGGGCGCGTCGGTCAGTTTGTCATTGGGATCATACGCGATGCCCGCTTCGGTGGTGTTGGAGACCACATATTCGATCTCCGGGTTTTCAGCGCATTGCAGCACTTCTTCCCATTGGGTATAGGGGTCGAGACCCCGGCTGATTGAGGCGAGGATTTCCCGTTGGTCGGTGACTTTACCATCAATGGTACCGCGCAGCATCATGGTATATAAACCGTCTTGCTCGTTAAGATTGGCGACTCGACCCATTGGTAACGGTTGCACCACAACGACCCGACCATTAAACAGCGCCTTTTTATTCATCTGTTGGACCATCCAGTCCACAAAGCCCCGTAAAAAGTTGCCTTCACCAAATTGGATAATCTTCTCCGGATAATCAAAGATTGCTTTGGAAAATGGGGCCAACTCGGTACCGAGCAGGTTTTTCTCCAGATAATCCCGGTTAAGATTTGGCAGTGTTTGATTACTCATAATGTAAGAACCTCCTTGAAGTTATAAAATAAATTTTCGGAAACGAAAATTTTTTCAAATCACCGTCGTGAACGAATGTCCAGCATTGTCTCGTCCAAATGGAGCCGCATTGCGGTCTTGGCCTGAGCCGTATTGCGATTTTTAATGCTTTTATAGATGTTTTGATGCGCTTTTAACACTTTTTGCGGATTGCCCGGAATATTGACAATTTCAAAATAAGCTTTGGCAATCGAATCGTTAATAATTGGGACAATCCGGTCAATAATCGGATTTTGGGTGGCAATGGCAACCGCCCGGTGGAATTCCTGATCCTCCTGGGCATGCGACTCGTGTTTCCGGATCAACTCCGCCAACCGTTCAACGGATTCCTCAATCCGAAGCAAATTATCAAGGGTCGCTCTTTCAGCCGCTAAAAATGCCACGCCGGGTTCAATCAGTAACCGGGCTTCAAATAACGAAACGAGCAAGTCCTGGTCATGCAGAAAATTGACGCCTAACGGATCGTTGACCAACCCCGGTTGGCGACCGACAAAGGTTCCCTTCCCCCGGACAACTTCCAAAATATTGTTGGATGCCAGAATTTTGATGGCTTCGCGAATTGTCGAACGGCTGACGCCCATCATTTTAGCCAAATCCAATTCGTTTGGCAATTGCGCTCCCGGCTCAAACTCCCGGCTCATAATGAGATCTTGCAGTTTTTGAGCAATCTCAGCGGAGAGGATGGTTTTGGTAATTGGTGTAATGTCCATCAACAACCCCCGAAGATTTTTTCGTTGTCCGTTGTCTGACAACGTTCTTAAATTTAGTTTAGCTCCTTTTTTTTAACTTTGCAAGGGGTCCGCCGGCACCAAGTCCAGCCCGTTGATTGCCTTGTAACCATTATGGATACTGGAATTGTAGTTGTTTGCAATCAATTTGTAACTCCGTAAACATTTTGTGAAATTTCACACGAGCCCCCAAAAATAGTTAACCAGCCTTCATCCGATTATTTCGTGTCCCATATCCAAAAGAAAAAATCCCAGGTTTTATTTTCCTGGGATTTCGTTGTTTCGTTTTCGCTTGTTAATTCGCTTGCAACCGTTTTTGGTAACGGGCTAAGGCATTTTCATTAATTTTGATTGCTTTTTCAATCCCTAACTTTTTGAGCTGAGCAACATATTCGTCAAACTTATCAAGCGGTTCGGTACCCATGATGAATTTCAGGATCATCTCATCGCGATAGATATTGACTTCATTCATGACCTTGGCCATTTCACCGCTTTCGGCCGGTGAAGGACTGATCGGCGGCAAACGGTGTTTGACTTGGTCGGTCTTCTTCCAAATTTCAATGGCCGTTTTTTGTTGCGGCAGTCCCGCATATTGTTCCAGATACCGTTTGTCCTGAACGAACGGTCCGTTATAGTGACCCCGCATATAACTACCCATCGCTTGATTGATGGTTAACCCTTTGGGGTTTTTCATTAGCAAATCGGTATATTTCGGATAATTGTTCACCATGTTGTAGCTTACGCCGGGAATACCGAAGTTAAAGAGCATGTGACCTTCATCGCCGTAACCGTAGTCAAGGAATCGGGCGGCCAGTTCCGGATTTTTGCATTTCGTGGTGATCGCGGCGTTGCCGTTCCGGGAGTATTTATTCTCCAGTTGTCCAAACATGGCCCGTTGGCCTTTTTTCAAGGTTGGATACGGAGCGGCGATCAGATCATACTGCGGATCTTTGACTTGCATTGCTTCAAGATATTTACCGATTCCGTTACCGGTATTGGAGATGCAAGCGCCTGACATACCGCTGGTCATTTTGCCGTCGAGGATTTTCTGATCCACGGTCGGCAAATTGGTGTCGACCAAACCTTCGGCATACCATTTTCTGAAGGTGGCTAGGAAATTTTTAAATTCCGGTTGAATCGGGCCATATTTAATTTTGCCGTTATTGACATAGAAGCCCATGGTCGCGCCAAACGCGCCAACAAAGGTGTTGTGGTTATCCCATAAATCATAACGGAAGGTTAACGGGGCGCGCACTTTTTTCTTATCTTTGAAGGCTTTCAGAACCGTATACCATTCGTCGATGGTGGTCGGAGTTTTCAAACCCAATTCATCCAACCAATCTTTACGAATAAACGGTCCGGTGAAAACCAGCAAATACTCGTCGCCGCGAACATTCGGGTAAACGAAGTATTTCCCGGAGTCGGTTCTGACCATTTTATTCAGTTCTTTATCACGTAAGACTTTTTTCAAATTGGGCGAGTATTTGTCGATCAGAGAGTTCAATTGGACAATAAAGCCATCTTCGATGGCTTTTTCCGGACCACCGGGGTAGGTGAGCCAACCCTGCCATTCGATAATATCCGGCAGTTCTCCGGAGGCTAACATTAAGTTAAATTTTTCAGTTTCCTGTCCCATCGCCGGGTGAATAAAACGAACTTTGATGCCGGTCCGCTTCATTATCTCCTGATACAAGGGAGTTTCGCCCAAATTTTTAACCGTGGCCGAAGGCGATACATTCAACGGCACCCAATAAGTGAGAGTGACATCGGTTTTGATTGGGTAAATGTCTTTCGCTGATACGGTGACACAAGTCAGCACCAACAGCAGCATTAGGATGATAATTTTTGCCTTTCTCATCATTCAACCTCCATTATTTTTTAAGACTGTCAGATAGCCAAAACTCGCGGGGAGCAACTGAAAACAGGGTTTGTCAAGTTGTTAACTCAATTATAACAATCCGTTAACCCCTAGTATTTGGCCGGGTTTATGAGTTTTTTGTCTATTATTTAGGTCCGCAACAACCGGCAACGCTGGCTGATTGCGCAAGGATTATAATGCTTGAAATAGGAAGGGTTCTTTCGATCCCAACCATAACAAAGGTTGGCGAATGGCGATATTCCGTCGAACTTCGAGGTCACGCGGTTCAGGCAACCGGCGCCACAGATTCAAATAGTCGACCCGGTTAAGCGCCCCGCCGGCAAACACCAAGCCCGGAATCCGTACCGGCCATCCGTCGAAGTGCTCAACATCATTTCCAAATCGCCATTGGGTTTTATCGGCCAGAAAAGGATAGAGAAACTCAAAGCCTTTTGCAATGCCGCGCCCGTCGTCCAGACAATATCGCCATAAATCATCGGTAGCGGTGGACAAAATCTGACAAAGCATTGCAAAACAGTCCAGATTGAAAATAGAATAGCTGTACGGTTTGGTCCGTTCCAGTTCTTGAGGAAAACTGCCGTCAGCGGCCATTTGTTTGGGTAGCAATCCCGTTTTGTACATGGTTCGGCAAAACTCCACCAAAACTGGGTGTCCGGTAAATTGCGCAAACACCGCTACCTGAACCAACCAGGCCACCGCGTGATTATTGGCGGCATTCATTTCTGCAAGCCCATACGGATGGGTGGTCATCCACTTTAAATAATCGGCGAACCAACCTTGCATCCTGGAGTGGAAAACACTGTCAAAATACTCCGAATTTTGTAAAACCCTAAGCGCTATGGGAATTTCAATCAAATGCAATGTGTCAATGATTCCGATTCCCCGCCCGGAGACGATTCCGGGGATGGCTTGCGCGTATAGCAAATGCGGGTTCATCCGGGTGGCATCATCCAAAAAAAATTCTCGAAGCCACCGGAAGGCCTGTTTGGCAAAATTTTCATTTCCGGTCAGATAAAACGCCGCCGCCAGGGTCGCAACCCCGGTTCGCATTTTGCGCATGATCTTGCGGTGGCACTGAAAATTGCCGGGATTACTCTCCCCGTCCCGGCGCACAAATGGAAGTTGGTCCGGGGTATGGGGGTTCGGCCACCAATAATCGCCGTTGGAGTAATAATCATGCGGCCCGCCCGGACTCCGTGCGGCAACCGCATCGGTGATACGAACCGGTTCGTCCGCCAGATACCGCTGCGCTTCTTTTAATATCTGCCCCCGTTGTTCGGCAAGAATCAATTCGCTTAGGTTCAAAGCCATAAACGCCACTCCGTTTCCGTTCGACTCAGCGGAACCCGCTCCGTTATTTCCCATTATAAACTGGGCATTACTCAAATTATTTGGCCGAGCTTTCTTTCCATTTGTCTGAAATTGAGAAAAAGCATAAAAAAAGAAGGGTTTTTTCAACCCTCCCCTGCGCTGTCTGATTTCACCGTATGAAGTTTGGCTTGATTCTTGAAGGCTTCATTGAAGAAGACGCCTTTTCGGATGCCTTCCTTCTCCCGTTCCCGCCATTGACCGGGAGTCAATCCTTGAATTTTATGAAACAACCGGGTGAAGTGATGAATCGTTTTAAACCCGGTGACCATCGCTATTTCTTTCAAATCATAGTCGGAATAAACGATTAGCTCTTTCGCCTTCTCGATTCGGTAGTGATAGAGATAATGCATCACGGTGTTTTTGGTGTTATTTTTAAACATTTGACAGACATAGCTTTGATTGTAACCTAACGCGGCTGCGATCGACTTGAGGGTTAACTCCTCCTGGTAATGCTTTTTGATATAATCGATCACCTGCTGGCAAAACGGGTTGACATCCATGGGCGGAACCGGTTGGCTTTGCACCAAATTCAGTTCAACGAGCTTATTGGCGTGGACCCGCAATATCTCCAGCAATAGCTGTTGCAGGTAGAGATCACTGAACTCTTTATAAAAAACGCGTTTCTGTAATCCCTCTTCGCGGATTTTCCGGAAGAAACTCAACATGTCAAGGTCCGGTAGGAGCATCTCCGCATCCAACTGGGCTAACTGGGTTTGTAATTGGGGATCCTTAATAATAAATTTAACATCATAGGTTTTCAGTTTTTTATCGGGAATCTTCTTCATGTGGTGAATCAAGAACGGACTCAAGAAAAACAGTTTCCCCGCGGAAGCCTCGCGGATTTGGTCCCCGACCCGAAAATGGCCGATCCCGTCAATGACATAGATCATTTGATAGTAATCATGATCGTGCGGCTCCTGCCATCCGGTATGATAGTCATAGCGCGCCACCCATAAAACTTCCACCACTTTTTCAGCCATGAAACCGCCTCCAACCGGACTGGTTCTCGCTTTAATCCTTTATATATTATCGACGCCTTTCCGCAAAAACCGGAGATCATAATTTTACCTACTCAATGATGCCGCATCTCCCAACGGATGGTCAACGGTTGGTCGAACCGTTGCGGTCCGGACCGCCAAATCGCCCGGTAACGCAAGACGCCATGGGGGGTCTGATAGCGCTCGTCCGCTTCGTTGACGGCTTCAACCGCGCATTCCGTGAAGCCGGATACGGTGATCGCCTCAACCGCGCCGTTTTGAAAGCCGACCTTGTTTACGCCCGTTACCACCGGTCCGGTTGAGAAAGTGGCAAACTCCATGACCAGCTCCGCCAGGTCCAGCGCTTCGGTTGGGGTATAGCAATCATTGCGGATGATGACTCCGGGGCGGAAAACATATTCGGTGGCTACCTGTACCCGGATGTCGGGTTCCGGACCGCCTGAGGTCAGCCGGCAAAGTTGCTCTTGACGGTAGGTTACCCGGTACTCCGGGCCATCCGAACGAGCTTCGATATCTTTCATATATGCCAGCGGCATTAGTTGCGAACCGTCGCTAAAAGTAAATCTGGGCAGCAACTGCGGATTGCTCTCATGCGGCGATCCGGCCAACATCCCGACGGCGTGGGGGATCGGGTAATACGGCGTGTAACGATATTGCGATGCTCCCCCGTTAACCAACGGTAAACAAATTACCTGCTTTCCGTCGCGAACGATGGCCAACGCCCGTTCATATGTTCCGGCCGCAAAACGCACCAAATAATGAGACGGCAGTTTGGCCAAAGCCGTTTCAAAATCCGCCATCGGGACCTTATCGGCGAAGCCGGCGCGGTTCCAAATATCGCAAGTGTGAATATGTTGGTAGCTTAAGCTAAGATTTTCACCGAGTATCCGGTGTTTCCCCATATACGGGTCGGGCTTGCGCCCTTTCTCCCACATATTGACCGACTTCATCTCGGAGTCTATCCAAAACTCGGTAAATTTCGCGGTAATCCGGGTGCAGAACGCATAAGCCAATTCCTGCTCCTCCGGCGTCAAGACACCCAAATACGCGGCAATCGACAGTACTTCCAACGTTGAGGTATCGCCGTAGGCGCCGATGGTCCGGCCGTAATTGAAGCCATGGCCCGCTTCGTTGGCCAACATCAGATGAATATCGCAGGATTTGCGCAACAATTGTTGCAAACGTTCCGGCACCGCCATTCCGGTATCGATCAGCCGTTGACAGATCTCGGCCGGCAACAGGACGCTATAACGATCAAAACGGCCTTCGCCGTCGGTTTCATCGGCAAAACCGTATTCACCGGAGTATTCGTCGATATGGGCCAACACCTTATCATACAACCGTTGGGCCGAACTTTCCGCTTCCCAGCCCAGCAACATCCGCAACCGGGCCACCCCCAAGGCGCAACCGTAATAATTGGTCGGCAGGTTGATTAAGGTCAGATCGTCTGCGCGGACGATCGTCCGCCAATCCAAAACCCGTTTTAAAATGACCAGCTTATCGGGGCGGACCACTTCATCCAAAAGTCCGTGCCGCTGTAAACGCACGAGCGCCGTGAGGTAATAATATATCCCCCAGGTTTTCATCGGGTAATGAGCCGTAAAATCGATAATCTCCCGGAAACCGGCGACCTTCTGTTCGAAATCGGGATCATTGGCGGCCGTGTCGATGATCAGATAACTAAACGCGTTGACCACCTTGCCCGGGACGAAATAATCCGCCGAATGAAAGGCGCTAACGCCGTCGATGATCACAGCGTCCTTTTCGCGCAGGACTTTTTGAAACAAATATTCCAGATGCGGATAGATCCGATTCCGGATCAGTTGATTTAAGGTTACCGACATGGTTTGCACCTTCTTTATAATGATTATTCCGGCAGTTGGTAGGCGACCGGCCATTGCCCTTCCGGCGCGATTTTACCGAAGAGTACGCCGGCGGTGGCTTCGATATTCGCCGGGGAAGTGGCGAAAGTGAGCACGATCGTCCCCGCCCCTTCGGGAATACTCAACGCCGGATAAGGTGTGTTGGTGACGATCACAAACCGTTTCCGGGGATGTTGCGCCAGCAATTCACTGATAAATTCATTGTTGGCGAGCGAACCCCGGATATAGAAATTGGTGAGCACAACCGTGTCAAACTGCTGAATGCTCCTGATAATATTTTGTTTGTCCTCGGCGTCATATTGATAAGCCGTCTCCAGGTAGGCGGCGTGGGGATTGTGCCGTAAGCAATGCTTGAACAAGATACCGGGATGCCAATGCATGTCATTGGGGGTTTTATTGATCTGTTCGACGACCAGGACCCGTTCGGCGGTGGCCAACGGCAGTAGTTGCTGACGGTCCCGAGGGACCAGGACGGATTTTCTGGCAACCAGCTTCGTCAGATTCACCACTTGGGGATCGGCGATCACCTCGGCCGGTTTTTCCGGCCAATGGTTGCCCTGGTGAAACAGGCCGAACTCGTATTTCAAGCTTAGGACGCGGTAAACTTTCTGATCCAATTCGGCTTCGCTGATCCGGCCGCTGTCGACAAACTGTTTAATGGTTGCGACCGTCTCCCCGACCAATTGATTTTCGGCTTTCATCAACACCAGGTCGGCGCCGGCGGCTAAGGACATGGCGCAGGCATTGGCCACTCCGTAACGGACCGCGATACCGCCCATGGTCATGCTGTCGGTGGTGATCACGCCGTCAAAGCCCAACTCTTCGCGGAGCAATCCGGTCAGGACTTTCTTGGAGACCGTGGCGACGTCGTCAGGGTCGATCGCCGGGAAGATGCTATGGGCGATCATAATCGACGGCAACAAAGCTTGGGCAATTAACTCTTTGTAAGGGACCAACTCCCGGTTGAGCAACGTTTCTTTAGGGACATCAATCACCGGCATCTCAAAGTGCGCGTCAAGCGCCGAATCGCCCCGTCCCGGGAAGTGTTTGCCGGTGGCGATCAAGCCGCCTTCTTTAAACCCGCGGCACGATTGAACGGCGTACTCCACCACATCTTCAACCCGGTCCGAATAAGCCCGGGTATACACTTCGGGATTGGCCGGATTGACGTTGATATCGAGCACCGGCGAATGGATCCAGTTGAATCCCACCGCCCGGCTTTGGCGGGAGACGGCTTTCGCCACTTCGTAGGCGAGCTTGCTATCGCCGGTCGCCCGTAAACCCATTGGTTTGGGAAACAAGTTGACGCCGCCGAAATTGTAATCGGCGCTAGTTCCGCCTTCCTGGTCATACGAGAAATGCAACGGAATTCCCAAAGGTCGATTTAGCGCCAGCTGTTGCAACTCTTCCAACAACACCCGGTAATTTTCGGGGGTGGCGTACGGCGAGTGGACTCCTTTTTTGTAACCTTTGGCATCAACGACGTCAACGACGCTTTTACCGGTTTTGGGATCGACATAACTTCCGAACAGTCGGGCATGGGGGGTTAAACGCAAACCGCCGCAATGATACTTGACGATATCCTCATAAATATGCGGCCGCGCCATCGTTCCGGCAAAACCTAAGGTTAACAACGCGCCGACCTTCTGGTCGAGGGTCATTTGCGCAATAAGGTCGCGAATGTAGCGGTTGACAGGTTTCATATTTCACAGCTCCTTTGGTGCAATCTTTCGTTTTGAACGACATTTTCTAAACCAATTATAGCTTGAAGCCTCGTATAATGATTTAGTTCGTTTTGTAAAGCTTTTATCTGAAATTTAGTTTTCCGGGCAACCGAACCCGAGGCAACTCATCCCAATGTTACAAGCGCTAATCAATCCATAACGAAAACCCCCTCTTGGCCAGGTACAAAGAGGGGGATGGTTTTTACCATATTACGAAATTTATAGCAGCGGATAACCGGCGGCGACCGATTATTTCTCCTTTACTCCCACGCCAATCGTTCAATATAGTCCAAGAATTTATTGATACTGGCGTCAATCAGCAGATCCCGGTTGGTGATCGGTTGCTTCAGATAAAGATTATCGAGCTTGCGAACTCGGCTTAACGCCACGTAGATCTGGCCCGAGTCAAAAGCGCCCCGGCCGGTGTCAAGATAGACATTGTTCAAGGTCAGGCTTTGGCTTTTATGAATGGTCAAAGCCCAACCCAGTTTGAGCGGGAACTGGCGAAATGTCCCGATCACCACCTTCTCAAAGGTTCCGTCGGCGAAGCGATATTGCACCTTCTCCCAGGTCTCTTTAGCGACAATGTAATCCTCGCCGCCGATTGCGACAGTCAGGTGATGATCGGTCATTTTTTTGATCATGCCGGTGGTGCCGTTGACCCACGCCTTGCCGGGATCGTTTTTGACAAAAATCACTTTCGCCCCGACTTTTAACGGCAGGATGGGCAGGGTCGGAAAATCCTCGCGGGCGAACTTGCCCGTGACGTCGGCATGGTAAAGCCGTTTAACGGACGGCAAGGCGTCCAGTTTGCCGCTATTATAAAGATTGGCCGCTTCATTAGTGCAGGTCAAGACGGTGATATCCTCCAACTGATTTACGCTCGTCTCGGCGCAGACGCGACCGTTTAAGGTTTGAATCAGTTCCGGGGTGAGACGGCAGTTGCGCACCTGCTCCAAAAGGTTGATGAACTCCGGGTCGGCTTGCCGGAAGATCTCCGAAAACTTGATGTAGCGAAAATTTTGGTTGACGATCGCCGAACGAATCGAAAACGCGTTAAAAAAGTAGCGGTTCGCATAACGTCCGCCGGTAAACTCACGCCGTTCCGCCGCTTGCACCACCGGCGGCAACTGGTAGAGATCGCCGATCAGCACCACCCGCACTCCGCCAAACGGCGCTTCCGAACCACGATTAATCTGCAACGAATAATTGACCGCATCCATTAGGTCGGCCCGAACCATCGAGATCTCGTCAATGACCAAAGTATCCAGGCCTTGAAAGATCTCCGGCAGTCGGCTTTTCTTAATCCGGTCCAAGGACTGCAGCCCGTGTTCCAAGTTGAAGAAGGAATGAATGGTTTGGCCCCCGATATTCAAAGCGGCAATCCCGGTCGGCGAGAGAAACGCGGTGTTGCCTTTGAGCTTGGTCAGCTCTTTTTTGGTAAAGGTGGATTTGCCGGTTCCGGCTTTACCCGAGATAAAAGTGATCGGGGCGCCGCTTTGGATGCAGTTGAGGGCGGCTTGAAAGGACGGCAAGGAGATATATTGTTGATTTGGTTGGTTCGACATTGTTTTTCCTTATTAGGTTTAGTATTCGAAGGGATAATCTGTCGTTAGATTTTATTATGCAATATTTTGGAGGAGGTAACAAGGGGAAAGTCTAGTCGGCTTAGCGGATGATCACACCATCAGTTCTAGGCTTGTTCTCAATATGTTTGCCTGTTATAATTAATTCAAAAGCGGTTTACAGATATTTGAAAACCCGGAGGTTTTAATCAATGAAACCGGATGAAATTGCAAAAGAAATTAATAAATTAGAATTATCCGAACAATTATTATTAGTGGAAAAAATATGGGATAGCATCGCCCATTCTTAAAAAGACCCCCTCTATTTAATCGCAAAGAAGGGGCCTTTTTATAACCGTTATTGCTTATATTACGTAAAAACCCGAAACGAAACGCTAACAACCTTTCGTCAACGTCTCCCAAATCCCCATGATATATTGCGCCCCCAACGCCCGGTCATACAAACCGTAGCCCGGTTTCCCAGTCTCGCCCCAGATCATCCGGCCGTGGTCGGGACGGATATAGCCGTCAAAGCCGTTTTGATAGGCGGCTTTTAAGATCGCCACCATATCCAGGGAGCCACAAGGGCTATAATGGGCGCTCTCCTCAAACCCATCCGCGACGTGTTTGACGTTGCGGACGTGCATGAAATGGATCCGGCCCATGGCGGCAAATTTGGCGACGATTTCGGGAAGATTGTTGTTGGGATTGGCGCCGAGGGAACCGGTACAAAGCGCGAGTCCGTTCGCCGGACTGTCGACGATTTTTACCAACCGCTCCAAGCTGGCTTGGCCGGTAATGATCCGCGGCAGGCCAAAGACCGGCCATGGCGGATCATCCGGGTGAATCGCCATTTTGACGCCGGATTTTTCGGCAATTGGCACGATCGCTTCCAAAAAGTATTGGAGGTTCTCCCAGAGCCGTTCGCTGGTGACACTTTCATATTGTTGAAAGATCTTCGTCAGGGTTTCTTTGGTATAGCTTGCGTCCCACCCGGGCAACGTTAACTCGCCGGTCAAGGGATTCATCTTTTGCAGCTGTTCGCCGTAGTACACCAATGCCGTTGAACCGTCAGCCAACTCTTTGTCCAGCTGGGTCCGGGTCCAGTCAAAAACCGGCATAAAATTGTAACAGATACAGCGGATTCCGGCGGCAGCCAACCGCTGGATATTGGTGATATAATTTTCAATGTAATGATCCCGGTCAGCCGCGCCCAGCTTGATACTCTCATGAACCGGCACGCTTTCGACCACTTCAAATTGGAGCTTGGCTGACTCAATCTGACGTTTCAGCGCCAAAATGCTCTCGTTGCTCCAGACTTCCCCCGCCGGCACATCGTAGACAGCCGAAACGATATTTCGCATTCCGGGGATCTGCCGGATATACTCCAGCGTCACCGGATCTTCCGCGCCATACCACCTGAAGGATAGCTTCATCATTCATCACCCCATGTCGTTTTGTTGTTGCAGCATATCCTCACAGTCTAATGATTTTATGCCTTAAAATTATACGATTAATATCGTCAGCTTTGCAACAAACTTTATAAGAATTTGTTATTTTTTATAACAAAGTTACATCCGTTTTCTGACAATCCGCTTCTAGCTTAGTATTTTGGAAACGCCGCTGTTAATAAAATGTTAAATCAATCCCTCGCCAAAAAGCGCCGTTTACCTCCCGGTAACGACGCTTTTTGATACGGTCTTCCGCTTTAATCATGGGTCAATCCGTAGGGTATGAATCTCAAATGCGCCAAAGCGCAATGAGAGTCTACCCGCTCCGACTTGTAACGCCGATTGGTCGCATGTTTCCTCCGTCAAACGAACCAGCTCCACGGTTCGGATGGGCCAATGAAACGTAATGGTGGCGACACTGGCCCGACCCGCGCTTTCATACAGCCGGATAATGATCCGGGAATCGGCTTCGGCCAATTTTACCGTTTCCACAATGATATTGGCCGGCTCGACCGTTATCAACGAATATTGCGGCGGTAACGCGCCCGCGCCGTTTGGGGTTAGCGGTATCACTGTCAAGGGAATATTCAACTCATATCCGGCTTGAACGACCTTCCCCTCGACCACGCCGCCCGGATGCGGATAACAAGCATAGGTGAACTCGTGCCGCCCCCGGTCCGCGGTGGGATCGGGATAGTTGGGACTCCGTAACAGATTGAGATCTAAAATATCGTTAAACACGCGATGTCCGTATTTACAGTCATTGAGTAACGCCACGCCGTAGCCCGTGTCGGAAAGGTCGATCCATTTGTGGGCGCAGACTTCATATTGCGCCATCTCCCAAGTAGTGTTGGGATGCGTCGGGCGTTTGATATTGCCGAACTGAATCTCGCAGGTCGCTTCGGGACTGACCACCGCCACCGGAAACGCGGTCCGGAGCATTTTTTGCCGTTCCTGCCAGTCGACTGTGGTGTGAAAGTCGATCCGGCGGCTGCCTTGGACCAAAACCACCTCCTGCTCCAATAGCGACTTTCCCCATGTAAACGTCTGTTTGATGCTGGCTTTGGGTCCATCAACCGTGGCAATGGCCTGACGCAAGCGCAGCCGCTCCGGCGGGCGATCCGCATACCCGATCGGGATATCCCAGGCGTCGCCGGCATCTTCATAAACGGCCAGGCGATTGCCGACGCCGCTGAGCGCTTGGCGTTGCCATTCTTTATCGAACAGCTCGACCAGCGCTCCCTCGCTCAAGCTCAAGCGCAGTCGGTCGTTTTCCAGCCATTGCTCTCCCGCGACCGGCGTGACCGGCAGTACGGTGGGAAACGTCAAATCGACAACGGCGTAACCCAGGGCGGGAACCTTGACCCGATACCAATGGCCGGCGATCTTGAGCCATTCCTCCCGCTCCCAAGCGGTGGTATTCCATACAACCACCGGGCGGAGCGCTGTTCCGGTCTGAATCATTCCGGAGATTGTGTCCAGCGCTTCCCTGCGTAACAAGTCAATTTGCCGCTGCAATATTTCATAACGGGCGGTCGATTCCTGATAGACCCGCTGGATCGCCGAACCGGCCATCATGTCGTGAAATTGATAAAGTAACACCTCGTGCCAGATGGCCGCCAAAGCGGCGGCCGGATACGGGACGCCGCGCCACCACGTAGCCAAGGTCGCAAAAAACTCCAGATCGCGCAGGGCGATTTCAATCTTCCGGTTGTAACGTTTAGTCCGGGCTTGGGTGGTATAGGTCCCTTGATGGCGTTCCAGATAAAGCTCCCCTTGCCAGCTGCGGTAGTTACCAGCGCGCCGGGTCAGTTTTCGGAAAAATTCGGCGGCCGGCTCCTGCCGGACCGGCGCTAAACCGGCGGAACTTTTTTCCCGTTGCAACATCTCCAGATGCGCTTCACCCGGACCGCCGCCGCCGTCTCCGATTCCAAACACCACCAAGCCGTACTCCGCATTGCCTTTATCCAGATAATCGGCTTCCGCCTGACGAATGGCGGGAGGCGCCGCCGAACTGTTGTAGGTTCCTTCCGGAGGTTGGTGCGCCAGGACGCAACTGCCGTCAATTCCTTGCCAAATAAAGGTGTGATGCGGAAATCGGTCAAACAGGTTCCAGGAAAGCTTCGTCGTACAAAAATAGTCGAGCCCCGCCTTTTTCATCAGTTGCGGCAATGCTCCGGTAAAACCAAAACTATCCGGTAGCCATAATAAATTGATGTCTTGAGCGAATTCTTGTTTGAAAAACCGTTTGCCGTATAAGATCTGCCGCACCAAAGCTTCGCCGCCGGGAAGATTGGTATCGGCTTCCACCCACATGGCGCCCAACGTCTCCCAACGGCCTTTCCGGACCCAGGGTTTGATCCGCTCGAACAACATTGGATAAAACTGTTTGATCCATTGATACAACTGCGGCTGGCTTGCGCCAAACACGTAGTCGGAATCGCGCTGCAACATCATTAAGGCGGTGGCGAAAGTCCGGGCACCTTTCCGGACTGTCTCCCGGAGCGGCCATAACCAAGCCAGATCGATGTGGGAATGACCCAAGGCGCTAAGAAAGAGGGATGGCGTGGCGCTACGCTTCGCAATTTCGGCGGCTACGGCATTCCGCGCCCCGGACACTTCCGCCGGGGTCAAGCTGTCAATCATCAGCGCCGCCCGGTATAGACAAAATAAAATGCTGTCCCGGCGGGCGTTGTCCTCCGGCAACACCGCCATCAGTTCATCTAAAAACTCCAAATCGTAATAAAGGGCTTTGACGGAGTCGTCGCAGACGGCAATGGCGGCTTCCTGCACGATTCCCTGATCGCTGTATCTGCCAAACAAATCATTGGCGCTGGCGTCGGCCCAATAATCAATGGTTTCGTTACCTTGCGCCGGCGCGGTCAGATCAACGACCCGTTTATCGGGAGCTCCCAATTTCCGATCAAAATGGGAACGTACGTTGGTCAAGCCCTGGA
This sequence comes from Bacillota bacterium, assembly GCA_023417475.1. Taxonomy (GTDB): domain Bacteria; phylum Bacillota; class UBA4882; order UBA8346; family UBA8346; genus JAEYPR01. The sequence continues at coordinate 95,562 of JAEZFP010000032.1, read as the reverse complement.
TGGGAGTGCCGGATTGATCGACCAGGCAGGCTTCGCCGCCAAGATCGATCAATAAAACCACCTTTTTCCCGGCCGCGGCGGGGGGAACCTCCCCCGCAAAATGGAACCAGGCGCAATCCCAAGGTTTGCCCCATTGATCGCCGACTTGGAGAATTTTCTTGACGCCAGTCATCCGGAATTCATACGGGACCGGCTCGGCAGTGACCCAAGCAGTCAACGTCAATTGCCCAACGACGGTATAAATCTTGGCTTTCGTTTTGGCAATCGCCTGCTTGATCGCAGTGCGCATTTGCTCTTTCGCGTAAGGCATGAGTTCTCCCTTTCGCTTTGATTTCAGTGTCCGCTGCAACGGAAATCTTGCCACCAATGCAAGGCGAAGCCCCGTTGCAAATTGAGCCATAAGGCATACCACTGAAGCGCGCGGTAATTTTTACAGCCAAACGGCCGGTTTTTCGGACACATCGTCTGATTCAATTCATTGACTTCCTCCCAGGATTTCCCGAGATAACGAAGGTAATACGCGCCGCTGAACTCGCCGGTGCGATCACAACCGGCCACGCAATGAATGTAAAATACCACCGGCAAATTGCGATTGCCGGTGAAATGAGCGGGTGGACTTTCCAACCACCCCCGCAAGGTCTCGATCCGGAACGCCAAACGATCATTGAGCCAATTATCTAGGTTCCGCGCCAAAAACTCCCGTTTGCCCGCCAGCGCCGGATCGTTGACGTGGAGTCCGGTACCGTTGAGCCCCCAAACCTGAATCCGGCCCAACCCCGGCTTTGCCCGGAAAAAACTCTGTTCCGTCCAGATCCTCGGCGCATCGGCCGGCGATTCGATATTTAAAAGATTGACGTCGAATAGGTAAAAAGCATCCGGAACTTTGACTCCGGCGCGTTTTCCCGCTTGAATCAGCGCACGCTTTAAACCGTCATAATTAAAGACCGCGGGATTGCCGTGCAGTGGCAGACCCCCCCGGAACAGGAGATTTTGACCAACCGTATCGATATAATGAACATTGCGGACTTCCGGCGCCACAGGCTGCAACAGTTGAACCCGGCCGTTAACGATCACCATCAAACAGGCGACCAGCGCCAAGGCGAGATATAGATAAAGCCTGGAACCTCTGCGGGTTGAAATGGGTGATTGACTTCCGGCAGAACCGGGCGCGTTTTTTGGTCTGCGCTTAAATGGCCATTCCCTGATTGTCACGCTGACGATGCCTCCTTTCGTTTCCCATTCGGTAATAAAAATCTATGATCAATCAGTCGTGCGACATATATATATTGATCTTGCGCGGAAATATTCGCCGCGCTCTTGCGCGAATGGCGGAACCTTCTTGCCGATTCGCCAATCCCTTTCCGTGCATTCCATACCTGTCAAACAGTCCGCATCGATCAAAACGCGCCGTCACCTTCCGGCAACGGCGCGCTTTTGATATTCACTGAAAAGTTATTGCTGGTCGTAAACGCCGAACTCTTTCCACGACTCCTGGCTCATCTCCAGTTTCACCGTTTTTTTCGCTTCCCGGTAAAACTCCTCCAACTTCCCCAACTGGGTGTGGAATTCGGCGGTTTTCTCCTTGAGAAACGCTTTGGCGGCCTCGTGACGGTTGTCCAGATCAACCGTTGTTTGATACGCCATGGTAAAGTCGGTCATAAATCGAGTGTCCAAGCCCCGTTTGTTCAGCCGTTCCGTATTGACGGTCAACCCCGCCAGCATGTTTTGGGTCCGGCGCAGGCGTTCTGAAATTGAGCGTTTCATTGACTACATCCTCCTAAAATTTGATTGACATTCGTGGTCCGGAGGGCGCTCTGGCCAAAGCGCCGCTCTTTTGTTCATCCGGATAAACATTTCATTGTCTATAGATAATATAACACAAACCATTACTCGCACGCAATGGTTTTTGGAAGAATTTTTAAAATATTCTCAAACAAACGCTTATAAAACCAGCACGTGCGACCAATCGTTTTTTAGTGGTAATAGTTTATACTTTCCAATCCCCAAAACGGATCTATACTTTTACTGCCAATATTGGAATCGTCACCCATCTCACCCGGGTCGGCCTGCTCGTTTATGCGCAGAAAGTCACTTTGCCCAATCTGGTCTATCGTTCATTAAAGTATATTCCCGTGGCCATCTTGACCGCTTTAATCGTCCCCGGCATCCTGATTCCCCATGGCAAACTGGATCTTTCACCGCTAAACCCTTATCTGGGGGCCGGCATCATCACCGCAGGTATCGTTTTAGCCACCAAAAACTCGATTTTAAGCATTTTGCTGGGTATCGTCTCCTTAATCTTTTTGAAAACTTTATTATAATTTGATCTGCCGTAAACAAAGCACCCCCTTCTTGCGTCATCGCAGCGAGGGGGTGTTTCTATCCACTTATAATCTACGCCAAAACATTGTGAAAAGTTTAAAAAATCGGCCAAATCAACAACAAAACCCGCGCAATATTACTTTACAACCCTGCAAAAACATTAATCACTCTAACATAAATATTATTGACCTGACATTTCTATTTATTGACCTGACATTTCTATTTATTGACCTGACAAAAATATTAATTCACCTTGCAATTATATTTTTTGATCGGACATTTCTATTTATCGTGCTGACAATATTAATTAACCAACCGTAACAAACATTAAACATCCTTGCTTAAGTATTTATCCCGGTAAAAAAATATTTTTTACGGTGCTTTTGAAACTTAAACCGCTTTTATTTCAATTCCGCCAAAGACGACATTGGCAATGATCCGGATCCGTTTCGCAGCGGTGAAATCGCCGTGTTCCATCCGCAAGTCGCCCAGGACTCCACCCGTGGCACGCTCGAAAAATTCGACTCCGCCCAAGACGCAACTACCGGCCAGCGCCACCGGGGTTCCTTTCGGGACCAGCACTTCGACCTTGCCCAGGACGGCGTTGAGATCAATCACATTGTCGCCGTCGGCCAACTCGCGCGCGGTGAGATCCACCGTCAACGCGCCCAGCACCGCTTCATAATGATTCCCGGCGATCGCTTGAAAATCGCCGCGAACCACGCGGCAATCCCGGGAGTCGAATGGGTTCTCGCGCCGGCGCCGCGGCTGCCACAATACCCGGATTCCCACCACGATCAGCACCACCGGCCAGAGCAGTTTCCAAACCAATTCCCGTTGAAAGACCCACCACTCAAGATTCAAACCTAACAACGCCACGCCGATCCCAATCAAAACCAACGCCCCGAACCAAGCCCCGGACTTACGGGTGAATAAGACGTTTAAGCCGATGACGATCAAGATAGCCGGCCAATAATCACGGATCATCAGACCCACCGAAAATTCCCGATATCCCAGATTTTGCAGTAAAAACAGTCCGCCCAGGCCAATGATGATCAGTCCTGCCAATAATCTGCCGCGCGCCATGAACCTACCTCCCGGATTGATTTATTCCCGCGCCGTCAATACCAGCGCTTTCCTGCCAACCAAGTTGGCGAAGTCCGTCCCGTCCTCCGGTTGCCCCACGATCGAACCGTAATTCACCGATATTTCTATCGTGACTATTTCACGAACTGGCCAAATTTTCCTGCCGGCCCGGGCGGACATTTCGCTAAATTCATCCCGTTTTAACGTTGCCAAAACACTAAGATCTTTATTCCAACAAAAAAAACCGTCGGGCGACGGTTTCAATCAATTGCGGTCAAACGTTTCTCCTCGTTACAGACGATCGTTTTCTCCTGCCCCTGGATCTGGGTTCGGAGTTGAATCGGGCGCCCCCAGACTTCCACCAGATACTTTAAGGTTTCTCCGGCGTAGCCCAGGTCAAGTTCTCGTCCGTCATTACAATGCTGCAAAATCAACGATCGGTCTTTCGAAGCGACCTCCAGCACCCGGATGACCGGAATCGCTCCCAGACCCACCGTGCCGCTGAGGGTCTTCCGGATCTCCTCCCAGCCCTCCTCGTCGGGAACCTCGGTAATTACCGCTTGTTCCCGTTCGAACAGGTATTCAAAGAGATGCAGTTCGACGCAGAGTTCGCGGGTCAGGTAACGTCGGAGCAATGAACGGTCATTTTCAATGGCGCGAACTTCAAATAATTTCGCCGTGCCAAAACGCCGTTCAATGTCGGCTAGAATGACAAATCCCAGATGGTACGGGTTCAAATCCCCCGGGTGGGGCCGGATCACTTGGTGATGGCGTTTTAGGAACTCGATCTGCAAATCGGGGGTTAATTGCATCTCCTGCAGAATGCGGTAATGCCAGAAGCTCGCCCAGCCTTCATTGAGAATCTTCGTCTCGACCTGCGGTAAAAAGTAGGCGGTCTCGCTCCGGACAATCTCCAAGATATCCCGTTCCCACTCGTCCAAATGCGCGTACTCCTGCAAGAACCAGAGCAAGTCTTCTTCCGGTTGTAACGGAATCCGGTTCAAATCCGGCTCCGGCAGCTGCGGATCCCGTCCCGCCGCTTTGGCTGCTTGAACGCTGCGGTGATAATCGTCCAGCAGTTTCTGTTTCGTTTCGGTCACTGTCAAACGGCGGATGGGGTTGTCGACGTCGCGATAGGTCTGATAACGGATGGCATGGGCCAGATTGAGAATCTTCTCGACCCGTTCATACCCGATGCTGGGATCCTGAATATACCCCCGGATCCGCTGCGCGTGATTCTTAAAGGTGGGCAAAGTCAACTCCGGATGGGTGTGTTGAAACATCCGGTTATGTTTGAAAAAATCATTGTGGCCATAGACATGGGCAATGGTTAGGATCTGCAATAAAAGATTGTTGTCGCGCATCAGATACGCCAAACACGGATCGGAGTTGATCACCATTTCATAGGGCAAACCGGTCAGATTGTAACGGTACAGGGTATGGAGACGGTCGAAGGCTTTCCCGAAACTCCAATGCGGGTAATGACTCGGCATGCCGACATAGGCTTCATAACCCAACATCTCTTCATACGAACAGATCTCAAACTCCTGCTGAAAATAGTCCAATCCCAGTTTTGCCGCGCACGTTTCGATCCGCTCGTTCCAAGTTTCCAGTTCCGCAAGGCTGAATTCACTCATGAGGGTCCTCCCTGGACAATAAATGCCGCAAAGCCGGCCAAATATCCTCCCGCGATCCGATTGACACCAACGCGAAATTGGGCTCCTTGATCTCATCGCGGAATAACTGCCGAATCGTATGGCTATTGGTCAAGACTTCACCATAGCCAAACAAATTGCAGACTTGACAAAGTTTCTTCCCGAACTCGACGGCCTTTTGATTGTCCTCATCCCAATTATCGCCGTCGCTGCAGTGAAACGCATAGATATTCCAGTTGACGGGCGGATACCGCTCGTTGATGATCTGGAGGGCTTTTTCATACCCGCTGCTGATAAAGGTACCGCCCGACTCGCCCTTATGGAAAAACTCGGTCTCGTTAACCTCCACGGCTTCAGTGGTATGCGCTACAAACACGATCTCCACAGTGGCGTATTTCAAACGGATAAATTGATATAACAGAAAGTAGAAGCTGCGGGCCAAATACTTCTTGGTCTGGTCCATGGAACCGGAGGTGTCCATGATACAGATCACCACCGCGTTGGACTCCGGTTTGCGTTCCTCTCGCACCCGACGAAAACGCAAGTCCTCTTCCCGGAAGGGAAACCGTTTTTCGGCATCAACCTCGGGAACGGGTTGTTCCGCTCCCGCCGGGACGTCGGGTTCGGCCCGTTTCAACCCTTGATGGCGTTTAATTTTTTCAATCACCGCCCGTTTTTTGGCTAAACGCGGCGGCGCGCCTTTGCGTTGGTAACCTAAAAAACGGTGTTTGACGACCGTCTCGATCCGGGATAATTTTTTCCGTTCCATAAAGGGCAGGTTTAAGTCGTCAAATAAGTAGTTGATCAGTTCTTCCAAGGTGATCTCGGTCTCATAGACGTCGTCCCCCGCTTCGCGGCCGGGACCCTGATCGCCCTGACCGTCTTGGGGCTGGCCTTTGCCGATAATATCGCCCCGCTCTTCCTCGCCGGTGCCGGTCCCAATCCCGGAGCCGTTTTTCCCATAGATAAACTGGTACTCGCGCAAGCCCCGAATGGGAATTTTAATCTTTTTCTGGCCGCTTTGACCGATGATGCTCTCTTCGGCGATGATTTTGCCGATATTTTTTTTGATCGATTCCTCAACCAGTTGCCGGTGGCGCCGCCGGTCTTCGGCGGAGCGCCCGGCATCCCCGATCGACTCACGGAAGATCGCCATGGCTCGCCCTCCCCGTTAATCCTTCCAAAGATTGTTGGCGGCGTATTTCAGAATCACATTGCAACAATGATCGCAGTAACCGTTCCGTTTCATCTCGGCCACCATCGAGCTGTATTTCTCATTTTGGTCTTTATCGCGAACTTTCGCTTGGGTAATCACTCGCGACAGTTCACGGACCGAAGCGGTCAATTTCTTCTCAATCGCCGCTTTTAACGGCTCATAGCTGTTATAGTCCAACTTCCCGCCGTTCCGCAACACAAAAAACATATACGCCGTGACATCCTGGCGGAATCCTTTGGCGGCGGTCCCGGTAATCCCGATCTGTTCCTCGATTGACTGCAGGAAACGTTCGTCGGGCTCAAGTTCTTCGCCGGTATTGCGGTCTTTCAGTTTAGTGCGGTTGGCGTAAGCCTCGGCATGATCCAGATAATTATTGAAAAGATCCTGCGCCTGCTCCTGATAACCGTGAATAAAGGCTTTGGTCACTTCGATCTCCAGAACCTTATGGTACTCCTTCTTCAAAACATCCTGGATAAACGCCAGATACCGTTTGCGCTCATCCTCGGGAATCGACATCTCTTTGACGGATTTCAGCAACATCTCCAGGATGGCCAACGGGTTGATACAATTGCTTTCCGATTCCGCCAAGGCGATGTCCAACGTCTTCATGATGAAACGGGTCGAAATTCCGGTCATACCTTCGCGGTTGGTCGCTTCTTCATGAAGCTCGACGATGTCCACCCGTTTGACATTGCCATGTTCCAAGATCTCATCGCCGTTATAAATCTTCAATTTGGTCAATGGATCGACTTTAGCCGACGCTGTCAATCGGGTCAGGATCGCGAACATCGACGCAATCTCAATGGTGTGCGGTGCGATGTGAGCATTAAAATTGCTGGTCTTGAGGAGTTTTTGATAGATTTTGATCTCCTCGTTCAATTCCAGACAATACGGCACCTCAACCTTGACAATCCGGTCCAAAATCGCTTCGTTAGTGTGGTCGGATTTGAATTTATTCCATTCGGCCTCGTTGGAATGAGCCAAGATCACCCCGTCAAAATAGATCATTGATCCTTTACCCGGCGAAGGAATTGATTTTTCCTGGGTGGCGGTGATCATGGTGTGCAAATATTCGATCTCATTTTTAAATACTTCGATAAACTCGACAATTCCGCGATTCCCCACATTAAAAGCGCCATTCAGCGAGAGCACCCGGGGATCGTCTTCCGGGTAAAGGTCCATCTTGGAGATATCGACCGAGCCGATCAACACCGAGGTATCCTGGTTATTGGGGTCGACCGGGGCCACCACCCCGACCCCCTTCCGGGAACGGATCGAAAACTCCACTGTCTCAATGGACATCTTTTCATATTCGCCATTCAGTTCATTTTTCAAACGGTAGCGGCAGATCGGGCAAAGATCGCCCTCAATATGAATTTGGAGTAGTTTTTCGAACTCCGCGCGCAAGTGTTTCGGCACCAAATGCAACGGTTCCTCGCGCATCGGGCAACCTTTAATCGCATAAATGGGATTGGCCGCTTCCAAAGCCCGCTTTAAATGTTCCATGATCGACGATTTCCCCGCCCCAACCGGGCCGACCAGATAAAGCACTTGTCGGGATTCTTCCCCTTGCATCGCCGCCGCATGGAAATAACGGACGATTTTCATCATGGTTTGGTCGATTCCATAAAAGTTATCTGCGAAAAAGGGATACTTTTTGATGATTTCGTTCCCATAGATCCGCCGTAAACGGGGATTTTCTTCCGTCTTTAATACCTCAACCCCAGCCTTGATCATCAGATCGTAAATTCGCTGGTGGGCCAGTTGGACGATCTCCGGGTTTGCTTTGACGATCTCAAGATATTCAAGAAAAGTACCTTCAAAGTGTTGGTGTTTGCGCTCTGAGCGATCCTTCTGAATCAACTCGGAAATCTCATGTGATCCCATTGTTTCCCCTCCAAACTGTCACTCCTTACAATATATGTGGAACCCCCGTGACAAAAGTCATTAAATTGATTGCCGTAAAATAAATAATCGTTCCGGCCCGTTTTAGGTTCAAAGCATACTAAGAGCAGTTTATTCAGAAGCGGAATCAGACGTAACCGGAGCGGGGGCATAAAAAAATAGGCCTTTCGGCCTATGATTATGACAAACCTGTCAAAAATATATCAAAGAAAACGTTTATTTTTCAAAGTCTTTATATAACAGACTGGGCTGAATTCCGGAATTGTTTTGATATTTGCCGCTATGGTAGCAATCGTAATCACCTTCGATGGCATGATAATAGATCTGGCAAATCTCCACTCCCGCGTAAATTCGGATCGGTTGAATACAAAAGATCTCCAAGGTCCAAAAACCTTGAAAACCCACATCGCCAAAGCCGGCGGTGACATGAATGAACAACCCCAGCCGGCCGATGGAAGAACGCCCCTCCAACATCGGCACATACCCTTTGGTGGCGGTATATTCCAGCGTCCGGCCCAAATACAACCGACCGGTCTCCAAAACCAGCCCTTCCGGTGGAATCCCCAAACTCCGGGTGGAATTGGGCTGTTTCATATCCAAGGTCAAGTTCTCATACACCAACAGTTCGTTATGGAGCCGCAAGTTGTAACTGTTCGGATTTAACTGTTGTTCCGCAAACGGTTCAATAATAATCTCTTGTCCCAGTTTCTTTTGGATCTCCCGCCCCGATAAAATCATGAAATTCCCTCCCGCCAATTGGTGCTGGAAATTAACCCTGCAACGCCATGCGCTGCCAAATACAAACGTAAGGACCGCGCCCCGTTAGCATTCGCTTACGAACGGGAATTTAACGTCGCAACAACGCCGTTAAATCGGTTTCAGACCGTTGTAAGTGAAAGCCGTTGATCCCCAAATTTTGGGCGGCCACGACATGTTCAAGTTTATCGTCGATATAAAGCGCCTTCTCCGGTGCGACGTCCATTTGTTGCAATGCGTATTGAAAGATCTTGGCGTCGGGTTTGGAGACGCCGATTTTGGCCGATAAAAAGATTCCTTTAAAGTACTTCCGGAGGTCCAAAAGATCAAATACCCAATCTAAACTGGGCAAAGCATTGGAGATCACCGCCAATTCATATTGGGAGGCAAGTTGTTCCAGCACCCCCGGAACTTCGGGAAATACCTCGCAGTGCCGGGCATAATGGGTCAGATGGAACAGTTCCTGATCCAAATCCCAATCACGGGGATTGACGGTACAGGCAATGCTCCCGTAATAACGGTGCCAATAGGTGTCTTCTTCGTCCCAAGTACTAATCCAGCGATTGCTCCGCCGGTATTCCTGATAAAACTCTTCCGCTTTCGCAAAACCTCCGGCAATCTGAGCTTCGCTATAGCCTCGGGCCCGTAAAATCTGTCCAATCCGTTCCATGCGTTTTCGTTTTGTCACAAACAAAACGCCTCCCGCATCGAAAAAAATGGTTTTGATGTTGCCGCTTGCTGCCTCAGCCATCTTATCCTCCACGCTGTATTGTCAATCGGTATCCAATCGCCTTAATTGCCTAATAAATTTGATCTTATAAAAAGGAATACACCAACGCGTCATTTTTTCCTTCTGTAATTGATAAGAAACAAACGTATTAACCTCTTTTTAAAAAATGGTCAAAAATTGACGAAACGACCGTTCGCTTTTAGCCAATTGGCGGAAAAATAAAAAGCCGTTTTTGGGGGAAATCTCCAAAAAACAGCCGTTGTTAACCTGTTATTATTAATACTGAAGACGTTTGGCCACCGGCATTCTCCGCCCTACCCCAAAGGCTTTGGAAGTCACTTTCAAACCCGGGGCGGCCTGGCGTCGCTTGTATTCATTGCGGTCCACCGTCTTGATTACCCAGAAAACCGTTTCGGCCGCGAATCCTTGCGCAATAATTTGTTCGGCGGAATTGCCTTCTTCGATATACGCCTGGAGAATCGCATCCAAAACCGGATACGGCGGTAACGAATCCTGGTCTTTCTGGTCCGGCCGCAGCTCCGCTGAAGGCGCTTTGTTGATGATCGCCCGGGGAATCAACTCGCCTTGCCGGTTAACATACTCCGCCAATTGATAAACCAGTGTCTTCGGCACGTCGGAAATGACGCTCAAGCCACCGCTCATATCGCCGTATAGGGTGCAATAACCGACCGCCAACTCGCTTTTGTTGCCGGTGGAAAGCGCCAAATAGCCGTATTTATTGGAAAAAGCCATCAGAATGTTGCCGCGAATCCGCGCTTGAATGTTTTCCTCGGTGACGTCAGCTTGCATCCCGGTGAAATGTTCCTCCAGGGTATGCAAATATGCCTGATAGATGTTGCTGATCCCAATCTCTTTGCATTCAATCCCCAAATTGGCGGCCAACGTTTTGGAGTCGTCCACGCTGCCGCCCGACGAATAGGGCGACGGCATGGTGATTCCCAACACATTTTCCCGTCCCAACGCCGCCACCGCCAGGCAAGCGGTCAACGCCGAGTCAATCCCGCCGGAAAGACCGATCACCGCGCGTTTAAACCCGCACTTCGCCAGGTAGTCGCGAACTCCCAACACCAACGCTTCATAGATCGCAGCCACTTTAACCAATGGTTGATAGGGATCGGAACTTCCCTGCGCTTTGGTATCGACCGTCACCGTCTGTTCGGTGAAAAATTCCCCGCTGATTACCGCCTGACCGTCCCGGTCAAAAAACATGCTGCCGCCGTCAAAGATCAGTTCGTCGTTGCTCCCCACTTGGTTGACAAAGATAAACGGCAACTTTAATTTCCGGGCGTGATTTTGCACCACTTGAAAACGAAGTTCGTCTTTGCCCATGTGAAATGGTGAGGCGGAAATATTAATCAGTAACGTTGCGCCTTGTTTAGCCAGCTCTTGAATGGGGTCAAACTGATAAATCAAGGGTTGCGGCCAAAAATCCGGATCGTTCCAAACATCTTCACAGATGGAGATCCCCAACGTTTCGTCTTTAAACTCAACCACTCGCAATTGTTCGGCCGGGTCAAAATGACGCGCTTCATCAAACACATCATAGGTTGGTAATAACGATTTGTCCTGGCGAAAAAGTACTTTCCCCTGATAAAGCAAGACTGCGGCATTGGCAAGCCCTTTACCGGTCGTACTGTTATTGCGCAGCGGGACTCCGACCAACAATCCGGTCTCCGGAAATTGCGCCGTAAATTCCGCCAGCGCAGCCACGGCTCGTTCGGCTTCGTCCAGAAACCATTCCTTCTCCAATAGATCCTTGGGCGGGTACCCTACCAAAGCAAGTTCGGGAAAGACGATCAGGTCGGTTGTCCCGGCCAATTGTTGATATATCGTACGGATCCGGTGGCCATTGCCCTGGATATCCCCGACCACCGGATTGAACTGTCCTATGGTGACCTTCATCTCAACCTCCTGAAGCCCTATGCGTAACCCAGTATTAATTCTCAATTATACCATGGCGGGAGTGGAAAACAATACCGCCGACGCGAAAATACGGAATTTAACATAGCAGTGTCGTCCAAAGATTGAGACCCATTTACGAAGCGCCTGTTCTAACCAAGCCACTGAAAAACCGCCGCTCTGAAAGATTGACCGTGGTCAATGTTATTTCGAGCAGTTTTCAGTGGCCTCGTTCCAACTCATTTTTTGTTCGGAACCATGATTGGAGGATGAGGTGTCAAAGCGCCATAACCAATCAACATACTCACGTCCTGTCAAAGCGATAAACCATTTTAAACCGGCAAAACGCTTTGGTATTCTCAAGATTTCCAAACGGATATAACGCCAAATCAACTTCCCATGGATCAAATTCCCGCTTCAAAGTGAAACTCCCGCCCCATTCCAGTAAATCGGTCTTGTTTGGAGAACGAAAGTCGGTCCTGCGGATAAAGAGATCCGTCGAATAGGAATAGATTTTTCCCGTTCGTTGATACTCCCAACCCAGCATTAACGTTTGACGGCTATTGAGATCATCTTCGGTGGGATTTAGAAAATCATCCTCCGGCGTGATCAGTTCCTTGCCATCCAAAGGGTGGTATTGCAGATTGGCATAACCAAACTTAAATTGGTTACTCGTCCGCTCGGAACTTGGGTTTTTCCAGCCAAGCTCGATTGTTTGTTTGTCCCGATACGTTTGAAAAGCTTTTTCCCAATAGTACTCGCGATAACTCCAGCTAAGAGCCTGTTTTTTGGGCAACTTGAAGTTGCCGAAAACCCGGTAACTGTTTTTCCAATAGGAATTTCTTAAATTCGGATCATCGGGGTAATCCCCGCTCGCTTCTTGATAGATAACTCCCAAGTCGATCCCTGGCCGGATCTCCCAGTGAAAACTGTCTTCCAAACGCCAATGCGTGGCGGTGTAAGCCGGTTTGAATTGATAATCGCGGAAGGTCCGGGTCAGTTCGCCTCGGTATCGAAACGGTTTCGCGGTGTATTTCACCGCCAGGCTTTGGGAGTCCATCTGATAACGCCAGTCGTCCCGGTCTGTCGAGCTTCCCTCGCGATCCCCCCGTAAACATGACAGATCGATTTTCAGATTGCGCCAAGGTTCCCACCCATAAGCGACTCCTTCGGTGGTAAGCCGGTAGTGTCCGCTCCATTGATAGGAACATCGTAAGGAAAGGTTCTCATCCCATTTGGGGAGACCAAAACCAAAATCCAGGGATGAATAGCGGGAATCAAGGGTTGGCAGATCAAAGCGGCCTTTTAGATCATAGTTAAAGTCCTGAAGATCTCCCTCACCTTGAAATTGAAAACGATTCTTCAGTTCGGACTCGTACCACTCCAAATTATAACCAATTTGTTCCATCCGGAAAGTAGCGGTTACGGACTGCGAAAAAAGCAAAATAACTACCCATAAAAAAAATCGGAATGGTTTCATCAAAAGCCCTCCGGCGTTTTCTGAAACCATTCGTCACATTCCAATATTTCCCTGCAAATTTTGGAATTTTATTCCTGATTATATTGCAATATTGAACCAAAGTCTTAATCGAGTTCTTCCGGATCTGCGTCATCAAAATCCTGGTCTTGATTTAGCAAGTCGGTCAGGAAATCCCAAACCTCATTGGCGGTGTCAATCAAATCCTCGGCATTGATCGCTTCGGGATTGGCGGTACTTAGATATTCCAGTTCCGCTTCGATTGAAACAAAATCCGGTTCAAGATCGAGGCATAGTTCGATCTGTTCCCGTAATCCCACCGGGGGACGTTTTTCATTGAGGATTAGATACGCTTGTAATAGTTTGCCAACCCCTTGATTAACCAATTGACAACTGCGGCTTAGACTTTTTGTCACTTCCTTCTCCGCTTGCGCCAGCAATTGGTCCGCTTCATCAATTAACATTTCCAATGTTGCTGAAATCGTAATCATCTCCATTATCCGTTTCGTTTGGGTATCTTTTCACACAGTAATATTCTGGGTTTTTATCAATTTCCCTACTGAGGAACAAACATTTAACCGTAGGTTCCTTTCATTTAAGCGCGCCCCGAAACGATCTTTTACAATTATTGACCGGTTTGATTATGGATATCCTCAAAAGTTATTCTTCGGTATTAAATCGATTTCAAAAACGACCCCGGTCATTTTTTGACCCTTGGAGGATTTTTCATTTCCAAAACGAATTATATTGGAGTTTGCCATCTTTTAATGGAAGGAGCGTTTTACCTTGGAAGAAAAGTGGCGTAAATTTTATGAAGCGGGTGTTGCTTACTACTTGGATTACCCCAAGCTCACCTTACCCCAAATATTAAGTAATAATGCGAACCAATATTCTGAACATACATCAATGGTCTATTCCGGCAAACAATGGACCTACCGCGAGCTTGAGACGATGGTCAATCAAATGGCCAATCTCCTCATTGCGTTGGGAATCGCGACCGGAGACCGGGTGGGCATCCAACTACCAAATTCGCCCCAGTTTATCATCGCTTATTATGGTATCCTCACCGCCGGAGCCGTGGCGGTTCCGATTAATCCCCAGTTTTGCGGGGATGATCTGACCTTAATCATTAACGACAGCGGCATGAAAGCCTGTATTACCTCGGTTGAAATCTCAGCTCTCTATAAGAATTTCATCAATAAAAACCTCAAAGTAATTGTCACTGATATTAAAACGCCGTTTGGCCCGGACCAGAATTATTCCGTTTCCGATGACCACCTTCAATTGGAACAATTGCTTTTTACCCAATCGGAACAAAAACCGGGATCGAAAATCAACTGTAATTCCATCGCCACGCTCCAGTATACCGGAGGAACCACCGGGCGTTCCAAAGGAGCGGTGCTAACCCACTACAATTTAGTGGCGAATGCCCGCCAATTTCGCGAACTATTTACCAATGTCTATAAGGATGGCGAGGGTCGTTTTATCTGTGTTATCCCGCTATTTCACATCTACGGTTTGACAACCAGCATGAACGGTGCGGTTTATAGCGGATCGGCCATGTTGCTGCTTCCGAAATTTGATCTTAACGACCTGATGCAATTGGTGGATCATTACAAGGCCAATTTGTTTATGGGCGTACCCGCCATGTATGGCGCCATGACCATGCGGGACACCGGGAATTACGACTTACGTTCCATCAAGGCTTGCGTCAGCGGTTCGGCTCCGTTACCGTTGGCGATTCAGGAAAAGTTTCAAGAGATCACCGGCGGCCGACTGGTGGAAGGATACGGACTCTCCGAAGCCTCGCCGGTGGTGGCGGTAAATCCCATTTACGGTTTGTCGAAAAACGGGAGCATCGGAATTCCGGTACCGGATACTCAAGTTAAAATTGTCGACCCGCAAACCGGGCGGGAAATTACCGAACCGGATCTGGTTGGCGAACTGGTGGTCAAAGGGCCTCAAGTAATGCAAGGGTATTGGAATCGTCCCGATGAAACCGCTATGGTTCTCAAAGACGGTTGGCTGCATACCGGTGATCTGGTCAAACGGGATGAGGACGGCTACCTCTATATCGCCGACCGTTTGAAAGATATGATTATCATGGGCGGCGAAAAAATCTATCCGCGGGAGATCGAGGATTTACTATACTCGCACCCGGCGATCCGCGAGGCCGCAGTCATTGGTGTACCCCATCCGTTGCGCGGCGAAGTTCCCGAAGCCTATGTCGCTCTAAAAGCCGGCGCCGCCAGCAGTGAAAAAGAGTTACGCCAATTCTGCGCGAAACATCTGGCAAAGTTTAAAGTACCGAACAAAATCAACATTGTCGCTGAATTGCCGCGCAGTTCGGTTGGAAAAGTGTTACGGCGTCTGTTAAGAGAAAACGTCCAATAAGATTACTCAAAAAGACTTGTCATCCGGCGAGTCTTTTTTTATTTACCGTAGCGCAACTGCGTTTTGTACTATATGTTAAGACAATATTAAGATGGAACTTCCACTTAACCGGGACATTCAGTGTTATACTTATATTGGGATTATCTTAAGAATTTTGCCAATTTCTTATTACGATTCGGTACGATTATAAAACAGCGAAAGATTGGTCAAGGATGCTTCGATTATTTCAGACAAACAAAAATCTCCGGAAGGAGATTGTCCAATTAACCCTGCCGGTCATGGCCGAGCAGTCGTTCATTACCCTAATGGGCGTGATTAACTCCATCATGGCCGGGCATATCGGCAAAGAAGCCGCAGCCGCCATCGGAATGATTGACAGCCTCAATGTAATGTTTATTGCCGCATTTTCTTCGTTGGCGGTCGGGGGGACGATCATTGTCGCCCACTATACCGGGGCCAACGATCCCCGCAATGCCGGCGAAACCTCCAAGCAAGCCTTATACGCCGGTTTAATCTTATCGGCACTGATTGCGGTACTGGTTGGCGTCTTCCGCCATCCCTTGCTGCAACTGCTGTTTGGCTCCGCCGATCCGGAGGTGTTTCGGAATGCGCTGGATTATCTGGCGATAACCTTATATAGTTATCCGTTAATCGCCTTAACCTCGGTGGCTTGCGGAGTGCTGCGCGGCGCCGGCGATACCCGCACCCCGGCAAAAGTCGTTATTTTGATGAATATTATCAACATTATCTTCAGTTTCTTGTTAATCTTTGGGTTTGCCCCTTTGCATTTCAACGGTTTCGGCGTCGCCGGCGCGGCATGGGGCATCGCGATCGCCCGTTTTACCGGAGGAATTGTCCTCATTTACATCCTCTTTCGGGGTTCGGGGAACTTACGGATCCGGCGGATCTTTCATTTCCGGCCCGATTGGGTTAAGTTACAAGCCATTTTGAATATTGGCGTTCCGTCCAGTATCGAATCATTGTTGTTTAGCAGTGGCAAGTTAATCACTCAAACCTTTATTGTTCCCTTGGGGACTGTGGCGATCGTGGCGAACTACGTCGCAAACTCGCTTCATACCATGATGATCATTCCAGGACAGGCGTTGGGTATCGCCGCCACGACCCTCGTCGGTCAAAACATGGGACGGGGCGAATGTAATGACGCTCGCTGCTCCTTGGATTATCTCACCAAAATCAGTTCGATTGGCTTAGCGGCGCTCAATATCGCCTTTATTCCGATCTTTCCGTTTTTGGCCTCCCTTTACTCGACCAATCACGAGATCATCGCTTTGGCCGCTTTGTTAATGCGGATCACCGCTTTTTTCCTGGTCTTCTGGAGCTTCTCGTTTTTACTCCCGGCCGGCCTTAAGGGAGCAGGCGATGTGCGCTATACTTTAGCGGTCTCCGGCATTAGCATGTGGATCTTCCGGATCTCCCTGGGATACATCTTCTGCGTCCAACTTCAATGGGGCGTCATTGGCATCTGGATGGGCATGTATTTCGACTGGTTGATCCGGAGCGTGGCCTTCTATTTACGGTTCAAAGGGCCGGAATGGCAGAAAAAAGTAATCATCAAAGCAACGCCCAAAACTGCGTAAGTGTCATCATCCAAATAAACGGAGAGCGACTTCGAAAAACCCAAGGCAAACAGCCTTGGGTTTTTACTTCATTCACTTACTTCTTTAATAACGAAACACCAATCGTTCCTGCCCTGACTCAAAATCGGCAACAACTTGACAGCCATCCCGGACTTCGCCTTGGAGGATCAACCGGCCCAGCGGCGTTTCCACCTCTTTTTGAATCGCCCGTTTCAATGGCCGCGCTCCGTAAACCGGATCATAACCCGCCCGCACTAAATAAGCTTTGGCGGCATCGGTTAACTCCAATCCGATATGGCGGTCGGACAACCGCTCTTTTAAATAGCGCAAATGAATCGTGACGATCTCCTTGAGATGTCCTTCATGTAAGGAATGGAACACAATGGTCTCATCCACCCGGTTAAGAAACTCGGGCCGGAAGTGATTGCGCATCTCCTCCAGGACCGTTTGTTTCATCCGCTCGTAACCGGACCCGGCAAAAGCGCCTTTGTATTCTAAGATCCGGTCGCTGCCCACGTTGGAAGTCATAATGACGATAGTGTTTTTAAAATCGACGGTCCGGCCTTGCCCGTCGGTCAACCGGCCGTCGTCCAACAACTGCAGGAGAACATTGAAGACATCATAGTGGGCCTTTTCAATCTCGTCAAATAAAACGACTGCGTAAGGCCGGCGTCGGACTGCCTCGGTCAACTGGCCGCCCTCCTCATAACCAACATACCCCGGCGGGGCGCCGATCAAGCGGGCGACAGTGTGTTTCTCCTGATATTCGGACATGTCAATCCGGATCATGGTGTTGGCATCATCAAACAAAAACTGGGCCAAAGCTCTCGCCAATTCGGTCTTGCCCACCCCGGTCGGTCCCAGGAAAATGAAAGAGCCGATGGGACGGTTGGGATCCTTCAATCCGGAACGGGCGCGGATAATCGCCTCGGCGACGGCGGTGACCGCCTCTTCTTGTCCAACCACCCGGTGGTGCAACTCCGCTTCGAGCTGCAGTAACTTTTGCACTTCGCCCTGGACGATCTTGGCGACGGGAATACCGGTCCAGCGGCTGACCACCTGGGCGATATCCTCCTCATCCACTTCTTCCTTGATCATCCGGGAACGTTCCGGTTCCTTGACCAGACGTTCTTCCTCGGCGGCCAATTGTTTCTCCAAACCGGCCAGTTTTCCGTACTTCAATTCGGCGGCCTGATTCAGATCGTATTGCAGTTCCGCCTGTTCGACGGCGGCTTTGGTCGCCTCGATCGCTTCCCGCAGTTGCCGCAGCCGTTGGACGTCCGCTTTTTCATGATCCCAGCGGGCTTTGAGGGCGTCGGCGTCGCTTTTCAGGTCGGCCAACTCCTTTTCCAGCCGTTCCAGGCGTTCTTTCGAGGCGAGGTCGGTCTCTTTCCTTAGAGCTTCCCGTTCAATCTCCAATTGCATGACCCGGCGAAGTTGCTCGTCCAAGACGGTGGGCATGGAGTCGATCTCGGTCCGCAACTTGGCGGCCGCTTCGTCGATCAGATCAATCGCTTTGTCCGGCAAGAAACGGTCCGAAATATAGCGGTTGGATAACAGCGCCGCCGAGACCAAAGCGGCGTCTTTGATCCGGACTCCGTGATGGACCTCGTAGCGTTCTTTCAACCCCCGTAAAATGGAGACCGTATCCTCAACTGTCGGCTGATCGACCAAAACCGTCTGAAACCGCCGTTCCAATGCGGCATCCTTCTCAATATGCTTGCGGTACTCGTCCAGGGTTGTCGCGCCAATGCAATGAAGTTCGCCCCGGGCTAACATCGGTTTGAGCAGGTTCCCGGCATCCATCGCCCCTTCGGCCTTGCCGGCGCCGACGACCGTATGCAACTCGTCAATAAACAGAACAATCTTTCCTTCCGAATCTTGCACCTCTTTCAAAACCGCCTTTAACCGTTCCTCAAATTCACCGCGGTATTTGGCGCCGGCAATTAAAGCGCCCATATCTAATGAGATTACCCGTTTCTTTTTTAACCCGTCGGGGACGTCGCCGCGGATAATCCGTTGCGCCAGCCCTTCCACGATAGCGGTTTTACCGACGCCCGGTTCTCCGATCAGCACCGGGTTGTTTTTGGTCCGGCGCGACAGCACTTGAATCACCCGCCGGATCTCGTCATCCCGGCCGATGACCGGGTCAAGTTTGGCCTTGGCCGCCAACTGGGTCAGGTCGCGTCCGTAACGCTCCAACGCTTCATAGGTGGCTTCGGGATTTTGGGAGGTCACCCGTTGACTGCCGCGAATCGTTTTGACAATCTCCTGCACCCGTTCCCGGTCAAGCTGAAACTCTTTCAGGATCCGTCCGGCAGTTCCGCCGTCTTCGGTCATGACTAACAGTAGATGTTCGGTCGAGATAAACTGATCCTGCCATTGCTTGGCTTCGTTCTCCGTATCCATCAACAACCGGTTCAGTCGGCCGGTAATATAGACATGTTCGGCATTGCTGGCCTGTCCGCTGACAGTGACCCGCGGCAACCGTTCGACAGTCTGCCGAACGCGGCGGGTGAACGTTTCCAGGTTGATGTTGGCTTTATTCACCAGCGACGGAACCAGGCCATCGGGCTGTTCCAACAATGCCAGTAACAGATGTTCGACATCCACTTGCTGGTGGCTCAGACGGACGGCGGTATTTTGCGCTTCGCCAATTGCTGATTGGACCTTTTCGGTCATCCGGTTAATATCCATTTTTGATTTCTCCTGTCTGTCACGCTTAACTAACCCGGGGGTTGAAAGCGGATTCTTTCGCTAATTTATCAAATAACTCCCGTTCCCGGTCGGTTGGCCGGGTGGGTACGACGATGCGGATCTTCACATATTGATCGCCGCGACCGTTCAGACGGTTCAAGCCTTGCCCGCGCAGCCGCATGCGTTGTCCGGTTTGAGTTCCGGGCGGGATGGTCATCGCCACTTTGCCGGCGACGGTTGGCACTTGAACTTCCGCGCCCAGGACGGCTTCCCACGGTGTGACCGCCAATTCGATTTGGAGATCGTCCCGACCAATGATTGCGAAGATCGGGTCGAGAACCACTTTTATTTTTAAGAAAAGATCGCCGGCGGTTTTAGCTCCTATCCCGGCGCCACCCATTCCCGCTAGCCGGATGGTCGTCCCGGACCGGACGCCCAGCGGGACATGCACATCGATTTGATGCGGTTTTTTATCCAAACCGGTATAAGTAAAGGAATGCCTGCCGCCGTGATGGATTTGCTGTAACGTCAGAGGTAACTCCGCTTCAAAGTTTTGCCCTTTCACCGGGGATCCGGCATAGCGGGACGCGCTTTGAACTCCACCGCCACCAAAAAAGGCTTTAAAGAACTCGCTGAAATCAAAGGTTTGGCCGCCAAAACCGAAGGAGTTGCCGGTCGTGGCAGTGTGACTTCCATAGCCGCTCCAGTCGGGCGGCGGCGTAAAGTCCGAACCGTTTTGCCAATTCGGTCCCAATTGATCGTAACGTTGCCGTTTATCAGGATCGGAAAGGACGGTATAGGCCTCATTGATCTCTTTAAACTTCGCCTCAGCCGTTTGATCGCCGGGATTGACATCGGGATGATATGTCCGGGCCAAACGGCGGAAGGCTTTTTTTATTGTTTCCGTTTCAGCGGAACGGGGTACTTCCAATACTTCATAATAATCGCGATATTTCATCGATCTCGCACCTTTCTAACCCAACCCGGGATTGCCCGGTCCAAAAATTGCCGACGATCCGCAATGTTCTCCCGATGCGATATCTTCTAATTTATGTTAACGAACGCATTTTTAGGAGAGTTCCATTTTCCCCTTACAATCTGGTTAAAGTATGTAAGAATCGCGCCAAAAATTTATTGCAATATTGATAGGACTACAATTTTTAACCGAAGATGCCGAAAAAGATTTAGAAGATGAACTGAATTTTCGACAGTTACAACGAAGGAAGGACACCCACCATGAAACTTCTCTACTATCCCGACGATCGACCGCCATTGCCGCAGACACTCGTCTATTCCCTGCAATTCCTGGCTTTTAATCTGGTGAATGTCGTTGTTGTTCCGTTGTTAATCGGTACGGCCTTGGGCCTTGATCATTACGGCATTGCTACGCTGGCCCAACGGACGATCTTCTTTACCTCGTTGGTCACGCTTATTCAAGCCCTCTTCGGCCACAGGTATCCCATCTTGGAAGGACCGGCCGGAACCTGGTGGGGTATTTTTATCATTTTGGCCACCATGGCGCCGGAGATGGGCAAACCGTTACCGGTTTTACGGTCCGATTTGGAACTCGGGTTGATCGCCGCCGGGCTGATCTTAATCTTGTTTGGGGTCTCCGGGTTAGTCCAAAAAGCGTTACGTTTGTTTACACCGGTGGTGACCGGCACGGTGATGGTCTTGTTAACCATTCAGTTAGCCGGTTCGTTAGTCCGCGGCGCTTTGGGGGTTACCGCCGCTCACCCAGCCATTGACCCGGCGGCCGCTGTCGCTTCCGTCGTCTCTATCGGCACAGTAATCGCGATCAATCTGAAATGTCGCGGTTTCGTAAAGAGCATCGCCGTGTTTATTGGAATTGTTTTCGGCTGGATCGTGGCCCGGTTGCTCGGGATGGCGCCCGGAGTGGCTTGGGTGGCAATGCCGCTGATCCAATTGCCGGAGTTATTTGCCTGGGGTAAGCCCACCTTTGATCCGGGAGTGCTGCTGGTCTCGATCATCTCCGGCGTTTTAATCCTCTCCAATCTGGTCGCCGCTTTTATTGCGATGGAACGAACCATTGAGCGGCCCATTCCGCCGCAGGCATTGAAACGCGGCATTATCGCCACCGGCTTTTCCGATATTATTATCGGTCTGGGCGCCACCGTCGGCGTGGTGCCGTTTGCCGCCAGTTCCGGTTTGATCAGTATTACCGGAGTGGCGGCCCGCTTGCCGTTTATTGTGGCTGCGGTGGTTATGTTGTTGATGGGTTTATTTCCGCCGGTCAGTTTGTTCTTTTGCTCAATCCCGGTTCCGGTGGGATATTCCGTTTTAATGGCGGCATTTTGTCAGATGATCGGTTTTGGACTCAAAGATTATGCCCAACTCAAACTGGAGAGCCGCGAGATCTTTATCATCGGGCTGTCATTGATGGTCGGCGCGGGAATCATGAATTTGCCCGGCACCGCTTTTGCCAGTGTGCCGCTATTATTACGCTACATCTTGGGCAACGGCTTTATCAGCGGGATGTTGATCTGTATTCTTTTGGAACATGTTTTACTGCCTAAGCCGTCCTCCCAAACCACCGCCCCGGGTTAATACCCAAGGCGATGAAAAAATCGCAGAACTTAACCGGCCACGGCTTTCAACCTGTGGCTGAGCTTTTTGGGGGTTTGAGATACGAAAATGAAGGTTGTCGCTTTTTCCGTAGCAACAACCTCAATCTTTCAAAATTGATTGTTTAACCCTCCAACCGGATAAGATCATTAACAACGATTGTTTGAACCGGTTGATCGCCACCGGAATACCCAATCAGATACACCGTGTAAAATTGGCCAACTCCCAAGCGAATGTCGGGAACCCGGAAGACAATCTGCCGGGAACCGGCAATCCGGATTTTAAAACCGCAGCGTCCGGGATGGAGCGAAGCATATCGCGTCGCCTCGTGCGGTGCGACTTTCCGGAAAAGAACTCGCCCGTCATTTAATGCGAAGTCAGTCACCAACGCCGTTGGGGAAAGATGGACGAACCGCACCATGGAGCGGCGCCGGTTGCGTTGCTCCGGCGCATCAATCAACGGTTTCAACTGGACCGCCCCGACGCTGCCGACCAACGCGGTCGTTAAGGCGGTATGGGCCGGAATCATCAAAAAAACGTCGGCAACGGGAGCAACCGTTGTTCCGGCGGCAAACACCGTGATTTGATACTTCCCATGCTGTAGGGCCAGATACGCCGAGATACCGCCATAATTCACATCACGGGCAATCAAGCTGTTATTGGCGTAAATATCCACGACCGGTCCGCCGGGAATGGCATGAAAAAAACGAAGATACGAATCGAATGGGTTTTGAGCCATTACTTCACCACCTTCGGTAATCTGCTAACATAATATATTCCTTTTGCCCAAAATCTGGTGCACAATTTTTGGATGGCCGCCGATTGACATTCCTTTCCGATTGAGTTTGCAACGAATATCCTCTACAATTGATTTGATGTACCAGCGCCAATAAACCACAAACAAGCTGGAGGATTGAATGAAACGTAGCACGAGTCTGTTTGCAATCACCGGACTGTTAATCAGCGTTGTTTTCCTGACCGGATTCTCTGTTTTTACGGTATTTGCCGCTGAGCCGGCGGCAGTCCCACCCGTTGCCGTAGTCGTTGTCAATCAAAGCTTTACCACTCCCGGCGCGGTGCTCGCCTATCTTGACACTCACCGTCAAGCGTTGCGTCCTGCCGATTATGACGGGCTCATTTTGCAACTCCTCGATTTGCAAGCCAAACTCCAACCCCAATATGAAGCGGAGTTGTTTTCCGATGCCGTCAATCCCAAGATCAACCGGTATCCGCCGCAAGTTGTCTTGGAAAATCAAAATATCAAAGAGGCCAACATCCGTGAGTTGATCCAAAAAATTCGCCAAGACGGCTTTAAACTATCCTGGGCGGAAGGAATGGTCTATATTGAAAGCGACTATCCCCTCATGAATACCCGGTATGGGAAGTCGGTATCGAAGCGGTTGGCCGGTTATTTGCAGATCATGGCCGCTGAAACCACCCGTCATTTCGCCGCGGATGCGAGTCTGACAATTCCCGTCAACACCGTAAGCGACCGGATCGTCAGGATTGAAGCGTTTCTCAATACTAACCCGGACTTCGCGAAAAATACCCAACTGCGTCAATTAATGAAGAATTACGTTTCCGCTTATCTGCTGGGTTTGAATAATTCACCGGCATTCGACTATCAGACACTACGGTTGAACGATTCCTTCCGATCCAGCTACCAACGGACAATCAAACAGTATCCCCGGACAAAACTCGGGACGTTGGTGGGAGATTATCTCAAACTGCTCGAACAGCATAATTATCGCCGGACTCAAGCGATATTGGACTATGTTACAAAAAACACTCAATAAATACAGCAAAACCGGCGGTTGAAGTTTCACCGCCGGTTTCTTTCCGTTCCAAAATAACTTCCAAAGAGTTCCTGCCTGTTAATGATGAAACATGCCCTCCGGTCCCGGCGTTAGCCAACCATGTCTTATCAATGATCTTGACTCCATTCATCGGTTGTTATTGCGCGCGAACGCTATCCGTTGAACATGCCCCATAATACTTTCCCGGCAACCCCCAGCGACATTGTTACAAAAAGCGGTTTGACCAACTTCACCCCGTTTTGCAACGCCATTTTGGTCCCCAGTTGCGCCCCGGCGATCATCGCCAAAGCCACCGGAATCCCGTAATGATAATTGATCCGTCCTTGCCAGGCAAACAAGAGCAACGCCGTTACGTTGCTGACAAAATTCAACACCCGAGCGTTCCCGCCGGCGTTGATAAAATCAAACCCGTAGATCCCAATCAACCCGAAGATCAAAAAAGAACCGGTGCCCGGCCCGAAGAAACCATCATAGAAACCGATTCCCAACGCCAAAACCATACCCAAGCCAATCTTGCCCCGGGTTAAACCGGTGAAACGGTCTGTTAGGCCAACCTTCTTTGAGAAGAGACTGTAAAGGCCAACCGCAATAATCATCACCAATACCAGCGCTTGCAGGAACCGGGGATCCAAATGTAAAACCGCTTTAACTCCCAGCGCCGCGCCCACCAACGTCAGCGGGACAAGATAACGCATCAACTCCCCGTTGACCTTTGCCGAGCGGGCGTACTTGATGGAACTGGTCAATGACGCGGCGGTCGAAGCGAACTTATTGGTCCCTAACGCAAAATGCGGCGGAACCCCCGCCAATAAAAAAGCCGGCAGACTGATCAGCCCGCCTCCTCCGGCAATCGAATCGACAAACGCCGCGATGAAGCCGGCCACACACAAACCAATGATCACCAACAACACGATCACACCTATTCATCCTGGATTGGCAGTATTGACGGTCGAAATAAAACTCAATCTTCTCCCATGGCGAGAATTGCAACACTACTGAAATAAGCAAAATGTAATTTGCATTCTCGGAACTGTCTATCCTGATGAATTCGCTTCGCAAGCGGAAGGTTCCTGCTTAAACGTTATTTACGTTCCCGTTAACTTCGGAAACCCCGTTTTTTTCTGCGGATAAGGCCGCTGTCAACAGTGTAAAGGCAACTTCGGGAAATTCCTTGACCAACAGACCCAGCGTTGGAATCAAGTAGTGCCGGTCAATCACCAGCTCGGCCCGGGCCGGTTTCAGGATGTCGGGAGCGGCCGGTTCGGCCAACGCGCCGGCTACAATGCGCCGGCTTTGGGGTTGATGGGCTAAAATTCCGCCGGTGCCGATCACCTTCGCCACGTTGGTCAGATCCTTGCCGGTTTGCACCCAAATCGGCCCCGCCGGAGTGAAGTTTTGTTCCAAATGCCCCACGTGCCGTTCGACCGCACCCTTGACCGCCAAAAAACCCAACGTTAGCTCCAGTGCCACCTCAGCCGGCTGCTCCGGCAAAAAATCCGTTGCGGCGCAACGCCGCTCGATTCCCGTCGCCACAACGTCGACCGGCAGTTGTGCTAACCCGGCGATCTGCTCGACCGCAAAGACGTCCGCCAACGCCCCGGCGCTATAGCGCATCCCCAAGTCCCCTTCAACGGTGCGTTTAACCCGGGGTTCGGGCAAACCGCGCAAGCTGACATTGGCCCGGGTCGGCAAACCCGCCGCCACCGAATGGACATCGGTGGTGGCGCCGCCGACATCCACCAGCAGCAACTCGCCCCACCCAGCGCTCCCGCCGGCGCCGTCGGCCAAGCAGACCGCCGCGTCCAAAACCGCCGCCGGCGTCGGCATAATAATCCCGTCAATAAATCGTTCGACGCGATCCAGTCCTTTGGCGTGAACGATCCGTTCCAAAAAGATCTCCCGGATCCGGCGTTGTACCGGCACGGTGTTCAACTCGCCTAGCCGTGGCAGGACATTAGGCGCTTGATAACAAACTTTTCCAGACGCCGCAAGCTTGGCGGCAGCTTGCGGCGTCGCGCTCCGGTTTCCGGCGATGATGATTGGGGCGGCCAGCTCGCTTTGGGCCAGCAATTCCGAGTTATGAAGCAAGATCTGTTGATTGCCGCCGTCGGTACCCCCGGCCAACAAGATCAGATCGGGTTGTAAGTCGGCCATCTCCAGACAATCGACCGCCGTCAGCTCAAAACCGTAGACTTTCAGCACCCGCCCGCCGGCGCCAAGCGCCGCTTGTTTCGCGGCCGCTACGGTTAACTCGGGCACCAATCCCACGGCGATGATCTTCAGTCCTCCGGCGGCGCTGCTGGCGGCCAGGCGTTTCCTATAACGCACCGGCCCAATTGCCTGTTCCAGCCGGGCCAAAGCTTCCTGAAATCCGGCGCTTAAGCCGTCCGCGACGGTGGTTTTAGCGCTGGCTGTTCCCAACACCCGCGGCCGGTCCAAGTCGACCGCGGTCAACTTGGTATAAGTACTCCCAAAATCAATTAACAAATACGGATTCATCGTTCACTCCCGCATTGGCATGGGCAACACCGGCAAAATGCTAGGGGCGATCCCCCTTAAAATAATCGTTCAGATCCTTTATGTTAAACGGTTCGGCTTTGCCGACCAATCCCACTAATAAATACTTCGCCGCGATGGGGTCGTAGAAAATCTCTTTGACCACTTGAAAATGTTCAATCTCCGAGGTTTTGCGCAGATGAATCCGGGGGCCGGTGCAGAATAACCGGGTTCCCCCGATGCAGATATGTTCGTCGTCCACGGTGTGAATAGGAATCGCTTGGGCGATAAATTCCCGGACCCGCCTTTCCAACCATTCCAGATCCAGCTCCGGTTTAGTTGCAAACTCAAGCACGAAACCATGTTTGACATCGGCGTGAATCAACGGTTCTTTGACCTGCAACTCATTATGCAGAATCAACCCCACCAGATCCTCGGCGGTATGGGCCATCCTGCGGTATGCCAGCGAACGAAAGACGATGGTGGCGATATCTTCGGGCAACGGGCCGAAGATATTGGGCCGGGTGACGATCACCTCTTCGCCGATGCCGATCAGGATCGCCGCGTTCAGCTTCAAAAACGGATACAGCAGTTCAAAATGTTCGATGACCACCCGGCGTTCCGCCTGGATCGCCGCAGCTACCGCGTCGGCCAGCCGCTGCAATGGAGTGAACGCCATCTCAAACCGCATATCCAGATGGTAGGTGTGGGCCGTAAACCGCCCCGTTTCCGCTTGGTCCAAAACGGGCAAGGGGCGGATATTCATTCCGGAATCGTCGTTGGTCAATTCAAGCCCGGGAAAAAGCCCCTTGATCAACAGCGACTTGCCGGCGCCGGCATCACCGATCACCCCGATCAGGCGGTCCAGCGGATTTAGATGCCGTTGGGCGAGATGATGGCCGAGCGTGATTAGACGGCTTTTCCCGCGGGGCGCGAAATACACCGCGTACATTAACAATTCCTGGATTAAGGCTCCCGGCATTAGTCCGCACCCGCCAGGGCAAGCTCCAACCCCAATAGCGGCGCATGTTGCTGGGCGCCGTAAACATCGGTGTCGCCAAGCGATCCCGAGGGAACCGGCCGCCGGAGATTAATCTTAATCGCTTTAGCCGGGATAAATTCGATCACTCCCAGCACATCCGTTTCGGCAATTCCATAGGTCTTGGCGATCAACCCTTGATTGATCAATCCTTGCGCGCAGACTTGCCGAAAGACCGCGTCCTCACGAAAGATAATATCCAACGTTAACTCATACGGTCCGGAATTTTTGCTCCGGATCACCTCGGCCAACTCGACCAGGGGTATTCCCATCTTCGGCAGCTCCTTTCCGACTGCTTCATGCCGGTTCTCCACTGAATTTACAGTTCAATCCGTTGCATGGGGAAAAACCGGCACGGATCATCCGTCTCCACCAAATGGTACAAACTGAAAGCATAAACCGCTCCCGCCTTGAAATCCGAGGGGGAATAGGGAAACGCCAAATTTCCGGCGGTGGCGATCCGGCCGGCGTAACCATAGTGCAACATGGTCGAACGGGCAAAACCGCAAATGGTATTGGCGATCTCCTGGGTCGCCCCAACGGCTTCGATGACGATGCCCAACTCGTGCCCTTCCGGGAACGGTTGGGGTTCCCAAAGGCCCATTACGCCGTTTTTACCGTAAACGGCGAAGTTCAAATGATAGGACCACGACTCATGCTGAAAATTATCAGCCACGCGCTCTTTCACCGCAGCGATGATCGGGTCGATCTGCCGGATCATGATCGGATCGCGCACTCCGGCGATGGCGATGGTCCGGAATCCGAGACGCCGCGCCCCTTCCAACTTGATCCGGTACGGTTCGGACTGGCTAAACCGGCTCCCGCTCACCCGGACTTGCGCCGCGGTTACCTGCTCGAACTGCGTTTGCCGCAGATCCAGCATTCCGCCCGGACCGGGCAGCAGATACGGATTGGATTTTTCATATAAAGTGTGGGCGGCCACAGACAACGTGGTGCAGCGGCGGTTGGAATTTAACGGTTCAACGGTGAAATGATCCGGGTACATAGTCCCGAACAGACAGTCACTGCCGCTGCCCGGCGTGGCGGCAATCGCCGCGCACTCCAAAATCTTCCCGAGATGAATCGCCAGACCGGGATCAAACCCTTCCCGGACCGGCAACGCAGCAAAAACTGCCGGATCATAACAGCGTCCGGCCAAGATCACGTCCGCGTTCGAATCCAAAGCCCGGAGGATCGGATCCATCCCCATCTGCCCGACCACCCTGGTGGATTCAACAATATCCGCTTCCGTCAAATCCGGAGCTGGCGCGAGAGGGGTTATCTTTCCCTCCCGCCATAACGCGAGGAGCGATTCTTTAGCGATTTCGGCCTGAATCACCGCCACCGTAAAATGCAGTTGAAGCTCGGCGGCCAACTCATGGAGTATCCCCAAGTCCCGCTCCAGATGACAGTTGGCGCCGCTCCCCCCGGCGCTGCCGATGATCACCCGGATCCGCCGTGGCAACGCCGCTTGGAGGATCAACTGCAAATCCCGTTTGACGGCGCGCCGTTCGGTAAAGCAAACCCCGGCTCCGAGATAATACGGGCCGGGATCGGTTGATCCGGCGTCGACCGCAATCACGTGGGGATTGCGGCGCAAGCCCGCTTCAAACGAACTGACCGGAAAACCGTAACCCAAAATCGCCGTGGGGGATAAGATCCGTAGCTCTGTCATCGTTCCGCCCCATTCCCTTTGCAACTTCACTTGATCATATGCCGTGATCCCTCGGGTTTATCCCACGATTGCAGATTACGGCACCTGCGAACTAATTACCGCTTTGTTTCAATGCCAGGATCCGGTTCATCTCGTTGGAGACAATCATATAACCTTCGTCCATTCCCATCCCCGGTTTGGCGAGCATCTGATCGGGCCGGGTCGCCAACGCCACGTGGACACAGACCTGTGCCGAACGGTCGGTCTCATTGCAGGTACCGCCGAGATACGCCCCGATTCCCGCTTGTTTACAGACCAAAACCGCCGCCGCCGCGTTATTGATCCCACCCAAATCGGGGGTTTTGATCTGAAGCATATGACCGGCCCGGTGTTGAGCGAAAAGCTCAATGTCCTCCAACGTATTGCACCATTCGTCAGCGACGATCTCCAAAGCGATCCCCCGGCTGTCAACAGCGCCGCGCAGGTCGGCCAAAGCTTCCAACTGCCGCAACCGGTCGCCCATATCGACCGGACCCTCGATCCGCAAACGCAACGGCGCGGCTGCCGCGGCCAATTGCGCCAAATAGTCGAGGATTCGTTCGGGATCGTGATCAAAAGCCAAGCCAATGGTGCCGTAGACGTCTATATGCAGGACCGGCTGGTAGTCGGACCGGCGCCGCAGCTGTTCCACCCGTTTTTTCAACCATCCGACGTATTCGAGGAGCAGTTCGCCGTTATGGCCCAGTTTGGTCCCGATATTATTAATCAGACCGTGCGGCAGGATATCCGCCTCTTTAATGATCATCTTATCGGCATTGGCGTACCGGTCGTCGCCGCTTTGGGTAAAGATGGGAATCGGCCGGGTGGATACGGTGGTCTGATATTCCTGGGCGATGATATCGGCCATCAACTGCCGGCGCGACTTGGCGACGGCGTCCAACAACGCCTGGGTTACGCCATAACGGATCGCGGTATGCAACGGTTTCCCGGTCTTCGGGTCAATCACCCGTTCCACGGCTTCCGCCAGCGTCCGGAAATCCGCCAGCGTTGCCCCCTCAAGTGCTGGACGCAGCAGCGATTCAATCACCGGAATGAATTCCCGTGCCAAAAAAACCGGGTCACGCCCGCCTGCGCCCGAATATTGGACCGCCGCGCAGTCGCCGAACGCGACCTGCCCGTCGTCCAGGATCAGCATGATGGAGACGGCTTCGCCGGCCTGCCGGATACTGGTGAACCCCGGCAAGACCGGTTGACCTTGATAGGCAAATCCGTCCGGCACCGCGTTCTGTTTGATCGCCGCTTGATCATCGAAATAAAATCCGGTCCGACCCGGCGCGCAAACCAGTTTGGTAATTTTCATCCCGCCGACTCCTTATTTTTAACGTGGCCTGCCAACCAACATCCCTTTACTGATGGCATAAATATCATCAACCACCATCTGAAAACCGACCGGCCGTTCCTCAGCCGCCGCCCGCGCGGCGACACGTTGCCGGTGAAAATCCTGAATCGCGGCGTCAAACGGCAGGTTGCCAAAGTCCAAAAACCGAACCGCGCCATTTTGATCCCGGACCGGCATGACTTTGCCAAGGTTGCAGCGGCTGGGCGCAAACGGTACGTCAAGCACTCCGGCGGCAAAAGCCCGGACCGCGCCGATCGCCCAATCGCCCTCGCCCAACTCGTAAATCTTCTCCAAAATCGCGCGGGTTTCAGCCTCGGTGATCGCCAGTTCTTCCGCCAGTTCTTGCGACTCCGGAAACCGCTGGTCGCGTACCATATTTAAAACCTGCCGGGTCGCTTTCAACCCGTCGGCATTGGCTTCTTTGGTCGGAACTCCAAACGCTTCATGGGGACTCTTCACAATCACTTTGTTGGCCCCGGCAAACGCAGCCGCCAAAGCGCCCAACGCGATGACCGCAAAGGCTTTGGCTTCTTCGGGCGGGAACCCGCCCATCCATTGGTGAAATACGGTGTGAATCCGCAAGCCCGAATAGCCAAACCGCTCCAGATATTCGGCGGTCAGCTTCGCCAAGACCCGTAACGCCGCCACATCCTGGACCAGATTACCGCATTGACCGTACCCCACCGACAAATTGCGCACCCCTTGCTCCGCCGCCAGCAACGCTTCGACAATGGCGATCGAGTGTGAAATCGCCGGTGGGACCAAGGTGCCGGTCAACGGTCCAAAGGGCTCGCGGTCAATGGCGATTCCCTGCTCTTCATACCAACCGACCAACCGGTCGACATATTGCCAATAACCAATGGTGGTCTCCAAAGGAATCGCTTTGGCATACGGAATATTGTAGGAGATTCCCCCGCCTTCAAACGCGGTAAAACCGGCCGCCAACGAAATCTCCGCCAACAACCGGGCGTCGGGCGTGCCGTGCCGTACTTGGATGGGCAGCTTAACCGCTTCAACGACTTTGCGGGTTTCGGGGACGCCATAATTGACAATGGGAAATCCGTTCAGCATCGAACGTCCGGCGTTGCGGCTGGCGACAATGCCTTCCTGCGCTTCCTGATACCGGTTCTGGCGGGTATAACTGTCGACCGTGGTAGGCAATAAATCGGCTTCACCCGTGGTTTCCAGGTAGCGCAACAAAGCGATCTGTTCTTCGACTAACGCCACCCCCGCCCGGGGTTGGATTAAAATTCGCCCATCCGCTTGCGCTTGCGCCAGCCGGTTGGTAAAACGTTTGGCCGCCGGAATCGCCCGTTGATACGCGAGCGCAACATCCAAATCAACCTCGGCGCCGGTCGGCCACTGCGCCAACACGGTCTGCCGCAACGCCTTAAAATCGCCTTCACTGAGACAAACGTTCCGCAATTCCGTCATGGTTCACCCTCCCGCCCCTTAAGAAATTCAGCGGTTATGTGCAGGTCCTGCCGCAAATCGGCAATCGCTACCTCCGGTAAGGTTCCGGGTGGATAAACCCGGTCGAATCCCATCTGCTTAAAAGTCTGTGCCACGGTTTCAAAGGCGGCTTTGCCCACGACCAGATTCCCGCCGACATAGATGAGGATGTTGCCGATTCCGGCCTCAAGACATTTCTCGCGGAGACCGCGGCAGTCCAACTCGGCATGGCCGTATAGCGACGAGATGATGATCACCTCCGCCGCGGTTTCAATCGCGGCATGGATAAACTCGTTTTGCGAGACCATCACGCCCAGGTTGACGACTTCAAACCCGGCTTCGGCAAAAGCCCGCTCCAAAATCTTATTGCCGACGGCATGAACATCCAGGCCGATTACACCCATGACTAGCGTTGGTTTTTTCATCATTCGCCTCGTTTGACCGGACCACCCATCACCCGTTCAATCACCCGACGGACCAGATTGACGGAGCCGTGA
The DNA here is from genome assembly GCA_023417475.1 of Bacillota bacterium. Taxonomy (GTDB): domain Bacteria; phylum Bacillota; class UBA4882; order UBA8346; family UBA8346; genus JAEYPR01. The sequence goes on along the minus strand of JAEZFP010000032.1, from coordinate 62,866 downwards.
TCGAGCCGGTGGATATACGAGATGACCTCGCGATCGCCGGCAATGGCTTTCACCTCGGCGTACCGCTCGGAGAAAGTCAGTAAAATGACGTGGGCCTCAACAAAAGCTTGTAAGACTTCGGGGTCGCGGGTGGTCGTATAGTCCAGTTTCAGATTGAAGATCCCCACTTTGGCCAAAGCCCGATGGACGACAGCCGGAAAACGATCGCTCAAACAGACCATGCCAAGCGGACCTTGGCCCGCCAAACGGACCAGGGTGATCAAGATCTCCGTCTGGGGTTGAGCGCAGACCGACACCACTTCATGAGGCAAACCCAAGGCTTTGACCATCATTTGCACATCGTGGCGGTGGGTGGTGGTGGTGACGATCAGATCGGCTTCCCGGACCAAGGCGGCATTGGCCATTTCCAGATTTAAAAAGTGGTCGAGTAACAGGGGAACGATCTCCACCCGGACCAACTCGCGAAACTCGCGGCTGAAATTGTGCAACTGCTCTTCATTGCAGTCAATAAACAACACACGGACCTTTTGAAACGACTCTTCCTTCTCGCGGATATGGATCGTGACCAACGCCCGTAGTTGCTCAAGGGTAAACCCCAGATCCAGACAGTCTTCGATCACCCGGTCAATCAAACGCAACGCTTTTTCCTTCCGGTTCAGTTCGACCGGACACGGCTGGTTCGTTTCCGTTTTAATCACCAATCACCGTCCGTTCAAAATGGATCGCAATTCATCTTAGTAAGATCATATGGCATTCAAGGGTCGGTTGACTCGCTTTGGCGCTTTTTCTTCAATCAGGAAACGGAAAATTGGCCAAAAAAAAACCACTAACGTGGTTATTATGCGATGAACTATCCAAATCTATGAAAGGGGAACCGCCGGCCGGTTTCAGCTGGGCTCAACCCAGATATTTCCGGAGCAACCGTTTTAATTCGTACCGCATCAAAATGGTCTGATCAACGGGACTGATTCCTGCCGCTTCCTCCGCCGGCCCATTCCAGAACTCCAGCGTAATAACGCCATTCCAGCGTAACTCCACCAATCGTTGGATGATCGCGTCGTAATCAATTTCCCCGTATTCATAGGGGCACTTGGGCCAATTGACCGCCGCTTGGCGCGCGTGCATGTGACCGGCATAAGCCAACAGTTCGAGGGTTTCATTTTGGCAAAAACCGTTCACCTGATAATGTAAAAAATCAACGGTAAACCGCAATTCCGGCACTCGCTTAACCATTGCCAAGGCGCGTTGCGGGGAATCCAGCAACGAATGGCGATTGGGTTCAACATGAAACGCCACGCCGTGATCACGGGCAACCGTCGTCATCATTTGCAGTGTTGTTGCCGCATGTTCAAACGAACGGTCATAACCGATTTCCGGCTGAAAGGAACCGACGGCCCCCATAATGCTCACGAAACCGGCTTGCCGGGCAAAACGGCAGATGACGGCAAAGTTACTCACCATTCGTTCCCGCAAACCGGGATCGGGTTGGCTGGGATTTACCCCTTTTCCCTCAACCAATACCTCGCCCATAAAATATTCCGCGAGTTTAAGTTTAAATTTCTCCGAAAGCTCCCGGGTCAAAACGGCGTTCTTTTCCGGACTCGCCAACACGTCGGCTTGTCGGATCGTGCCAACCGCATCAACATCGATGTATTCAAACCCTAATTTCATGATAAAATCGAAAATCGCTTCCGGTGTTCCGGAACCGTAATTCCGGGAATGGCAACCAAGCCCAATCATTTTTTTCACCTCTTGGCAAATCAATTACAGTCAATCCAGTTTGATCTGGCTTCCGTTTTGCTGAACAGAACAATGAAGCGCATCCAAAATTTTCATCACCGTCAAGGCGCGGCGGCCATCGCTGATCGGCGAAGGTTTCCCGGCACGGATACACTCGAAGAAATGCCGGTACATGGCGGCGTGATTCCGGCCGTATGGAATTAACGGTTTCGACTCGACCACGACTCCGTCGCTGTTTTGCTGATAAAACCAAAGGCATTCGTCGGATTTTTCCTTATAACATTTGTGAACGTCGTATTTGATCGAGCCCTGATCGCCGTAAATATTCATTTGATAAACCGTCGGGGTGACCGCGGAGCGCAGCACCTTATACATAAAACTGCTGCCGTTTTCGAATTGGATTAAGGCCAGCAAAGAATCCTCCACTTCCCGGGGGTCGCGCTGTTGCCGGCTGAGATTTTCGTATTTGTAATATCCGATCGCGGTAACCGTTACCGGTTTGGGATCGCCTAAGAACCATAACGCCCATTCTACGCCGTGGGAGGCATTTTCCAAGATAACGCCGTCTTCGCCCATGGTTTGCCGTTGGCGATCTCCCGTTGCCCGGGCGGCGACCCGTTCAATGCTTATCGAATAGACTTCACCCAGGACTTTGCTGGCAATTAGTTGCTTCATTACCTGCATTTGGCATTGCAGTAAACCGTTGGATCCGGCAACAAGGACTAGCTCAGACTCGGCCGCGACCTGCATAATCGCCTTCATTTCCGCCTCATTTTGAGTTACCGGCTTTTCCAAATAAACATGTTTCCCCGCCTGCAAAGCCACAATCGCGATTTCGGCATGGGTAAACGTCGGGGTGCAGATCGCAACGGTATTGATCGTATCGGAAGCCAGCAGATCACGGTAATCTGTGAAATACGACGGAATCTCATTGTTCCGGGCTACCGCCTCTGCCACACCCGGTTTCGAGTCGGCCACTGCCACAATTGCCACTTCCGGATCGGCTAGAAAGCGGACTGACGGGATATGGCGCTGAATTGTAACTTGACCGCTTCCGATAATGCCGAGCTTGATTTGGGAGACCGGTTTCATCGATTGTTCCTCCTTGACGTTATTCTTATGGATTGCCTGGATATATCCTGTTTAGACTTCAAGCATCGGTTGAATCCGCTGCGTGAGGTCTCCAATCTGTTGCTGACTGATCTGGAGCGCTTCCGTATTCTCCTTGGAAGTATTCCGGTCTTCCACAATAATCAGCTTCACATCCCGGGAAACGGCCGTCGCATGCCAAACGCCCTTGCCAACACAATAAACCTTCCCCTTGGCCAACGCTTCGCAGACCATTGCGGTCCCCGCTTGATTCGCCGAATCATCGTACAGCAGCACGCATTTCCCTTCAAGCAAGATAAAAACCTCGTCGCTTAACAAATGGCGTTTGAATGGACCCAGGTTCTGAAGATCGTTTAACGGTTGGTAATTTTTGATCGCAACCGCCCATTCCTTACTTTCGAATACATGTTTAAAACCGGGATCATTGTATTCGGCAATGGTAATTGTGCCAGACGCCGCTGGATTCGTCATCGTAATATTCCTCCGCAAATTAGCATTTGTCCCGGGCCGTCCCCATATCAAACCAAGCCGCGCTTGGCGAGTCCGTCCCGTAGTTCAGATTTTGTCCGCGGTTGACGCGCCACGCCGCTGTCAATCGCCGCTTGCGCCACGGCCAACGCCACCGCCGGCACCACCCGCCGGTCAAACGGCCCGGGGATGACATAGTCCGGCGTCAACTCCGCCGCCGGGATTAACGCGGCAATCGCTTCGGCAGCCGCAATTTTCATCGTTTCATTGACTGCACTCGCCCGGACATCCAAAGCGCCGCGGAAAATCCCGGGGAAACCCAGTAGATTGTTGACTTGATTGGGATAATCGGAACGTCCGGTACCGACGATCGCCGCGCCGCCCGCCAACGCCTCTTCCGGCATGATTTCCGGAGTCGGATTGGCCAACGCAAAAACGATCGCCCGGGGCGCCATACTGCGGACCATCTCCGCTGTCACCACCCGGGGCGCCGAGACACCGATAAAAACATCGGCACCGGGTAAGATCTGGGCTAAAGTTTCTTGGGCTCCCGCCGGATTGGTCATCCGAGCGATCGCTTCATGATAATCATTGTTGGACTTTCTACCCGGATAGAGCACACCCTCAATATCGCAGAGCTTAATTCGCTCGGCGCCGATTCCGGCCGCAATCAACAATTTGGCTACGGAAATGCCGGCCGCGCCCGCGCCGTTAATGACCACTTTTATCTGATCCAGCCGCTTATCGACCACTTTTAACGCATTGAGGATTCCCGCCAGACAAACCACGGCCGTGCCATGCTGATCATCGTGAAAGACCGGGATATCCAAAAGCTCGTTTAGTTTCTCCTCGATCATAAAGCAACGCGGCCCGGAGATGTCTTCCAAATGAATGCCGCCAAACGTCGGTTCCAACCACCGCACGGCTTGAATGATCTCCTCAACCGCTTGGGTGGCGATGCAAAGCGGGAAAGCATCGACATCGGCAAAATGTTTATATAAAATCGCTTTTCCTTCCATTACCGGCATGGCCGCGGTCGGCCCAATATCGCCCAATCCTAAGACAGCGGTTCCATCGGACAATAACGCGACCAAATTGCCGCGATTTGTATATTCAAAACTCAACTCGGAATTCTGAGCGATTTCCTTACATGGTTCCGCAACTCCGGGCGAATACGCCAAACTCAAATCCTGGGCGTTCTCCAGCTTGACCTTGCTTACCACGGCAAGCTTACCCCGGTTTTCCTGATGTAAATTCAAAGCATCTTCGCGTAATCCCATCTTTTCCTCCCTGATCGCGAAATTTAAAACAACAACTCTTCAGAAAATCCCAATGTTAACGAGAGGCTCAAAGCGTTTTTGGTAACAATCGGAATCAACTCGTCGATCCGGGCCGGACTCATCCGGTTGACCGGACCGGAAATACTCATTGAGGCGATGATCCGACCCAAGTGGTTACGGACCGGCGCGGCGATACACCTGGCTCCCAACTCGCATTCCTCATTATCAAACGCATAACCTTGTTTCCTGACCAATTCAAGCTCATCCAGGAACGTCTGGATCGTATCGATCGAATACGAAGTCAACTTCGACATCCCTTTCCGTTTCAAAATACCGATAATATCCGGCTGCGCCATCTCGGACAATAAGATCTTTCCGGCGCCGGTGGTATGGACGGGAGCCCGCTTACCGATCAGTGAGAACACCCTAACCGATGCTTGACTTTCCGCCTTCTCGACATAGACGACTTCATCGCCGTCAAGCACAACCAGATTCGCAGTTTCGCCGGTAGTCTGCATTAATTCATGTAAATGCATCTGGCCTATTTTTCGTAAATCCAGCTTTTCCAGGATTATATTGGAAAACCGTAGAATTTTCAATCCCAAGCGATAATAACCGTTTTGCGGGTTTTGCTCCACGTATCCCAATTGAATCAAACTAGCAAGAATCCGATGAATTGTACTATGCGGAATCGCCAAAACCTTGCTCAATGTGGCCAATGAAGCTTCGCCCTGATTATTGGCGATCGCCTCCCAAATTGCAAAACAACGATTGAGGACCTGGACTGAATGATTCCGGTTTTGTTCTTTATCGTTCTGCATATTTTTCACGATTCATAATTCTCCTAAGTTGCTGTTCGCTCATTTCAAATCCACCAGATAAATATGTTGATTTCCGCTGCGGTCGGACTCAAAAAGAATTCGGCGCCCATTCCAGCCAAACGTGGGATGGCAATGCCGCGTCGAGGTGTACCAGGAAGTTTGATGCGAGCAAAGGATCCTGAGTGTCGGCTGATCGGTGCTGATATCGATCAGCGCCACATCATCGGCGGTATCGCCGACCAAAAGCGTATTGTCGTTATTGGCATGATAATGATTACAATAATACGGCATGTCGATTTTACGGATCAATGCGCCGTTTTTATCCGCCAATCCAATGTATGGCCTGACATCGCCATCGGCCGTTTCAATCGTTGCTTGGGTTTTCTTGGAAGTGATCGTCCCGTCATGTCCGGCGCCCCGATTATCAAAGAAGATCAAGCCGTCCCGCGTCCAGAATTCATGTCCGACGCAGTCATCCGCTGCTTGGCGAAAACACGGTTCGGCGCTCCGCGCTACCAGATCGAACAGCCAAATTCGCTGTTGCACCAAATTCCACGGTCCTTCATGACAGAACATCGCCAATGTGCTGTCATCGGGCGCAAACTGAAAGTGTCCCAAGTAGTGAGTGTCCTCATACAGGTCGATCGCTTTGGAGCCGTCAAGATAAACCAGGGTGATGTAGGCTTTTTTCACCGAAAACATTGTTGACTTAAATCCCTTATAGTTCGGACCCCGCTCAAAATCGGGCCGCATTTCGTTGCGGACGACCCCAAAATACTTTTTGTCGGGGCTGATAAAAGGGGCTCTCATATTAAAATTGGACTTTTCCTCATAGAGGACTTCCGTTGCCCCGGTGCGGGTATTGACCTTCTTGATCTGTTTCCCGGCTGTATAAACAATCAGTTCACTGTCCGGGGTTTTGGTCGCCCGATGGTTGACTCCGTCTTTCTCGGCGGTGATCTGAACCATCCGGCCCGTCTCCAAATCCATTTTGAACACATTGAATATTCCCGTTTGCGGCGCAGCCCGATCCGACAAGAAATAAATCTCCTTGTCATCCAGGGAAAAGGAATTATCGGTAAAGTAAAAATGATAATTGTTCGCCGTGGTCGTCAGTTGACAGACTTCCTGACCGGTCTTTTCATCCCGATAATAATGTTTTTCCGAAGCGAATTCTTGCCCAATCATCGCTGAAACCTCCTGATCTTTCGTGAGATTGGGCATCCGCGGATGCCCAATCTCACTTCGTATGGCCGATTACTTCTTCTGATTGGCCCGATAACTCTTTTCCGACTTTTCCAAAGCGGCGGCGAGTTCATCCAAGAATTGCTTGGCGGTTTTATTGCCGGCCATTACTGCTTGGAACCCGGGCTCAAAAACCTGGATGCGGATGTTTTTGTAATCCGGCAGATATTCAGGTTGGCTGACAGCGATCGTTCCCTTGACAGCGAAGGCTTTTCCCAAGGTGCTGATATGTTGGGCTTGTTCGGCCCAGTCTTCGGTTAATAAATCGACATAGGTTGGGATTTGTCCGATTTTTTGATTCCAGAGACGTTGCGGATCCTTCCCGCTTAAATAACTGACCAATAACCAGGCTTCTTTCGGATGTTTGGTGTTCTTAAAGATGGCATTGCCGTTGGGCGCGTCAGCCAAAAAGGTTCGTTTGCCGCCGGCGGGCAAGGGCAACGGCGCCGCCGCGTATTGTCCATCCTTAAATGACCGGCTGTGTTCGCCGTATGAGCCGAGATTATGTAAGATCATATTGGCGACACCGCTGTCAAATGCGGCGACCATCTCTTTGTAACCGTTGGTGATATCGCTTTGCGGTGTGTATTTATCATACATTCCGGTGAATTTTTCGACAAAGCTTACCGCCGCCGGGTTGTTGATCAGCGATTTGCCTTTTTTATCAAAAAATGAGGTCATTCCGGAATAGGCGACGATTCCCGCCAGCACAACCGTATCCGAACCGGCGCCGCCCCGGATACTGAAACCATACTGATTGTTCTTTTTGTCGCTCGTTTTTTTGACTGCGTCAAAAAACTCGTCCCAGGTCTTCGGGGCGCTCAGCCCGGCCGCTTTGAACCGGTCGGTCCGGTACCATAAACAATAGGCGTTCGCCGTGTTGGGAATGACATAGAGTTTATTGTCGGGAGCGCCATGACGGATCTGTCCGATATACGCCTGACCGATCTTATTTTTTTCATTCCACTTGTTGAAATACGAATCCAAGGGCAACAAGGCTTTTTGAGCTACTAAAACCGAGATCCAGCTTCCGGGTACGATCGCCACATCCGGAGTCGCATCGGCGGCGACGGCTAAATTATATTTCTGCGCCGCGGAACCGGAAGGGATTCCGACGTACTTCACCGTGATATTGGGGTTCTGGCTCTCAAATTTTTTCAACAATTCCTGTAGATAAGGTGTCCGATCCGGACCGGGGTTTTGATCCCAATAGATGAGTTCTACTTTTTTTTCGGCCGCTCCCACCATTGAAACCGTCATCACTACCACTAAACTCAAAATCATGATTGCCAAACATACTCGCTTAACCATTTTCAATCCTCCCTTTTTTATTTTTATACTGTCCCGAATCCCTCCGGTACGGTATAAAGTACCAAGTCATCCTTTGACCGCTCCGGCCGACAAGTTTTGGACCAGATATTTTTGAACATAGCTAAAGAGGATAAATGACGGAATGATGGCGATGATGCCGCCCGCCGCCAAGGTTCCGTAGTTGATGTTAAACTCACCCAACATATAGCTCAATCCCACCGGGATCGTGAAACGTTCGGGATCGTTAATCAGCATGATCGCAAATAAAAATTCCTTCCATGAGGAAACAAACGCGAAAAAGCCGGCGGCGACAATTCCCGGCAGTAAAATCGGGAAAAGAATGTGGAAGATCGCTTTCATCCGGCTGCAACCGTCAATCATCGCCGCCTCTTCCAACTGTGGCGATACGTTGGAGAAGAAACCCATCATCAAGATCGAGTTAAATGACACCTCAAACGTCGAATCATTGATAATTAGGCATAAGGGGCTATTCAACAAATGCAGTTGTTTGTAGATCATAAACAACGGAATCAATAACATTTGGCCCCCGAAAAACTGGGTTGACAATAACACCAAAATGGCGATTTTCTTCCCTTTAAAATTGAACCGGCTCAACGCATAACCCGATAACAAGGTAAAGACAACAACGATGATCATCACCGAGGTGCTGACCAATAAACTGTTAAAGAAATATCGCGAGAAATTCATGTTCTGCCACATATTGACGAAATTATCAAATGTGATCGGACTGGACCAATACTGAACCGGCAATTTGACAATATTGCCTTCCTGTTTCAATGAGGTATTCAGCACCCAGTAAAACGGCGTTAGGGTAAAGATGAGCAACACCGTCAATGGCAGATAGATACCGAACAGGTTGATCATTTTCGTTTTAAAATCCGTTTGTCTCATTTCGAGTCACCTCCGAGGCCGCCTAATTTGAGGTAGCTGATGGCGAAAACGGTGAGGATCCCGAAGGCGATCACCGAGAGCGCGGAGCCATAACCAAAATTATTTAGGTTAATCGCCTGCTCCGCCATGTACATGCTCAAGGTAGTCGTAGAATTCACCGGACCGCCCGCGGTTAGGTTGTAGATAATATCGACCGACTTGAACTCCCATACCGCACGCAACAGCGTGGTAACGATGATGGTTTCCTTCAAATACGCCAGCGTGATATGGACAAACGAAACAACTCGCCCGCCGCCGTCCATGGCGCAGGACTCATACAACTCGCCCGGGATCAGTTGCAACGCGGAAAGTAATGAAATGGCGAAGAAGGGAATCCCCCGCCACAATTCGGAGATCATTACCGAAAACAAGGCGGTGTTCGTGTTGGAGACCCAGGCGAGTTTATGAGAGATCAAGCCCGTTTTGAGCAGTAAATCATTGAGCAAACCAAAATGCTCATTGAAGATCATCGACCACATGATGGCCACGATAACCCCGGAGATCGCCCACGGGGTGAACATCAATCCTCTAATTAAACTGCGGCCACGAAATTGATGATTTAACACCAAGGCCGTCACCAGTCCGAAGATCAGTTGCAAAACGACCTGGCCGAACACCCAAACTCCGGAGACCGTTAACGAACGGTAAAAGAGCGGATCTTTGGTGAAAATCTTGATATAGTTGTCAAAACCGACAAATCCGTTCAGATATGGCATGGTAGGGTTGAAGTTTAGAAAACTAAAATAAAAGACACTACAGAACGGGTATAACAAAAATCCGATGATAAGTACGAATACCGGACCTAAGAACAGATATGGCGTGGCTTTCTCACGCAAATAACCCCAATCCTGCACTGCCTTCGATCTCGGTTGCGCCATTTTCTTGTGAAGCATTGTATCCCTCCTATACGGTTCCATAGCGATCGCATCGCTGTCAGACAAATTCTTTGTGGTGTCGGGCTGTTGCCCTTACCCCGGGAGCAATCGGGCGCAAGCGCATCAAAACCTTCAAGTAACCTCCACTGTGGACTACTCTTTGTGGCGGGGCGGCAATCATTAATTTTTAACTTTTCAAATTTCCGATATCTCCAACGCAAAGCCGCACCTAAATTACTACAAGTGTCTTGAATCCGTTGTTTTTTGCGTATTCTCGCTAAACTTCTGCAACTTTCAACCAGTCTGCCTCCTTAATAATTGATTAATAAAACTTAACATTTATTTGATGATAGCACTTTCATTCTGTAAAAATAACATTTTTTGAAAAAAGTTCACTGTATGAAATGAATATTCCACATTATGGACAAATCGCGTTTTAATTCATAATTTAGGTTGTTTGCGGACAAACAAAAAAGCCTCAACTTTTTTCAAAGTTAAGGCTTAAAGTTATATTATTTCTCAGTTTTTTTACCGTTTACGTAGCCAAGCCGAGAACCATCCGACCACAAAAACCCCCACTCCCAGCAAGACCAGCGGTAGGGCAAAGATGATTAATCCGATCAGCACCAGTCCCACAAGGAGCTTTAACAAAAATCCGCTTTTGTTCCAATTCAATTGGTGGACAAAGACTCTTTGACCGGGCTGTTCCCCTTGATACTCATAACGGCCGTCGCCCGGACGGTTGTCCTCCAGGGTGATTCCCTGAAAGTTTTCCCGTTCTTCCGGCGTCAAAACCTGGATCTTTTCCGGTTCCGCACCGCAACCCGGACATACGCCACCATCGGATTGATACTCTAAACCGCAATGTTTACATCTCATGTAAGCCCCTCTTATTCTTGCCGGTTCTTTCAAAGGTTTACCAACTCAGCGGAATGAATGATTCCATTATTGCCGATTTTGGTTGTTCTTAAAAATTTAAACGTCCTTTGACAGCATTAGTTCCAAAATGTGATTTTGGGGCTTTTTTACCAAATTGTTCATTACGGTAGATTAGGCAATGTTCTGGTTATCGCATCTATGCTTTGGGTAACTCCCGCACCTTCTGCAAATACTCGGTCACCCGCCGGTCATCCTCCAACGGATATTCATAACCCAACTGTTCCGCCAGTTCCGGGCCGATCTCCCCAACGAGCTTACCCGTCGCCAACAATGCTTCCCAAATTTCAGCCGGATCAACCCCGGAATAGGTCTTAAGATAAGCCTCCCAAATCGCCTTGGGTAAAACTCTTTTTAACCATTTGCCGAACTTACCTACATTAACCTGCCATGGGCATGGATGATGCAGCCCCGCATACCAGGATAGTACGGCGATGAGGTCTGGCCGGATCACCATATCCATCATACTTTTCACATACGGCAGCTCCTCGCGCCATAGTCCTTTGGCGACATTCGTCGCGCACCACCAGATGTTATTGAGCGTAGCTTCAAATTCTTCCTTGGTGGGTTCTGTGGTAACGTAAGACCGTTCACTGGGCGGTTCCACCTCCCCAAGGAGATGATCCTTATCCAGCAATACTTTGGTCAAACTGTCTTCAAGCCAATAATGAAGGAAGTTGACGCCGGCAAATGACAGGTCGATCCGGACGCCATCGGCGAACAGCATCAAAAAAATCTGTCCTTGCGTATCGTTCATGGGGATAACATTTTGTTGCATGATGATCAATTCGCCAAAGCAGCGGATCCACTCCCGGTTTTCCAAAAAAAGCAACGGAGCCGTGACACCAAAGATCACATCGTAATCACAGAAAATATCCTTGACCACCTTGGGGTTGACCCGGGAACCGTTCAGGATTACGCACCGGATCGCCGGATTACCCTGAGCGTAATCCAGGATTTGCTTGAGGACTTGGGTTTCGTTGCGCATCGTCCGTTCTACACTGTCCCTTCCGCCAACTCCGCAATCCGGGCGTTGACGTTTCCGCGATATAACCCGCCGTGATAACTGATGACATTTTCGATATCGTATTGCGCCAATTTCCGCAGCGATGCCGCCGCCTGCTCAATATCCTGCGTGTAGTGGGGAATCGCCCCAATCAATTGCTGATCAACGACATTTAAGGCGTCCCCGGTAACCAATGTTTTACTGACGTGGAGGTAGAGGCAGAGATGTCCCGGCGTATGGCCGGGGGTATGAATCACCGTAATACCGCCGCCCCAATGCAGGAATTCGCCGTCGGACACCGTCCGGGTTACCTTGGCTTTGGGAAGGTTGGCGGCAACCTGCCGCATCCGTTGGCGTTGTTCTTCCGGCAAGGTCGCCAACCGTTCGGCGCTGAACTTGATCAACCGTTGGTCCCCTTGAATATACGGTTTTTCGTTTTCGTGCGCCAAAACTTCCGGGGGCTCCGGCAACGCCGCCACCAGTGCCGGCAAACTGCCGATATGGTCAATATCCTGATGGGTAATGATCACTTGATTTAACCGTGCGAATTCCAAACCGAGCCCGGTGATGGCCGCTTGAAATAAAGGCAACTGCCCCGGGAATCCGGTGTCCACTAAAATCATTGTCTGGTCATCCCAGAGCAACGTGGGGTAAACTACACTGGGATTTCCCAGCACATTGGCGGAAATCTCCAGCATCGCAAGTTGATTGGTAATTTTCATTGCGTTCAAAGCCGTTTGGCTTTGAGTCACCTCCTTCTAGTACAAGAAAATAATAAACTTACCAAGTCCGATCCAATCTCATTCCATCTCATTCCAAATTTCGTGGTTTTATTATATACCTTTTGAATTAAAAAGAAATAGACAATTGAATATAATCCTGATTAACGATTAAAGAGAATGAATCGCCATCGTGATTACTCAACAAAAAACAACTCCGGCAGTTTTTCACCGAAGTTGTTTTCATTAATTCACCCCAAGATTATAACCGTCTAGCTACCGCTACTCAGGTTTCCGTTTGTTATAACCCCGCTCCCCGTATGGTTGAAGCTTCTCCAGCCACAACGCTTCCAACGTCTGCAAATCCTCGCTGTAATCATACAGCGGATCATCGCTCTCTTTTAATTGGTCGAGAATTTCAATGGTGAAATTCTCCATACCCAACTCTTTCATTTCCTGGGTCAACTGGGTATTTCCCGCCCAACCCCCACCGTATTTGGTGACCATTGCAAACAAATTGAAGCGGCTATCGAGATTAAGCGCGCTCCCGATATACACTTTTCCGTTGGCAAGATTGCGAATCTGATAAATGCCCATATTTTTGGGGCGATTCTTATAAGCTGCTTTTAATTCCGCACGGCGGTCCATTGTTCGTCTTCCTTTCCGCGGTCCGGCCGCAAAATGTTCTACCCAATTGCGACCGGATTGTTCGCCTCGTTATTAACCATGATTTAGTAGATACGTTGCTTTCCGTTGTTCTATCTCCCGTTGGCCTTCCGCTAAAACCGCGGTCAACACGACTTGCTCAACTCCGGGCTCAAAAGCCAGTTCCCCCGGACCGTCGGGGTTAACCCGGTAACTGGAACCGTCCGGGGCGCGGTCGAGAAACGACTCGTCGACCAAACGCCGGCGCAATGTCACATGATCCCAACCCCTGAAGCAGTCGGCGCCATTGCGCCAGTTTTTGATGACCTCATTAACGGCTTGCTCCGAATATACTTGATCGGCCGCAAAACCGTTGGCGATACTTTTTAACAAAATCAACTGATCCCGGCGTTTGGTCGGAAATTCTTCCAAACCGCTGCGTAAGCAGAGATCTCTCAACCGCCGTTGATAAGTTTCACACGTAATCAGTGAATTTTCCATTGATTTACTTCCTTCCGTTTGATGTTTATTAACACCTTACTGCTCTTGCTTTACCCAATATAAACTGCCGTCGGGGCAGCGATCCATAAATCCGTATTCGATCAGATAACGGCGTAAAGTGACATAGTCGTCAAACGCCGCCTTTAAAATCTCGTTGACTTCTTGCTCGGCGTAGCGCCGGGTCGGTTCAAACCTTTGCACCAGCTGTTTTAAGATGGCGATTTTCCTTTTTTCTTTTTTGGGAAAACTACGTAACGGACCGTCGACGCCGGCTTGGAAATAATTTTTCAAAATCGACTCGTTTTCCGCTTCGGTAATGTCGTACCGTTCGTCCACCATCCGGACGCCGGGCGGAATCGCAATCAACTGCCCGGTTTTGGACGAATGTTCTTCCAGCAGTTCCATGATGGCCAAAAAAACCTTGGCTTGTTTGGCCTTCTCCCGGAACGAAAAACGTTGGTTACGAATGGTCGAGGTATTGCCGTTCTCCATTTTGGCGGCAATCTCTTTATCGGCCATATTCCGGTAAAAGCAGGTCAAAATCTCCTTCTGGTGGTCGGTCAGTCCCGTCACCTTTTTATCCAGGTCCAAGAGAAATTGGAAAGTCGAACCGTGTAACTCGGCGATATGGGTTTTGACCGCTTTCTCCGCATCCAAAAACCAGGCGCCCAACGGGTAGATCCGGCCTTGCGTGAACCGTTCCCCACAAAGGATACATACATATTCTTCAGTCCCGGCGTCGTAAATATAACCTTGTTTCAGCTCCGCCAGACCGGCTTCCCAAAACAGATTCGCAGTTTTCATTTCAAACACACCTCATTGATGTCTACCAATTACATAGTCATTATATTTATTTGTTTGCAAAATGTCAACTGGTTTTATTAGCCTCTCTTGCGAGTTCTCCTGATCTTCGCTCAAAAAAGAAAAGAAGCCATTGCAAAATGAACCAAAGTTCAGTTTGGCAATAGCCCCTTACGAAACGATCCCATTTATCCACAGGAATCGTTTATTTACTAACAGAAACACCCCGGGAATAAAAGTTATCCACAACCCGCAACCGTTTATCCACAGAAATAGATCGTTTACTCACAAAAATAGATCAGTTATTCACAAAATGATCTCATTGAGTCACAGAAATAGATCGGTTATTCACAAAATGAGCTTGTTTTGTGGATAACGTAGATCGGTTATTCACAAAAACAGATCATTCTGTTAATAACGTAGCTGAGTTATTCACAAAATGTTCTGGTTGAGCGACTCAATGAGATCATTTTGCGACTCAATGGGCTACGTTATCCACAGAAGTTCATTCGCCAAGATACGCCCCTTGGGTTTTCAGTGTCGCCTGGAGCGTTTCGATATCAACCTGCCGGAGTTCAAATTGGTCCTTGCCGCACAGCGCCGCCGCCGTCCCGGCCGCTTGCCCGGTGGCGAAACAAGCCGGCATCACCCGGAAGGAACCATGCATCGCCCGATCGGCCGAAAGCGGCCGTCCCGCGACGATCACATTGCGCAATCCTTGGGGCAGCAAGGCCCGGTAAGGAATAGCGTACGATTCGCCGTCCCGGTACTTGCTGGAGACATATTCGTCCGGGGCGTTTTGGTCGACCACTGCTCCGGCGGAGGCCGCGTGAAGATCAATGGGATAGGCGTACCGGGCAATGGTATCCGCGAAATTGGAGCGTTGATAATAATCCTGCTGCGTCATCCGGTATTCGCCGACGATCCGCCGGGTCTCTCGGATCCCGATCATCGGCCCGGACGAAGCCAGGACCGCCGTTTCCAAACCCGGGACGTATTTACGCAAAAAAGCCAACAACGCCGGGAGTTGTCGCCGCCCCTCCAGCTCGGCCCGGGTCAAATCCTCGGCCCGTAACGGATTGACTTCATAGACATGGCCAAAATTCACTCCAGCCATGCCGTGATTTTGAATGGCAAAACCGCAGACATGTTTCTCCGCAAAGGGGAACTCACCGGCTTCCCGCGCCCGGGCCACCGCTTTGGCAAGATTGCCGTTTTCTCCGGTCGCCTGAACGTAGTTCATAAAACGGTCCAGGTCGATATGGGCCAACCGGAAGCAAAGTGTGGGCGCTTGGACCAAACCCCGTTCATCGCCATACTCGCATTGACCGCCCGCCGCCATCACAATATCGGCGTCCCCGGTGCAGTCGATCACATAGTTGCAACCAATCTCACGGCGACCGGACTTATCCTGCACGACCACGGCCTTGACGACACCGGCCGTGGCGACCACATCGGTGATCAGCGAGTGCAACAACACCTGGCAACCGCTTTCCCAGACCAGTTGGTCCAAGACCGCCTTTAACACCTCCGGATCGATCGGCACCCAATCGTAGCGGCGCTTGAGTTCTTCCGGCTTATCCCGGAACGGCGTTTCAAAGTTTTGCGCCTGTTTCATCTTGTGCAAGACTTCAAGCCCGATTCCCCGGATCACCACATTTTTTCCGTCGGTATACGGGCAGAAGGTCGGAACTGAAGCCGCCGTAGCCATCCCGCCCAAAAAACCATGCCGTTCGAGGAGCAAGACCCGCGCGCCATTCCGGGCGGCGCAAACTGCGGCGGCGACTCCCGACGGACCGCCGCCGGCAACGATCAGATCGTAAAAAGAGGAATTGTTCGTCATTGCTCATTCCGCCTTTATTTTCAGATTCAAAGCATAACAGCTTATCATTGTTTCACTCCGGTTCCGCCTGTAAAAACCGGAGCAACGTTCGGAGTTTGCGCTCAATCGAACCGGGAATGACCTCGTGCCCGAAATAGCGCCAGACCATCAGGTCCTTGGCGCAGCGCAAGTGATTGTAGACCGCGCTCACCGTTGAAGGCGGGGTGGTCTGGTCGATCAACCCCATCGTCATCAAGGTGTAACAGCGGACTTGCGGCGCGTGGTTGATCAGATCAAAGTAACTGAGGGTGCGCCGCGCCGCCGTCTCATACTCCGGAGCGGAGTTACGCCGGAAGTATTCATTCAGTTCATAATAGGGGCCGCCGGGTGCGATATCAATCGCCCGTTCGAAGTTGGCCAAAAACGGAAAGTCCACCACCGCCACCCGCGGAATATCCGAAAGCGCGGCTCCCGCCAGCGCCAATCCTCCGCCCTGACTCCCGCCCATCACCCCGATGCGGTTGGGATCAACCGTTTTGATGGTTGCCAGAACTTGCAGCGCCCGGACCGCGTCCATATAGACGGCCCGGTAGTAATATGCGGCGGGATCGGCGATTCCTTGGGTCAACCAGCCCACCGGATGTCCGGCGGGCGACCCAATATTGTCTTCACTATGGCCCTGCTGGCCGCGGACCAACAATTGAAAACAGGCATAACCATGCAAGGCCAGGTTGACCGTATCATGAATCTTGCCGTCAAAAGCCCAATTATAACCATGGAACAACACCAAGCCCGGGTGAGGTCCCGGACCGTCCGGCAATACCAGCCAGGCTTCGATGGTCGCGTCACGATAGCTCCGGTAGCGAAGGTTATAGACTTTGACGCCCCGTACCGGATAATCATAAGGCTCCATCCGGTATTCCAGCGGAGTCTGAGCCAGTTCGACCAAGGTCCGGCTCCAAAAAACCGCGAAGTCCGCTTGTTTCGTCAACTCCGGTTGATAGGTTCTTAGCTGTTCCAACGGCCAATCGTATGGTTGCGGCATCAGCGCCCACCTCTATTTCGGTTGGTTGCAAAGTTTGAGCAAGTCGTTCAGATCGGCCGTTGCCAAACACTCCACCGTATCGGCGGCGCCGTAATAGATTTTAACCTCGCCGGATTCCTCCAGGATCATCCCGCCCGGGAAGATCACGTCGTTGCGGAAGCCATCCCGTTCATAAGGCGCCTCTGGAGCAAGCAACGGTTCTTTGGACATTCCGATCACTTTGGATGGATCGTTCAGATCCAACAGCATGATTCCGGCCGAATAGCGTTTCTGCCAGCGATCCTCCCAACCGTTTTTGCCGCGGGTTGGGTCCAGGTCGACCGCGTGGAACAATGTCAGCCAGCCTTTTTCGGTCTTGATCGGCGGCGCCGCCGGCCCGGTTTTATCGTTGGCGAACGGGACATCCTCCACCGCCAAGACCAGTTGGGAGTTGCCCCAATATTTCAAGTCGGGGGAGTCTGAGATCCAGGTATCGAAACGGTCGAGGCCCCCCCGGCTATAGACGGGGAACGGCCGTTCCAACCGGACGTAGTGACCGTTGATCCGTTCCGGGAACAAGGCCATGTTCCGGTTGTCGGGAACCGACAAGCTGAGAATTTCGAACGTTTCAAAGTCTTCGGTAACGGCGATCCCGCCCCGCAACCCGTGACGGGTGTCCACCGCGAAACAAACGTAACATTTTCCTTCAATAACCGTCAAACGCGGGTCGTAGGCCCGGAGGATCTCCGCGCTTTTCAAGTCAAAACAGGGCTTGCTGTTGACATTCCACTTGATGCCGTCGTCACTGTAAGCCAGACCAAGGTTGGTGCCTTGAAAGTTGTTTCCGCCCGAATAGCCGTAATCGTTCCGGAATAACATGACATATTGGCCTTGGTATTTGGCGACTCCGGCATTGAAGACCAGGTTCGAGGCGAACGGGAGTTCCCGGGCGGACAGAATCGGATTATTGGGACACCGGCGAATGACCGGACTGGATTGAAGTTTTGCGGACATTGGTACGTCCTTCCTTTCGTCATGGTTAATTGGGTCAGGAGAGCAGGTTAACCCTTTACCGCCCCGCTCATCAGGCCGGTAATGAAATATTTATTCAAGATCAAGTAAACGGTCAACATCGGCACGATGGCGATGGTGGTGGCCGCCAGCATCAGGTTCCATGACGATGCGGAGTCGCCGGTGTTCATTAGATTGATCACTCCGACGATCAGCGGCGATTTATTGGGATTGGTCAACGTAAAGACCAACGGTAGCAAATAGTCGTTCCAAGCCGCCCGGAATGAGAGCAGGCCGATGGTGGCGATCAACGGCTTCAACAACGGAAAGATGATCCGCCAATAGATCCCGATGAAGCCGCAGCCGTCGATCTTCGCCGCTTCGTCAATCTCTTTGGGGATCGTCGCCAAATATCCTTTGGCCACAAAAACCAGGGAAACGTTGATCCCAAGCACCCGGACGACAATTACCCCCCACAACGAAGTGTGCAAGCCAAACAGCTTCGCCACCTGCAGCTGCGGGAATAAGCTGGAGGTCCCCAGCGCAATAAACATCGTTGAAAGCAGTAAGCCGAATAAAAACTTTTTCCCGGCAAAAACCCCGCGATCAAAGACATACGCCAAGGTGGTCGCCGTGATAATCGAGCCGATTACAATGAAAAAGGACATGTAAATACTATTCCAGGTATATAACTTGAAATTAGCCAGGTTCCAAGCTTTCGCGTAGTTTTCCGTCAGAAAACGCGCCGGAAAGATATTCGCCCCCGAGGTCAGAATCTCCGCATTGGTCTTGAATGAAGCCAGGATAATATAGAGGATCGGAAAGATGCTGATCACAAAGACTATGGATAACAAGCTGAAGATCAACGGTTTGATCAGATTTTGAGCCGCAGTCTTAACCATGGTTTCACTTCCTTAATAGATATTGCTCATCTTTTTGGAGAATTTCAGGTAACTCACGGTGATGACGCCGACAATAATCGCCGTGACTGTCGCCAGCGACGAAGCGTAACCATATTGGATCAGACCGCCGGACATCGCATCGGTCGGGAAGAAATATTTATAGATATAGGTCATCACCACTTCGGTTTGGCCGCCCGGTTGCCCATTGGTCAAAACCAGCACCAGATCGGACATTTTCAGTCCTTCCACCATCGCCAGCATCAGGATGATCTGCAAAATCGGCAGCAACATCGGCAGGGTGACCTTAAAAAACTGCTGAACTTGATTGGCGCCGTCAATATCGGCGCACTCATACAACTCTTTCGGAATGCTTTGCAACCCCATCAGGAAGAAGACCATATTGATACCGAAATGACTCCAGACCGAAGCCAGGACCACCACTGTCATGGCCAGCCATTTGTTCCCGAACCAACCGATGTTGGCGCCGATCAATCCCGACTTTACCAGCAGGGTGTTAATAATACCGTTGTAGGAGCCGAACAGGATCGAAAAGATCAGGCCGACGATGGCGGTACTGACGATGGTCGGCATGAAGAAGAAGGTCCGGAAGAAGGTATTCACTTTCGAATTGGAATTGAGCAACACCGCCAGCAGCAAAGCCAGCGGGATTTCCAACGCCATTTTGCCCACGGTGATGATGACTGTGTTCAACAACGACCACCAATAGTTGAGGTCCCGGCTGAACAGGCGGACAAAATTCTCTCCCCCAATAAACAACGCGGTCGAAAAACCGTCGTAATCGAAGAATGACCACCGTACCACGTAAATAATGGGGTATATCGTAAATAGCAGGAAACCGAGTACCATCGGGGTAATCATAATATAGGCAGGGATCGTATCATCCCGGGTCAGAACTCGTTTAAGCTTATGAAAGATTCCGGTTGGCGCGTTGACGACACCCGCTCCGACTGTTGGCTTCATCTGAAAAACACTCCTTGTTCGTTCCGCGAATTGACAAAGGAAAATATGTATACTATAAAATATTTTGCGGCCATTTTACTAAGGAACCCTGCCGGAAGAAGAATTCTTCAGACAGGGTTTTCGTTTTTGCCAAACAAACTGTAAATTACCGTTTAGCGCTTCTTATACTTTAG
The DNA here is from genome assembly GCA_023417475.1 of Bacillota bacterium. GTDB lineage: Bacteria > Bacillota > UBA4882 > UBA8346 > UBA8346 > JAEYPR01. Next base: position 42,544 of record JAEZFP010000032.1, on the reverse strand, counting down.
GTTGGCCTTATTGGTATACTCGGAAATATCCAAGCCATCTTTGACGGCGCGGTCCAGCGCTTCATTGTAGCGTTTGTCCAGATCGGCAACGGCTTGTTCCGGGGTGACCAAACCCAAGATGACTTTGGCGATGACCACTTCGGCCGTCTCCCCTTCAAGCTTCAGGTAGGCTTTGGGGCTCATCGGATACGAATAGGTTGAACTTAAGTCGGCAAAGTCGGCGAAATTTTTAACCGTCGGCTGGTTGGTCACTTTCTTGAGCAGTTCCCGTTTGTACGGGATTTGTTTTCCGGCTTCGTAAAGTTTGATAATGGTATCATCGCTGGTGAACAACTTTAAAACCTCAAAGGCCTTCGCCGAATGTTCCTTGGATTTGGAGCCTAGGAGCACCGAAAAGGTTTGGTACGCATAATCCCGGTAACGGTCTTGCGGGTCGGCGACCGGACGGCAGATACCCCAATCCATTTTGGCGGGGAATTGTTCTTTCCAAACCGCCGGATCCCAACTGGCGGACAGCTTAAAGCCAATGTTACCTTCGGCGAACTGGGCCCGCGCTTGATCGTTGTTGAGGCTTTCCACACCCGGGAACCAACTGCCGTCAGCGCGCATATCCGCCCAGAGCTGCAGCAACGGTTTTAAGGAACCGAAATCGAAGCGCCCGGTCTTTTGGTTGAATTCGGAATGTCCGACGGAGGAAGCAAAATGCCATAAACCGTTGGCGCTGACATAACCGGTGCTCTTTAAACCTTCAATGAAACCAAATTCCTTGCCGCCGCCGTTTTTCGTGATGACTTTGGCCATTTCGCGGAGTTCTTTCCAAGTCTCCGGCGGTTTGGCAAAACCGTTCTTCTTTAACAACGCTTTGTTATAAGCGACGCCGAGGGTACTGACACCGACCGGCACCGAATAGGTTTTGTCCTTAAACACGTTATAACCCGGTTGCAAAAAGGTGTGATACTTTTTTAAAAAGCTTCGTCCGCCCGGCATCTCCTCGATCGGCAACACCCAGCCCGCTTTGATAAACTGACCGACGCTGCCTTGTTGCAATTTGAAAAGGTGGGGCGCTTCATTCGCGGCGGCGGCGATGTTTAACACGTTATTGTAATCACCGCCGTAGACCCGGTACTCAATAAAAATGCCCTTGGTTTTACCGATTCCGTTGTTGAAATCGGCGATCATCTTCTCGTCTTCGCTTTTGGTGGCGGCATTATTGGTCCAAACCCGAATGGTATCCACTTTGGGATCTTTCGGTTTGGCTTGAATCTTGCCGTAACCGGCTGACAGTGCCACCAACAACGCCAGACTGACACCGAAAGCTGCGATCCTAATCAACTGTTTCTTCACTACGTTTCCCCCTTGTTCTTGAGATGAAAACAAGTTTTTACCGGTCTCTGAGATGATTATAGATTTTTGGGAGGGAAAACTAAATGGAATTATCTATTGCAAAATCGTAAATTTCAATCAAATTTTTCATCAAAATTTAACCAGGGGTCCGGTATTTCTGCGGGTGGACGCCGGTCTGTTTTTTAAAGACTTTACTGAAATAGGAGGCGTCTTGAAAGCCGACCATCGCGGCAACGTCGAGAATCCTGGCGTCAGTCGTCCGTAACAAATCCTTCGCAATTTCGATCCGCTTTTTGGTCAGATAATCGGTCAACGTCTCCCCGGTCTCCCGTTTAAAGATCAAACTCAGATAATTGGGGGACAAATAAACCGTATCGGCGATTTTATTGACGCTGAGATCTTCCATATACTCCCGGTCGATCAGGCGTTTGATCTCGGTGATGATTTTGCTGTTCTTCTGGGTGTATTTCGTCGCGAAATGGCTGGCGATGGTTGCCAGCAAGGTGTCGATCTGCTGTTGCAACTCAAAAATACTCTCGGCACGGTCGATCGTATCCAAAATCGCCGGACGGCGACCGGCGATTCCAATGCGATCTTCGCCGATCTCATATAAGGCTTTGGAGAGCGTAAAAACCAGTTCGGCGCAGATGCGCTGGACGTACTCCACCGTATAGCGCTGTTCCAGTTTGAACTCGGCAAACAGCTTCTCCACCGCAGCTTGAGTCGCGCCGACATTCCCCGCTTTCACCAGGTTCGCCAACTGGTTCTCCGCTTCATAAAAATCGGGATAAACCACCGCCGCCGCCTCGGGCCGGATGTCCGAAATGTTGATGATCGAGCCTTTTCCGGTGTAAAACTTGAAATGCAACGCATTGAGCGCTTCTTTATAAGCGGAATTAATCTTCTGCAGATTAGCGACAGTCCGGCCAATCCCAATCGAAACCGAAAGTTGCAAATACGTTTGCAACGATTGGGCGATTTCCGTATATAAGTCGCTTTCAAAAGGTTGTTCTTCCGGTTGGGGGTTAAATAAAATGACATATTCATTATCGCCCATCAACGCGCAAGCGCCGCGGCAATGCCGTCGGAGCACTTCCTCGACCACACTGGTGACGGAGAAACTCAGCAGTTGTTTATCGGCCTCATGATAATTCTCAATGGTCTTGGCATAGTCGTCAAGTTGTAAGACGGCTACTGCCACCGATGCCTGAGCCAAGACCGGCTCCTTGAAATAGACCAGTTTATCCCCGATTTCCGTTTCATTTTTATACGTTCCCAAGATCAGGTTGCGCAGGAATTTTTCGCGAGCCGCCCCAAAATTCTCGTTCAATTGGTCTTTCAGGTTCTGCACTTTTGCGGCGAGCCGCTTTTCGTTGGTGATCTTCTGGACCACTTTGGTTACTACCGCGACCAGTTCCGCTATTTCTAACGGTTTTAGAATATAACCCTCGGCATTGATGTTCAGGGCCGACTTGGCGTAACTAAAATCCTGGACGCCGCTGAAAAGGATCACCTTCAGCGCTTCCCCCCGCTCTTTCAGGTAAGCGGCAACCTCCAACCCGTCAAAAAACGGCATCCGGATATCGGTGAACAAAATATCCGGATGATGCTCCAAGCATAAATCAATCGCCGCTTGCCCGTCGGCGGCCACGGCGACGATTTCGATTCCACACTGTCGCCAGTCGATAATGTTGCATAATCCGTCTCTGACGATCGATTCGTCGTCGGCTAAAACCATTTTGAGCATGGTGTTCTCCTTATTCCGTGCTATTAAAGCTGCGGTTTTCCCGGAACGGGATGGTAATCACCGCGGTCACGCCCCCGGCGGCGTTCAGCGCAAACGTCATGCCGTAGGTTGCGCCAAAGAAATGTTTGATCCGCTCGTTGACGTTACGAATGCCGAAAGCGGTTTCGGGGTCGGCTTCATCGGTCAAGATCCGGTTCAGCTCCTCAATATCGGCGCCGGCGCCGTTGTCGGCGATAATAATTTCGATCCGGTCGGCGACTTTCCGCCCGGTGATGGTAATCAAGCCTTCCCCTTTCCGTTTTTCGATCCCATGCAAGATCGCGTTCTCCACCAGCGGTTGGAGAATCAGTTTGATCGTCTTGCATTTGAGAATCTCCGGGGCGAACTCCACCCTGAAATCGAGTTTCTCCTGAAAACGGATCCGTTGGATCATCAAGTAGCTTTCAATCTGCTTTTTCTCTTCTTCCAAGCGAATCTCCGTCTTGCCCCGGTTTAAACTGTACCGAAAGAAGTTGGAGAGGCTCTTCACCATGATACTGATATCTTCGGCTTGATATTTCATGGCCAACCAGTTGATCGAGTCCAAGGTGTTATATAAGAAATGGGGATTGATCTGCGCCTGTAATGCTTTTAGTTCATATTCGCGCGCCCTGACCTCGGCTTGTTTTTTGTTCAGTTCACTGATGTATAATTGGTCAATCAGTTCCTTGATCTCGCGCATCATCGTTTTGTACTGGTTAATCAGGAAAGCGAATTCATCGTTGCGTTTGTAAGAAAGGTTAATCTCGAAATTACCGCCTTTCACACCGGACATCGATTGGACCAATTTCCGGATCGGATTGGCGATATCATTCACAAACAACACGGCGATCAGACAGGCAAGCACGCAAGCGATCCCAATCACCAGCAAGACCAATTGGTTGAAAGAGATCAATTCGCCGTTGAGTTCATTAACCGGCGCGGTGGCGACGATCTTCCAATTGATCTGGTTGATTTGCTTGACTGAGACCAAGGTGGCAACGCCGTGAAGCTTCTCAATCCATGACGTGTAGGAACCACCGCCGCGATACTTCTGGCGGAAGCGTTGATTAACCACCGGTTTGGCGGCTGCGAAGTTTTTGGTGCTTAAAATGACGTTATCGTTGGCGTCAATGATAAAAGCCGTACCGTTGGGGGTGGTTTTGACGCTTTCGAGGATATCGTTGAAATAATTGGTCTCGATGTCGATGGTCAACAACGCGCTGTATTGGACGCCCGAGGGTTTAATCGCATACAGTTTCCGGGCGACTTTGATGCTCTCGATCGTGTTGACCAGCGTATTCAGCTTATTAAAACCCACCACCAAAAAAAGGCCGCTGGAAAACTCCCGATACCATTTTTCGTTCCGAATCTCGCTGATGTCAAAGACTTTGTCCGAAAAACGGTACCCTTTATATTCGGCGCGGTCCAACATGTAAATCTTGGGAAACAGTGTCGTCCGGGTGAAATTAGAGAGGTTGGAGAGGTAATATCCTTCTAGGATACCGTTCAACGTGGCGATCTCATCGATGATCATCACGGTATTTTGGGGCTTATCCTTGGCCAGCGCCTCCATTAATTTGGCATTAAAGGAGATGAGAATCGCCACGTCGTCGGCGGTCTCAAACTTCTGAATGATGCTGGTCTCGGCCGTCGTCAGATTTTTTTCAATCAGTTGATCGGTTTTACTGGTAATGATGCTGGAGGACTTGAGATAAATCGTAATCGAGATCACCGCAGTCGGAATCAACACCGCCAGAATGAAATAAACGATCAAGCGGTTGCGGATACTCATCTTGAACAAAAAATTATGAACAAAGGTCTTTTTGATCATGTGAAACGGCATCGCTACTCCTCGCAATTCGGCAACGGCGGGTGGCAACCCGACGGAGCGGTCTGTCCTATGTATCGGGAGGTTTGCCTTTCAACTAAAGCGCTACCTTTTGACAGCAATGCCAATTCAATTCAACAAGGTGACGCCGTCAACCGCGCCAACGCCTGACGGACTTCCGTTTCAATTGCCGCCAGCGCCGCTTGGGTCTGGGCCTCAAAACGCAAAACCAACACCGGCTGGGTATTGGAAGCCCGGACCAAGCCCCATCCTTCGGGGAAACTGATCCGTGCTCCATCGATGGCAATCACCGGATACTTGGACTCAAACTCCCGAATCAACTGGGCCACGATGGTAAACTTGCGGTCATCCGGGCATTCAAAACGGATCTCCGGTGTGGCGACGGTGGGCGGTAACGCGTCGACCAGCTCCGTCAAGGACGGTTCCGAATGGGATAAAAGCTCCAATAACCGCACTCCGGCGTAGATGGCGTCGTCATAACCGTAATAGCGGTCGGCGAAAAACAGGTGGCCGCTCATCTCCCCGGCCAACAGCGCCCCTTCCGCTTTCATTTTGGCTTTGATCAAGGAATGGCCGACTTTCCACATGATCGGCGTCCCGCCAAACTTGGCGATGCTGTCGAATAGACTTTGCGAGCATTTCACTTCGCCAATGATCTTACCGCCCGGGTGTTCTTTGAGCAGTTCCTTGGCGAAGAGGATCAACAACTGGTCGCCCCAGAGGATCCGGCCCCGGCCGTCAACCACCCCGATCCGGTCGGCGTCCCCGTCGAAAGCGATGCCCAAATCGGCTCCGGTCTGCCGGACGGCGGCGATTAACGCTTCCAGATTCTCCGGCATGGTCGGATCGGGGTGATGATTGGGGAAATTGCCGTCGGGTTCCGAAAACAATTCGACAATTTCCCAGCCCAGACTTTGATATAATTTAACAGCGGCGATGTTCCCGGTTCCGTTACCGGCGTCAACCACCGCTTTGACCCGGCGCGGACCGGGCTGAGTAATCGTGGCTAGATATTTTTGATATTCACTCATCAAGGGCTGACTCGCATACCGCCCGTGACCATTCCGGTAATCTTTTGCCGCCATGATCCGGCGGATCGCTTGGATCTCCTCGCCGTAGATGGTTGTTTTGCCGAGGCTGATCTTCAAACCGTTTTCATTGGGTGGGTTATGGCTGCCGGTGATCATGATCCCGCCGCCGACCGGCAAATGGAACAACGAGAAATAGACCAACGGGGTTGGACCCATTCCGATATCGATCACATCGATTCCCGATTCCAGCAAGCCTTCGGCAAGAGCGGTCTTGAGCCTTGGCGAACTTAAGCGGCAATCGTAACCCAGACTGACCGTGGTCACTTGATGGCGATCAAAATAAACGGCTAACGCGTTACCGAGCTCCTTCATGAACGCTTCCGTCAGCTCGCTGTCGGCTACGCCCCGAATGTCATTTTGACGAAAGACATGCAATATGGGACCTCCACCTGATATCAGTAATGTCGTTCTATGATTATTATAAATGATCGGTTCCTGTTGCCAATGGAATTATCTATCCGGCAATCCTAAATTTCTATGCAATCGCCAAACGACTTTGTTGTTTCGCTTATATATCATTGAACGATAAAATTATCAAAATGGACGGTTCACCGATTTTTTATCCTACAAAAATATTTTACGGGATTGCAAAAATAATTTGCAACCCCGCTTTTTTATTTATTACGCTTGCACAAATATTTCTCGACCTTGCTTTGGTGTTTTTCGAACCTGCAATTGTATTTTTCCACCTTACAATAGTATTTATCAACCTTACAATAATACTTTTCCACCTTGCAATAATATTTATTGACCATGCAATAGTAATAATTGACCTTATTTATCATTTTTCAAAGCTTGTTTTAACATTGATCAGGATTTGGCTTTTTATCGGCCAACCATTTTCAAGAACAATTCACACCGCATTACCGCATCCGCTGAACCAACCCCAACGCCAGCCGCGCAAAACCCTCGTCATTGGGATGCAACCGTCCGTCGCCGAAGTACTCCGGCAATTGCGGCGCCAACTCCCAACCACGGATGATTTGGATCTGCGGGAACCCGGCCGCGATCTGGGCGATCAGCGCGATCACTTCACTCAGGACGCCGGCGGGACGTTTTTCTTGATGGTCCTGCCGCCAGATCGGGGTGATCAATTTCACTGGGACCTTGGGGAAAATTCCGGTCAGGCGTTGCAGATACGCGCGACAGTTCCGTTCAATCTCACCCAAGGGAAATTGGTGGCCCCAGTCGTTGGTGCCATAGGCGACCGTGATCAGGTCGGGACGGTAATCAAGGGTTTCATCCAGGCTGTCAGGGTGAAAATGATACCCGCCGACCGCTTGGTTAAGCAGGTTCAGTTCCAGGAACCGCGCCAGCAACACCGGGTAAATCGCGGCAGGGTGCCGGGCATCCATCCCTTGGGTGATTGAATCGCCAAGACAAAGTAGGTTTTGGTGATGCCGGGGCGCCGCCGTTACCATCGCGCCCGCGGGTAGTTCCACTGCGGACAGCATCAGCTCCACGGTATGCGGCAAATAGATCGTGACGTGTTTGCGCCCGTTTCCCAACTCAAACTGGACCTGTTGGATACCTGGAATCTCAACTGAACCGCCGGCCGTGCCCACCATGATTCCGTCGATTAACAGGTCAAAGTTCAGCCAGTTACGGCAGGCCTTGCCGACCTGATAGCTGATGACAACTTCCGTGGCGTCGGTGACAAAGTCCAGACAGCTCCCGCTAGGACAGCAACTGCGGATCCGTAAGGCCTCATCCTGCGCATAGACCGCCAACTGGGCTTCGCTGAAACGGCAAACCGCCACGCCCTCCGCCTGTTTCCGGAGCGTCAGGCAGTTATGGAAGATATATGGTTGATCAATGATATTCATGATGGAATCACCTTTTTCACCGAGAATTGTTTTGGGTAGCAAAAAACGGTTGAGCCGATCTCAACCGTTTTGAATCGAATCCTTGTTTATAGATCCGCTTTGACTTTGACAACCACTTTTTTGATGGTGGCGTTGGCGCCGTAACTACACCCCGGACGATGCACTTCTTTCGGGAAAAACACGGCGTATTGGCCGGCGCCGACCACCAGGTCCATCTCGCCCGCCGGGTCTTTAAAGAAGATATTGTCCTTCTCGGCCAGTTTGTCTTCGACTACCTGATTGGCGTCGTTGTGCAGGGCGAAACCCATCACCTCGGCGCCGGAGACCATGAACTGAATATCAATGTATTTATGGTGCGCTTCCGGCCGTTTCTCAGCCTTGGGAACGGTTTGATTCTCCTGAACCAAGGCAAAGATGTTGGTCCCGTCAATCTCGTATTTGCCTACCGCCAACGCGGCCAGGTCGTTGTTCTTTAAAAACTCCATGCCCTTTAACAAGGCGGGGGTCAAAACCGCCCGGTCTTGCGCCAGGTTTTCAAGGCTACTAAAGATCATTGGTAATATCCTCCTTCAATTGATGCGTAGATATAACGACAGGCCGCCCTCGGCCGGTCGTATTGCGCGAATCAGTCCCGCAGGTTTTGCCCGTAATAATTCATTAAACAGCCGGCCAGGATAATCTCCCGGTCTTCGGGGGCGAGATTGGGCAACCACAACCGAAAGGGTAGTTTGCCCTCGTCATTGATCAAATACGCCTGGACTTCGCTCACCCCGGACTCCACCGCCTCTTTGATCAAGGGGATGTAAATCAGGTCGCCCACGGCAAAGTCGAGGAGATACTCCTCCTGGATGATAAACGGCAACATTCCCCAGTTAATCAAGTTGCTCCGATACCGTTTGGTGGCGTATTCAATGGCAATGTTGGCGCAACCGCCGAGCACCCGTTGGCAGGAGGCGGCTTGTTCGCGGGCGGAACCGTCGCCCGGTTTCCGGGCAAAAATCACCGTGCCCAACCCGGTGTCTTGAATGGTTTCATGGACCTTTTCCGGCGTCGACTCCTCTTCGTCGAACAACGGCAGGAAGACGCGGCCCAACTCCGTGGAACGCGGTTCATTCGGCGTGCCTTCGGCAAGTAACCGTTGCCGCTCCACTTCCAGACTTTGAAAATCCTTGGCCCGTCCCACATAACCGGGGTCTTTCCGGCCTAAGGTAAATTCGGCCAGTTTCAACGGATTGGAACGGTACGACGAGGTCTCGCCCGACGGGATCAACTCGTCGGTAGTGGTCACCGGATCGTGAATCACCGCCGCGACCTGGAGCAATAAATTCTCAGGCAACGGGATCAATTTCGGCCAATCGGTGATATTCGGCCCAAACTTCAACGCTTGCCCGGGTTGGGGTTTGCCAAAACCGTTGTAGACCCGGTTGTCGTAAACTTGGCGATCGAAGTGGTAGGTCACATCGGCGACCGGAATATTTACCTCGGCGGCGGACGTCAGTACCCCGCCGTGTAGCGCGGTGGCCGCGATCGACCGGGCGTCCAGCAACGCCACCGAAGCGATTTGAGCGTTGGCCGGTTTCGAACCTTCGCGGTTCGGGAAGTTACGGGTGGTATGGCGGGCGCTGATTCCCCCGTTGGCGGGAACGTCGCCGGCGCCAAAACAAGGACCGCAGAAAGCGCTACGCAAGGTGGCGCCGGCAGTCAACAATTTTTCGACCGCACCGTTCTTAATGATCGCGAGATTCACCGGTTGACTGGCCGGATAGACACTCAAGCCAAACTCGCCGGTTCCGATATTCCCCTGTTCGAGGATGGCCGCGGCTTCCATGATATTCTCAAACAAACCGCCGGCGCATCCGGCGATGACCCCTTGGTCAAAGCGGAGCCGGCCCTGATGCACTTTATGGGTCAGGTTGAACTCCATCTCGGGATTGTCCAGCTGCTTACGGCCTTCCGCCTCCACCGCCCGGAGAATCTCCAACGCGTTTTGGTTCAACTCGCGAATCGAATACACATTGCTGGGGTGGAACGGCAAGGCGATCATCGGCTCGATTGCGCTTAAATCGACCTTGATTAAACCGTCATAATAGCTGACCTCCGCCGGCTCCAACTTTTGATAGGCTTCCGGCCGGCCGTGGATGGCGAAATACTCCGCCACTTTCGCATCGGTACACCAGATCGAGCTTAAACAAGTGGTTTCGGTGGTCATCACATCGATGCCGTTCCGGAAATCCACCGACAGACCGTTAATTCCCGGCCCGACAAACTCCATGACTTTATTTTTGACAAAACCGTTGGCAAAAACCGCTTTGATAATGGCTAAGGCCACATCCTGCGGGCCGACCCCCGTCGCCGGAGCGCCGCTGAGATAAACCGCCACTACTTCCGGATAGGCAATATCATAGGTCCGTTCCAACAGTTGCTTGGCAATCTCCGGACCGCCTTCGCCGACGGCCATCGTTCCCAACGCGCCGTACCGGGTGTGACTGTCGGAGCCCAGGATCATCCGGCCGCAACCGGCCATCATCTCCCGCATATATTGATGGATCACCGCTTGATGCGCCGGGACGAAAATTCCGCCGTACCTTTCCGCCGCCGATAATCCGAAAACATGGTCGTCTTCATTGATGGTCCCACCCACCGCGCAAAGGGAATTATGACAGTTGGTCAGCACGTACGGGACTGGAAACTGTTTCAAACCGCTGGCCCGGGCCGTCTGAACGATCCCGACATAAGTAATATCGTGAGAAGCAAGGGCGTCAAAACGAATCTTCAGTTGCGCTTCGTTACCGGACCGATTATGTTGCAAAAGAATCTTACTGGCCATCGTTCCTGATTTCGCCTGCGCCAGCTGCTCCGCTGTAACGGAAACTCCGTCGCGACTCAGTTGGCGGTTGATGTCATCAGCTGTTAGATTATGATCAACCTCAACAAGGTGTTTCCCGCGAACCAGGTAAACTCCTTGTCCGACCAATTCAACCATACCAATCCCTCACTTATGTTTAGTCTTTCTTCATTAAATCATGACTATATGGCAGTGTCAAGCGAGTGCTGGAGATTCATCAGATTGTAACATAAAAATACCGAATTCAATATTCTTGATGATTTTGCGGCGGAAAGGCCCAACCCAAGCCGGACTGGTATATCTTACCTGAAACTAAACCGAAAACAATTTCGTATTACAATACATAAACCTGAAACGGAGGTTGCAATGAACAAACAGATCAAACGAAACGCTGCAATCCTCATCCTGCTCACGCTCACAATCACATCCATCATCTATGCGAAAACAGTTTTCAATCCCGACGCATCAACCTCTTCCGTTCAGGTCCTCCGCGAACTGCCAACCGCTATCGAACCGCATAATCCGGTTCCCGAGGTTCGCCAATGGACCGACGGGAACCGCAGTTACCTCTATTTCAACTGGGGGATGCAACCCAACAGCGGTTACCGTTTGGAACTGGTTGGACTGGTCGGCAAGCAATTGCGCGTCCGGGCGGTCACGCCGTCCGCCACTGAATTTTCAGCCCAAGTGATCAGTTACCCTTATTTGCTCCTGTCCTTGCCGGTTGGCAAATACACCTATCAGGTGGTCAACGGAGCGAACCGGGTGATCGCGGATCCATTTAAGCCACCGTATCAACCGTTACGGTTGCAAGTTTATCTCCCGTCCGCCACCGGGCCGGTCGAGCGGACCGTGCTCCGCGATCCCAAGCTCAACACGGCGGGAAAAACCACGGTTCAGTTGAGTCTCAACGCGTTATTGAGCCAACCCGAATTCCTGGAATTCGCCGAGGCTGTTTGGATCGAATCGATTGAACATAATGCCGCGGCGAAAAAGTGGCTGATTAGCGTCAGCCCCGGTTATAATCAAGTTGAGGCGGCTGAACGGCCTCAATTTACCGCAGCCATCGCCCGGACCGTGCTAACCGCGGCGGGCACTCCCTGGGAAAAAGTTGAATTTCAAGTCGTCGCCCCCAGCCGGTGAAAACCGGAATAATCAACACTCCGGCACTCTGGAGCAAGTGAAAGAATGAAATTAGGCCTACGTGCGATTCTATCCCTTTAAAAGGGTAACCAAAAGGCTTTGAACTCTATAAAAGATTGAATAGGCAACGAAGCATTGGGATTGTCCTTTTAAAGGACAAAAGGATCGCTGTTGGACTTCGAAGCGATTTCCTGAAGTAGTTACCTATAAATAAGCCGGAAAATATTAAAACCGTGCGCTGTTTGAGCGCACGGTTTTTTGATCAATGAATCACCCGAAACCGTTTCTTCCGGTTTTGACGTTTTCGTTCTTCCATCCACTGTTGCGGGTCCAATTTCCGTCCGCCGCCCCGGTAGCCGCCGCCGCGCCGGAAGAGATATACCAGCGGAATTCCCACCAATGCGCCCAAACCCAACAACCAATGATACTGGTAATAACTGAAGAAAATTAGCGCCGCGTTAATCCAAGCCAGCCAACGCGCCTGGATCGGGATAATCCCCCAAAACAACAACTCCTGGCGGGGATTGAGTTCAGCCCACGCCCACGTGAGACCGATAGTGAGCAACCATAACCCGGAGATCTCCGGGGCAAACGCTCCGGCCAGCCACCGCTCCACGCCAATCATCACCAATCCGGTCACGGCGGTATTAGCGATCAAAAACGTAAGGTACCGAAAACCACCCCAACTCCGTTCCAAGGTTCCCCCGATCATCCATAACCAAAGCACGGCGAAGAGTAAGCCGAGTAAATCGCGGTTCACTAACGGATAGGTAACGATCGACCATAAAAACAACGGAAAAGTCGCTACCGACAAAGCCAGCAGCTGATTGACCACCGGAACGATCAGACCGAGAATGAAAAAGATCCCCGCCAATAATAACAGTCCTTTGGTGATCGGCATCCATTCCTGGAAAAGAAAACGGCGCAGGCGTTGATAATACGGATTCACGGTTTATTGCCTCCTTGTCGCTTGGCGGCCGCCGCCGCTTGCAGTTCATTCAAAATCAGGGCGCAGACGGCGGGGTTGCCGGTTACGACCGAGATTGGCGTATGCTCCTCAAGATAGATGATCTTGCCGCCCGCCTCTTCCAAAACCAATCCGGCGGCCGCGATATCCCACGGTTTGATTTTTAACTCCCAATACCCGTCAAGTCTTCCCGCCGCCACGTTGCAGAGATCAAACGCCGCGCTGCCGCTACGCCGGATCCCGCTAATTTTCGGAACCAGCCAGTGAAAATAATCCAGGTTATTCTCGGGGCTGGTGGCTTTGTCGTATGGAAAACCGGTGGCGAGCATCGCTCCGGCCAAACTATCCGTGGTGGAGACGGTTAAGCGATTGGAGTTCAAAAAGGCCCCTTTCCCCTTAATCGCCCGGTACAACTGGTTTAACGCCGGGAAATAAACGACGCCCAAAACCGATTCTCCGTGATGCTGCAGCGCGATGGATATCGCAAAAATCGGGTAGCCGTGAGCGTAATTGGTGGTGCCGTCAATCGGGTCGATCACCCATCGGTATTCGGATTGACGGTCCACCTCGCCCCCTTCCTCCCCTAAAACAGTATGTTCGGGATAGGTTGCGGCGATTTTCTCAATTAACAGGACTTCCGAACGTTTATCAATCTCCGTCACCAGATCATAGCTGGACGACTTAGTTTCGATCGCCAAATCCCGCCGGCCGTGGTACTCCAATTGCATGGCTCCCACTTCCAGCGCCCATGACTTTACCTGCTCCAACGCCTGTTCCAAGTTCACCACTGCTGTCCATGCTCCCATCGTTTATGCCTTATTAAACTATCTGTCTGTAATTATACCATCCCGATTCAATTTGTCGCACTAAATATTTAGTAGCCCTCCGGACCGCTCCGGTCGAACACTTACCAAAACCGGTATGCCGTGGCCAAAACGCAAATAATCGTTGGAGTAAATTGCATACCGTTGGCCGCCCGCACTGTCGATCGGATTATCGCCGCAACGAAACAAGGCGGTTCAAAGATAGGACTTGATGTAACAACCCCGTTGATTGAGTACGTTTAGGGTTCGCTGATTCAGCATACCCTCTGTAAAACTCACCGGATTTCCGGCCAGCGCGACCGCTTGGAGGTTGACAATCCGGGTGAGCGTGGAAATATCGGCAATCTCGTTCCGGGCTAGATTCAGTTCCTGCAAGTCGGGAATTTGCGCCAGCGGTTGAATGTCACTGATCCGGTTTTTGGAAAGATCGATCTCGCGCAGATAAAAAAGGTTGCCTAAGGCAGCGATATTCTCGATTCGATTATTGCTGAGACCTAAAACCTGTAGTTTTTGTAAACCCCGTAAAGGAGTGAGGTCGGCGATTTGATTATTTTCCAGCCATAATTTCTCCAAGTTGGTCAGCTTAGCCAACGGGGCGAGATCACTAATTCGGTTATTCGAAAGCGTAAGCACCCGCAAGTTGCGCAGCTCGGCAAGGGGCCGGAGATCCGTCAATTGATTCCCCATCAGATGTAACTCTTCAATCCCGAGCAAGCCGCTGACAAAATCCAGCGAACGCAGTTGATTGTACGATAAAACCAGATCACGCAGGTTCGCCATCCCCGCTAAATCCGGAACCGCGGCAATTTGATTCCAACCCAACAGAAGTTGGCGGAGACTTGTAATTTCCAACAACGGATCAATTGCCGTAATGGCATTAAAGGATAAATTGAGGAGTTGCAGTTGGTGCAGGGGACTGCATGGTAGCAGATCGGAGAGTTGGTTCCCCATTAGGACCAGTTCCACCAGTCCGGTTAGGTTTTGGATTCCAACGCCGGACCGGATCCCCCGTTTGGACGCCTTAAGCGCGGTGATCGCTTGCAATTCAGCAAAATGAAGTTTACCGCTGGGTTTTTGAATTGTAAAACGAACCGCCAGCTCCAATGCCGGATCCGCAAAACGGACCACCGACCGGTTATTGATTCCGGTCGCCAGCTTTTGCCCCCGGTCAAAAAAATCCGGCGGTAAAAGCGGCATCTTCCGGGCTTCCAAGGGAACTAGTTCCATCATCGCGCTGTTGACTGGCGTTTGATCTTTCGGCATGTTTCATCACCACGCTAACCAGCGAATTTTCCCAAAAAGACGGCGCTCAGGTTGTCGGGTTAAACTTGGATTTACGACGCCAGGCTTTAGCGATCTCCCGGTGCAAGAAATTGACCATTTCTTGAATCAGATCCAAGCCGCGTTCCGCGGCCTCTTCAACCTGCTTTTTCAGTTGAAAAACGGAGGATCCTTTCAGTTCGGCCAGTTCAATTTGGATGTTTTGTAAACGCCCTCTCAATTGGCGGATTCGTGTGCAAATCCGTTGGAGTTGGGCTTCCAAATCGTCATGATCACGCACATCCGTAGTTGAGCCGGTATCCATCAGCTCTTGCAGACGGGTCTCATCGCCCGCGGCGTAGGCTTGATTGGCATCCGCCATTAATTTCTCCAACCGCGAGCGTTCCGCTTCGTCGGTCGCCAAGTCGGGATGAAACCGTTTGGCAAACTCCCGGTAGAGTTTTTTCAAACTGTCGGTTGGCTTGAACTTCGGTTCGTCCTCGTTTTGGGTTGCTTCGTTCGCTTGTTTGGATTGGTCGGCTTGTTCCCGGGCGGCCCGGGCGCGCCGTTGCGCCTTTTGATTGGTTGGCGATTGCTCCGCCCGGATCTCGGCAAGTTCCGCTTCGATCTGATCCAATTCCGCGTAAAGCGGCCCGACCGCCTTGAGATAACGGGTTTGAAAAGCAAAAAGTTCCGTTCGGAAAGTTAACAGTTCCAGTTCACGCTGGGCCAGTTCGGCATCGAGCGCCGCCAGTTCACCATGGCGGCGTTGCAATTCGGCTTCCATGGGGTTTAACGTACGTACCATTTCAGTCGTCATCGTCAGTTCCTTATTGTGACAGGTTATCAATGGATATCCACAACCGAATATTCGCGACCTTCGCAGTAGCGAGCGTTTCGACACGCAAGGGCGGGAATGGTCGCTTTTTGTTCTGCAACGTAAAATACATTAATTCCAGGGTATTCCTGACAGTTATTTCGCTGTTAACCCAGAAAGTCCCTTTATTAACCTCAGAAAAAATCAGGCGCGCGCTCTGGTAGATTGTTACTTGCACCCCAGTAAAACGCCTACATTTTATGATGATTTTCCGTCCATATTGAACTTGACAGTAACGAATGAAAAAGCAGGATAGGTAATAATGCAAGCTTGGATCGGCAATTTGACCAACTACGTCACGCATTTCACCGATAACCTCTGGTTACTTTGGGGGATCTTATTTGCGGTTGCGGCGTTAAATCTCTTCCTTCCGCCAATCCCATTGGAATCCATCACTCTTTTCCTCGGTTATCTCTCCGGTCGCGGTCATGGATCGCTCTGGCTCTTAATCGTGGCGACAACCGGCGGCATGACCGCCAGCAGTCTTCTTTTATATTACTTAGCGCGCCATTACGGCGAAGCGATGGTTTTTAAGACGCCGTTGAAAAAGCTGATCAGTCAGGCCGCGTATCAACGGGCAACCGGCTGGTTTGAAAAATATGGGATTTATGCGCTTTTTATTGGAAAGTTGATTCCGGGGATGTCATTTTGCTCCGTATTATGCTCCGGTCTACTCCATCTGTCGCCGCTCCGTTCCGGAGGCGCATTTTTCGGAAGCAATCTGCTGTTTTTTGGGAGCTTAGCTCTGCTGGGAAGGCTTTTCGGCGCAGAGTGGGAACGCATCATTGACTTGTGGAAACAGTTCAGCACCTGGGGTAAATTGTTAGTCATCATCGGCGGCGGCGTTAGCATCGGGTATTTGATTTTCCGGCGTTTCCAACGGAAACTACCGGATGGTTAAACCAACGTTGGTTAATCAATCGTCAAGGTCGCGCATATTATTTGCCGATCGCGGGAATACCCGGCAACCGTCCGTAATTCTCCGGTGGAAACTCCCCGAACGGCACAATCACTTTGGTCTGTTCGATCTCAATCACCCGCGCCATTAAACCAATAATACAGCGGGTTACTTCCGCTTTTTTCGCGGCCGGGTACTGCCCGATATATTTCACTTCGACCACAGCGGCGTGTTCTTGACGTTCCCCGGCGCGGTATATCCCATTTGCCGCGAGAAAAGTGACCATCAAACCGGTTTCCTCCTTGTCGAGAATCTGATGCATCAACAAGCCGAGACCGGCTTTTAACTCCTCCTGTTCGGCAATGGACAATTCCTTGTTGGTAACAACATTAATCCAGGGCATTTCATTTCCTCCCGCTTAAATCCCGTTTATCACAACTTAATTAATCGAAGCTTGTCACAACGTATTATATCATGCCTGATATTGGTAATCAAAGAAAACCTACCCGAGGAAATACCCAAAAGAGGATTTTGGCAAAATGACCAAGAAATACATCATTCTTATTTATGTCGTTTTGCCGAAGGAAATTAGATCACCAACATGACATTGATTTATTTCATGATACGGGGGATGAAAAATGATTCAAATTATCACTGATACAACCTGTTCAATGACTATGGAACAATACCGGCAGCACCGGATCACTCCGATTCCACTATACATTCGCAACGATGATCAAACCCGGCGGGAACTTATTGAAATCTCCTATGACGATTTTTATAAGGAGCAACGGGCCGGGATCCATTTTTCGACTTCGCAGCCGGATCCAAACTCCTTTATCGAAGTGTTCCGAAAAACGATTGAAGCGGGCGATGAAGTGGTCTGTATCCTGTTGTCCAGTAAGATTTCGGGCACAATCAACTCGGCAACCCTGGCGCAACAGATGGTGGATTCCGATCAGATCTCGATCATTGATTCCGGCGAAAGCGGATTCGGCCAAGCGGCGCAAGCCCTAAAAGCCCGGGAAATGGCTGACGCCGGAGCGGACCGGGCAACGATTGTGCAGGCTTTATTGGAACAACGACGCCGTTCCAAAGTTTATTTTGTGGTTGAGTCCTTGCGTTATCTTTATGAAGGAGGACGGTTAAGCGGCGCGCAAGCGTTGATTGGTTCGCTAATTCAAATAAAACCGATCATCTGGTTTGATCCCCAAGGCACGATGACGGCCTTGGAAAAGATTCGAACCCTGAAGGCCGCCAAAACCCGCACCCTCGATTTAATTCGCGAACAAGCCGAACGTTTTGGGGTGGAACGCGTTGCGCTGCATTATGGAGATAATATCGAGGAAGCGATTGCTTTCGCCCGGGAAATGGAAGCGATTGTTAAAGTTCCGGTCCCGTTGGTCAAACTTTCGCCGGTGGTTGGATCGCATACCGGTCCCGACATTTTAGGACCCGGCATTATCACCTTAAAATAACTAATCATGGCGGACCCTGCTCTGCAAGCATAGTAACAATCGCATTCTCCCTCCAATATGCTATAAAGCAAAAAAAAGGTGGGAGTGGTTTTGATTGAAACTTTTTGACCAGTGGGAGCAGGCGCTATTTTTAAAAATACTCGCCGAACACTATCATGATCTGCTACGTTTTTTTGATCATGTAACCTATCTTGATATCGGCTACCGGATTAAAGCCAATCAAGTCCTTCCGGAGTTAGCGTTACGGATTCACGTCCGCCGGAAATTACCCTTAGCGCAACTGCTTCCGGCTCAAATCTTGCCCAATCAGATTGCCGGTTTCACCGTCGACGTCCTGCAAAGCAATCCGATTCCTCAAGAGGCGGCGGCGGAACGGGACCGTCATTTTGATCCGGTTCCCGGGGGTGTAGCGATCGCCAATCAAAAACTAAGCGGTTTGGGCACATTGGGCATGGTGGTTTTTGACAATCGAACGCACCAACCCATGGGTCTCTCCGCCCATCATGTACTTGTCGGCGCGATTGGCCAAACTGGCGATCCGGTGACGCAACCCGCCAGTAAGGCGGCACAGGAGACTGTCGGTCAAGTCGCCCGCTGGAATCAAGAATTGGATTGCGCCGTCTTTGAATTCAACCATTCACGACATATAGCGCGGACCATTCTCGGCTTAGCTCACTCTCCGACCACGATCAAGGAACCGCTGGTCGGGATGTCCGTAACCAAATCGGGCCGGACAACCGGCGTGACTTATGGAATGATTGATGGAGTCAATCCCGACGGATTTACGATTATTCCCGACCCAAACCATCCGGCGCCAAACACTGAAATCAGCTCCCCGGGCGATTCCGGCGCGCTTTGGATCGAGGTGTCGACTGGAGCCGCTCTTGGTTTACATGTTGCCGGCGAGCAAGATCCCGATCCTGCCGCCGAACGGGCTTGGGCCAAACGGATCAGCAAAGTAATGTCCGCTCTTGCGGTTGATTTGGAGTAACTATCCTTAAATGAGGTTATAATGGACGGTTTTTTTGAAACAGTTTATCAGCTTGTCACACAAATTCCCGCCGGAAAAGTCGCTTCGTACGGTCAGATTGCCAAGGTGATCGGGCATCCCCGTTCCGCCCGGATGGTCGGATGGGCGATGCGCGCCGCGCCGCCCGGGTTGCCTTGGCATCGCGTGGTGAAGCAAAACGGAACCTTGGCGCCCGGTTTGGCGGTGGAACAGCAGTTTCGTCTGATCGATGAAGGAGTTTCCTTTACGCTGGACGGTCGGGTGGATATGAAGAAACATCAATGGTAAATGAAAACCGGCGTCTGCCGCTTATTAAAAACATTTAAGAGGATGGTCCCGAACCCGGGAACCATCCTCTCTTTCATCGTTTTCTGCCGTACCGATTGCCGCTATTTCAGTCAGGACTTCCGGCAATGGTTTTGGATCACCCCAATTACCGCTTTGACGGCATCCCCCAGTTGCGACCGGCTCATCGCCTGGCGATATTGCTCATGGTCTTGCTTTAACCGTTGGATTCCGTCCAAAAACACGGTCTCGGTCAGTTCCTCCTCCGAAATCACTTGGCTGAACCCTTGCTTGGCAAAGGACTGGGCGTTTAAAATCTGGTCGCCGCGACTGGAGAGTTTGGACAGTGGGATTAACAGATGCGGTTTTTGAAGCGCCAACAATTCAAACAAAGTGGTGGCGCCGGCCCGCGAGACAACCAGATCCGCCATGGCGAATAGGTGGGGCAATTCCTCATTGACATACTCAAACTGGTGGTAACCGGAGACTCCTTGCAAAGCGGAATCGATATTTCCCTTGCCGCAGATGTGGCAGATTTGGTATTTATGCAGCAATGCCGTGAGCGTCTGCCGGATGATCGTGTTCAATACGCCGGAACCCTGACTACCGCCGATGACGACGATCACCGCTTTTTGCGGTGAAAAACCGCATAAATGAAGACCCTGATCTTTATCGCCAGTTAACAGGCTGTCCCGGACCGGGATCCCGGTTAAGTTCTTGGAACCTTTCAAGAATTTCGCGGTCTCGGGAAACGTATAACAAATGGTAGCGGCAAACGGCATGGATAACCGGTTGGCCAATCCCGGAGTAAAATCCGACTCGTGGATGATCACTGGAATACGCTGCAGCCAAGCCGCCCAAACCACCGGACAGGAGACAAACCCGCCCTTGCTGAAAACAACAGCCGGCCGGAGTTTGCGGATCAAAGCCAACGACTCAAGGAATCCATACGTAATTTGCACGGTATCGGTTACATTTTTTAGATCCAAATAACGGCGGAGTTTCCCCGCATGGATCGGATAATAAGGGATCCCTTCCCGTTCAATCAGTTGTCTTTCCATCCCGTTGGCGGTTCCGATATAAGCAATCTCGAATCCCAGCGACTTTAAATGGGGAATGAGCGCAATATTGGGCGTCACATGCCCGGCGGTTCCGCCGCCGGTAAGAACAATTTTCATCAATGCCTCCCACGTAAAAAAGGTTCCTTTTCGATAGCAGTTGAAAAAAAACTTGATTCGATCAGTTAGCGCGACATTTAAAAGTAACAGCGAAAGGTTTCCACCCGTAAATTAAGGCTCCCAAGTGGCCTTCTTTTATATTCAATGTCAGAGCCGAACAATTTGTGCTTCAATCTGATCCCCATGAAGATCGATCCGAGCCAAGACGACCGGCAACTGAAACCGGCGCGGTCCCGCGCTGCCGGGATTGAGATAAAGAACACCCCCGGCTTGAAAAATTTTCGGCTGATGCGTATGGCCGCTGATTACAACCTGAAAACCGGCTGCCTCCGGGTTCAGATCCAATTGGTTCAAGTCATGTAAAATATAGAATGAGCTATTTTCGACCGTGATCGCTTGGGTTTTTGGGAAACTGTCCGCCCAAACCTCCCGGTCGCAATTTCCGCGCACGGCGGTGACCGGTGCTATCGTTGCCAACGTTTCAATGACGGTCACAGCTCCGATATCACCGGCGTGAATAATCCGGTCGGAACCATTTAAGGCCGTAAACGCTTCCGGTCTCAGTAACCCGTGAGTATCGGAGATGATCCCGATCCGCATCGATTTCATCGCTGCTCGTCCCAATCCCTTGCATAGTCATTTCATTGATTCCACCATATCATGTCCGGTGTAACTCGTCCATAACCGTTTGACGATTGGCGCGATGGTGTTCCTGTAAAAACGTTTGATAGGAATATCCGGCGATCATCTGCCCCAATCTTTCCTCGTCGTTGCTTTTGACCCCCTCGCACAGTTCCCGAATATACTGTTGTGACGCTTGGATCCGCTGCAACATCGCAACGGGACTTTGCGTGACGCCGCCATGACCGGGAATGAGTAACTTGATTGCTCCTTGTCCCATCAAGGTCTCCGCTTTATGAAGCGTCTGTTGATATTGAACGCTGTCCTCCAAAAAGGGAAACTCAATATCCGAAAGGTAGTCCCCCGCCAGCAGGATCCCCAACGGTTCAACAACGGTAAAAATACCGTCCCGGGTATGTCCCGGCGCTTGATAAAAAGTCAGCACCGTCCCACCCGTTTGCAACCTTTGACCGTCTGTCGCAACTTCAACATCGATGTCCGGGTAAGCAACAGGGTATTGGCGATCGATATAATACGTCTCGTCAAACTCACGAATCTGCGCCAAGATTTTTTCCCGGTCGGGCCGCTCCGGCAATGCGGCGCTCCCAATCAAGGTTGCTCCGGAAAAAGCGCCAAACCCCACGATATGATCGTAATCGCCATGGGTGAATAGGATAAACAGGGGTTTCGCCGGACGAGAAGCGACCCATTGCCGGATCGCTTCAATCTCATGGGGCAGCCAAGTCGGGTCGACGACCAATATCAAGTCGGGGGTTTCAATTACTGTGGCGTTGGTCTGAAAAATGGCGCTTTGAAAAACCGTGCAATTCCGGTCGCGATAATGAATCATCATTCAATCTCCTCTTTGCTCACGTAACCTAAATTCGGCATCGCGGGGTCATACCCTCCCGACGGGTCCCAAAAAATAACCCTTCAGGCAACTGAAGGGTTTGATGCTTTGTTAATACTATTTTCTCCCCTCGTACGGAATGCCGTCCGCCGCCGGAGCGACCGACTTGCCAACCACCCCGAGGATCAAAATGATGGTACAAAGATACGGGAACATGTGTAAAAATTGGGTGGGCACATTCATTCCCAATAATTGGAATTGGCCTTCCAACGCCTCGGCAAAACCAAACAGCAGACACGCCCAGAAAGCGCCGACCGGGTGCCATTTGCCGGAAATCATGGCGGCTAAAGCAATAAACCCCCGTCCCGCCGTCATATTTTCTTTAAATAAATCCATCGACCCGAGGGATAAGAAAACTCCGCCCAAGCCGCCGAGCATGCCGCTGGCGATGACCGCAAAATAACGGATCTTGCGGACACTGATACCGACGGTGGCGGCGGCTTCCGGATTTTCGCCGACGGAACGAATGCGTAATCCGGTGACGGTCCGGTACAAGAAAAAAGTCGCCAATCCCACCAAAACCAAGGCCAAATAGACTAAGGGGTTCAATTTGCCGATTGCGTCACCCAAAAACGGAATATCCTTTAAAAATGGGATCTGCCAATCGGGGACCTTGGCGACCGAAGCCGACTGCCCGGCGGTGTGAAAGATCTTCAATAGCAGCATATTCGTGGCCGCAACCGCCAATAAGTTGATCGCCACGCCGCTGACCACTTGATTGGCGCGGAGCTCAATGGACAAAAAAGCATGAATAGCGGCGATCAGTCCGCCTACCAGTACCCCAAGAACAATACCGACCAACGGATTTTGGGTCAGATAGGAGCCGTACATTCCAAAAAACGCCCCAAATAACATGATACCTTCCAACCCGACGTTGGTCACGCCGGCCCGTTCGGAAAAAACGCCGCCTAACGCAGCAAAGATTAACGGAGTGGCAGCCCGGAGTGTCGAAGCAATTATGAAAGCGCTGATGCCCAAGGTCATATTCCAATCCATCGCTCACACCTCCTTGCGGACCGGCGTCGGGAGCGGTTGTTCCGCCCGCAACGCCCGTTGCGTACGTAGTTTTTTGATTAGATAATCGGCTGAGACAAAAAAGATAATCACTGCTTGCATGATGCCGATTAAGTGTTTGGAAATTCCGGCAACGCTTTGCATTTCCAAGGCGCCGCTGTTCATCGCCCCAAACAACAAAGCGCCAAACAGAATTCCCGCCGGGTGATTATTGCCGAGCAAAGCTACGGCGATTCCGTCAAAACCATACCCGGTAAAGCCAAATAAATCGTTGAAACGGTATTGGATGCCTTGAATCTGCAACGCGCCGGCCAGACCCGCCAAAGCGCCGCTGACGGCCATCGCCAGAATCAAGTTGTTGGTCACGTTAATTCCGGCGTAACGGGCCGCTTCACTGTTGAGGCCAACCGCCCGGATTTCAAAACCCCATTTGGTCTTCCACAAGAACAAATAGACCAAAACCAAACAAAACAACGCGACAAAAATGCCGAGATGAGCCCGGGATGGCGGCAAAAACCGCATCAGCTTTGCGGAGTCCTGGATCATCCGGGTAACCGGCCGGACCCCCGGCGGCTCCAATAAAACGTAATTGACTAAAAAGCCGGTAAAATGCAGGGCAATATAGTTCATCATAATCGTGCTGATCACTTCGTGGGCGCCAAAGCGGGCTTTGAAAAATCCGGGAATCGCTCCCCAAATGGCTCCGGCGAGCATGCCGGTGAGCATCGTGAACGGAATGTGCAGCCATGCGGGCAAACCGACAAAAGCCGAACCGCTCCAGGCCGCCGCGATCATCCCGACAATATATTGACCTTCGGCGCCGATATTAAACAAACCGCAACGGAACGCCACGGCGATACTTAAACCGGTCAGCAACAACGGCGAAACGTAAACCAGGGTTTCACCAAACTTGGCCCAACTGCCGAAAGCGCCAAACAATAAGTGTTGATAGGCAACAAACGGATTCACGCCGAACCAGCCAATAATGAAACAACCGCCGATCATCGCCGCCAATAACGCAATCAACGGGAAAAGTAGTTTAGAACCGTATTCTTTCATTAAATCTCCAGTTTTGGTCCGAGCATTCATCCGTGACTCACCTCCCCGGCAAGCGGGGACCGCAAACCGCCGGTCATCATCAAACCTAATTTCTCCTCCGACGCCTCTTCGCGTGGCATTTCCCCGACGATTTCCCCTTCATAAATGACCGCGATCCGGTCGGCCAACGCCAATATTTCGTCAAGTTCCAGTGAGAATAATAAAATCGCTTTTCCCTTATCCCGCTCCCGGATGATCTGTTGGTGGACAAACTCAATGGCTCCGACGTCCAAACCGCGGGTCGGCTGGGCTACCACCAGCAATTGCGGGTTCCGTTCAATCTCGCGGGCGATGACCACCTTTTGTTGATTTCCGCCTGAAAGCGCGGCCGCCGCGACCTTTGGCCCGGGAGTCCGGATATCGTAGGTTTTGATCAACCGTACGGCGTTTTCGTGAGCGCCGGTTTCGTCAATAAAGCCCCACCGTAAATTCTCCGGGTTGCGGTAGGTCTCCAAGATCAAGTTTTCCTGAATTGAAAAGTCTAGAACCAATCCCCGCTTCTGGCGGTCTTCGGGGATATGGCCGACTCCCTGTTCCATTACTTGGCGCGGGGTCCGGTTGGTAACGGTTTGACCGTTTACAACCGCTTGCCCGCCGGAAACCTGCCGCAACCCGGTTAAAACCTCAATCAATTCACTTTGGCCATTGCCGTCGACGCCGGCGATGGCCAATATTTCGCCGGCCCGCACTTGAAAATTGATCCCTTTTAATGCTGGAATCTCGCGGTTATCAAGCGCCTGCAAATTCTCCACCCGCAAGATTGTCTCCCCGATCCGGGCGGGTTGCTTCACCACTTCCAACAGGACTTTCCGCCCAACCATCATCTCGGCCAACGCTTCCATATTGGTCTCGGCATTATCCACGGTGTCGATGACTGCGCCCCGGCGGATAATGGTGATCCGGTCGGCGAATTTCATGACTTCCTTCAGTTTATGTGTGATAAAAACCACCGATTTTCCGGAATCCACCAACTTACGAAGGATTTTGCCCAGATCTTCAGCTTCTTGTGGTGTCAAAACCGAGGTCGGTTCGTCTAAAACCAGGATTTCAGCCTCGCGGTACAACGCTTTTAAGATCTCAACCCGCTGTTGTAAACCGACCGAAATATCCTCCACCTTCGCTTCAAGATCGATCTTCAAACCGAGCTCTTCGCCTAACGCAGTGATCTTTTGAACCGCCGCTTTCCGGTCAATCTGGCCCAGATTCGCTTTGGGTTCCGCGCCTAAAATGATATTCTCCAAAACCGTAAAGGGCGGAATCAACATGAAATGTTGGTGAACCATTCCGATTCCGAAATCAATGGCTTGCAGCGGCGAATTAATCTCAACTTGCCGACCTTTCAGCCAAATCTCACCCGAATCCGGTTTGTACAAGCCATACAAAATCTTCATCAGGGTTGTTTTCCCCGCGCCGTTCTCGCCAAGCAGGGCATGAACTTCGCCACGCCGGATCCGCAGGTCGATTTGACGATTGGCTCTCACACCGGGGAAACTTTTGGAGATGGATCGCATCTCTAAAACCGATTGCGTTTGACCTTCCATCGCGTCGCCTCACTCCTTCCCTTGGGCTTTAAAAAAGTGCCGGTGGTTAACCGGCACTTAAGTCGCACGATTGATTATGAATTTAATTTATTTTACTTCTTTCGGGTCGGTCGGAACTTTCTGTTTCCCGGCGGCAATCAATTTCTTGTACTTTTCAACCGCGGCCAAGGCTTTGGCGGAAGCGGTCTTTTTGGCGCTGTCGCAAACGCCGACGCCGTTATCGGACAGGCCGTATTCGACGACACCGGCTTTGAATTTACCGTTCATCGCATCCGAAGAGGCTCTGAAGACACCGATGTCAACCCGTTTGATCATACAAGCCAAGACACGGTCCTTGCCATTGACAACGCCTTCCGAATGCTGACATTTGTCAACGCCGATCGCCCAATAACCATTGCCTTTTTCTTTGGCGGCGGCGATTACGCCGAGTCCGGTCCCGCCGGCGGCATGATATACAACATCGGCGCCGACCGCATACTGCGAAGCAGCCAACTCTTTGCCTTTGGTCGGATTGTCAAACGCGCCCGCGTATTGGGAGAAGATTTGAATCTTGGGGTCAACCGCTTTGGCGCCGGCCCGGTAGCCCGCCTCAAACTTCTTGATCAACGGAAATTCCATGCCCCCAACGAAACCGATTTTATGGGATTTGGAATCGGTCGCGGCAATGACGCCAACCAAAAAAGAACCCTCTTGCTCTTTGAAGAGAACCGATTGGACATTGGGGTTCTTCACTTCGGAATCGATAATCCCGAATTTCTGATTGGGATACGCTTTCGAGACTTCGGTCAGCGCATCGCCCATCAGGAAGCCGATCGCCCAGATCATATCATACTTTTGATCCGCCAAACTTTTCAAGTTCGGCACATAGTCTTCCATCTTCGAAGACTCGACTACTTTAATCTCAACATTATTGCCGTATTGTTTCTTTAACATTTTCAAACCGTCGTGGGCGGCGTCATTAAACGACTTATCACCCAAACCGCCGATGTCGGTGACCATCGCCACCTTGAATGTTTTACCCGCAGCCATACCGGTTAACGAAAGACTTAAAATAAGTACGATGGATAAACAGACAAGCAAAACCCGGTTCTTTTGCATAAAGAAACCCCCTTAATATAATCTTAACAGTAAATGGTTCGCTCTGGCATTCAATTCTCCTCTTACCAAATTTATTATTTTTTTGTAAGTGAAATAATTGTAAACCACTGCTATTATACGGGAAACTTTTTCAAATTTTAAAAGTCAAAACAAGTAATCGGTGGATAAAAAATTGGAGCGCCGCTCGCGGACAATCCGGTTAATAATCTCTTTATTTATCTCGTTGCCTTTGGCCGCGACCAAGGTTCGGATGGAAAATACCCGTAAGGCGTCGGAGATGGACAACGTTCCTTCGGCTGAGTCCTTCCGACCGGTAAAGGGGAAACAGTCCGGGCCGCGTTGGCATTGACTGTTGATATTGACCCGGCAGACCTGGTTGACCAAGGGGTCGAGCAGTTGCGCGATTAACTCCGGGTCTTTGCCGAACAGACTGACTTGTTGGCCGTAGTTGGAGTCTTCAATATAACGGATGGGGGTTTCCAGGTCCTCAAACGGGACCACCGGGATGACCGGACCAAACTGCTCTTCGTGAAAAACGCGCATGGATTGGTCCACCGGAAAAAGAACGGCTGGAAAAAACAGCGTTTTGAAACTGGCGCCGCCATCGGGATTGACCACCTGCGCCCCCAACTGCCGCGCATCGTCTACCAAGGCGTTGAGATACTCCACTTTTCCCGGTTCCGGCAACGGAGTGATACTTACGCCCGGTTCCCAAGGCATCCCCACTTTTAAGCGGGCAACCGCCGCAGTCAATTTGGCGAGAAAGCTCGCGGCAATCGATTGGTGAACAAAGATAATCTTTAACGCCGTGCAACGTTGACCATTATAGGACAAGGAGCCCAGGCGGCATTCCTCGACGGCCAGATCCAAATCGGCGTCAGGCATGATGATGGCAGGGTTTTTGGCGTCCAAGCCCAAAACGGAGCGCAACCGGTGTGGTTGGGGATGCTGCTTTTTGATGGTGTCCGCGATCTTGCTCGTGCCAATAAACGCCAGCACGTTAATTTTGCCGGACCCCATTAACGGCCCCATAATATTGGCGCCGCGGCCGTAGACAAAATTCACCACTCCCGGCGGGAAACAATCACGAAAAAGCGCCAGTAACGGCTGGTATAAGAGGGTTCCCAATTTCGGCGGTTTACAGATGACGGGATTGCCCATGATCACCGCCGGGATTAGCGTGGTGAAGGTCTCATTCAAAGGGTAATTGAACGGGCCCATACATAAAACGACCCCTAACGGCGCCCGCCGGATCTGACTGATGATGCCCTGTTCGACGACGAACCGGGATGAAGTGTTATCCAGTCCTTTCAACGCCTCGACGGTGCCTTGGATGTATTCGATGGTCCGGTCGAATTCCTTTTCCGATTCGGCAAGGCTTTTGCCGATCTCCCACATCAATAGCCGGACAATCTCCGTTTTTTTCGCCTGCATCCGCCAGGCGAACTCCTCAACCCGTTTGATCCGTTCCGCGACCGGCGCGGTCGGCCAAGCGCCTTTACCGTTGGCATAAGCCTTAACCGCCGCCTCCAGGATCTCCTCTACTTTCTCTGCGGATAGCAACGGATAACTGCCGAGATATTGGGGTTGGAATTCCATTCCTTCCTTCACCAAAATGGCAGAATACACCGTTTGTTGCGGTCCGTCCCACTGACGCAATTCGCCATCGACCAAATAATCTGTCTGTTCGACCGGGTCCGTCACCCGATATTCCACCGGGATCTGAGTTTCGTCAGGATATAAGTTTTGCAGTTGTTCGCCAATACTCATGTGCCAACCTCCACTCTGTTAGATTTATTGCCTTGCCCGATCGTGACAGGCAAAGGAAACGCCGATGAAATCGTTCATATTCTGAAAATGCGGCTTAATATAATGAAGCAAAACTGTTTGACAAAGGAGTGATTCCGCTGAACAATTTTTCAGTCGAAACCTTGTATGAACACCGCTTTTGGTTGCAAATCTTGGGCGATCATGCCCGATTCATCACAACCTCGCTCGCGCCAACGGTCGAACGGTCACTGCTCCAACAGGCCCAATATTTTATCGTGATCTTTGATCAACTTTTGAAAGAAGCCCGCCAAGCCGAACCGGAAGGGAATCTTGAGGCGCTAACCCGGCAGGCGTTCGAGCAAGCGCAAGCGATTCGCCGTTTTAAACTGGAATTGCTAAAAGACCGTATCATAACAGGACTCCAATCATCCTTAAGCCCCACTTTTTTCAATCATATGGTCAATGAGGTCGAAGAATACTTGCGCATTCTTGGTTTCCTGCTTTCCAACCAGCAATCGCCACCGCTCAACCCGCTTCATTACCATTTACTCTGGCTGAAAGATGCTGAAGGTCATGCCGCCGCATTGGCCAGCCGGTTCGACGAGGTGGAACGGGATTGGATTGACCGCAGCGAAACCTACCGGATCGCCTTTAATAACTATTATAACAAATCCGTGGAACTAGCGGGGTATCAACGAACCGGACTTTGCGAATTTGCGGCGCTCAGCCGTTTTAATATCACGGTTACAACCAAAATGACTGATTTTCAAAATTTGTTACGCCTTATTGAGGAGCAGGTCCGGTCGGAAGAAGTTTTGAGTGTGTTGACGCCTTTAATCCCCGACCATATGGATCGGGAGGAAGGTTATTACCTGACCAAATTGGCGCAGGTTTCCGGGCTCAAACCGCCCCTTTGCGATCCCGCCCGTCCGCGGGTTGAATCATAAAAGCGAAAAAACGGCCGAACTTCGAGAACAGTAAGGCCGTTTCATTGCAATGGTTATGACAGGTCAATCTCACCTACAAAAACTTCGACTGCCGGTCCGGTCATGTAGACAAGTTGGTCGGGCGCCCATTCGATCAACAGCTCGCCCAACGCCAGATGGACGGTGGTCTTGCCGCTGATCCGGCCATTGAGCACCCCCGCAACCACCGCCGCGCAAGAACCGGTGCCGCAAGCTAAAGTGCTGCCCGCCCCCCGCTCCCAGGTACGGACTTTCAGCTCATGGTCATTGATCACTTGGACCCAATTAACGTTGGTGCGCTTGGGGAAACTGGCGTGTCGCTCCAGGCGTGGCCCGAGGTTAAGCAGATCCACTTGGTCGATGTCCTCCGTAAAGATTATGGTGTGTGGCACCCCCATCAACAGACTGGTCACGTTGAAGGTAAGGTCGTCCATTGTCAGCGATTCATCGATTACCCGTCCCGCCGGACCGACCATCGGAATCTGGCTCCGTTCCAGTCCCGGTTGGCCCATATTGACTTTGACCGACAACACTTTGCTTCCGGATCGGTTTAACTCCGGCCGCATGATACCCGCCAGGGTCTCGATGGGAAAACTGTCCTGAGACACAATTCCTTGCTCGTATACATATTTGGCAAAACAGCGAATGCCGTTGCCACACATGCCCGCTTCACTGCCGTCGGCATTATAGAAACGCATCCGGACCGCTGCCGTGGTGGATGTTGCCGCCACGATCATCCCGTCGGCGCCAATTCCGAGGCGCCGGTCGCATAATGTACAAGCTAAATCAGCGTAATCCCGGTCTGGATCGTCAGTCATTCCGCTAAAAACGATAAAGTCATTTCCCAGGCCGTGCATTTTTGAGAATTCCATCAGATCACCTGTCTCTTGTATATTTTCCAAAATGTTTAGTGCGACCTATCAAGTTTAGCAAGTTCCGCCCCGATCACCGCCAACCCCTGTTCAATCTCCCGGCGATTCACCCGCGATACACTCAAGCGCAAGGTCTGCGCCCCGGAACCGTCAGTGTAAAAGATGTCACCCGGGGTGAACAACACTCCTTGTTGGTAGGTTTGGGCCAACAACTGCCGCGCCACAACCCCTTCCAACTCGATGAAAAGGTACAGGCCGCCATCGCCCCAGAGTCGCCGGTGCGGGATCTTTTCCGCCACCAAGCGGACGGCCAATTCATATTTGTCCTTATACAACTTTTTGGCGCGTTTCAGGTAGGTCTGAAATTTGCCGTGCTGCAAATACTCGTATAATACCGCTTGATCCAACAGGGACGGGTAGATGTTCCGGTATAATTTGATACTCTCCAGGTAACGGATTAATTGCGCGTCGGCGATGACCCAACCGGTCCGAATGCCGGGAAAGAGAATCTTCGAAAAGCTGCCCAGAGAGATCACGAAATTACCGGTTCCCGCCAAAGCCATTAGTGAACTGCCATGGGACCCGGAGTAACGCAGCTCTTCATTAAAACCTTCTTCAATCAACGGCACTTGATATTTTTCAAATAATTCAAGCACTTTTAACCGTTTGTCGGGACTCATCACCAAGCCGGTGGGATTGTGATACGAAGGCATCACAAAACCAAATTTCGGTTGGTCTTCCCGTAATACCGTTTCCAATTCAACCGGGTCGATGCCCTCATCGGACATGGTGATTCCGCGAATCGCCAAACCGGCAAGCTTCATGATACTTAGGGCCATATTATGCGTGGGATTTTCGCAAACGACGACGTCCCCGGGTTGGGTTAACGCCGCCATCACTAAATTGAAACTTTCCGTGAAGCCGTTGGTGATCAGGATGTCTTTTCCCTGAAAAGCAACACCTTTGGCTTCCAAATAGTGTTTAAGATAATCGATCAATGGCCGGTACCCTTTGGGATCGCCGTAATTGAGCAATTTCTCCCCTTCCAGGGAGATGCGGTTGAGAAAAGCCCGTTTGACCTCCTCCACCTCAAAGATACTCTCATCCGGAGCGAGGCTATTAAAGGAGATCATCCCCTTGCGCCAGGGAAACTGTTTCCCGATGTGACTTTGTTCCAGAGCAGACCGGCCATATTGGCTGATTCGTCCTTCCCATTCCAAGGCCGGTTTGATCAGGTTGCCCGCGGCAACAGCGTTCACGAACGCTCCTTGCCCCTGGATATTTTCAATCAAATCGGCGCTTTGCAACTCGTCGTAAGCCATAATCACCGTATTTCGGCTTACCTTCAGGATTTGGCTCAGCTCGCGGGTCGAGGGCAGACGCACCCCTTTATAAAGCGCTCCGCTCCGGATGAGCTCCCGAATATGATCACTGATCTGCCGGTAGGCTGGCCGACCGGCAGTAATTTTAAGATCACCGAACAAATCAATCACCTGAGTAGCTAATTTTTAATCCTAAAAAACCGGGGCGTCTTTTCGCCAATTCTGCAGATGAAAATCCGATAAGGATACGGAAATAGGCCCCGGTCATGCCGTTCGAAAATGCATCCTCCGCCCAGCGATTTCAACGGATAACTATATTCTGTCATATTTGACTGTTTTGTAAAAGAACCACTCTAACCAATTTTAGCTGGTACGGTGGTAAGATCAGATCATCAGCTTGACCGGTTGACGCAGCTCAATCTCTTGCTCGGTTAACCGGCAGTCATAGGCGAGCACCTGAACCCCGTGTTCCCGGGCGGCGCGTAAATGCTCCCGAAATTCCGGTTGGGTCCGGTCGTTCGGAGTAAACGCGGTAGCGTCTTCCCGTTGGATTAAAAAGATCACGGCAGTTGCCACCCCTTCCTTTTGCAACCCGCCTAGCTCGTCCAGATGTTTCAACCCCCGTTCGGTCGGAGCGTCGGGAAACATCGCCACGCCGGCTTCGACCAAGGTGACCGACTTCACTTCGATGAAACAGACGGCGTCATCGGAATGTAAATAAAAATCAAACCGGCTTTTCCCCACGGTGTATTCGCGACGCAGCGCGGAATATTTTACAAAACCGGGGATCTTCCCTTGCCGTAGGGCCTCTTCCACGATGGCGTTCGGCAAGGTGGCGTCGATACAGACCAAGGCGCCGACATCATTCCGGATTAGCAACAAACGGCCGCAAGTGCGCTTCTCCCCCTGATCCTGAAAGGGTTGAAACCAAATTTCCCGTCCCGCTACTATCAGTTCTTGCAACCGTCCCGAATTCGCAAGATGAAGGGATATGAGGCGGCCGGCGTCGTCCATGGCCTGAACGACAAACCGGTTTAACCGTTTCCGCACATACGCTTTTTCGAGTGAGGCAAATCTCATGCTGTCATCCTGCCATCCTTTGGATTTAACCAAGATCATTTCTTAGCATGTCGCTTAATTCCTGCCAAACGCAAAAAAGAATTTTCCTGCCAATTCGCTTTGCGTAGTTCCGTCCGGCCATTGAAAAATCGGACCTTGTGAACGGTCCGATTTAAACACTTCTGTCAAAATGGTAGATTCAGTTGGGCGTGGTCGGATGGCCGGCAATGGCGAACCGGCTTAATCAAACAGCGGGCGATAGTCTGCCAGATCCTATCCTTCCGCAATCACCCGTAACAAATCATCCCGGGTGATCATCCCGTGGAATATCCCGGCCGCATCGGTCACCGGCAATCGTTTTAATCCTTTTTCAGTCATCAACTGCAGGGCCGTTTCGACCAAATCTTCCTCTTGAACGGCAATAACCTGTTTGTTCATGAGGTCGGCGACGGTTTTGGCGCCCATCCGCCGGATTGATTCGTGAAACTGACAACCTTTGGTCAACATGGCGCGCGGGCTGATGCTTTCCTGAACCGGATCTCCGATCGGGCAACTCAACACGGGCAGCAGATCATAATCGGAGATGATCCCGACCAAACGGTTTTGTTGATCGACCACCGCAACCCGTTGCATCTCCCGGCGATCCATCATCGCAATGACCTCGCCTAATGAAGTTTCCGGACTTACCGACTCATGTTCCCGCTGTTGAATCGCGCGGACCAATTTTTGATTGCCCAGGGAGATCCGTTGTTTTTGCAAAGTCTGCCACCGGTCGGCTTGTTTGTTCATGATCCGGAAGATATCGATCCGGGCGATCACTCCCGATAACCCCCCCTGGTCATTGACGACCGGGAGGCGTTTCAGATTATAGCGCAACAACAGTTCCACCGTTTCGGCGATGGTCTGGCTCTCCCGCACGGTAATCACCGGGTAACTCATAATTTCGCCCGCAGTATACAAGGGTAACTTATCCAGGTACGCCTCGATTTTTTTTGGTTCCAACCGGGCGAGCAGTCCCAACCGTAAGGGCAGATACGGGTGGTTGGAGAGATTTTCCTGGGTGATCATTCCGATCGGATGACCGGAGTTGTCGACCACCGGCACACTTTTCAATGATTTGCTCAGCATCTTGCGGATAACATCTTCGACTGGCATAGCCTGACCAACGCTCTCCACTTTGGCGGTCATGACGTCTTTAACCAATATCTGATCGGGGATCAAATGCTCCGAAACTTTATACTGATAGACCGTTAACTTCTCGACGGCAACGATGCCGTCGCCGACCATTCCGGCAATGGTCGGCAGCACCATCTGCGCCCAATGGGCCGGGAGAATAATTTCGATTTGGATCGGTAAATTCAGATTATATTTCAAAAGCGAATGCATGGCGATTTCGCCGTCTTCGTAATAACCCGCCATCCCTTTGGTGACAATACAACGTACCGGGATCTTCAAACTTTTCAGGTATTCCACCAGCGCCTGTCCAACCGGCTTGCCCTGCCATTTGGCGTTTTCATTGGTAAAAACCTTAATTAACCGATAACGCTGCATCATTACACCCCATTCCGATTCGCCGCTTCGTCGCGAATCTGTAATATCCTTATGAGGTCAAACCGGCAACTATTACACCCATAAAAAACTACTTGTCCGTTAAATCACTGACCATGTCCTTTACCGCCGCAAACACCACCATAATCCCAATCCCGTCTGAATGCCGATAAGCAACGGTAACCCCATCATAAATTGCGGATGTTTGGTTTTATGCCGGAAGAACAGACAGCCGCCGTACGTCCCGAGACTCCCCCCCAAGACGGCAACGGCAAAGAAAGTTTTTTCCGGAATCCGCCAGCGATGGCGGCGGGCTTTTGACTTATCCAGCGCGACCA
The DNA here is from genome assembly GCA_023417475.1 of Bacillota bacterium. GTDB lineage: Bacteria > Bacillota > UBA4882 > UBA8346 > UBA8346 > JAEYPR01. The sequence continues at coordinate 7,746 of JAEZFP010000032.1, read as the reverse complement.
GCAAAAAGCCCAATCCATTGAGACCGAGCAAGATAAAGACCAAGGTATTGACTAGATATGGCATTGGCAATTCTGTCCCTCGTTTGTTTTTCCCGAAATAACTTCCTTATATTATAAATTAGTGATCGTTTGGTAATTTCCTGCCGGAACTTTCAGGACTGTAACTCACCGCGGTTCCGCTCCGGATAGTGTCCACCCGGAGGTGCGGCCTAAATCGGCAAATCGCCCCTACCGACTTTTTTTAAGTAATTTCCATCCTTTTTTGTTTTATCCATCATTTTCAGGAGGGATATTTTATCCGAACGCGAAAAAATAAAAATTTGAAACGGATTCAAATTCAAAGCAAATGATTGAGGTAGTGCCCATGCTGATGATTGGAATTACCGGCGGAACCGGTTCCGGCAAATCAACTGTCGCCAAATCCTTGGAGCGGGAGTTGGGTTCGGCCAACGTCGCGCTGATCTCTCAGGATTCTTATTACGCCGATAACGGGCATCTCCCGTTTGCGGCGCGGGCGCAACAAAATTACGACCACCCCGCGGCGTTTGAAAATAATTTATTGGTGGCGCATTTGCGAAAACTGCGGCAGGGCGAGCCGGTCCAAGTTCCGGTCTATGATTTCGCCCAACACGCCCGGACCACCCAGACCGTTACCCTCCGGCCTTGTCCGGTTATTGTGGTCGAAGGGATTCTACTCTTGGCCGATCCCGAATTACGGGAGATCTTCGACATCAAAGCTTATGTCGACACCGACGCCGATACGCGAGTACTGCGCCGCATTATGCGGGATATCAACGAACGCGGCCGTTCGCTGGAGTCCGTTTGCGATCAGTACTTGACCACTGTCAAACCGATGCATGAAGCCTTTATCGAACCGACCAAACGTTATGCCGATATCATTATTCCCGAAGGCGGTCATAATACCGTCGCTTTAAGTTTGCTCGTTTCCAGGGTCGAACGGTATCTACATGAATTGGAAGGTATTTGCGGTTAATCCTCCCAAAAGATAAGTCCAAAAGCATGGATCAAACTTCGCCCTCGCCGACTATTATAAAGACGAGGGGTGATCCGGATGGTTTTAGAATTCCCGCAGAACCGGACCGTTTGGTTTTGGTTCCGTCTAGTTAACCAGTTAAACAGCTTTTTCCGAAGTTTGGGGGGACGCAAAGGTCCCAACTATTTTCCCGAGATCCGGCTCCAAGACGCCGGCAGCGAATGGGTTATCGCCGGAAATTTCCCCGGTTGGCGTGAAACGGAAATTGAAGTAAAAGTGTTGGCAAACCGCGTTACGATTCGCGGCGCCCATTATGAAACCCCGACGCGGCAACAATGGGACTGGTTTGGTTGGCGTCGGCAAAAACGCCGTTTTGAACGGCACTTCATCTTGAAGGAAAAAGTCCTACCCGAATCGTTTCACCAAACCATGCAGGACAACGGCCTTTTCACCTTGGCTCTTCCTAAAGCGCCCGAGGCGTTAAACGAATCATAGGCGGCTGCCGCCGCCTATTTCATTTTATCATTACTGAAACGAATGCAAAAAGGAGCGCACCAACATGACAATCAATCAGGCAATCAAAGAAACCCTCGTTCCCGCCGGAAAAATCGGCCTGTGGTGGCTGGGTCAATCCGGGTATATTCTCAAAAATTCGACCCAAAAAGTGTTGGCCATCGACCCGTACGTTACGGATACCATTTCCAAAGGGTACAAGCCCTATATTCACGAACGTTTGGTGGCGCCGGTGCTCAATCCCGACGGCGCTCACGGGGTGAGTCACGTGTTGTTGAGCCATGACCATCAAGACCACTTGGACCCCAACTCGGTGGTGATTCTGGCGAACCAGTCCCTTACCCGCTTTTACGGTTCGGAAACCGTCTGCAACCGCTTAACCGCAGAATTGGACATTCCCCAGACGATGGTCCAAGCTTTACCCGTAAACACACCGGTCGAACTCGACCAGTACCGCGTGACGCCGGTTAAGGCCGTGCATGGCGGCGGGGCGGTCGGTTTCGTAATCCAAACCGAAGGAATTACTCTCTACTTTTCCGGTGATACCCAGTTATTCTACGGCATGCGGGAGCTTGGAGCGCGCTTTACCATTGACTACGCTTTCTTATGCTTCAACGGTCAGCAAGGCAATATGGATATCGCCGGCGCCATCCATGCCGCCGAGCTTGTCAAAGCCAAGACTGTGGTCCCCAACCATTACGGAATGTACGCCGACAACACCGGCGATCCGGAGAAATTCGCCTATCTGCTGGGTCAACACTCGCCGGAACGGCAGTGTCGGATTTTAGAACCGGGACGGTTGGAATGGTTTGAAGCGTAAAACCATTGCCGGAACCAGGCATCGCAGGATTGGAACGACTGGACAAAAAAGCGGTTGCCCGAGGAACGTTTCGTTCTCTTGACAACCGCTTTTTATTTCGTTTGAAGGTATTTACCCGTTATTACATTTTCACTTTCTCCACGAACTTGGCGTAGGCCTGGTTGCCGTTGACGCGAATCACGACGTAACGCCGGTTGTCGGCGGTGATCAACTCGTCGCCGACTTGGACCGGGGCCGACGAGACGTTCATCAGATTTTTGCCGGTCTTTTCATCAAAAATTTGATAATAACTATAGACTTGCCCCTGCTTCACCTGGGGATGCGGCGCCGGTTGATTGCGCGGTCTGAGATAATAAACGGCGATTAACAGTAACAAACCAAAAGCGACTAAAATGAATGCCAAGCGAATGGTTTTGAAGCTGATTGCCTCCACCCCCTAAAAATACTCCGGCAATAGCTTCCCCGTTTTTTTCTTTTATTATGATCATCCCGTTTGCGTTTGTCCCCGTTCAACCCGGTTGATGCGGCCATACGCCAGATAAACCCCGCAGATGGCCAACACCCCGGCGCTACCGCAAATCACCAAAGCGTTGCCGCTCCCGATCCGCTCGGCCAAAACACCCGCGAGTAAACTCCCGATCGGAGTCACGCCGCCAAAGACCAGCGCATAAACGCCCATCACCCGGCCGCGCATGTGGTCATCGGAATTCAATTGGATTACGGTGTTGGTGGAGGCAGTAAAATTGATCATGCTAAAGCCGACTCCAAAAAGGGTTACCGCCGACAACCAGAAGATCCGCAGACAACCTAAAGCGATTACCAGCAAACACATTCCCAGCGCTCCCAGTAGCAAGACGCGCAGTTTCGGACCGGAACGGCTCTTGGCCGCTAGAGTCAATGCGCCAAGCAACGATCCACATCCCATCGCCGACATCAAAATACCAAATCCTCTGGCTTCCTGATGTAAAATATCTTTGGCGACCAACGGCACAAATACATTGAAGTTAATCACAAAGATGCTGACCATCGCCAATAACAGCAACGGCAGATAAATGACGGGCCGCGCGAAGATATAGTGGAGACCCTCCCGGGTGTTGTGCAAAACCGCCCGTACGGAGTTAGCGCCGGCGCCCCCGGCGACCTGAGCTTCGACCGGGAGTTTGATCAACCATAATCCGATCAAGACCGCTACAAAACTTAAGGCGTTCAGATAAAAACAGCTGGCGATCCCGATCAAACCGATCAAAAATCCCGCGACCGCCGGACCGATGATCCGAGCGATATTAAAGATAGTTGAGTTTAAGGCGATCGCATTCATTAGATCCGCTTTGCCAACCAGCTCCGCAAAGAAGGCTTGCCGGGTCGGCATATCCAAACTGTTCACCAAACCCAGCAAGCCGGCCAAAACCAGAATATGCCAGTATTGGATCACTTTAAAATAGGTCAGGCTGGCTAAGACCAGCGCCAGCATCATCAAACAACTTTGGCAAGCGATGATCACCTTGCGTTTGGGTAATTTATCGGCGATCGCTCCGGAGAACAACGCAAATAACATCATCGGAAAAAATTGCACCGCCGCAACCAACCCCAACGCTTCCTTGGAATTAGTCAACTCCATCACCAACCACGACTGACCAATCGTCTGCATCCAGGTCCCGATTAACGATACGCATTGACCAAACCAGAAGAGCCGAAAATTCCGGTGCCGCAAAGCGGAAAAAGCATTTTCAAATTGTCCAACCATCCGTGTGTCCATCGTGGCTCCAACCTTCCTCGTTATAAGCGGATAAAGATCTTCCGGCGATACATGACATACAAAATCAGCCATTCCAATAGTAAGACCACCGTGGCGACGGCCAACGGTTGCCAAACCCCTAAAAAGCCGAACTGGGCGCCTCCGACCAGCCATTTGGCGGTGGCAAAAAATGGCATGGTTTGCGCGGTAAAATAAATAAAGATCGAATTCATCCCGATCACCGTGAACGGGAAAGCCCAGCGGCGCCATTGTCTGATATCGATCAACCAGTAAAAAAGCGCCATCAAGATGAGGCTTAAACCGCCGGCCAATAAAACGTAGGAACTGGTCCAGATCTTTTTGATAATCGGAAAATCCAGGCTCCAGAGCAGTCCCGCCCCGATCAACGCTAGTCCGGCCAGCGCCAGATAGCCCGCCTTCCGTTTCTCGCTGAGCGGCCGGCCCCGCCATTCTCCTTTCAATTGGAGCCAGTATCCGGTGAAAGTTCCCAATAAACAAGTGGCGATGGCCGTGAAAGTACTGAGCAAACCTTCCGGATCCCAGGTTTGGTAATAAAGCCGTCCCGGCAAATACTGCCGGTCAATGTAATTGGCCAGATTTCCCTCGGGGGTCCACACTCCCGCCCCGACTCCGGGTACCGGCGTCCACCGCAAGACCAGCCAATATCCGATCAACAACCCCACAAAAACCCCCACCTGTAGCCGGGGTTTGGCGAAAAGAACCAACAAGGCGGCGCAGCAATAGCAGATCGCAATTCGAGACAACACTCCGGTCCACCGCAGATTGTAAAACCACCCCCGAAGGATAAAACCGGAATTGCTCACATAAACGCCAAGGAGATACAATAACATCGTCCGCACGACAATACGCCGGACCAGTGCTCCGCGATCCTGGCCTTGGCCGCGTCGTTTTTTGACCGAAAAGGCCAAAGCCACTCCGACCAAGAACAGAAACAGCGGAAAGATCAGATCGTTAAAGGTAAATCCGATCCACGCGGCATGGTCCAATTGGGACGCGACCATCCGGGCACCCGGGAAATCCAATCCGCTCAAAGCATCGGCGATTCCCTCCGCTCCGATGATCCAAAGCATATTGAAACCGCGTAACGCATCAAGGGAGTGCAAACGCTTTCCCCTCTCCGGCGCTGATGGTCCATTACTCATCCCAATGCCTCATTATACTATCCTTAACCTTTTCATTATATCACTTATACTACGAAATGAGCGGTCTTTCTAAAGAATCGTATATGGTTAACAGTATTGCCAGGTTTGAGTTATTCAATGATTGAATCCGGTTGCGTTTTTGGCATCCGCTCTCAAGAGGGCGTAGTTTATTTTAATATTCCATATCAAGAAATTCGGGAATTAGGGCATTAAAATATCCGAAATATTTCGTTTAATCAATGATATTTAACAATTTTGGGTTGATTCGCGATGGTTTGTTTTGATAAGATGAACTCGTTAGCGTGTAATTGCGGAAACGGACAGGTGATAATAATGAGATTCGGAGCACGAGTTCATGATTTCGGTAAAGGGACTGTGGAGGAGTTGGCGCCCCAAATCGCCGCCAAAGGTTTCTCCTGTGTCCAACTGGCGTTAGCCAAAGCAATAACCAATATCGATTCCGGTTTGGGACGTTTAAACCCGGGACTGGCCTACCATATCGGATCGGTCTTTAGTCAAAACCAACTTCAAATCGCGGTGCTGGGATGTTATATCAACATGATCCATCCCGATCCCACGGAACGGCGCAAGTTGATTGAACGCTTCAAGGAACATATCCGCTATGCGCGGGACTTCGGCGCCAGTATTGTCGGGACGGAGACCGGCTCGCTGAATGCCGATTATTCCTCCCACCCCGGCAATGACAGCGAGGAAGCTTTCCAATCCCTGCTGCCGGTGGTCGCGGAGCTGGTGGCCGAAGCGGAAAAATTCGGCGTTTTCGTCTGCATCGAAGGAGTCGCCTCCCATACCGTGACGACCAATGCCAAAATGAAACGGGTCTTGGAGACGATTCAGTCCAACAACCTGCAAGTTATTTTCGACCCGGTCAATCTGATCACGGCCGCCAACCATCAAGAGCAAGACCGGATTATCAATGAAGCCTTTGAATGGTTTGGCGAAAAGATTATTACCATTCATGCCAAAGATTTTATAATCGAAAACGGCAAGAAAAAGATTGTCCCGGTCGGTCAAGGCTGGTTAAATTACGAACTTTTCCTCAAAACCCTCAAAACCCGGAAACCGTATATCAATCTAATGCTTGAAGACGCCCGTCCGGAAACGGCGGCGGCCAGTATGCAATTTCTGAACGAACTTGATCAAGTGATTTAATAAAAAAATTAAACCCTGGCGAAGCCGGGGTTTTGTATCAAAGGAGTGATAATTATGATCGTAGCCCAAAACGGCAGCGGCGATTTCCGGACCGTCCAAGCGGCAATCGACGCGGTTCCGGCGGATCATGCCGAACCGCTGGTCATTCAGATTAAAAACGGGATTTACCGTGAAAAAATACGAATTGACAAACCCCTGATTACCCTGATCGGCGAAAACGCCGCCGGGACCGTGCTAACCTATGACGACGCCGCCAAAAAGTTGCTCCCCAACGGCGAACCCATGAACACCTTCAATTCCTATAGCGCCTATATCGGCGGCCTTGATTTTCGCGCCGAAAACATCACCTTTGCAAACACCGCCGGTGACGGCCGGAAGGTCGGTCAAGCGCTGGCTTTGTACGCCGACGCCGACCGGATGGTCTTCCGAAACTGCCGTTTTTTAGGTTGTCAGGACACCGTCTTCAACGGGCCCTTACCCAAATATCCCACTCCCAAAGGGTTGAATCTGATCCACCCCACGCTCGGTTTGGATGAAACGGAATATCCCGGCACGCTCCGGCAGTACTTTGAGGACTGTTATATTGAAGGCGATATCGACTTCATCTTCGGATCGGCCATCGTCGTCTTTAACCGTTGCGAGATCGTTGTCAACGACCGGCAGGAGCCGGTGAACGGTTATATCACCGCCGGTTCCCAGTCCACCTGGCTGCCCTACGGCCATGTCTTCCTCGACTGCCGTCTGACCAGCCGCGCGGCGAAGCACAGCGTCTATTTGGGCCGGCCTTGGCGCGATCACGCCAAAGCCGCTTTTATCAACTGCTGGATGGGCGAACACATTCACCCCGCCGGCTGGCATAACTGGGATCAACCCCACCGCGAACAGACCGTCCGTTATTTGGAATATCGCAGCCACGGTCCGGGCGCCAACGACGCCGCCCGGGTTTCCTGGTCGAAAATTCTTACTGACCCCGAAGCTACGGCCTATACCGCAGCCAATATTTTGGCCGGAAGCGACGGATGGAATCCCGCTAAATAATAAACCGCCTACTTAAAAATACGCTGAAGGCGCTTCTGTCCACCCAGACCTGAAGGTCAGGGCTACGTTGAAAACCGGTCTCAAGCCCTTCCGGGCTGGGTGGCGCTCGAAGCTTTGCCGAGCCCTGGAGGGGCTTTTGAATAATTTGGTATACCTAGCCTGTCGTTCAGAGCCCCGTGCCAAAATAGAGGTAAAAGAATTGAAAAACAACCAGGATAATTAGAGACAAATAGCCAATCAAATATAGTACTAACAAGACTTTGGAGGCTATCATGGCTCGGTTTAAATTCTA
>JAEZFP010000023.1 GCA_023417475.1 Bacillota bacterium | reverse complement strand
CATCCCGAACACAGCAGTTAAGCCCCTCCGCGCCGATGGTACTTGTCGGGAAACCGGCCGGGAGACTAGGTCTTCGCCAGGAGCAAAATTTTTAAAGAGACTTCAGTGTAAACTGAAGTCTCTTTACTTGTAAAAAAACAACCTCCGGCTACGACGGAGGTTGTTTTTACTCGGTGCAACTTCCCATTATTCACTAACCAGGATAACCTAGTTTTTGATGTTAAAAAAATGTTATAATTAGCATGATGAGTAATTGCGGTGTAAAGTTCACGGAGGAAATCAATTGAAAATTCCTTTGTTATTGAAGATTCGAAAAAGCATTACTTACAAACTGACGGTTGCTTTTGTATTATTAATTATTACACCGGTTTGCATCATCGGGTACTTATCGTTTCGGTTTTCCGAAACAATCATTTTAGATAAGGTTGGAATGTCAACCGCGAAGACACTGGAACAAACTGCCGCTAATGTTGATAACCTCTTAAACGGTATGATCAGTGTTGCCAATACCTTCAACTTAAATAAAGAGATTGTCGAGATTCTCAATCGAAACTCGCGATCACTGGAGCAAAACTGGCGCGACGCGATGCTGATTGATAATTTGTTTGTTTCAATCCATAGTACTTTTTTTCCCTATAACAGCTATTTCACCATTACCTCCGCAACGGGCAAATCGTTCACCTCATGGGATACACTCCGGGGTTCAACCTTTAATGGAATGAATCAAAACTGGTATCAAGAAATTTCAAACAACCGTTTTTCATGGTTTACAGCCCAGACCAACTACGTCCATGAAGAACGGAGCCGTTATTCACGCGTTTTTACCCTTGCCGGTAGTATTCAGGAGAATATTGGTCAGAAAGTATATGGTAAATTCTTGATTAGCATCCCCCATCAGGAGATCATCATGATCCTCAAAAAAGCCACGGTTTTTCCGGACAGTTCGTTGGTACTTCTGGATGATGCGAATCAACCGTTTATCCAGACGGGTCAAATTGGGGACAAACGCTTCTGGGCTGCGATCGCTCCAAAAGACTTAATGGACACAAGCGGTTCATTCATTATCGTCGCTTCGCATCAAAAATACTTAATCAATTATCAACGCCTCAATAAAAATGCATGGAAAGTAGCGGAGATTATTCCATATGAGTCACTGCTCGGTGAAATCCGTCAACTGGGATCAAAGATTGGGTTGGTTCTATGTTTGTTTATCTTGTTATTTGTGGTTATTGCGATTCTCATCGCCATTTCCATTACTCGTCCCATCAAGCAGTTATGCGGTTCAATGCGGAAAGTTGAGGCTGGGGATCTCACTGCGCAAGTCTGTGTTACCAGTGAGGATGAGGTTGGTGTGTTGGTCGCCAGCTTTAATAAGATGGTCAAAAAGATTAAGGAATTAATCGATCAACTAGTTATTGAACAACGCCGGGAACGCGAATTGGAGTTTGAAGCATTACAAGCGCAGATTCGGCCGCATTTTCTCTTTAACACGTTAAATTCGATTCGTTGGGTAGCGGTGATGAATCAAGCGGATAGCGTAGCCGATATGATCAGCGCGTTGAGTCAGATATTGAAGACAAGTATAAATACAAATAAATTCATCACCATCCAGGAGGAACTGGAAAGCGTGAAAAATTACTTGTTGTTACAACAGGTCCGGTATAATTCACGGTTTGAAATTAACTATGAGATCGATCCGGCTGTTTTGCAATTGCCGATTATCAAATTGATATTGCAGCCGCTAGTGGAAAATGCAATTATTCATGGTTTGGCAAAAAGCAATGAAGGAATGATTTCCGTTACGATTCACCGTGACGGTGAATCGGTGATCGCGGTGGTTCGCGATAATGGCAGAGGGATGCCTAGTGCAAAGGTTGCGGAGTTAAATCAACTTCCAGATAACCTTAATCAATCACAGCGGCGCGGGATTGGTCTGAGCAATGTCCAACAGCGCCTGCAACTAAACTATGGGGATCAAGCAAAGCTTACGCTTGACAGCCAAATGGGATTAGGGACAGTTGTCACGTTAAGCTGGCCGCTTTTATCCGAGGGCGAGGGAACTTCATGATCAAGGTAATGATTGTTGATGATGAGTTTTTAGTGAGAGTTGGGATGAAATCGGTGATTGATTGGGAATATTACGGTTTTGAAATTTGCGCAGAAGCGGCTGACGGTCTGGAAGCTTTAGCCCTATGCGAGATCCACTTGCCGGATATTATCCTGACCGATTTGCGAATGCCCAATATGGATGGGATGGAACTAATCCGGACCGTCAAAGCTAAATATCCGGAGCTGTATTTCATCATCCTTACCTGTTTGGATGAGTTAAACTTGGTCAAAGAAGCGCTAATCCTCGGGGCCAGCGGTTATTTTATTAAAATTGCCGTGAATCCTCAAGCAATCTTAGAAATATTGCTGCGGCTAAAAGCAACAATTCAGCAAAATCTGCAAAAAGCCACTGAATTAGCCTCGCTAAAGAAAATTATGGCCAATAACCGTATATTGTTAAAAAGGCAGTTGCTGCAGACAATGCTTAGTGAAACAGCGAAAATTAGCGAAAAAGAGATTGCGAATCCGTTGATTCGCGATTCCGCGATTTACGGAAAAGCCGATATTTTCATGTTGATTAGGGTGATCCCAAATCAAACGGTCAAGGACTCCCAATTGTTTTGCATGTCTATTTATAATTTACTTGAAGAGATGATCAGCAATACTTTACCGTTGAGTGAGGTTTTCCCGGTATCGGAAACTGAATTTCTGGCGAGCGGTTGGCATGGAAGTCAATCAAGCGTCCAAAATGAAATTCTGCAATCGTTGGCCCTAAACATCCGCGAAAGTATCCGCGTTTATTTTGGAACGCAATGTTTTTTGACGACGACCGATCATTTTCAGTCGTTTCGGGATTTACCAAAGGCTTATCAAGATTTAAAAACGGATTTAAACAAGTTACTGGCACAGACTGACCCTCCATCCGCTCGTTCCGGACAATTTTTAGCGCCAGACGTAGCGATAAAGTCAGCAATTGCCACCAGTTTAAAAACTGGGGATCAACAGTTGGTTTCAAATTCCGTGGCGCAAATTTTCGTCGATGCGCAGGACCAAGGTTGGGAAATCGAACAATTAAAAAAATTAGGTTTACAAGTCATGTTTTTGTTTGAGAAAGAGCTCCAAAAATACGATCAGTCCATCGATAGCCTTTTTGCTGAAGATTTGATCGGACAGATCATGGGGTGTCGAAGTGAATTCGATCTGCATGAACGGATCAGCACCGGTGTGACGGTGGGAATGAAAGCTTTAATTGATATGAAATCCAATTTGTATCGCAAAGATATTCAACGGATTATTGACCTACTCGAGACGCGGTATGCCGAGAAAATCAATCTGGATTACGCGGCTTCATTGATCAGGATGAACAGCGCTTATTTTAGCAGACTTTTTAAAAAAGAGTGCGGGATCGGATTTGTGGAATATTTGAATAAAGTGCGGATGGAAAAAGCGAAAATGTTTTTAGAGCAAAATGATCTCAAATTGCTTGATGTCGCTGATAAAGTAGGATTTGAAGATGTCAATTATTTCAGTAAATGTTTTAAACGGTATACCGGGATGGCGCCAAGCGAATATCGGGTGATGCACAGTCAATTTTTACATGGCAGGTAAAAAAATTACCTGTTCTTTTTTTGGGCCAATTTTTGTTAAAAACGTGTAAATAATTTGCTACAAACGGTATAAAACATCTATTCGTAGTTGGTCAGCGTTTTATTATAATAAAACTATCTTGAATTGGGAGGTTATTCGATGAAATCAAAACGTTTTTCAAAAGTTTCACTGATCGCATTGGTGTTATTGCTGATCGGTACATCGGTTACGGTTTTTTCAAAGGAAAAGAAACAGGATAGTGCGCCGGTGACCATTAAAATCTGGGGGGCAATTCAAGAAGATCAAGGGCCGGCCGAGTTAATCAGCAACTTTATGAAGGCCAATCCCCATATTAAAGTCGAGTATGTTTTTTACAAAAATGATCCGGCGGGGAATACCAAACTCAGTACCGCCTTAATGGCCGGCGACGATGTCGATCTGTTCATCAATTACGGCGCGCGCCGGATTGATCCGCGGGCCAAGGGCGGACAGGCGTTAGATTTGACTCCGTATATCACCAAAGACCGTTTTAATATGAAAGACAATTTTGGAACCGACTATTATACCACGGACGGGAAAGTTTTCGCTTTACCGGCCAGCACCTTGAAGACAACGGTTTGGATCAACAAACAGGCGTTGGACGAGGCTGGTTTGCCCCTTCCCAAAAAGGATTGGACTTGGGAAGATTACAAAGAGTATGCCAAGAAATTGACAAAAGGCGAAGGAGCCAATAAACGCTACGGTTCAATCTGGTATGACCCCGGTTATTCTTTCACCACGCCGGCCCGGGGCTTATTAGGGACCAACTGTTTTTATAAAGCCGACGGCAACTCCAACTTTGACCATCCGGCGTATAAGATGTCATTGAAATATAAATTAGAACTGGAAAATCAATTAAAAGTCCAGGAAAACCGGATCGAATTCATCATGGCGAAGTTGAATTATTGGTCGGAGTTTTTTACAGGGAAAGCGGCAATGATGATTGGATCGGACGCCATGTTGCGCCATGCGCTTAACCAAAAGGATTACCCCCGGACCTGGAAAGTTGCTTTCGCAAATCTGCCCCGCTATGATAAAAGCTCCAAAGAAAACTATATGGGACGGACTTATTTTGACTACATTGCGATCAGTAAAAACAGTAAAAACAAGGACGCCGCCTGGAAATTGGCGAAATATTGGTCGACCCAAGGGTCGTTGTACATGTTTAAATTCGGCCGGGCTTCGGCTTGGAAAAAGACTGATATTGGGAAGATATCGGATTTGATCATTAGTGAATCGAATCAAAAACTGTTTGACGTGCCGAGTTTTAAGAAAGTATTTCTGGATTTTACCAGCCCCGGTTATAACGACAATGATTTTACCGCCTACGCTCAGATCGACCAGATTATTACGGAGGAATATGAAAAAGCGCAACTCGGTTCGATCACCGTCGATCAAGCACTGGAGAATATGAAAAAACGATCGGATAAAGAGATTGCCAAAGAAAGAGGTAAATAATGGTTGGCTTCAATGAGAGATGATTGCGATCATCTCTCATTTTAAAAATCAACGACGTTACAGTCAAGGTGGGTTGGCTATGCAAAAGCTCTTTTTGGGAAAAAACTGCTCCAAACAATTACAGGACGATATTACCGGTTATTTGTTTTTGGTCCCGAGTCTACTGGGGTTTGGCGCTTTTATCGTGCTTCCGGTCGTGATGTCGCTACTCCTGTCGTTTACCCAATGGGATCTCGTTTCCGGTTTTCAAGGCATCCGCTTCGTCGGTTTGGACAATTTTGTGCAAATGGCGAGTGATGAATGGTTTATCAGCTCAATGAGGAACAACATATTCTACACCGGATTGCTGGTGCCGGCATCATTGGGAATCGGTCTTTATTTTGCAACGGTCTTGAACAATAAGGTGTGGCTGAAACAGCTCTTGCGCACGGTATTTTTTATGCCGTATGTCTCAAATATCGTCGCGGTATCCGTGGTGTGGATGGCGTTGTTTCATCCGACGCGTGGCCCGATCAACTATTTTCTCCATTGGGTCGGGATTACGAATCCCCCGATGTGGTTGGCGAGCGATCAGTGGGCATTGACGGCCATTACCATTATTGGGATCTGGATTAATATCGGCTACAATATGGTGATTTATCTGGCGGCGTTACAAAATGTCCCCAGCGAATTATACGAAGCGTCCGATATTGATGGCGCAACCGGGGTAAAAAAGTTTTGGAACATCACCTTTCCGTTGCTCACTCCCACGACCTTTTTTCTGTTAATTACGGGAATCATCAATTCGTTTAAAGTATTTGGCCAAGTGAATGTGATCACCCAGGGCGGTCCGGGCACGGCAACCACGGTTTTGGTCTATTACATGTACACGGCGGCGTTTCGTTTCTACAAAATGGGTTATGCTTCGGCGTTAGCTTGGGTATTGTTTATTATTATCTTTGCGATCACGTTGATTCAATGGAGGGGGCAGAAAAAATGGGTCAATACCATGTGAAAAGTGTGCCGTGGCGATATGCCCTTTCATATCCGCAACGTCAATGGCTGTCCAAGTTAGTTTTTACCCTGGGGATGATATTCATCGGTTTGATGATGATTGTGCCGTTTATTTGGATGATCTCGGCGTCAGTCAAACGGGAGGCGGAAATTTTTGTCTATCCGATTCAATGGCTCCCGAAGATCTGGCAGTTTCAGAACTATCAAAACGTTTGGTTTGGCAGGGCTCCGTTCGGATTGTTTTATCTTAACTCGATTATGGTTACCTTTTGGACAGTGCTCTGTCAAGTGTTAACGAGCGCTTTGGCGGCTTATGCCTTTGCCAGGATTAATTTTCGGGGTAAAAACGTTTTGTTTTTGTTGTATCTGGCGACGATGATCATTCCGCCTCAGGTGACGTTAGTGCCGAAGTTCATTTTATTCAATTGGCTGGGATTGCTTGATACCCATATCGCGATCATCCTGCCGGGCGCGTTTTCAGCCTTTGGAGTTTTTATGTTACGCCAATTTTTTGTGGCTCTTCCGTTTGAACTATCGGAATCGGCCCGGATCGACGGCGCCGGCGAGTTGCGGATCTTCTGGCAGATTATTATGCCGTTGGCCAAACCGGCGATTGCCTCATTAGTTATTCTGGCGTTTGTCTGGAGTTGGAACGACTATATGACTCCGTTAGTTTTTTTACGGAGCAAAGAACTGTATACGATCCCGCTGGGCCTTGATTATTTCATGGAGGACGTTGGGACCGAGTATTCGCTGATCATGGCGGCGGCGGTCTCAGCGGTTATTCCGTTGATCTTGGTGTATTTTACCGGACAGAAATTTTTCATCGAAAGCATCGCGGCGAGCGGGATCAAAGGGTGAAGATTGGGGGACGTGTCATGTATGACGTAATTGTAGCCGGCGGCGGCGTCTCCGGGTGCATGGCCGCGATCGCCAGCGCCCGGAATGGGGCGAAGACCCTGCTGATTGAGAGGTATGGTTTTCTGGGCGGCAGCCTGACCAATGCCGGAGTGGGACCCATGATGACTTTTCACGCCGGGACAGAGCAAGTGGTGAAGGGTCTCGCCGAAGAACTGGTGCAGCGTTTAAAAGCGCGTTATGCATCCCCGGGTCATATCGCGGATACCATCGGGTACGCCTCGTCAGTAACGCCGTTTGATGCGGAAAGCCTCAAAGTCGTCTTGGATGAAATGGTTTTGGAGAGCGGTTGCGCCGTCCTCTTCCACACGATGTTGGCGGGTGCGACGGTTCGGCATGGCCGGATTGCGGCGGTTACGGTTTGTAATAAATCAGGCCTTTCGGAGCTTGAGGGCCGGCTGTTTGTCGATGCGACCGGCGATGCCGATTTAGCTTTTTTTGCAGGAGTAAACTGCCAAAAAGGGCGGGAATCGGACGGCTTGGCGCAACCGATGACCATGAATGCGAAGATCACGCAGGTCGACACAACCGCCATTCGGGCTTATATGAAGCAACATCCCTCGGAGTTTTTGGTAAAAGATCAAACTTCGTTGGATACAACCGTCCGGCTTTCCGTATCCGGGTTTTACAAGATTTTGAGTCAAGCGATCGCTGAAGGCGAGATCACCTTCGACCGTGACTTTGTGTTATTTTTTGAGACCAATAATCCCGGTGAAGTGATTTTGAATATGAGCAGGGTATTGCGTAAAGACGCCACCCGTCCGGCGGAATTAACCCAAGCGGAATTGGAAGGCAGGCGTCAAGTCCAACAAGCCGTGGCGTTTTTGAAAAAACGGGTCCCCGGATTTACAGCCGCAGTCTTACTTTGCACCGGAATCCAAATCGGGATTCGGGAATCGCGGCGGATTAAAGGGAGTTACTGTTTGCGGGCGGAAGACCTTTTGAGTGACCGTGAGTTTCCGGACCGGATCGCACGTGGCGGCTATCCTATTGATATTCACAATCCTGACGGGAAAACGACCGATTCAATTCATCTGTTTGCGGGCGCTTCCTACGGGATTCCCTATCGTAGCCTGCTCAATGACCAGATTTCGAATCTGGTGGTTGCCGGTCGTTGTATCTCGGCTGATCATGAAGCCGCTGCCGCGATCCGGGTGACGCCGATCGCAATGGCGTTAGGACAAGCAGCCGGCACAGCGGCGGCAATCAGCATCCAAACCGGCCAAAGTTTGCATCGGTTGGATATTGGGCGACTGCAAGCCCGTTTGGTCGATCAAGGGGCTGTAATATAAGGCAGTGCAAAGATGAAGGAGTGGTTTGAATGAAATTGCAGGGAGTCATCTGTCCGATGGTAACGCCGTTGGATGCGGAACAAAATATTGACGAAGTCGGCGCCAGACGGTTGGTGAACCGGCTGATTGACAAGGGAGTGAAGGGACTTTTTTTACTTGGTACCATGGGTGAGTTCCCCATGTTATTGGATACCGAGAAACAACGCCTGGTGGAGATCGTTATCGATGAAATCCGGGGCCGGGTGCCGGTATTGGTCAATGTGTCGGCGGAAGGACCGCGGAAGACGGAACTTTTTTTACGGCAAGCGATCGATTGCGGGGCGGATCTGATTGTTTTGACTCCGCCGTACTATTATAACACCCGCGATCAACGGGAGATTCGCGACTATTACCGTTATTTCAGCCGGAACAGCGACCGGCCGCTGATGATCTATGATGCCGGCAAATATACCAACAATCCGATTCCCGACGACCTGTTAATCGAATTGAGCCAGGAGGAAGGGATTGTGGGGTTTAAGGGAATGCTCTTCGCCCATCTCGCGGCGTTGCGGGAATTAAGCCATCGGGATGACTTCGCTTTGTTTCAAGGCGATGAAAGTAGTATGGATCTGGCGTTGCGATTCGGAATCGCCGGTGTAGTCCCGGGAATTTCCAGTTTGGCAACGGATCTTTGCGTCAAGTTATATCAGTTAGCCCAAAGCAACGACTTTGATGGCGCGGCGGTGATCCAGCGCCAATTGGCTGAGGTGCAGCGGGTTGTTTACGGTTCCGCCGGCAATCATTGGGGCAACGGCCACAAATACGGACTTTCAGTACTTGGTCTATGTGAGGAGCATATTGCCACAACCTTGATGCCGGTGAGCGAAACCGATCAAGAACAAATCCGCGCAGTGATTGCAAAATACGCGATCTCTTAATCGCCTAATTTCGCAGGGTTACCTTTAGGTAACCCTATTTTATTGGGGACAGGTCAATTGGGCTGATGCAACAATATTCGAAACATTAGGCAGAAGGAAAGCGGTTATTTTCGACCGGTTTCTTTCCGTATATCCTGGGACTTTCGCGTCCTGATTTTATAATAATGATATTGGAATAAATTTCAACAAACAGTCGTTTTGCTTATTGCTACAAAACTTAGCGCACCATATTATATCGTAAAAAGACCTCAAAGGAGGATTTGCTCAATGAGTTTTTGTAGCCGTTCCAGTTGTGGAAGACCCCAAATTAAAGCAGAAAAAGAACGAGTGAAGGTATTAAAGGTTGTGGGTGAAGCCATTGGTCAATTGGTCGTGCAAAACACAATTTCGATCAATGCGGTGAAAATAATCAGCATTGATGCCGAGTTACGCGAAGTAGTCGACCATGTTTTTTGCGGTAAAGTCGTTAAACAGGGGATCATTCATAAACAGGTTATCTACGTTGATCCGCATGGGATTTTAAGAGACCTTTCCGAGAATATTCCATTCATGTTGGCAGTCGACATTCCCGGTGTTGAAAAAACTCCGTATACGGATGTTCAAAACCATGTACTGGATATTGATACCGACTATATTCTGGAACCCACGACCGAGCATTGTCCGGGACGGTTGGACCAGAAGATTGTCGCCCATGTCAAGGTGATTGTTTCCGAGTGGACCGTGATGGATATCATCACCAAAGTGGATCTTTTTCCGAAGGTAAATTCATTGCAACGGTCCGATTGTTCCAAAAAAAATTCCTGTTGTGAGGGATCGGTCTTTGTGAGCCAGAAAAAGGATCACTCCATTCCCAATCTAACGCGAGTTATTTATTAAACCGGCAATTTCCTACGGAACCTCGGGTATAACCCGAGGTTTTTATATTGCGGTCGGCTTTGATAGAAAATTCACAGGAAGAGGCGAATTTTGGCCGGATCGTCTAGCGATTGGTTTTTCAATTTTGTGCTACAATATATTGATATTTTATATCCGGTAAATTACTATATATTGTATGAAGATACGCAAAGGTTTCGTTTTTAATGGCGGGAGACTCCGATTGGCAATCAAAACGCCGTGGCCCTTACCGTTCAAGAAAGCGTATTTTGTTAGAAACGGCGAGGTGACTGATGGATAAATTCATTACCGCGGTGACGAAAAAAGGAAGTGCGTTAGCCATCCGGTTGGCGCCGCATTTGAATGCCGCATGCCGAGTCCCCTTGCATTTTATGGACAGTCCGGTCGATCCGCGAGGCTACCAAATCCCCGTCAAACAAGTTATCAAAGAAGCCTTTCCGAAATATGCGGTTTTGATCTTAATCATGGCCGCCAGTGGAGCGGTACGGTCGATCGCGCCGTTGTTACGGGACCAACGGACCGATCCGGCAGTGGTGGTGCTGGATGAAGAAGGCCGTTTTGTGATCAGCCTCCTGTCGGGGCCGTTAGGCGAGGGAAATCAGCTGGCTCGGGAGATCGCGGCCTTAACCGGGGGCGCCTCGGTTATTACGACGGCAACTGAGGTGAGCAACTTGCCACGCCTGGATTCTTTGGCCCAACAATATCACTTGCGGGTGGAAAACGTCCATTGTTTGACCGAGTTTACCGGGGCAATCGTCAACGGAGAACCGGTGGTGTTTTGGGATCGTTGGGGGGTCGGCGCCAATTGGCCGGAAAACGTACGCGTGGTGACCGAGGCGCAAATTACGTTACGGGACCGGGAAAGAAAATTGTTGATTGCCGGCTATGAGGATTATCCGGGACTGCCGCAGGGGATAAGCGTGATGGCCTTACGCCCGGCTTGCTTGGTGGTCGGCGTCAGTTGCCTGAAAGGAACGCCGGGTGTGCGGCTGGTTGGCGCGTTACGCCGTTATTTCCGCGAACGGTATTGGGCAACCAAGAGTATTCAAGCGTTAGTCACTCTGGACGTTTTGGCCGTTGAACCGGGTTTGCTGGAGTTATGCCATGAATTAAAAGTGCCGTTAAAGCAATTTTCGGCTCGTCAACTCCAAACGGCGCTGTTAAACGCGGAAGGCCGAACCGTTGATTTTAGCGATCCAATCCATTGGCTAAACGAGGTTCCGGAAGCGGCCGCTTTAAGCGGTGTGGCAAACGGACGGCTAATCGGGTCCAAGGTGAATCTAGGGCCGATCTCCATCGCTGTCGCCAGCGTTTCCGGGCGTTCATAGTCCGGCGGCCGTCGGGTAAGCCTATGGGAGAAAAGTAGCGTGAGTATTGGAGCGGGTGATATGGAGCAGGGGATTATTCAAGTTTATACCGGCGACGGAAAAGGCAAAACCACTGCCGCGATGGGTCAAGCGTTGCGGGCTTATGGCCGGGGTTTGCGCGTCGCGGTTTTTCAGTTGTTGAAAGGGCCGGGTGGGACCGGCGAAGAACAGGGATTCGCCGCTTTAAATCCCCAGGTGGAGTTTTTTGCCTTAGGCAGCGGCGGGTTTATTATTGGACGAGCTCCGACCGGCGCTGAAATCGAACAGGCGGAGCAGGGGTGGGCGCTGATTCGAGCGGCAATGACAGCGGGGTCATATGACTTGATGGTCATTGATGAACTAAGCCATACGCTAAATATGGGTTTATTGAGACCGGCTCAAGTTGTTGCCGACCTTCAAGCCAAACCGGTCAATCTGGAATTGGTTTTAACCGGGAGTCAAATGCCGGCAGTGATTTTGGCGATCGCCGGTTTAGTTACAGAGATGCGCATGGTCAAACATCCGTTTCAAAAGGGGCTGGACGCCCGTCAGGGGATCGAATATTAAAAGGAGTTACACAAAGCCGATGTCAATCCAATATGGCCAACTTTATCTGGTCGGTACCCCGCTGGGCAACCTGGAAGATATCACGCTGCGGGCGTTACGCATTTTGCAAGAGGTTGATCTGATCGCTGCCGAAGATACCCGCCACACCTTAAAATTGTTGAATCACTTCGGGATAAAGAAACCTTTGACCAGCATTCACCAGCACAATGAGCGGGAACGTTCCGAGGGACTGATCGAGCGGATCCAAAACGGAACCAGCGTGGCTTTGGTCTCCGACGCCGGAATGCCGGGGATTTCCGATCCGGGATGCTGGCTGGTTCAGGAAGCTTTGAAACAGGGTATCGCGGTTGTGCCCATTCCGGGACCTTCGGCGGTGGTTACGGCCTTGGCGGCTTCGGGTTTAGATACGGGTTCGTTTTGGTTTGCCGGATTTTTACCGCGACGCAAGCGAGAACAGGCGCAGGTTTTGACCGCAATGAAAAAATTCCCCGGGACCTTGGTTTTTTATGAAGCGCCTCACCGGGTCAAAGCGACATTGCAAAACATCCGACAAGTTTTCGGTGATCGTCAGGTAGTTTTAGCACGCGAATTAACAAAGTTGCATGAGGAATTTATCCGGGGGCGATGCGATGAAATCATCCAACATTTGGAACAAAAGGGAGCCAAAGGGGAGTTTACTGTCTTGGTCGAGGGCTGTTTGGAAGGGGAACCAATCCGACATGATTCGACAAATCCAGATCTGGAAAAAATTTTAAGCGAAATCAATAAAGGTAACGGCAGCTTGAGAAAGAATTTGAAGATGATTGCCGATCAAACCGGCAAAACCACCCGGGAAATTTACCAAATCTATCTTGAAACCAAGGCAAAAAAATAAGGGGAGGCGTTTTGCCTCCCCTGGAATATTTTAGCAAGCGCCTTTCATGGATTCGAGGCAAGATTTGCAAATATTCTTTTCTTTAAAATTCTTGATACCCTCGGCGTTTCCACAGAAAATGCAGGCAGGCTCATATTTCTTGAGGATAATTTTTTCACCGTCTACATAGATTTCGAGAGCGTCTTTTTCGTCGATCTGAAGAGTGCGGCGTAATTCAATCGGAATAACAACCCTCCCTAATTCGTCGACTTTTCGAACAATCCCTGTTGATTTCATCATGTTTCGTCACTCCTTTCGTTAAAATTCGACAATCATCATCACATATTATACCTATATTTAGATTCAAAGTCAATTTAATCCAAAAAAAATCTTTAGTTTTTTTTATTACAATTAAGTAAATGGAATAATTGGAAAAAACGATTAACTCGGGAAGCTAATTCGAAGAGATTTGGTAGTTATTAAAAACATCGGTTGTTTTGAAAGAAAGTTGATAGGAAATTTTAAAAAAATTGGGTTCTTTTTTAAAATTTGAGAATTACTTAAGCCAAAATTTGAAATAATTCCAGCTGAAACCGGGCAAAGTTGCTGCATTCCACTTGAAAATTTGTCGAATTACCGTCGCGGGAGCCGGTTTCTGGTGGCAGAGAAAGAACAATGAAAGCCGACCCGCTTGACAAAACGGATAATTGCGGATATATTATTTACAAATCATTGTAGAGACGATGAAGGAAAGAGTACTCGCAGGCTTGATGTCCAGAGAATCGGGAACGGTGGGAACCTGATCACGGGCGGGCGGGGAAGATGATTCCGGAGTTACCGGCTGAATTGGAAGTAGGCCAGGTCGTGTATCCGCGTTAAGGATTCCAAGTCCTCTGCCAAAAACGGGGGAGAATTGGGGTGGTACCACGAGTTTAAACCTCTCGTCCCCTTGGGGACGAGGGGTTTTTCTGCTTTTTAACGGCAGTTCGGTCCATCGACGACCGAGCGAGCCTGCGCAACGGCCGAGCGAGCCTGCGTAACGACCGAGCGAGCCTGCGCAACGGCCGAGCAAGCCTGCGCAACGGCCGAGCAAGCCTGCGTAACGACCGAGCAAGCCTGCGCAACGACTGAGCAAGCATGCGCAACGACCGAGCGAGCCTGCGCAACGACTGAGTCAGCTTGGAAGCAGTTGCGTACGGGTGACAATGAATATCGGAACGTCTTATAGCGAACGAGGAGGAAGGATCATGGGTAAGTTTTATCTGACGACCCCAATTTATTATCCCAGCGACAATCTGCATATCGGTCACGCCTACACCACGGTTGTGGCGGACGCCTTGGCCCGGTTTCACCGCCAGATCGGCGACGATGTCTGGTTTTTGACCGGTACCGACGAGCACGGGCAGAAGATTCAACGCAAGGCGGAGGCGGCCGGGGTCACCCCCCAAGCCTATGTCGACGGAATCGTCGCCAACATCACCAAACTTTGGCAGTTATTCAAGATCAGCAACGACGATTTCATCCGCACCACCGAAGCCCGGCATGAGCAAGCGGTGCAAAAGATCTTCACCAAGCTTTATGAACAAGGCGACATCTACAAAAGCGAATACGAAGGTTGGTACTGTACGCCGTGCGAAGCGTTTTGGATGGAACGCCAATTGCATGACGGGAAATGCCCCGATTGCGGCCGCGAAGTGGAACTGGTGAAGGAAGAAAGCTACTTTTTCCGCCTGTCCAAATACGCCGACCGGTTGATCAAACATATTGAAGCGCATCCCGAGTTTATTCAGCCTGTCTCCCGGAAAAACGAGATGATCAATAACTTCCTCAAACCGGGACTGGAAGATCTCTGCGTCTCCCGGACCACCTTTAACTGGGGAATTCCGGTGCCGTTCGATCCTAAACACGTGGTATACGTCTGGTTGGACGCGCTTTCCAATTATATCACCGCTTTGGGATATCCGGATCAGACCGAGTTGTACCAAAAGTTTTGGCCGGCCGAACTTCACTTGGTCGGGAAAGAGATTGTCCGTTTCCACACCATCATTTGGCCGATTATCCTGATGGCGTTGGACGTTCCCCTACCGAAACAGGTATTCGGACACGGCTGGTTGGTCCTGGAGGGCGGCAAAATGTCCAAATCCAAGGGCAATGTGATCGATCCGGTCGTGTTGATTGAAAAATACGGTTTGGACGCCATTCGGTATTATCTGTTGCGGGAGATCCCGTTCGGTTCGGACGGGTTCTACACCGAAGACGCGTTGATACTCCGCACCAACCAGGATCTCGCCAACGACCTCGGCAATCTCTTGCACCGGACCTTGTCGATGATTGAGAAGTTTAATAACGGAGTGATTCCCGCGCCTCGGGCATATCAGGATTTGGATGACCAAGTGATCAATCAAGCCAAGGCAAGTATCGCCGAAATGGGCGAGGCCATGCGGAAGCTGGAGGTCAACAATGCGTTGGCGGCCCTTTTCAAGCTGGTCAGCCGGACCAACAAATATATTGACGAAGCGGCGCCTTGGGCGTTGGCGAAACAACCGGAACAACGCCACCGTTTGGAAACGGTGCTTTACACCATGGCGGAGACCCTGCGGTTGAGCGCGGTGTTGCTTGTGCCGTTCCTGGTCGACACGCCGGCCAAGATCTGGGAGCAACTCGGAATCGCCGGCGACCCGGCGACCCAGGAGTATCAACCAGCGACGCAATGGGGCGGTTTACAGGCGGGAACGGTAACCCGGAAGGGCAGCCCGATCTTCCCGCGGATTGAGGACGAAACCAAAGCGGCGTTGAAGGAGGAAAAAACAGTGACCGAAACGAACCCGGCAGTAGCCCCCATCCAACCGGCAACAGTCCCTGCGGCGGCGCCGGAAGCTCCGGAAACCGAACTGATTAGTATCGACGAGTTCGCCAAGATCGACCTACGGGTCGCGCAGGTCCTGGAAGCGGAAAAAGTGGCGAAGTCCGATAAATTAATGCGTCTGAAAGTGAAAGTGTTGGGCGAGGAACGCCAGATCATCGCCGGGATTGCCCAACATTATCAGCCGGAGCAGTTGATCGGCAAAGAGATTGTGGTGGTTGCCAACTTAAAGCCGGCGAAACTCCGGGGTTTGCTTTCGGAAGGAATGTTGCTGGCGGCTTCCAATGACCAAGGCCAACTGGCGCTGGTCCGCCCGGAAGTTGAGATCGGCGAAGGGTCTCAGGTGCGTTAAATGTGGATTGACAGTCACTGTCATCTGAACGACGAGGCTTTTCAAGCCGATTATGGCGCGGCGATCGACCGGGCCGCCGCCGCCGGTGTCGACCAACTGGTAGTGGTCGGGTGCGATCTGCCCTCCGCGATACAGGCGGTGGCCATGGCGCAACAGTACGCGGGAGTGTGGGCGGCGGTCGGAATTCACCCCCATGACGCAAAATGCTGGGATCGCGCCACCGCCGAACGGATCACGGCGTTGCTGACGGAACCGAAGGTGGTCGCCTTGGGCGAGATCGGCTTGGATTATCATTATAACTATTCCACCAAGGAAGAACAGCTACTGGCGTTCAGGGAACAGATGGCATTGGCGCGGACCGCCGGGAAACCGGTGATTATCCATAACCGCGATGCGCATCAAGACACGTTGACGGTCCTGAAGGAGCAACCGTTGGGACCGTCCGGCGGAGTGATGCACTGTTACACCGGGAGCGGGGAGATGGCGGCGGAGTTTATCAAATGCGGGTTGTATATCTCCTTTGCCGGCCCGATCACCTTTAGCAACGCGGCCAGACTTCGCGAAGTCGCCGCCCAGGTACCCATGGACCGGATCCTGATTGAAACCGATTCGCCGTATCTGACCCCCCACCCTTTCCGGGGTCAACGGAATGAACCGGCTCACGCGCGGTTGGTCGGCGAAAAATTGGCCGAGATCAAAGGATTGCCCGTGAGCGACGTGATGCGGCAGACGGCGATGAATACACGGAAGTTGTTCGGGATAGAATAGTTTATTATTTGCGCCCATCGCAAAATAACAGTTTGAACATTTTTTGAATGAATTACGTCGATGATGATAGACGGGGCGGTCGCAATCGCCCTGTTCTTTTATAAGGGGCAGCGACGTATCATGGCAGTAAATCGGAGGTGTTGAAGGTGTCCGATGAAACGCAGACTCAAAAGTTGGGGATGACCGTTGCCTATCGTCTGGGCGATGCGTTATATTTGAATATCACCAATCGCTGCGCCAATGCTTGTCGTTTTTGCATCCGTCAAAGTCCGGCCGGGGTTGGCTATGATCTTTGGCTGGAACATGAACCGACGGTGGCGGAGATCATGGCGGCAGTCGGTGACCTCGCCGCTTATCGGGAAGTTGTCTTCTGCGGGTATGGCGAACCGTTGGAGCGGCCGGAAGTAGTGATTGAAGTCGCCCGGCAGATCAAAGCCGACCGGTTGCTGCCGATCCGGATCAACACCAATGGTTTGGCCGACTTGACGTTGGGTCGCGACATTCTTCCCGAACTTCAGGGGTTGATCGACGTCATCTCAATCAGCCTAAACGGTTCCGATCCCCAATCGTATCAAGAAGTTTCCCAAAGCCGGTTTGGTCTGGCCGCATATCCGGCTGTTTGTGCCTTCGCCCAACGGAGCAAATCCTATATTCCTCGAGTGATCTTGTCCGTCGTCCGTTATCCCGGGGTGGATGTGGATGCGGCAGCCCGGGTCGCGGCGGGGATTGGCGCCGCGTTCCGGGTGCGGGAGATGCAAGGTTGAAAAATAGAGGAGTATGCGAAGTTGCGGCGAATATCTTAGATTACTCGCTTTAGCCCAAAATGCGGTGGTGTTTGATCTGTTTTTCACAATGCCGCGTAATCAAGAAAGCATAACGCTGGTCCGGTTCCAGGTTCGGATCACGTTAGGCGTTTCAAGACCAGAGAGTTGTCGTTTTTGATTGGATTTATCCGGACTCAACTCTCGAAATTACAAGCAAAGGTGGGATGGCATGCAGATTAGCAACGGAAAATGGAAAGCGATCTCCAAACAGACGTACATAGCGATTTTTTCCGGTTGTTTCCTGGCAATCTCATGCGTCGGACTTTTGGCTTATTGGATGGCCCTTGACCCGGTAACCGTGGAAGCGGACGGGAACAAGCTGGCGTGGTCGACCTTGAGTAATACCGTCGGCCAAGCGCTCCGCGAGAAGCAGATCGTCTTGCGCGAGGGCGATGAAGTTGTTCCGGGGCTCGACGCCAAAATCACCAAAGATCTCCGGATTCAAGTGATTCGATCTTTCCCGGTGCAGGTAACCACAGCCGGGAAAACGGTTCAGGTCAACACAATAAGCAAAAGCGTGCGTGAGGTTTTACAACGGGCTAAAGTAAGTTTTGACAGCGACGACAAAATTCTACCGGCTTTAGAGACGACGGTCACCCCCGGCCAGACCATTCGGGTGATCAACGTCACGGAAAAGGTGGAGACGGTGCAGGTGGCAATTAACCCGGCTACCGAATACCGGAAAGACCGCACAATGGAACGGGGCGTTCAGAAAGTATTACGTCAGGCTGAGCCGGGTATGCTCGAACGCCGGGTAAAAGTTGTGTATGAAGATGGGAAACCGACTCGCCGCCTGAAAATGGCGGAAAGGATTCTCAAACCAGCGATCAATGGGATTGTTGCTCTCGGGATCAAGCCGATAGTAAGTACGTTAGTGACATCACGCGGAACTTACCGGTACATTGAACTGAAGAACATGGTGGCCACCGCCTATTATCCGGGACCGGAAAGCACCGGCAAATACGCCGCGCAAGCCCGGACCTTCACCGGCAAAAAAGCCGGCTTTGGCCTCGTCGCCGTGGACCGTAGAGTAATTCCGCTCGGAACGATGCTCTATATCGAAGGGTATGGTAAAGCGGAGGCCGCCGATATTGGCGCGGCGATTAAAGGGAATCGCATTGATCTGTGTTTTGAAACGTACCGTGAGGCGATTATGTACGGGCGTAAAAAAGTGAAGGTTTACATCCTCGAATAGGAAAGTTACAATGTTACGTTGTAACCGAAAGTTCGACCCAAAGGGCGCTGTCGCAAATGACGGCGCCCTTTGGGTTGTGAGGTATTTTTGCCCTTAAAATTGTTTTGAATAAGTGGTTTCGTAGATCTTGACCATCCGGTAGAGCAGCTCGTTATAGGGCGTCGGTACTCCTAAGCGCAAACCTTCCCGATAGATGGCGCCGTTAATAAACTCCACTTCGGTGGGTTTTTTCAGTTTCATATCCAACGCGGTCGAAGGGAGATGCTCGTAAAGCTCGGGATAGATCGGGGTGTTGCCTTGGTTGGTTCCCAGTGCTTCCGGGGGAAAATGGATTCCTTTAGCTTGGGCGACTGCCATCACTTCGCTGCGGATCTTTTGAATCAACACGGCAGTGCCTTCGGTTTCAAGCGCTTGGCCAATGGAGAGCCGGAGCAGTCCGAAGAGTACATTGGTGGAGTTGTTGCGCAACTTGATCCAGACTTCACTGTCGATATCTTCGCGTAAGAATACATTGATGTCGCTTTTGCCAAAGTAGGCGGCGATGGTCTCATGGCCGGGTTCAATGATTTTGGTGGCCGGTCCGAAACAGATTTTGGAGTTGGCTCCGGCCAAACTCAAAATGTGGCCCGGTTCCAGCATTCTTCCGGCCAGTTCCAGGATACCGTATAAAATGTTCGCGGGGTCAAAGAATTGGGCGAGCAGTTCAACATTGCCGAGGCCGTTCTGCAAGGTCATCACATAAGTCTGCGGCGTGGCGAGACTTTGAGCGGCGATGGCCGCCGCTGCGGTATCGCAACCTTTCACCAAGAAGATGAGGACATCCACCGGCTGCTTAATCTCGTTGGGAGAAAGCACCGCTTGGACCGGCACAGCCTCGGTCTGCCCCTGGTGGGTTATGGTGAGTCCCCGGGTCCGGATGGTGTTGGTAATGGCTTCGTTCCGGTTGACCAACCAGACCTCGGCGCCGGCTTTGGTGAGTATGGCGCCGACCAATCCGCCCATGACCCCGGCTCCGACAATGGCAAAACGCATCCGCATCAGCTCCTTGATTTTTAATAATAATGCAACAGGATCATCCATTGAAGGATATTCTTTCCTGACCTCATCATTCCTCTCTTGATGGTGGCGGTGGCCTGTTGAACATTTTGTAACGGGGGTCCGTCTTTTGGAAAAACGATCAGCGGGGAGCGGATCACGTATGGAATGGGGTTGATACAATGGTTTCTAACCGGAAATTTAGAGTTTGGCTGGCGGGATTGTTGATTTTGTTCGCCGGCTGCGGCAGTAGGGGGTGGGCCGGCGCGGACGCGACTTGGTTTCCGTTTATGGCGCCGTGGGATGACGCCTCCGTTACCGCAACCGATGTCAGCCGCCTGACTGCAGATGCCCCGGCCGGCAAACATGGTTTTTTGACAGTCAAAAACGGCCATTTTTACTTCGAGGACGGCACCCGGATCCGTTTTTGGGGAGCGAACCTCTCCATTGAAGGGAACTTCCCACCCCGGGATACGGCGGAAAAGCTGGCGGGGCATCTCGCCAAAACAGGCTTTAACATCATCCGCCTCCATCATCTGGACAGCAATTACGCGCCTTTGGGGATTTTTGACCGGACCAACCGCGATACCCGGACCCTCAGTCCGGAACAGTTGGACCGTTTGGACTACTTCATCTATCAACTCAAATCAAAAGGAATATATGTGGATATCAATTTGCATGTCGGCCGGAAATTCACCGCGGCCGACGGGGTGGCCGATGCCAAAAATTTGCCACGGAACTCCAAACAAGTCACCCTTTTTAACCGGAAACTCATCGACTTGCAAAAAGATTACGCCACGAAGCTTTTAACACATTATAATCCCTATACCAAGACCCGTTACAACCAGGAACCGGCGGTGGCTTTGGTGGAGACTACCAACGAAAACACCCTTTTCTCCGCCTGGACCAACGGCGCATTGTTCGGATTGACCGACGAAGCCTTGCCCCAAAGTTACCGCGAGGAACTCGACCGGCTTTGGAACGAATGGCTGCGCCGCCAATATCAAACCGAAACCCGCCTCCGCAACTCCTGGGACGGCGGAAAGATTCAACCCGGCCCGAACTTGCTAATCAATGGCGATTTTGAACGGAAATTGGGGCCGGAATGGGTTCGGGAGATTCACAAGGAAGTTGGGGCCGCGTTCCAGCAAGACGCGGTGGAAACAGCCCATGGCGGCAGCGCGTTACGGGTCGATATCAATCGTTCGGAAGGCCAAGGCTCTCAACTGCAATTGAAACAACTCGGCTTGAAACTGGCGGCAGGCCAAACCTATACCCTTTCGTTTTTGGCTAAAAGCGACCGGGTGCCGGAGCTCAACGTCAGTTATGGCTTGGACCGGGAGCCTTGGACCAATTTGGGCCTGAGTCAACGGGTCCAATTGAGTTCCACCTGGCAACGGTATCGCATCAATTTTAAACCGCGCCAGGAAACGACGGCTGTGACGCGAGTCGCGTTGGTCCTCGGGAAAAGCGCCGGCCGGATCTGGTTGGACGATCTGCAATTGACCACCGCCGGTTGCGACGGGTTGCTACCCACGGAATCCCTGGCGGCGGGCAATATCGGCCGTACGCCTTGGCCGGAGCGGTTCGTCTTCACCGAAGCGCGTTTGGCGGACGACACTCGTTTCTATTACGAATTGGAACGGGACTACTTTACGGAGATGAAAAACTTCCTTCGGCAACAACTGAAAGTCCGGGTACCGGTCTCCAGTACCAACAATTACTACGGCCAGCCGAATTTAATCGCTCAGAACGTCGGGGATTATATTGACTGCCACGCCTACTGGGATCATCCGTCGTTTCCGGACAAACGGTTCGACGCGACCAATTTCCGGCAGCATAACCGATCGTTGGTTGCCAACAACCAATTCCTGGATAACCCCAACCTTGCTTACAGTGCTTCTCCTTTGGTACGGCTGGCCTTATCGGCGGTTGGAGGGAAACCGCTCGTAGTCAGCGAATGGAACGCGGTGTTTCCCAATGACTACGACTATGAAGAAGCCGGCTTGTTACCCGCCTATGGCGGTTTGCAGGATTGGGACGGTTTTTTCATCTATACCCTTTGTCATCGCGTTGCCGATCTCAAGACGGACAATATCAACTCCTGGTTCAATGTGATCAACAACCCCGGGAAGATGGCGCAAATGCCGGCCACGGCCGTGGCGTTTATCAACGGCTATTTCCGTCCGGCGTTCCGCGATCTCAAGTTGCGTTACCGGATGGAGGATGTCTGGCGGTCTTTTCGGGAGCAGGGGCTAGCCCTCGATTATGGCTTACGCGGCCGCTTACCGCTGGGGATCGTCTACCAACATCAGGTTCGCAAGGCCGATTTTCAAGCCGACCGGACCAGCGCTCCCGAGGAACTTTTAACCAATTCCGAATTGACGGAATTGCAAACCGCCAAACGGATTGCCGCCGATACCGGGGAGACGGTCTGGGAGATGTCGGTCGCCGGTCAAGAGCAGGTAACGTTCAATGCGCCCCGGTTTCAGGGCGCGGTTGGGTTCATCGGCGGCCAAACAGTGCGACTGACCAACTTGGAGTTACGTCTGGAGAGCGCCGCTTCCGTCTGGCTGGTCCCGTTGGACGGCAACGAACTGGCTCGTTCAAAGCGGTTGTTGTTGACGATCGTCGGACCGCAACGGAACACCGGTCAAATGAAAAACAACCAAAACGGGCTGGCCGATTGGGGCAAACCGCCGGTGTTGTTGCAAACGATCCGGGGGACGGTCGCTTGGCAGACCCAGGGGGATTGGCGGGCATTTCAAGTTTATGCCTTGGATCATTCCGGCCGCCGGCTCCGGTCGCTGCCGACTACCGGCGGTGAGGGGTGGCTCCGGTTTGCGGTCGGCCACGCCACCCCGTGGTACGAGATTGGCGTCCGCGAGACCGTGGGCGCTCGTTGACGTCAAAAGTGATCATTTTCGACAGGTTTTTTCAGTAGATTTGCGAATAATATTAGGGTGATGATGCGGTCTTCCCGCCGTCGACCATAACTAACGCATCAGGAGGAGTCATGGCCTACAATTCGTTTGAAGTAATTTTGTTTGACTTAGGCGGAGTTTTGATGGAATTGGAGCTTTATCCGCGCATGTCGCAGTGGTTGAAACAGTCGCTGACGGAGGAGGAGTTCGGCCGGCGTTGGTTGCTCTCCCCGGCGGTACGGGCGTTCGAATCGGGCTCAATGAACGCCGCGGAGTTTAGCGAGGCGCTCGTAGCCGAGCTGGAACTGACCATCGCCCCGGAACGTTTTCTAGCGGAGTTTTCCGGCTTTATCAAAGGATTTTATCCGGGCGCGGTGCAGTTGGTCAAACGGTTGCAAACCACCTATCGGGTGGGGTGTTTTTCCAACACCAACGTGATCCATTGGGAACGGTTCGTCGGAGAGGCCGGGATCGACAAGCTGTTTGATCCGGCGCTGTTGTCGTTTGAATTGGGTTTGTTAAAACCCGATCCGGAAGCGTTTGCGGCGATCGTGGAACGCTTGGGCTGCCAGCCGCGACAGATACTGTACTTTGACGACAATCCGCTGAATGTGGCGGCGGGGGAACAAGCCGGACTGTATACTTTACGGACCGTCGGCATTGAGGAGGTCCAAGCGCACTTAGTGAGGTTGGGTTTGTTGTCGGAACTGGAGATCGCCGCCATTGCCGAAGCCGGTTAAACGGGCGGAGCGGCGGTTTTGCCGCTATCCCTAAAAAAGAGGTTGCTTTTTGCCGGCGATTCTTCTACAATCCGATTAGGCAATAAGCCAAAACAGCTGCCACGTAGTCCGCAATATCGCGCGACATTGCCAGAACATTTAATAAGGAGCGCACTTGATGCCAAAACTATCGGAATTAGCCGTCCTGGTGGGCGGAACGGTTATCGGTGACGGAGAGACGGAGATTTCAATGGCGTCGGGGATTGATAACCTCCAAGCCGGAGCGATCACCTTAGGCGGTAATGAAAAAGCGATTCACGCGGCTTTGATCGGACCGGCCGCCGCAATCATTGTGGCCGAGAGTGTAACCGAATTGGCCAAGCCGGGCATTCGCGCGGCCAATCCCCGGTTGGCCTTTGCCAAACTGTTAGCCTATTTTGCGCCGCGCCATTCCTGCCAGCCGGGAATTCACCCCACCGCGGTGGTGGGCAGTAACTTCAACGGTCCGGAGTGCGAGGTCGGAGCGCTGGTTTATATCGGCAAGGATGTGACCATTGGGAAAGGGTCGGTAATTCGTCCCGGAGCGGTGATTGGCGACCGGGTCAGCATCGGCGCTGATGTGGAAATCCACTCCAACGTGGTGATCCGGGAAGAATGCCGTTTGGGCGATCGGGTTGAGATTCACGACGGCACGGTGATCGGTTCCGACGGTTTTGGTTACGCCATGGCCGAGGGGCGCCAGTATAAAATCCCTCAAGTGGGCATTGTCATGATTGAAGATGACGTCGAGATCGGGGCGAATACGACAATCGATCGCGCCACCAGCAACGTGACATTGATCAAACAAGGGACCAAAATCGATAATCTGGTCCAGATCGCCCATAATTGCGTGGTCGGCGAGAACTGCCTGCTCTGTGGACAAGCGGCTCTGGCCGGAAGCAGTATTGTCGGTGACCGGGTCACCATGGCCGGCCGGGCCGGCGCCGTTGGCCATCTGGAGATCGGCAGCGACAGCGTGGCCGCCGCTTGCAGTAAAATCACCGGGAATTTGCCGCCGGGCTCGTTTGTCTCCGGCGATCCGGCCCGGCCGCACGCCAAGCAGATGCGGATTCAAGGCGCGTTAAGCAAACTGCCGGAGATGGCCAAGGAACTGCGGGAATTGCGGAAGATGGTTTTGGAGTTGCAAGAGCAACAAAAGGTGTCAAAACCGTAAACGTGCCGTTGGTCAATTAAGTTTTTCATGACGGAACTCAGGATTCAGTAAAGGCGAATTTCGATGCGGTGATCGGTCGCGCCACGTAATGACTATTGCGTGCGTGTTGGTCGTAGTCCCGTTGGAAAACCGCTGACTGAATCTTTTTGTTTGTTCCGTTGATGGATTTTAGGATTTCGGGGCGGTGGTCGAGAGGGCGGCCGCTTCGCCGGCATCCCGCAAACGTTCCGCTGGTTCCGTCCCGTCTTGCTTCCGTAACTCCGGCAATTGCGACACAATCATTCCGGCGAACATCAGCAGACAACCGAGGTAACCGCGGATCCCTAAGTTTTCATGGAGAATCAGCCAACCGCCAAGAGCGGCGAAGACCCCTTCCATGCTAAGCACCAGCGCCGCGTGGGCCGGTTTGGCGTGCTTTTGACCGACGACCTGTAAGGTGTAGGCGATGCCCACGGAACAGATTCCGCCGTAGAGCAAGGGAATCAAAGCTTGGGTCAGACCGACTACGGTAATTTTTTCGCTGCAAACCGCGACCGCCAGGCTCAAAACCGCGCAGGTCAGAAACTGCGTAATGCATAATTGCATCGCGTCGACCCGCTTGGAAAAATAATCGATCACCAAGATATGCAAAGCCCAACAAAATGAACCCGCCAGCACCACCAAGTCGCTGACGGCAATGGTGAAGGCGGCGGTGACGCTCAAGAAATACATGCCGACCGTCGCCAGCAGGATACCGATCCAGGCGCTGGCATGCAGGCGTTGTTTGAGGAAAAGTCCCATTAACGGTACGATCACGATATACAGTCCGGTGATGAAGGCGGCTTTGCCGGCGGAGGTTTCCACCAGGCCGATCTGTTGCAACGAGGCGCCCAGGAATAACACGATCCCGGCGCTCACCCCCGCCGTTAAAACCTTGACCGGTTTGCCGGAGCGGATTGTTCCAGCCGCGGGAGCGGGTTTAGCCGTGGCGTAGACCAGCGGCAGTAACGAGAGGCTGCCCAAGATGAAACGGACGCCGTTGAACGTGAAGGAGCCGAGGTATTGGGCGCCGATCCGTTGGGCCACAAAAGCGAACCCCCAGATCGCGGCGGCTAATAATAACAGGAGATTGGCACGAAGTTCTTGTTTTTGCATCGCGGTGTCCTTTGTAATGAATTTGCGGATTTTTGGGAATCCAATGATAACATAAATTGTACCATTCAGAAGAATTTAGATCAATCACAGCCAATCGGCGCGGGCGATTGCGGAAACCGGCTTACGTGCCGTAGCAGGAATTTAATTACTACAGTCGAAATAGGTAGCGTTGATTCTTAAATTTTGATATATTTTTGGTGAAGAACCTGTTCAATGGAGTGAAAAGGTGGTCGTTGGCAGTGGAGCTTTATCGGAAGGCAATCTACACGTTAGTAACAATCTATGTGCACCTGGCGATATTGCACGATTACTGGAACGGTAACCTAAGCCAGATTTATCCCTCCGATTGGTCCAAACAATTTTCGATCGCAGTGGTTTTGTTGTTAGTCCTGGCGGTAATTATGCCTTATCTCCGTCTTTATCTGCAGCGAACCTTTTTTTTCGGCCGCTTGTTGCTGATTTTGGCGGTTTCGTTTCCAATGGTCGAGTACCCCGGCAATTTTGGCCTTTGTTACATGTTGTTGGCTTATGAAGGTTTTTTCTATTTTTCGAAAGCGACGGCCATCGGGTTGGCTGTCTTTTATATTTTGTTTCTGGTCTACCTCTATCTGGCGCCGGTGTTGCTATGGGGTTACTATGCGCCGAAAAAAGCGCTGAAATGGCTGGCTTTGGTGACAATTACCCCGACTTGCCTGTTGGGAGCGCTGGTGGGAGAACTGCTGGCGCGGGAACAACGCCAACGTCAGCTGGAGAAACTCCGGCTGGAAGATTTGAACGCCGCCAACCGCTATTTGGCCGAAGCCAATATCAAGTTGCAGGATACCGCCGCTCAGGCTGAATTATCGTCGATGTTCCGGGAGCGGACCCGGATTGCCCGGGAGATCCATGATTCAATCGCTTACACCTTAACCAATCTCATCGCTTTACTCAACGCGTATCGGGCGGAAGTTCAAGAGGCCGGCCAAGCGGTCTCGGTCAGAATTGAGGAAGCCAGGGCGTTGGCGCGCGAGGGACTGACCGACTTGCGTCGGGCGTTGCGGGCGTTGCGGCCGCGGGATAACGAAGGCTACAACGGCTTGGGTTCAATCCTGCGCTTGGCCACAGTCTTTGAACAGGCGACCGGGATCGCGATCAAGGTTCATTACGGACAAGTCCCCCAATACGTGGGCGAAACCTTGGAGCAGGTGATCTACCGGATAGTCCAGGAAGGGTTGACCAACGCCTTCCGGCACGGCCGGGCCACCGAGGTTTTTATCTCGTTTCACCTCATCCGGCAAGGCGTGGAAGTAGTGGTCAAAGATAACGGCTGCGGCGTCGAAGTGAGCGGCGAAGCGGGCACGGCCGGCGGGGGCGGTTATGGTCTGGTCGGCGTCCATGAACGGGTCCAGGAGTTGGGGGGCACGGTGAAGATCTTCTCAAAACCCGGTTTCGGATTCACACTACAGGTATGGCTGCCATTTTCAAAGGAGGACGAGGCCGATGGAACCGCTTGAGATCATTATCGTCGACGACCAGAAATTATTCCGGGAAAACTTAAAAATCGTAATCAACCTGCAAGTGCCCAACGCGACCGTGGTGGGGATGGCGACCAACGGCCGGGAGGCGTTGGAGGTCTGCCGGACTACGCCGCACAACCTGATTTTGCTCGACATCCGGATGCCGGAGATGGACGGGGTGGAGTTCATTCGTTGGCTGCGGGCTGCGGGCGACCAGAGCAAAGTGATCGTTTTGACCACCTTTGACGATGACGAATATGTCTTTGAAGCGTTGCGTCTGGGAGCGGTCGGGTATTTGTTGAAGGATATCGATCCCGAGGACCTGATCAAGGCGATTGTCACGGTCCAGAACGGCGGGACGCTGATCTCGCCGCAGATCACCACCAAGCTGGTGAAAGAGGTCACCCGTTACCGCGCCGTGGATCCCGCCGTCTCCAAAGAAATTTTGGCCCGGCTGACGCCCCGGGAGATCGATGTGTTGCACCGGCTCGCCCAAGGCGAAGATAACCGCGAAATCGCCCTGCATTTGCAGTTGGCGGAAGGAACGGTCAAAAATTATATCAGCAGCATCTATGAGAAATTGGAGCTGAAAGACCGGGCCCAAGCCATCCGTTTCGCGATCATGCACGGGTTGTTATAACCCGTAAATCTTTTATTCCGGAACCTTGATTGATCATTGGGGAACCGGAATTTTTTATTTTACTTCCGGAAAACACCATTCCGGTCCCTGAATCGTTCATTTCGGAACCAAAAAACAATATTCCGGGAGTGGAAAAATGAATTCTGGGACCGGAATATTGTTTTCCGGGGGCTGAATGTTGAATTTTGGTACCGGAATGTCAAATTAGGAGAGCGGAATATTCCATTGACCCGCTTGAATTCAACTGATTGCCGCTGTAGTTGATGGACGTAGCGACCGGCCTTTACTTTCACCCATGACTCCAGTCATATCTCCTGAACAAAGATATGACCAAAATCCTGCGGGACTGCACTGGCGGGTTTGGCGGCGTCATGTTACATTTTAGTTACACTGTTAACCGCCGACGGCCCCCAAGGGGTGGCGGCGGTTGGAACATTGGAAAAAAAGATTAGGGGGAAGTAGCGTGTTCAAGAAATTACTGCTGGTTTGTTTGATCGGTGCGATCTTGGCATGTTCCAACATCGCGATGGCCGCCAAAACCGTGGTCCGTTTCCAAGACTGGCACATGACCGAAGAGGTCTGGTTGAAATGCCTTAAGGAGATCAAAGCCGACTACGAAAAGCTCCATCCCGAGGTGGAGATCCAGTTTGAACCGGTCTCACAACCTGAAAAAGCCAAAAAGTTTATCATCGCTTCCGAGGCCAAAAACGCTCCGGACGTAATCCACTGCGAGATTCAAGACATCCCGCCGTATATTTTGAAAGATTATCTATTGGACTTAACCCCGTTTATCAAAAAAGAACGGCCGGGTTTCTTCGATCAGTTCGCCGATAACGCTAAAGCCATCGCCAGACAAAAAGGCAAAATCATGGCGATGCCCGACAGCGACCAGACCATTGTGTTGTTCTACAATACCGAGCTGTATAAACAAGCCGGTTTGGATCCCAACAAACCGCCGAAGACCTGGACCGAATTTGCGGAGTACGGGAAAAAGCTGAGCAACGGCAAAGACCAATGGGGTTTTGGCATGGTCGCCAATAAAAGCGCCTCGTTGATCAGCCGTTTCCTCCCGATTCTCTGGTCGTTTGGCGGCGATATCTTTGACGCCAAGATGAGCAAATCGATGTTGGATTCGCCCGACTCGATCGCCGCGTTTAAGTTCTACACCGATATGTTGCTCAAAGAAGGAATCACCCCGCCGACCCCGAACGAAATGTCGGCCCAAGACGTCCGGACGTATATGGCCCAAAAGAAAATCGCCATGAAGTTCGGTTCCGGCTGGACCGTCTCGATCATCGACGGCATCAACCCGGGCCTTCACGCCGCCGACGTCTTACGTTGCGCGCCGTTGCCGGCCGGCAAGAAAAATGTGACCTTCGCGCAGATGGACTTCTGGGGCATCAGCGCCTACACCAAAAAGAAAGAGGCCGCTTGGCAGTGGGTTAAATACTTAACCAGCAAAGACGTTCAGATCAAAATCTTTAAAGACAACGGCGTAACCTCCGCCCGTAAAGATGTCGGCGAGTCGCCGCTGATCAAAAACGACAAGTTCGCCAGCGTGATTGTTTCGCAGATTCCGAACGGCCGGGCGATGCCGATGTTTATCGGGATGACCGAAGTGAACGACGCCATCATCGTGGCCGCGCAAGAAGCGTTGACCAAACAGAAACCGGCTGAACAAGCCATCCGTGAAGCTTCAGCCAAAGTTAACGCGATTATCGCCCGTTACAAACACCAATAATTCCGAAGGAAGCGAGGGGGATGAGACGCATCCCCCTCCCAATGTGGGGGTAAACTGATGAAATCACCAATGAGTGAAAAACTAATGGCGTTTATGTTGATTCTCCCGGCGTCGCTGGTGCTCTTCTTCGTGTTGCTGTTTCCAATCCTCTCCACCCTGTCGTTGAGCTTTGGCATCAGCTTTGACAAATATGCTTTTACCTTCGCTCATTACACCCGGTTGTTTTCGGACCCGGAGTTTTGGAACAGCTTGAAGAACACCTTAACCTTTGTGCCCCTCTCCGTGCTGGGTGATTTCATTTTGGGATTGGCCGTCGCTTTACTGCTCAATCAGACCATTCGCGGCAAGGGATTTTTCCGGGTCTTGACGATTCTGCCGTGGATGATTCCCAGCGTTGTGACAGCGGCGACCTGGCGTTGGATGTACAATCCGATCTCGGGGATTATCAACGGCGTCCTGATGCAACTGGGCCTGATTCACGAACCGATCTTATGGTTGAGCGCGCAGTCCACCGCGATGATCAGTATTGTGCTGGCCAATATCTGGAGAGGATTTCCTTATGTAATGCTGGTATTGCTCGCCGGACTGCAAACGATCCCCCATGACATCTACGAAGCGGGCGCAATCGACGGGGTGAACGTCTGGCAAAGATTTTTCTATCTGACGTTGCCGAATTTGAAAAAGAGTATTTCCGTGGTATTGGCGTTAGTCACCGTCTGGGAGTTCCGGCAGATCGACTTAGTGATGACAATGACGGGTGGCGGACCGGGAACATTGACCGATGTGCTGGTTACCACTATTTA
The DNA here is from genome assembly GCA_023417475.1 of Bacillota bacterium. Lineage (GTDB taxonomy): Bacteria > Bacillota > UBA4882 > UBA8346 > UBA8346 > JAEYPR01. The sequence continues at coordinate 134,911 of JAEZFP010000023.1, read as the reverse complement.
TAAGCAATACTTTCAGTTTTTCCAATTTGAATACGCTTCGGCCATCGCCATCGTGATGAGCGTCTTTATGTTGTTGGTTAGCATCCCTTACATCAAAGGGATCCTAGCGGATTAGGAGGACTCGCGAATGTTATCACCCAAAGAGAAGAAGATCTGGTTCACCCGTTTGGTTTACGTAGGGTTGTTTCTGGTGGCCGCTTTTGTGCTGTTTCCTGTCGCTTGGATGGCCTCGACCGCACTAAAGACCGAACAAGAAGCCTTGGCGATTCCGCCGACCTTGATTCCGCAACAATTTACGACCTTTGGTTTTGAGTATATGTGGCAGATGAAACCGTTCTTAAAGTACTTTTTGAACAGTCTTTTGACTGCCGGACCGACCGCGCTGTTTTCGACGCTGTTCGGCGGCTTGGCGGCCTACTCGGTCTCCCGTTACCGGTTTGGCTTCCGGAAACCGTTCATGACGATTGTCCTGTGTACGCAAATGATCCCCGGCGTGTTGCTGGTGGGACCGTACTTTAAGGTCCTCAACCAATTTGGCCTGTTCGACACCCATGTCGGGTTGATACTGGGTTATACTGCGGTGGCGTTGCCATTCTGCACCTGGATGCTCAAAGGGTATTTCGACAGCGTGCCCCGGGAGTTGGACGAGGCGGCTTTGGTTGACGGCTGTACCAAACTGGAAGCGTTGTTCCGGGTAATCCTGCCCTTGTCGGTGCCGGGAATGGTGGCGACCGGAATCTTCGCCTTTCTCCTGGCCTGGGGCGATCTGTTATGGGCGTTGTGCCTGACCTCGTCGGAGAACGTCACCACTGTAACCTTAGGGATCGCCAACAGCGTCGGCGAATACCGGGTGGTCTGGCCGGCTTTGATGGCGGCGGCTTTAATCGCTTGCGTGCCGTCGGTGGGATTTTACTCCTTCCTGCAGAAGTACATCGTTGGCGGTATGACCAACGGCAGTGTCAAAGGTTGATCGGAAAACGCTTTTTTAGAAACTCCTTAGGGAGAGAGCGCAAAAGCGCAATTTATTTCACCGGATTGTCTGCAATATTTCGGGTGAGATATTTTTAGGAGGATTGCATGGAACTGAGTATCACCATCTCCACCCCGGGCTCAAAGTTTGCCCCGATCGTGCTGCAAGGCGACTATGTCGCGCAGATCGAATACGCCGCCGGGATCGGTTTCAAAGCGGTGGAGTTACATATTCGCGACCCCAAAGCCATAGACCGGGAAGGGATCAAAGCGGCTTTAAGCCGGACCGGCCTACGGGTTTCCACCATCGGCACCGGCCAAGCCTATGTCGACGAACGGCTCTGTTTCGCCGATCCCGATCCGGCGCTCCGGGAGCGGGCGGTGCAGCGGATCAAAGACCAGATTGACTTGGGCGCCGAACTCCGGGCCAAAGTGATCATCGGCACCATCAAGGGCAACTTGCCGTCCGACCCCGCTGAGGTCATGCCGACCAAAAACCGGATCGTCGCTTGTCTGAAAGAGTGCGCCCGTTATGCCGAAACCGCGGGAGTGGTGCTGACGCTGGAAGCGATCAACCGTTATGAAGCGAACTTTTTAAATACTGCCGGCGATACGGTGGCGTTCATCAAAGAGATCGCCTCCCCGGCGCTGGGATTGCATCTCGATACGTTCCACATGAATATCGAAGAGGTCGACACGGTGGCAACCATCAAAACCTATGCGCCTTATCTGGCGCATCTGCACGTCGCCGACAGCAACCGCTGGCCGCCGGGCATGGGCCATCTGGATTTTGCGGCGATTGTGACCGCGCTCCATGAGATCGGTTACCAAGGATTCCTGGGAATCGAATGCCTGCCGCGTCCGGCGGCGGACCGGGCCGCCCAACAAGGTTTCGCCCATCTGAGCAATTTATTGGCCCGGCTCGCCTAAAACTGCCCGCGCGGTGAACCCGACTCGACAATCGCGGGCAAGTTAATGAAGCAAATACCCTCCCATCAGAAACCCTCTCAATTTTTTGAGAGGGTTTCTTGCTGGTTAAGCTAACTGCGATCCTAAAGGAACAACCACTTCGGAGTCAATGAACCCATAGGGCGCAGCGCCTGTGGGTTCATTTTAGGGGCGAGGGGGCGCCCTTGGAGCCGTTACGCTAATCCCGTTCCGGGGTTGCAAAATCCGCTTCGGTCGCGGGAATTTGGAAAAAAACCACGGTGCCGCGGCCGGGTTTACTCCGGATCTTCAGGGCGGCGGTCGCGCCATAGGTCAAAATCAACCGTTTATTGGTGTTAAACAAACCGATATTGGCGCCGGCGCTTTCGTCCCGGAGTTTGGCGCGCAGCGCGTTCAGTTTGGCGGCGGTCATTCCCAAACCGTTATCAACCACGCTGATGGCGAGTTGAGCGCCGCGACGGCGGATTGTGATCTTGATGATACTGCCGCCTTCCTTTTCTTTAATTCCATGATAGATCGAGTTCTCCAACAACGGCTGGAGGATCAGCCGGATCGTCTTGAGGGATTTAACCTCTTCATCGTATTGCCAGATCAGATCGAACTTGTCGCAATAACGGTTCCGCTGGATCTCAATATAATTGCGGGTGTTATGGATCTCCTCCGCAATGGTGACGGCGCGGCCGGGTGCCTCCAGGGAATAATGCAAGATGTCCGCGAGGTTCTCCAGCATTTTGCTGGCTTCATTGGGTTTGGCGGTGTATTGAATGGTCCGCCACCGGATGGTCTCCAGGGTGTTGAAGAGAAAATGCGGATTGATTTGGGACTGAAGCGCCAGGAACTCCATCACCTGCAGCCGGTATTTCCGTTCCGACAATTGCATCTTCAGGTAATTTTGCTCAAGAAAGGTTTTTAAGATGGTATGGGTGATGTAACGGTACTCGTCGTCGCCGGAGGCCGCGGGCGGGGGCAACGGCCGGCCACTGGCGGCCGAGTCCAGAATGGTCACGATTTCGTTAATCTGATTATAATTGCGCCGGGTCAGGTAATAGGTGAGAATCAGGCTCAACGCGAACGAGATCGCCAGCAACAACAGGGTCATTGTCTGCAATTCGTTAGGGACCTTATACAAGGTCTTTAAGGGAATGACCGAAAAATAACGCAACCGGTACTTCGGCGAATCAATCGCCGAGACGGCGTAGGCGATGCGGCCGTCCCGGACCACGGTGGAACGGCCGGGGCGTACCCGGGTCCGGTCGATCCAGGCGTTTGGTAACGGCGTCGGGGAGCTGCTGTAAATTACCCGGTTGACTTCATCGGCGATTAAAAAGGTTTGGTTGGGCACCGTCTCCGATTGGTTCACGATATTGGTCAGATAATCGGAGTAAATATTGAGGACAATCACGCCAATGCACTTTTTATAACCGGAGGTCGCATAGATCTTGCGATAGATGGTCCACAGTTGGGTCGGGGTTTTTTCAAAGGCGTAATCTTTGAGACGGCGTGGTTCCGACCAGTAGGTTTTGTCGTTGGATTGATTCGCGAGAAAGCTGCGGTACCAGAGTTGATCCTTAAACCGGTCGAGATAAGTCAAACCCTCGGTGGTGGTGAGCAGCTTGCGTTGGTCATTGTCAAAATAAACATAGATCGAATGAATATACGGCCGGGCGCTGGCGGGGGCGTTGATGATGTTGGCGAAAGTCGTCAATAGGCGGTACTCTTCGTAATTGGCCTGATCGTCGGGGGAGTCGAAGATCTTCTTCAACGAGACCACGATCTCCGGATTGACCCCCAGATTCAAATGAATCGAATCCAGTTCGTCAAAGATCAATTCCAGGTTGCGTTGGGTCTGGCGCAAGGCGTTGCTGTTATTGTTATTAATCCGTTCCTGAATGTAATGCCGGGTGATAATGATCGAAAATGTCCCCAGGATCAGCAGCGGGATTAAGATCGGCACCACGAACAGGAGCAAATTTTTGCGAAAGGTGTTGCTTTTGTTCAGCATCGGTTGTTTCCTTCTGATTTAGGTTGGGAATTCCGGAAATCTTTCGGCGTTTTCCCAAAGAATTTTTTAAAGGTGCGCGTGAAGTTTTGCGGATTGCTATAACCGACCAACTCGCTGACTTCATAGGTTTTGTAATTGATATCGTTCAGTAATTGGGCGGCCTTCCGCATCCGGACCGCGATCAGATAGTCGGAGAAGTTCTCGCCGGTCTTATCTTTAAAGAACTTACTGAGATAAAACGGGTTCATATGGACCAACGCGGCGGCTTCTTCCAGGGTCGCCGCTTGGCAATTGGTTTGAAGATAGTTTTTGACCGCGGCGATCACTTTTTCGTTATAATTGGTCCCGTCGCCCGGACTGTCCGACTCCGGGGCGGGTTGGGCCCGTTCCCGGTCCAATTCGGCCTTGACTTTGGCGAAGGCTTTGGTCAACTCGTCGTATTTGGTCGGTTTGACCAGATAATCTTTGATTCCGTAACTCAAAGCGGCCCTGGCGTATTCAAAGTCGCGGTATCCGCTGAGTAACAAAATTTTAACGGTGGCTTCCCGCTCGGTTAATTGTTTGGCAAGTTCCAACCCGTCCATAAAAGGCATTTTGATATCGCAGAGCATCACGTCAACCGGATATTGCGCCAGATAATCCAGGGCTTTTTGGCCGTTGCTAAACAGACCGACGACCTCAAAACCCGATTCGCTCCAGGGAAAATAGTTGCAAAGGCCGTCGCGGATGACCGCTTCATCGTCAACGATGATTAGTTTGTACATAAATGTCAGCCTTCCTAAAATTAAAAATCACCTTAAATTAATAAATTACTGCATTTTGTTTACGAATCCTGTTAGGGGATGTTGGAACCTTGGAAAATACAACAAATGAGCAGATATCACAAACAATGATACAATTTTCGAAAACAGCCTAAGTAATGACATCATATCTTAAAATGGCTATCTTAAAGAGAAACCAATTATTTGTTACGATTAGATTAATTCAAATAATGAGGAGGGAATTCGATTGAAACGTTCAGTTAAATTAATGTTTGCTTTATGTTTAATCGCCGTCCTGTGCTTCAGCCTGACCATCTACGCCGCACCGCAAGCCAATTTACGCTTTGTTTGGTGGGGTGGCGAATCCCGGCACAAAGCGACCATGGACGCCATCGAGCTTTACATGAAAGAAAACCCGGGCGTGAAGATCAACGGCGAATACGGCGGTTTCAGCGGCTACCAACAAAAGTTGCTGACGCAGTTGGCCGGCGGCATGGCGCCGGACATCATTCAAATCGACCAACCGTGGCTGGCTGATATGATGTCCCAAGGCGACCTGTTCGTGGACCTCTATAAACAAAAAGAGATTCAATTATCGGGTTTTGACAAGAAGTTTCTGAAGAGCCAATGCGAATGGAACGGGAAACTGGCCGGACTGCCCACCGGCGTCAGTGGCTTGATTTATTTCGCCAATACCGACTTTTTGGCCAAACATAAAATCGCCCCGACCATCAAGTGGGACTGGGATAAATTGCTTGAAGTCGGAACCCGGGTTCACAAAGAGAACAAGGATCACTACTTGTTGACTATGGATCTGACTCACCTGGAATACATGATCAAAATGTACGTCAAGCAAAACACCGGGATTCAACAATGGGTCAACGACGACTTTACCCCGGGTTTTGACAAAGCAAGCCTGACCAAGGCTTTCGCCTACTATCAAAAGCTGCTGCAGACCGGGACCATTCCGCCGTTGGAGGATACCATCCTCTTTACCGGGAAAACCGAGCAGAACCCGAAATGGGGCAACGGTCAGATCGGTCTCGCCGAAAATTGGGTTTCAGCCAGCCCCCTCTTTACCTTGGACGGCAAATTGAAACTCGCTGTGATGGCCCCGCCGGTCATGTCGGGCTCCAAAAACAGCGGAATTATTGTCCGTCCGGCCCAGATGATCGTGATCAACAAGAAATCCTCCAACGTGAAGGAAGCCGCCAAGTTTGTCAACTGGTTCTTCAATAATTCCAAAGCGGCCATGCTCTTAAAGACCGAACGCGGCATTCCGCCGACCCAAAGCGCGTTGAAAGCGTTGCAAAATGCAAACCAGATCGAAGCCAACATGGTTAAGGGGATCAATTTATCGATGAAAGCGGCCGGAACTCCCGAGAACGCCTTAACCACCAACAAGGAATTGAACACCATCTTTGATGATTATATTCAAAAAGTCGGTTTCAAACGGTTAACCCCCGAAGACGCCGCTGACCGGATGTTAAAAGATTTTAAAGCGAAGCTGGCCGAGTTGAAAAACCAAAAGTAATTGTAGAGTCGACTGAGCGATCCGGGAGGAAGTATCCTCCGTAAAAAGGTGCTGTCATGAATGTGATGACAGCACCGACTTTATACGAGCTTATTTTGAGGAGAACGACGATGAGGAACGTAAATCGGCGATGGAATAAATCGCATAAGGATTATCAATATATCGGACTGGCCTATATTGCGCCGTGGATTATCGGTTTTGTGGCTCTCCAACTCTATCCGTTCATCACATCATTATATTTTAGCTTTACAGACTTGAATTTGTTTAAAACCCCGAATTGGGTCGGGTTCCAAAACTTTACCCACATCTTCACCAACAACCCGGACTTCTGGCAATCCTTGCTGGTGACGCTGCAATACGTGATCATGGCGGTACCGGCCAAGATTGCCTTCGCCTTGATCGTCGCCATGATTATGAATCAAAAGTTGAAAGGGATCAATTTCTTCCGGACGGTTTATTATCTTCCTTCGATTTTGGGCGGCAGTATCGCATTGGCGATTTTGTGGAAGTTGTTGTTCATGGGCGAAGGGGTGGTCAACCATTACCTGTCTTTCTTGCATGTTCCGGCTTACAACTGGTTGGGCGACCCCCGGCTGGCGCTGGTGACCATCGGGTTGTTGCAAGTTTGGCAGTTCGGTTCGTCCATGGTATTGTTCCTGGCCGGTTTGAAACAAATCCCGGCGGAACTTTACGAAGCGGCCAAGGTTGACGGCGCCTCCCGGATCCGGGTCTTTTTTAGTGTCACATTGCCGCAGTTGACGCCGATCGTCTTCTTCAACCTGGTCATGCAACTGGTCAACGCTTTTCAGGAATTTACCGCCGCGTTTGTCATCACCAACGGAGGTCCGTTAAAATCCACGTACCTTTACGGATTTATGATCTATCAATACGGCTTCGATTATCTCAAAATGGGGTACGCCTCGGCTTTATCGTGGATTCTATTCTTAATCATTATGGTCTTTACCGTTGTTATTTTCAAGTCTTCATCGACTTGGGTACATTATGACGATGCAGGTGATTTTTGATGAAAAAAACCATAAAAATGATCGCGACCTATCTGGCAATCTCCTTACTGGGGATCTTGATGATCTACCCGTTGCTCTGGCTGATTAGCGGCTCATTCAAGACCAATGACGAGATCTTTACCTCGTTCCGTTTGATTCCTTCGCATATTAGCTTCGGGGCTTATGTCAAAGGCTGGATCGGTTTCGGTCAAAACAACTATAACCAGTTTTTCCTGAACACCATCAAGATGGTGTTGCCGTCGATCACCTTTACGTTACTATCGAGTTATTTGGTGGCCTACGGTTTTGCGCGGTTCCGTTTTCCCATGAAAAAACTATTGTTCTCTTTAATGATCGCCACCTTAATGCTACCGAAGACGGTAATTATCATCCCGCGTTACATTCTGTTCCGGGATCTCGGCTGGCTGGACAGTTTCACCCCGTTTTATGTTCCGGCGTTGCTGGCGACCCAATCCTTTTTCATCTTTATGTTGGTTCAGTTCTTACGGGGTATTCCGCGGGAGTTGGACGAGTCGGCCGTTATCGACGGGTGTAATTCGTTTCAAATCCTTTACCGGATTTTGCTGCCCTTATCGAAGCCGGCGCTGTTTTCGGCGGGAATTTTCGATTTTATCTGGCATTGGAATGACTTTTTCAATCCGTTGATCTATATCAGTTCGGTCAGCAAATACCCGCTGTCGTTAGGACTACGGATTGATCTCGATCTTGGCGCGGCAGTCAGTTGGGATAAGGTGATGGCGATGTCGGTGGTCACCATGATCCCCCCGATTTTGATCTTCTTCTTTGCCCAGCGGTACTTTGTCGAAGGAATTGCCACCACCGGTTTGAAAGGGTAATCGGTAGCGGCCGGATTGCCAGCAGCGGGTTGCGGTCTTGACCAGCCCGGCATTGGCAGGGAAACGCTTCGGGATGGCGAACTGAATGAATAGCAACGCTGAACTTCCGGTAACGGACCAGGGGCAACGGTTCGCTGAGCACATTAAAGGAGCAATCAACATGAAATTGAGCATTACCGTTTCGGAACCCTGCGGCCCGCAAGCGCCGTTTGTGCTTCAAGGCGATTATGCCTGCCAGATCGAGCTGGCGCGGGAATTGGGTTATGATTATGTCGAATTGCATATCCGCGATCCGAAAGCCCTGGATGTGGCCGGCATCAAACGAAGCTTACAGGCGACCGGCATCCGGGTGACCACCATCGGGACGGGCTTGGGTTTTGTCCGGGACCGGCTCAATATGATGGATCCGGATCCGGCGGTCCGGCGCGCGGCGGTGACGCGGATTCGCTCCCAGATTGAGCTGGGCGCGGAGTGGGACGCGGCGATCATTATCGGTTCGATGAAGGGTTCGCTTCCGGCCGATCCGGGGCAACATGAAACCGCCCAAGGATGGATGCTCGATTGCTTGCAGGAAGTCTTGGAAACTGCCGCCGAACATCGGGTACGGATTGCCTTGGAAGCGATCAACCGCTATGAAACCAATTTTTTGAACCGCGGCGTCACGGCGGCGGCGGTAACGGAACGTTTAAACTCGGACTATCTCGGGATCTTACTTGACACGTTCCATATGAATATCGAGGAGGTCGATCTGAGCGAAACCTTTCGCCAATGCGCCCCACGGCTGATCCATGTTCATCTGGCCGACAGTAACCGTTGGCCGGCCGGAATGGGACACCTCGATTTTACAGCGATTCTGACCGAATTGCAGCAAATCGGCTATGCAGGCGCGTTGGGCATCGAATGTCTGCCCCTACCGGCGCCGGAACGGGCGGCCCAACAAACGCTGCGCCATCTGCAACCCATTCTCGCCCGAATCGAAGCTGGTGGTAACCATGGAAACGGCGGGCATGAAACCCTTGCGTGAAAACGCCGGGGTTTTCGTTGAAATTGGGCGGGTGCCGGCAGGAATATTAGATTATGCGGTAGCTAGCGTGGACGACTACTTGAATTATGAAAATGAGTTTAACGGAGGATACCATTCGTTGCAGCGTCATTGTCTGATCATTCTGCATGAGATTTACGGCTTGAACCGCCATATCGAAACGACCGCCGGGTTGCTGGAAACGGCGGGTTACGCCGTTTGCTGTCCCAATCTCTTGGGACGGCCGGCTTTTGACTATGATCAAGCCGACCAGGCGTACGCGCACTTTTACCGGACAGTGGGCCTGGCGACTGCGGCTGAACAGGCGCGGCGGTTGATTCTGGCCAAATCGGCGACCTATGAGCGGGTTTCGCTGGTGGGTTACAGCGTCGGGGCCACCGTCGCCTGGCTCTGCAGCGCGTTGCCGTTACATCTTCATCGAATGGTGGGTTTTTACGGCTCGCGGATCCGCGATTACCGGGAGATTCGACCGCAATGTCCGACGTTGCTCTTATTGGCCCAGGAAACATCTTTTCCGGTGGCGGAGTTGGCGGAAGCGCTGGCCGGCCAAGCCAATGTCCGAACCGAGGTGTTCCCAGCGCGACACGGCTTCGCCGATCCCTTTGGCAAGGGGTATGATCCCGGGGCGGCGTTGCGGGCGCGGGAGTTGATGATGGATTTTTTGGGCTCGTAATCAGCGCAATGAACAGAACAGGAAGGACTGCCTCAGGGGCAGTCCTTTTGGTAATCCTAACTAGGATGACATCGCGTCGATGATCTTCACTCCGGAACTGGTGCCGACCCGGCTGGCGCCGGCCGCGACCATTGCCAAAGCGGCTTCAAGATCCCGCACTCCGCCGGAGGCTTTGACGCCGATAGCCGGTCCGACGGCCTGGCGCATTAAAGCGATATCGGCCGGGGTCGCGCCGCCCGGGCCAAACCCGGTCGAGGTCTTGACGAAATGAGCGCCGGCCGCGACCGCCAATTGACAGGCGGTGAGCTTTTCTTCCGCGGTGAGCAGGGCGGTCTCGATGATCACTTTGACCAACGCTTGCGCGCCGGTCGCGGCCACCACCGCCTGAATATCGGTTTTCACCAATTCCAGCATTCCCGATTTCAAGGCGCCGACATTGATCACCATATCCACTTCGGTGGCGCCGTCGGCAAGCGCTTTTTGAACTTCGTACGCCTTGATCTCGCTGGCGTTCGCGCCAAGCGGAAAGCCGATGACGGTGCAAACTTTCACTCCGGACCCTGCCAAATGTTTGGCGGCCTCGGCGACCCAGACCGGATTGACGCATACGGAACAAAATTGATACTGTTTGGCCTCGGCGCAGAGGGTCGCGATCTGTTCGCGGGTGGCTTCCGGTTTCAGGATGGTATGATCAATCATTGCCGCGAGCGCGCGGGGGGTTAGTTCACTCATTGCATCACGACCTTTCAATAAGTACCCTTTAAGGGGATGGGTCGCAGTTGGACCCAAATTTTCCAGCCATTTTGATTATGTTCGCGCCGGAGCGGGAAATCCCTCTTTAAGGAAAACTGCCGATCGCAAAAGGGTAAAAAACGACCCGGCGCGGCCGGGTCAAGCAAGAGGAGAAGTTTGCTGAAGTTGTCGCAAGCGGCTGTCCAAACGAAAAAATCACATCACAAATAACGTCGCGCTATCGGAAATCTCCAGGATAAGCTGGTGACTTTTCGCGTCATACCGCCAGTTCTCCGCGGGTAAGCCCCGGATGGCGCTGGGGACAAACGGTACGGTGATCCGCAGTTGGTACGGGAGTTTCGCCGTGACGGACAAGGTGAGGCCGGCCGGTTCGAAGGATCCTTCCAACGTGGCCGGTAATGAGGTTTCAATCTGCAACCGTTTGGTCCGTAACAGTGTTCCGTCGTAAAGGAAGAAGCGGTTGGCCCGGTTATGGCTCACGGAAACGGCTCCCGCCAGTCCCCGCAGGTTGCCGGCGGCGGAGCGGACCCAACGTTGTTTTGCTTTCGCCATCCAGACGGTGGTTTGGGAGTCAGGCTCGCTAAGGTTGACCGCATAGCCGGCGCCGGTTTTGAGCAGTTGCGCCTTGACGGCCGGTTGGGCCGGCGCGCGGAACGGCTCCAGCAAAGTCAGAAAATCTTGACGGGCCGAAGCCGGTTGAGCGTCCGCCGTGAAATGCCATTCATTGGCCATTTTGGATTGGTAAGCCGGATGGACGGCAGCGGCGAACTGGTCGGTCTGACTGAAACGTAAGGCCCGGGCCGCCGGGACCAGAAACTGGACCGCCAGTCCGGCTTGATTGCGGGTAAGCGTCACCCGGCTGTTTTTTGGATCGAAGTTGAAGGGATTTTTCGCCTGCAGCAGCCATTGATGGGTTACCGGCTTGTCGGACTGCAGCTCGTCCAGGAAGATAAAATAACGGCGGTTGACGAAGATAATATGCCGCAAAGCCTGGCCGACGCCGAGCCGGGAATAGGCTTTGGTAGCGTCGCCGCTGGTGAAGTCATAGTTCGGTCCGGTATAGAAATGAGTGATGGTTCCGCCGGCCGCCGGATCCCGGATGGGTTGGCCTTGGCCGCCGAAAAGCACGGCGTTTTTAGCCTGAGTGGTGCGGGTCCAGCCGATATGATGCGGACTGCCGTACCATTCCCGGTAGCCGGAGGAGATCGCCAACGGTTCCCCAAAAGCGTTCAGGACAAAACTGTTTTGATCGGCGAAACTGTGGCTGGCCGAACCGTAGGGGCTGCTTTTGAATCCCAGCATGATGTCGTCGGTTTTGCTGCCGAGTTTGCTATGGATGGCCACCCAACCGATGTCCGCAAAATAGCGGCTGCGGGGCAACTCCGCCAGATCGCGCGCCCGCACCGGGGTTTGCGACTTGCGGTACAGGTGGAAGACGGTATCGAAACAGGAGAATTGATAATAGGCCAGACCGTTGGGGTAGCGTTGAAATATGGTCTCGAAATACTTTTGGTAGAACGGGTCCTGGTAAAGCAGGGCGTATTTTTCAAAAATCAGGGCGGTGTTAGGGTTGGGTCCGATAATATTGCAGAGATCGCCAAAGGATGAGCCCGGATAAGGCGGGAGATTGTATAACCCAAAATAGCCGTTGTTGCGCAAGAACGGTTTGGCGAACAGTTCCGTGTTACCGAGCGTTTTCAGGGCGTCCAGGAATTGAAAATGTTGATTGATTCCGGAACTCCAGTAGTTCAAGCCCTCCGACCAGCCGCCGTCGCTGCCGCCCCAGACGGGAAACTGCCGCAGATAATATTCGTAAGCCCAAGCCAAATAAGCGGGAGCTTCGGGCAGGTCCTGATATAAAACCAATCCGGCCAGGCCTAGGGTGGAGATGAAACGCAGCGGATGGCTGAGGGAGTTGTCGGGCGGCGTCGGTTGGGTCAGGGAAAACTTGTTGGCAACCAATTGATAAAGGGTTTTTAAGCGAACGTCGAACGCCTGCAAAACCAGCTTCCGTTCCTCGGGCGTCAAGGCGTCGTGCGCCCAGTCGTAAGCGAACAACATCGGCCGGAGCGACTGGATAAACGCTTCGTCATTTAACTTGAGATTAATCCCGCCGTTGATATCCCAACCGGCCAGATTGGTCAGCAGCCGACCGGTCTCCCGGCCGTAAGGTTCCTCGCCGGTGAGCAGATACGAAAAAGCGTATTGTTGCGCTTTGCTGCCGGCGTCAAAGGCGATCTTATAACCTTGCTCCCAGATCTGCCGTTCCTCATAGCCTTTGCCGTGCGGAGCCGCCGGTTCGGTCGGGAGTTCGCCGGCGACGACCTTTTGGAGGATATTTTTAACCAACGGCGCGTATTCTTTCCGGTTGCGCAGGTTTTGAACGAAACGGCGCCACTCGGGAAGCTCGGAACGTTTCACCATCAACCGCGGGTGGTCGGGGGGGACCAAAGCGTTGAAGTAACCGATTCGCTCGCGCACCAACAGCTGTTCGGCGGCGGTTGCGCCAAATCCCGGAACCGCGGCGGCGGTTGCAAAAAAGATCACGAAACAGACGGTCAACAATTTTCTCACAGGGACACCCCTTTTTACTTGGTTATCATACGGTACTGCGACCGGCGCATTGTTAACATCGGTTAATAAATCCGTTCACCCTAAATGAAACGTAAAGCGCGGCGGATTTGTTCAAAACGCTTTGTTCCCGGTTGGCCGACCCCGGTTGTAACGACTATCTAAATTTTAGGTAAAAAAATTGCAATTTGGTCTAAATCCTTCGCCGGGTGATTTTTTTATAATATAAAAAGAAATATCATCCGGAGGTGTAAGATGAAAAAGGTAAGGTTCATTCTGATTGGACTTTTTGTTTTAATGACCTGTTTTACAAGTGTTGCGTTAATGGCGGGCGAGAACGGCCAAAAGCCGGACCTGCTGATTTGGAGTGGAGAGGCTTTGTATAACGTGCGACAACAAGTATTGACGGGAAAACCCGGGGATTTTAAAGCGGCGGTCGACGATATTAAAGCCGACGCCGACGCGGCTTTAAAACAGGAACCGGTGTCGGTCGTTTATAAAAAATCAACCCCACCCAGCGGCGACAAACATGACTACACCAGCATCGGCATTTATTGGTGGCCCAATCCCAATACGCCCGACGGCAAACCGTACATCCGGAAAGACGGCCAAGTCAATCCGGAAGTGAACAATGACACTTTTGACAAAAATACCTTAGGGAAGATGTCGGGAGCGGTTCAGGCCTTGTCGTTGGGCTACTACGTGACCGGCAATCCGGCCTACGCCGAACATGCGGCAAAACTGGTGAAAGTTTGGTTCCTGGATCCGGCGACCCGGATGAATCCCAACCTAAATTACGGACAATTCGTTCCCGGCGTCAATGACGGCCGCAAAGAAGGAATTGTCGAGACCTTGACCCTGGTCAATCTGGCCGAGGCCGTTACCTTGATCGTGGGCACGCCGGCCTTTAGCCAAGCCGATTTCGCCCAACTGAAAGAATGGTATAAAGCGTATCTTAAATGGCTGATTGAGAGCAAAATCGGCAAAGCCGAAGCCGCGGCCACCAACAACCACGGCACCTGGTACGATTTCCAAGTTGCGGCTTACGCCGTTTACACCGGCCAAGCCGACCTGGCGAAGAAACTGATTCAAAACACCGACCTGCGGCTGGCGGCCCAACTCGACGCCGAAGGAAAAATGCCGCAGGAAATGAGCCGGACCCGCTCAGTCCATTATCATCTCTATAATTTGCGCGCCTTTATCTCCCTGGCGATCCTCGGCGACAAGGTGGGAGTGGATATCTGGAACTACAAAACCGCCGATGGCCGGGGAATTCAGAAAGCCATCGATTTTCTGGCCCCGTTCCTCGAAGGCAAACAAACCTGGCCGGGCGAACAGATCAACAAAGCCGAAAACGAAGCCTCTTCGGCCTTGTATTTCCGTTACGCGGCGGTACGATACCACAATCCGCGTTACGCGGCCATCGCCAATCTTTTGCTTGGCGACGAAGTGAAGACCAGCCGGACCAATCTGTTCTTCCCGGAGCCGGTGATGAAGTAAGGAGTCGGATATCCCGGCGCGCCGGGGATAGCGATGCGGATGAAAATGGGGCGTGACTCACCCCCCTGCGATAGCGAATACTTGAACAAACGTTTTACGATCCCCCTCTCTTTTGAATGACAACCGGTTCGAAGCGGTGGAAGAGAGGGGGGCGCCATGGGATTAGCACAGCCGGAACGTTTGTGAAAGTTATAGAACCGGGGATCTTTCCCCGGTTGTTCATTACTTCGATCTCACCTGCGCCGGTTTTGATATTTGCCAAAACCGTTCCGGCACGATCCAAAACTATTTTGGCACCCGCCAAAACCGTTCGGGCATGATCCAAAACTATTTTGGCACCCGCCAAAACCGTTCAGGCATGATCCAAAACTATTTTGGCACCTGCCAAAACCGTTCGGGCATGATCCAAAACTATTTTGGCAGGTGACTGAATCCTTCCGGCAAGCGCCGGAACGGTTGGGGGCGCTGGCGCGAGCGGCGGGGATGAACCGGTTTGAGGGCGGAATGTTAGCAATTTGTAAATTCGCTTGACCCGCATGCAAGTTCTGTTTTAGAATGGGGTAAATTAATAATGTTGGCCTTCGGGGTCGGTGTGAGTCCGAACCGGCGGTATAGCCCGCGAGCCCTATTATTAGGGTTGATTTGGTGAAATTCCAAAGCCGACAGTACAGTCTGGATGAGAGAAGGTGCCTATTTCTGATCAAAATTAATGATCAGCCCGAAGCTGCTTTATTTCGGGCTGATTTTTTTATTCCGAGGTGAACCATGGATCAAAAGTTTATGAACCGGGCGTTGGAATTGAGCAAACGCGGGCAGGGGCTGACCTGCCCCAATCCGATGGTGGGAGCGGTCATCGTTAAAAATGGGCAAATTATCGGGGAAGGATGGCATCACGGTCCCGGGTTGCCCCACGCCGAGATTGAAGCTTTACGGGCCTGTCGCGAGGATCCGCGTGGCGCCACGTTGTATGTGACGTTGGAGCCCTGCAACCATCACGGCCGGACGCCCCCGTGCACCGAAGCGGTCATCCAGGCCGGAATTGCCGAAGTGAAGTTCGCGTTGCCGGACCCCAATCCGGTCGCCGGCGGCGGCGCGGAACGGTTGCGCCAGGCCGGGATTAGCGTGGTCGACGGTTTGGGCCGGCGCCAAGCTTTGGAGCAGAACCGGCGTTTCCTTTACGCTTGCCTGACCGGTAAACCCTGGGTGATCCTCAAGGCCGGGATGAGTCTGGACGGCAAGATCACCAGCAACGCCGGGAGTTCGCAATGGATCACCGGCGCTCCGGCGCGGCGTTGGGTGCACCGGTTGCGGGCGGAGGTCGGCGCGGTGCTGGTGGGGGTGGAGACGGTGTTGGCCGACGACCCGCAGTTAACCAACCGCGTGCTGAAACCGGCGACCCGTCAGCCCCGGCCGGTGGTTTTCGACAGCAAACTGCGCATCCCGTTGCAGAGCCGTTTGGTTCGCGAACGGGCCGCCGAGTTGATTCTGTTCTGTACCTTGGAGGCGCCCCGGGAACGCCTGGAGCAGCTCCGACAATTGCGGGTCACGGTGATCCGCCAGGAACGGCGCGGCTGGGTGGATCCGGAAGCGTCTTTAACGGCCTTGGGAGAGCTGGGGATCCAGTCGGTTTTGGCTGAGGGCGGGGCCGGCGTTTTTACCGCGTTGGTCGAAGCGGAACTGGTGAATGAGTATTATTTATTTTACGCGCCGTTTTGGATCGGCGGGTCGGACGCCAAAGGGGTGGTCGGCGGGGCCGGCGTCACCCAATTGGCCGCGGCGCCGCGTTTGCAGGTCCGGTCAGTCCGCCGGATCGGGGCGGATGTACTGGTCCACGCGTATCGGGAGGAGCTGGAAACATGTTTACCGGTTTAATCAAAACGGTTGGGACGATCCGGGAGAAACGGATCACGGCAACGGTGGCGACCTTGACGATCAAGACCGCGTTGGCGGGAGAATTGCAACTGGGCGACAGCGTGGCGGTGAACGGGGTTTGCCTGACCGCCGCGGCTTTGGGTCCGGATTGGTTCCGGGCCGATGTGATGCCGGAGACCTGGCGCAGCAGCAACTTATCGTTGTTGCGACCCGGCGTCGGCGTCAATCTCGAACCGGCCCTCGGGTTACAGGACCGGTTGGGAGGGCATCTGGTCAGCGGCCACGTGGAGGGGATCGGCCGGATCAGCCGGATTGAACCGCAGCGGAACGCCATTTTGATCCGGATCAAGTATCCGCATGACTTGGCGGAATATATCGTCCTTAAAGGTTCGATCGCGGTCAACGGGGTTAGTTTAACCATTCAAGCCGTGGCCGCCGGCGAGTTGCTGGTCTCGTTGATTCCCCATACCTATCGCGCGACCAACTTCCCGGAACTGCGGCCCGGGGACGGGGTTAATCTGGAGACTGACTTGATAGCCAAATATGTCGTTAAGGCGGAACCGCCCCCGGGGCCGTCGCCATCCAAATTGACCAAAGAATTTTTAACCGAAAACGGATTTCGATAGATCCCGGCTGCGTCAATTGATGAAGCGCCGGAAAAAGGAGTGATCACCAATGAATACCATTGAAGAGGCGATTGCCGAAATTCGGGCCGGCCGGATGATTATCGTGGTCGACGACGCGGATCGCGAGAATGAAGGCGATCTGATCATCGCCGCGGCGAAAGTAACTTCGGAAGCCATCAATTTTATCCTGAAGCACGCCCGGGGCGTGTTATGCGCCGCGCTCACCGAGGAGCGGGCCGACCGGCTCGAGATCCCGTTGATGGTCACCAAAAACACCGAATATATGGGGACCGCGTTTGGGGTGTCGGTCGATCATAAAACGGCCACCACCGGCATTTCCGCCCAAGAACGGGCGACAACCGTTAAAGCCTTGGCAGACCCGGCCACCCAACCGCAAGACTTGCTCCGGCCGGGACATATCTTTCCGCTCCGGGCCAAAAACGGCGGCGTGTTGGTTCGGGCCGGACACACCGAAGCCGCGGTTGATTTGGCCAGAATGGCCGGTTTGGAACCGGCCGGGGCGATTTGCGAAATCATGAACGAGGACGGGAGTATGGCCCGCCGCCCCGACCTGGAACGGTTCGCCGCCGCGCATGGCTTGAAAATGATTAGCGTGGCCGACTTGATCTCCTACCGCAATGCCGCCGAGCAGATTGTCCGGCGCGAAGCGGAGACGGTGTTGCCCAACAAGTACGGTACCTTTAAAATGTACGGTTATGCCACGATATACGGGCATCAGGAGCATGTTGCGCTGGTCTATGGCGATATTAACGGCGCCGACCAAGCGCCGCTGGTCCGGGTGCACTCGGAATGCCTGACCGGGGACGCCTTTGGTTCCCACCGTTGCGACTGCGGCGAGCAGTTGAATAAGGCGATGGAGTTGATCGCCCAGGAGGGCGCCGGGGTGCTGCTCTATTTGCGGCAAGAAGGCCGGGGCATTGGTTTGCTGAATAAATTGAAAGCCTATGAACTTCAGGATCAAGGCCAGGATACGATCCAAGCCAATGAATCGTTAGGGTTCAAGGCCGACCTCCGCGATTACGGAGTCGGCGCGCAGATTCTGCGGGATCTGGGGTTGACCCGGATTCGCCTGTTGACCAATAATCCGGTGAAGATCATCGGTCTCGCCGGGCATGGCCTGGAGGTGGTCGAACGGGTGCCGCTGACCATTCCCCCGCGGCCGGCCAATCAGTTCTATATGGAGACCAAACGGGAAAAGATGGGGCATTTGCTGGGGGAAGAAGGTTTTCGATAGAGAGTTGGGGGTAAAATGGGTATTTGCCGAATTGATTGTGGCGGTGTGAAAATGGGTATATTGCCGCGTCACTTGGTCACTCCGGGCTTCAGCGTACATCCAGTACGCTTCCAGTCCTCGTTCGGTCGTTCCTTGCACTATACTCATTTTGACACCGCGTATGTGGATTCAAGGAGAGACAATCAATTCGGCAAGGGTTCCCTCGGCCTCAATTATATGAAAGTGAGGCCGAAAAGTGAAATTTCGGCTAAAGACGGAACTGGTTTCATGAAGGAGTGTTCTGTTGTTATTGTCGAGATAATCGATTTGTTTGACCCAAGATTCCCACTCCGTCACCCCTCGCCGCTGATTTGCCCACAGAATCGGCTGCACCGGAGAGGGGCCGGAATCGACAGCATAGAATCCAATCTTGCATTATACTTCAGAGTCTTCACCGAGCCTGTTTCAACAGGATTTAGACAGTCTTTTGACCGCAGCTCATGATTGATTATTCCTGGGCGCTGGGTAGACCTCTACAATCCTAATAAGCCCTCACCGGCCAAGCGCAGCTTGCCGAAGAGCACTTCCGGGGGCGCGGGGGACACCCCCGCCTCTTCACTAAATCCCCTTCCTTGAGGAAGGGGCAGGGGATGGTTGGCCCGAGAAATAAGACCCAAAGATTTTAGCATACTGACACTATTTAAAGGAGGCTTTTTTGATGAACATTATCGAAGGACATTTAGGCGGGAAGGATTTCCGGATCGGAATCGTCGTCAGCCGGTTTAACAGCTTTATCACCGAGCATTTGGTGGCCGGAGCGGAGGATGCGTTGAAACGGCACGGGATTGCCGCTGAGAAGATCACGGTGATCTGGGTGCCGGGAGCGTTTGAGATTCCGTTGGTGGCGAAGAAAGCGGCGGAATCGGGCAAATACGATGCGGTCATTTGTTTGGGCGCGGTGATCCGGGGATCGACCCCGCATTTCGACTATGTGGCGGCGGAGGTCTCCAAGGGTGTCGCCACAGTTGGCATGACCACCGGGGTGCCGGTGATCTTCGGCGTGCTGACCACCGACAACATTGAGCAAGCCATCGAACGGGCCGGAACCAAGGCCGGCAACAAAGGCTGGGACGCGGCGATGAGCGCGTTGGAGATGGCCGATTTGAACGGGAAGCTTTAAAAGTAATGACACAAAAAAACAGCCGGTCGGGCAGACGCTCGGGCCGGCTGTTTGGCATCAATATCCCAGCTTTTTAATTAGGAACAGCAATCCCAGTAGTAACGGTTGGTGCAGCAGATAGATCGGGAGGGAACGACGCCCCAGCCAGCAAAGGCAGCGGACGGTTTTGGCCATGGGGCAATCACCAAGCGGCAAGCGACGGGTGTTGTTGCGGTAAAACACTTTCCCAAGATAGATTCCGAGCAGGATCAAGCCAAACCAGGGCAGGAGCGGGAAATAGTCGTAGGATGAGAATTCCTGTGGAATCAAACCGACCCATAACAGCCAGGGAAATGAGAAACGGAAATTTTGAAGATAGGCGCCACCCAAAATGATCACGACTGCCAGCAGCAGATTCAGATTGCCCAGGCGGAAAAAAGGATAACTCACGATGGTTGCCAGACCGATCAGGTGCAAAACGCCAAAGACGATGAAGCCGTTGGGCAAAAAAAGGCGGGTGACTACGGTGATCCCACCCCCCAAAAGCAAGACGGTCAGGCCGCGATAACATAAGGGTCGGTAGGAATTTTGGGATTTGGAGTGTTTGAGCCAGAGGGAGATCCCGGCCAACGTTAAAAAAAGCGTGGCGACCACCCGTTGCCAAACGGTGAATAGCCAAAAGGACTGCGGCGGATGGTTGGACAGGAACGCCAGGTCGCTGCTCCAATGGAATCCGATCATCAAAATAACGGCCACCCCGCGCAGCAAGTCGAGCTCCCAAAAGCGCGTGTTGGGAGAGGGGGCATCGGTATGAAAGGTGTCGGTCGGCATGCATGTAGTATTTCCCGCATTCCTCACTCATACTTAAGCGCCTCCACAATATTTAATCTCCGTGACCGTAACCCCGGACTGACGGAGGCAATCAGCATAATCACCATCCCGGCGACCACCGCGTAACCAAACTGCGCCGGATCATAATGCAGGGTTAACGAAAGGTTTATCGCCTGCAGCACCTTGCCCACCAGCGATAACAGCAACAGCCCGGTCAAAATGCCGGCTGCGCCGCCGATCACTCCGCAGCTTAGCGCTTCGATAAAAATCATTTTTACCATTTGCCGCTGACTCATCCCCACCGACCGGAGCACTGCCAAAGCGCGCCGCCGCTCCAGAAAACTAATGATCAAATTGTTAAAAACGCCAAAAACTCCGATGATCATCGCCAGCACCGAGAAAGCTTGCAGTACCAGTAAGAGCTGTTGGTTGGCGTTTAAATTCCGTTGTTCCATTTCCCGAATGGTCGCCACATAGGGCCGTTGTTGATTGAATTTTTTTTGTAACGCCGTAACCACCTGGCTCGGAGGGCCGGACGTTTTGATCAATAAGCTGTCGTAGGTGGAACGGGCCATATCCAACCTGAAATACCGTTCGCTGATAATCGCGAAACTGCCGTCGTCCACTAACGATTCGAAGAAACCGATGATCCGGTACGGCTTATTTCCCCGTTTGGTCCGGAGGGTGAGACTGTCACCCAAAGCGACGCCAAATTTTTCTTTGAGAGTGCGGGTGATCAGTATATTCCGTTCTCGGTCCAGCTGGGCCAAGGTTTCCTGGGAGTTTCCAGCCAGGTTCAAGCGGAAATAATCAGCGTATTGGCGTTGATTGGCCCCGTGCAACCAACTGATTTTGGTGGTTTGGCCGACCAACTCGACACCTTGTTGACTGTAAAGACCGTAAACCCCTTGCACGCCGTGGGTTGACCGGACCAATCCTTCCTGGCTGCGGTCGCCGGGCATAAACAGCCACACGTCGTACTGAAAATCACGCCAAACGTTCAACACTTCTTTCCCCACCGAAAAACTGAGGGTATTGATCAAGAGTAAGCTGGAGATGCCAATCGCCAGCAAAGAGATATTATTTACGATCGCTTGATTTTTCCGTAAGTTTTTGGCGGCCAGCACCCCCTCGTTACCAACCAGATAATCGAGTACGCGCTCGAACAGAAAGGTAAAACCGGCGGTTAAAAACGGGACCAAAAAAACAACGGCGGCTACCGCGAAAATCATTGCGGCAATATCCAGGAAAAAAGCGGCCGACGGCGGTGCGATTGAGGGTAGCGACAGCGCCAACCCAAGAGCCGTTAACCCCATTGCCAAACGGCGCCAGGGCTGGGTTGATCGTTGTTGGACGGCGTTTAGGACAATATCTTTCACCGGAATCCGTGAAAGCGTAACAATGGGAATGCATGAACTGGCTAAAGCCAGGACGATCCCTAGCAAGAAGGCGCCGAGTAACTGAAACGGGGAGTATTCTAAAGCGACCGGCACCGTTTTCAACCATTGGGGCCGCATTATCACCGTGATGGCGTACAGAAACGCCAATCCCAGTCCGCAACCGGCCAAACCGCCGCTGATGCCGTAGAAGAGACTCTCTGCTAACAGCACCAGGTCGGTCAGGCGTTTGGTCGCGCCGATGCTCCGGAACGTTCCGATCACCGGCAACCGCTCCCGGGTAATGACTTTAAATGAGGTGTAAATAATAAAGACGCTCATAAACAAGACAAAACTTAACATGATCAGCAACGGGTTGCTGATCATCCCGATGTATTGGGCCAGTTCCGCTTGGGGGAACGACTCGGCTACAGTGTAATGGGGATACACGGTCTTCAATTTTGTAATCATTGTTGCAACCTGAGTCGAATCGTTCAGTTGAATCATTGTCAACGACACTTTTCCGGTCGTATTCAGCAAACCCGCCAATGTCTCCCGGGGAACCACGGCAGTGACGGAGCGGCCGTCCTCCTGGAAAAGCCCGTAATTTTGAGCGATTCCGGCAACCACAAAACGGTATTTCGTCTGATCGATCAGGAGATTGATCTTATGGCCGGGCCGCAAATGATATTTTTCCGCCGTCGCCTTGCTGAGGATCAGTTTCTTCCCAATGAAAGGATATAATCCCTGCTGCGCGTCGAGCAGATAGGGATTGATCTGTTGCAATTCCGGGAGGCGGTATCCTTTTATGTTAAAATTGACCGATTCCAATCCAAACTTATAAACGGCGTCGCTTTCGACGATCCCGGCCAGACTGCGATATTCACTCCGGAACCGTTCCGCGGGTTTGGTGGAGTAGAAAGGCGTCGGCGACTTCTCATTAGGATAGATTAAAATTTGGGCGTTGCCAAAAAACTGCTTCATCCGTTCCATAAACAATTGCTCAACAGTACCCGACAAGGCCACTGACGCAAAAAACAACGCCACGGACAACGTCACCGAGAACAGGATCAGAAACGTCCGAAACTTCTTCTCCGCGATACTTTTGAGGATGTATTTTACAATGATAGCCATTGAAACTCCAAACTTTAACGAATTTAAAAAATTAATTTGCCGGAGAAAAGCATCGTCAAAAGCAAGCAATCCAAGGAACGACTAAGAGAGGGCCGGAGACGTACTTATCGTACGTTGAGGACCCGAACGCAGAGTGACGCGGGAGTGCGCCGCTTTTCACGATGCCTTACTTTGAGATTTCGACGTCGACATTAAAGTTGGGCCGCAAGAAAACATCCGGATTGTCGATCGAAATTTCCACCGCCACCACGGTTTGATTGTTCTGTTTGGTGGCCATGTCGGCGACGCGGACCACCCGGCCCCGGTATTTATGGTTGCTGTCAGCGACCGGAATGATGGTTACCGGAGCGTCAATCCGGACATCTTTGATAAAATCTTCATCCACATCGGCGGAGATGTATAAATTATTGAGGCTCATGATGCTGAGTAATTTCTCCTGCTGTCGATCGGTACCGCCGACCCAATATCCGGCGGCGCAATTGATATCATACACAACGGCGTTGGGGAAGTCGCTGACAATCACCTCCCCTTTTAGAAAACTCTGATTCAATTTGTCTTTCATCCGTTTTAAGTCATATTCGGCCACCGCCACTCGTTGCGTCTGGACGGCGATACTGTTATATGCGGCGGACTGGTCGTGGGAGAGGCGGATATCGGTGACGATCTTCTCTTTATCCTTGACCGTATCGCGGAAATCATCCAATTCTTTTTGCGAGATCGCGCCGGCTTGCCACAGCCGTTCTTGATCGGCCAATTGCCGCTTCGCCCGTTCGTAGACTTCCTGGGCGTCCAGAAGGCTTTTTTGTTGCTTAAACAGTTCGTAACGGGCTGCGCTCAATTCGCTTTCCTTGCTTTTGATCATGGTTTGGTAATCATTGATGTTTAGTTTAATTAAGGCTTCACCCAGTTTGACATTTTGACCGTTTTTCACCGGAACCGCCAGCACTTGAGCGGGGAAATCCAGATTAATATCCTTATAATCGCGGGCTTTAACCAAGCCAAAGGCTTCGACGGAAGACTTTTCCACCACCGCCTTGACAGGCGCGACTGTTTTTTTGCTTTGTTTAGGTTGTGTTGAGAGGTAAATTGCGACTCCCGCGATCCCGACGGCGATAACGATTCCGATCCATTTAAATGCTTTGCCCATGTTCATCCCATACCTTTCCGTCACGAACCAAAATTGTCCGGTCGCCGTAAGCGGCGGCCTCTTGCGAGTGAGTAACCTGGAGAATGGTCTTGCCCCGATCCCGGTTGATCCGTTTTAATAATTCCATGATTTCTTTACCGGTTTTGCTGTCCAGATTGCCGATGGGTTCATCGGCTAAAATAATATCAGGCTGGTTGACCAGCGCTCGGGCAATCGCTACCCGTTGCTGTTGACCTCCGGATAACTCCCGGGGAGTATGGTGACGGCGGTCGGTTAGACCAACTTCCTCCAAGATCTGATCGAGTTTTGACCGTTCGGTTGCCAGCCGTTTGCCATCCAGCAAGATTGGCAGCATGATATTGTCTTCGACGTTTAAATTGGGAACCAGATTATAAAATTGAAAAACAAATCCTACTTCCCGACGGCGTAAGAGACTTTCCTCCTGGTCGGTCATAGCGGAAAGCTCTTTTCCCTTCACAAAAATCTGACCGGCAGTTGGTTTGTCCAATCCACCCAGCAGATATAACAGGGTGCTTTTCCCCGAACCCGACGGGCCCATAATGGAGACAAACTCACCGGATTGGATCGTCAGGTTAATCTCCTGCAAAACAGCGACACTAACCGCGCCCAGTTGATAAGACTTACAGAGGTTGATCGTCGCAATGATCGGCGTCATCGGATACTCCTGTCATAAAGTTTCAAATTCAGCAAGTCGCCTTAATAACCCTTAATTCTTTTTGTAATGTGACAATGAGAGGAAATACAGTAATTTAACGGAAGCGTATCGGTTTTGTTCCAACATCGTCAATTAATAATTGCAAAAAATTAACGATACTGGATTTTTAGGATGATAGTTCGGGGGAGACGATGCGGATTAAAAACTAAAAAAATGATTGCGGTTAACGTCGCCGTCACTTTCGCAAACGACGTTCGCATTTTTATAATGTCTCAATCAGCCAAAACGGCTGGGACCATGCAATATAGTTGTCCGCGTCAACCGCCTCGACCCGGACAAATCCTTCGTCCCCCAGACAATGGTAAACGCCTTCGTTGGAACGAAAGACACCGATCACTTGGTTCTTGGCGTCATAAAAGCGGAGCCATTGCGCATCCGGAGCGCTGGCATAGATGTCCCGACCGTCAACCCGCGTCATTAAACTGGGACCTTCAGTGGCGTAAAAGGCGCCGTTTTTTAAGGCGTTAATCAGATTCGCCAGGGTGACCGCCGGAGTTTTCACCACAATCCAGCCCCGGTTGTTGCTGCCAACATGGGAATCGTCGACCGCCACTCCCCAAATCGGATGGGAAGGACCCGAATTTAAATTCAATTTATGCCAGATAATAAAATCGACGGGGTCTCGCGAATAAGGACTATAGATCTCGACTAACCGTAAGTTTTTTAATTTTAACAATTCTTTGGGGAACCAACGTCCCGAACCGGCGCCGCCTCGCCAACTTAAATGGGCCGGAATCGTCACCCCGCCGTATTGTTCCACCCGCTCGATCCGTTCCTGAACGGGGGTGTATGGTGAAAGGTCGGGCGGCGGATTGATCATCACCAGATGTTTGCCCAGGGGGATCGGCCAAAATAACGCCGGAATCGTCGCTTCGATCCCCGGAATGACGAGACAATGTTCCGTGCCAAGGTGGGAGAGGTCGGAATAACGGTCGTGATCGGTGATCACCACAAATTGGTAACCATCGGCGATATAAGAGGCGACCACTTTTTCCGGAGGAATGTCGCTGTCATACGAGAGACTGGTATGTACATGCAATTGGGCTTTGCGGAACTCGCCGGGGCAATCCAGCGGGTCGTGCACTGTGAAATTCTCCAGCACTCTTGGCGAAGCGATCCGCAACTTTTTAGGGATAAAGGAACGTTCAAAACGGAAATTCTGAATGATCTGCAAAAATAAAAAAGTCAGCGCCAATAAAGTTAAAAAGCCAACGACGATAATGGCCAAGATCGTGATGGGATGAACGAACCAATCGGGTCGCCGAAAGATCCATTCGAGCACACATGCAAATACCGTGAGGTAGATTAGTGTACGGATAGTAACGGAATGTTCTTTTAAAAATCGCACGGTTTTCCCCCCTGTGCTTAGATTCTCTGGTTGAGGATATTCCTCTTCTATATTGAATAACGAGAATTATTCGATTTGATTCTATCTCGCATGGCAATAATAAAATATTTTTAATAAGTTTTTCGGGTAACCATTGTTAAAACTTTTGATCAACGATGTTAAGACTCAATCAAAGATTTGCTTGGAGTTGCGACGAATCCGAAAATCATCCAAATAAAATAAAGTTGTTTTGTGGGGGGACAACGCTTGAAAGTTGTTCGCATTGCGGGATACCTGTTGCCGTACAAAAAACGCTTGATGACGATCATTGGCGTTTCAGTGGTACTGTCCGGTCTCACGTTGAGTGACGCGTGGCTGATGGGGCGGTTGACCGACGCCATTTTCTATCGGACCAAGGGAATCCCGCTCAGCATTTCGTGGCAAAAAGAACGGAGTTCCGACTATCGGGAGTTTACGATTATTCTATCCAAAACCGAACTGTGGAACGCCCGGCAAATAAAGACACTTGTCAAAGAAGCGAAAAAGTACGGAATTACTGTCTTGCATACCAAACCGGACGGCAATTCGGTAACGGAACGGATCCGGGTCTCGAAGGAATTGGCCAATGACCCGTTAAAGATGGTAAATGATCTACGGACGCATCTAAAGCGGCTGTTAGGACCCCTCACTGCGGTGATTGCGGTGGAGAATCCCCGGACGGGCAAGCCGACGTTAACCCTCCTGCCGCAATACTATACGGTCTTCATTATTCCGGTAATTATTGTGATCGTTTACTTGCTGATCGGAGTCTTGCGTTACGCCCAGGGGTACCTGTTGGGAGCGATCGGTCAGCGAATCGTGATGCGGTTGCGGAACGAGATCTATGAAAATTTGCAGAACCTTTCAATTAGCTATTTCGAGCGGCATCAGACCGGTCAAACCGGACAACTGATCGCCAGAATCACCAATGACATTGACGCGATCTATTTCCTCTTCGCCTCGGGAATCTTTCAGATGTTGCTGGAACCGATCGTTGTTGTGATGGGATTGATTTGGGGGTTCTTCCTGAATTGGCGGTTGACGATGCTTTTTTTCCTGGTTTTCCCCTTAATCGCTTTCCCGGTTGACCGGCTCAGCCGGAAGTTACGCAAAGTGAACCTGGATATTATGAATAAAGTGGCCGATATCACCGGCGTGCTTGAGGAGACGTTGAGCGGGATCAAGGTGGTCAAAGCCTTCGGTATGGAGCGCTATGAAGTGGCGCGTTTCCAACGGGAGACGCAATCCAGTTATCAAGCGGCAATGCGGGGAATCCGCGTTGGCAACGTCCTGCTGCCGATCATCGAGTTCATGGTTTCGCTGGGGCTGGCAGCTTTTTTGATCTACGCCGGAACGCAGGTATTGGAGAATCGTTTGAGTCCGGGCGAATTTTTCACATTCATTTTTTTATTGAGTTTTATGGCAAATCCCATTCGCAAACTCAGCGGTGTGTTTTCGAATATTCCGCGGGCGCTGGCTGCGGCAGACCGGGTTTTTGAAATTATCGACCAGCAATCCGAAGTTGTTGAGGCTGAAAATCCCGTTGAATTAAGGGATATTCAAGGGGCGGTCCGTTTTGAAAATGTCAGCTTTGGCTATAACGCGACCACCCTTGTACTACAGGATATCGATTTGGAGGTGCGGCCGGGTCAGGTGATTGCGTTCGTTGGCCCAAGCGGCGCCGGCAAAACCACCATGATCAACTTGATCGCCCGGTTCTACGACCCACAGGACGGAGCAATTTATATTGATAATTGCAATTTACGCGACTTGAAACTGGATGTGTTCCGGAATCAAACCGGAATTGTGCCTCAGGAAACGATTTTGTTCCGGGGGACGATTGCGGAAAATATTGCTTACGGTAAGTATGGAGCGTCTTTAGAGGCGATCGTTGCGGCAGCCCAAGCCGCCAATGTCGACGAGTTTGTTCGTCAGATGCCCGAAAAGTATCAGACGCGGGTCGGGACCCGCGGAGCGACACTTTCCGGCGGTCAACGGCAGCGGGTGGCGATTGCCCGGGCTATTTTGCGCAATCCCCGAATTTTGATTTTGGACGAAGCGACTTCAGCATTGGACACCCAGTCGGAAGGGTTGGTTCAGGAGGCGTTGCAACGTTTGATGAGAAACCGGACTTGTTTTGTCATTGCCCACCGGCTTTCAACAATCCGCAGCGCCGACCGGATCGTGGTGATGGATCAAGGCCGGATTGTCGAGATTGGAAATCATGACGAACTGCTGGAACGGAAAGGATTATACGCCAAACTGTACCATACTCAATACCGGACGCAGGAGAAATTACTCCAATAACTGCCATCATTTTTAAAAAGGGACCCTCGTTGTTTTGTCGAAATTCCCTTGAAGATAGAGGGGGTTTTTCGTTTGCGGAAACTGATTGTCAAATGGATGGTTTGGCTCGTTGCGCTTGGCTTATGTGCGGGAATCGCCGGGAACGCCCTTGCCGCATCCAACAACCAAGGGGAATTGCAAAAATTAATCCAGAAAACCCGTCAAGAGTTGAACAGCAAGAAGAAAAAAGAGCAATCGGTTCTAAGTAATTTGACGGTCCAGCAAAAAAGTCTGGTGCAATTGGAGCAAAATTTCGCATCGGTGAAAACCCAGCTATCCCAGGTTCAAGATCAATACTCCCGTTCCAAACAGGAATTGCAGGGGTTGGAATCAAACCTGCAAAAGCTGGAAGTTGATCGCAGCAACCGTCAAGAGTTGCTCAACGACCGTTTAACCGCGATCTATAAACACGGCCCCCAAGCCTATCTGGAGATTTTGTTATCAGCTCGAAACTTTGCCGATATGCTTTCCAAGTTTTCGATGGTGGCATATATCGTCCGGAACGACCTGAAGAATTTGGATGAATTGCAAACCGCGCAGCAAGCGGTCCAGACCGAACAGATCAAAGTGAAACAAAAAACCATCCAGGTCGCCTCGGAGTTTAAAAAAGTGGCGGCGCTCAAAGATCAAGTGGCGCAAAAACAACAACAGGTCGCCGTGAAAGTCTCGGTAACCAAAACCGAACTGGCCAAGCTCCAATCGGATCGCGCTAAATTGGAGCGGGCGTTAGCCGAATATGAAGCGACCTCGCGTCAGTTGGAAAGCACTATCCGTAAGGAACAGCAGGGTACGGTGAAGGGAGCGCTGGGGTCCGGCACGATGATCTGGCCGGCGATGTCCCGCGGACCGATCACTTCCACCTTCGGTTGGCGTTACCATCCCATTTTAAAAGTGCGTAAGTATCATAACGGCCAGGATATTGCCATTCCGACGGGGACTCCGGTGAAAGCGGCCGATAGGGGAGTTATTTTGGTCAGCAGTTGGCAGGGTGGTTATGGTAATTTTGTCGCGATTGACCATGGCAATGGCATCTCAACCTGTTACGGGCATAACTCCCGGTTGGTGGTCCGGGTTGGCGAAAAGGTCGCGAAAGGACAGATTATCGCTTATTCCGGCAGCACCGGCCTATCAACCGGTCCGCATCTTCATTTTGAAGTCCGGGTCAATGGGACGCCGGTCGATCCCATGTCGTATCTCCCCTGAAGATAATGGCAGAACGGCCCGTGACGGGCCGTTCTGCTGGAACATATCTATCAAAGAGGCCGGTAGGATCATCCGAACACTTACCCAACTTGGCAGGCAAGTGAGCAGTCACCATTGATGAACCTGAGACTTGTATCACTACAAGTCATAAATGTCGTCGCTACTGGCCTCTCATTAATATTATAGCGGATGCCGCCGTTTCTATTCCAAATTTTCTTGCCAGTTTTCGCCAAGCACTTGAGATAAGAACGACCGGACCGGCCAGTTCAGATATTTATCTTTCCGGAATACCAGATCGGTATGGCGGACCATCGATCCCCAACCCGCGATCTGGATTCGGCTCAATTTTTGTAGCTGCAGCTCCTCTCGCACCGCCACCTCCGGCAGAAAGGCCAACCCCAACCCGCTCTGAACCATCCGAATAATCGCTTCCATACTTTCTAACTCCAACGCAATTTTTGGTTCGTATTGATAGGTTTGAAACTGTTCGTTGAGAAAACGGCGAAAGCCGAAGCCTTCGCGGAATAAAATCAACGATGCCGCATTGAGTTGCTTGAAATCAAGCCGTCCGGCATGGCCCGGTGGTCCCACCAACCAGATCGAATCCTCAAAGAGGGGGACGATATGCAAAAAGTGTGCCAGGGTCGAGGCCGGCTGGGTGGTGATTAATCCAAGGTCGACGGAGTTCTCATAAACCAATTTGGAGATGA
Source organism: Bacillota bacterium (assembly GCA_023417475.1). Taxonomy (GTDB): domain Bacteria; phylum Bacillota; class UBA4882; order UBA8346; family UBA8346; genus JAEYPR01. The sequence goes on along the minus strand of JAEZFP010000023.1, from coordinate 104,557 downwards.
GTTCCGAGTCGCCGCTGCGGATTTGTAATTCAATCAGGGGATAAGTCTGATGGAATTGTTGAAGAATATCGGGTAAGCGAAAGATGGTCGTGGTGGTCCCGGCGCCGATCGTCAATCGGCCGCGGACGGTTGAAAACTGGCGGATGGTTTCTTTGGCCGTTTCCGTCAGATTCAGGATCTGTTGGGCATAGGTGAGCAAAACTTCTCCCGCCGGGGTTAGCAAAACATTCCGGCCCAGCCTTTCAAATAACAATTCGCCCAGTTCCTCCTCGAGACTTTTGATCTGGAAGGTCACGGCGGGTTGCGTCAGATGCGACTCGGCCGCCGCTTTTGAAAAGCTTTTATAGGTAGCGACTTTTTGGAAGGTCTGTAATTGATAGAGTTCCACGCTGCAAACCTCATATAAAAGATGTTTATCAAAAATATAAATTCTATTAAATTGTATTATACCATTTTCTGTGTTAGGATAAAAGAGGTCGAAAACTCGATAATCGAAGTCCGATTTCAGGAGGTACCAAGATGTCAACCGTAGTCGTGGTTGGTTTGCAATGGGGCGATGAAGGGAAAGGCAAAATCACCGACTGTTTAGCCAGCGAAGCTGAATTGGTCGTCCGTTACCAAGGCGGTAATAATGCCGGTCATACCGTAGTGGTCGGCGATGAAGAGTTCAAATTACATCTGGTTCCATCGGGGATTTTATATCCGGGCACCCAATGCGTGCTCGGTAACGGGGTAGTCATTAATCCGGGTGTTTTACTAAAGGAGCTGGCCGGTTTGCAGGAACGCGGCATCGACGTGTCCGGTCTGCGGATCAGCGATCGCGCCCATATCATCATGCCCTACCACCCGATCCTTGATCAGCTGGATGAGGCCAGCCGGACAGTGGGGAAGATTGGGACCACCGGCCGCGGAATCGGTCCGGCGTATGTTGATAAATTCGCCCGTTATGATGCCATCCGGGTGGTCGATCTGCTGGACGAAGCGGAATTTAAAACGCGAATCACCGAAGTCTTGAAGATCAAAAATAAAGTATTGCGCCAGATTTACGGTCATCAAGGCTTTGATATTAAAGTCATTTTAGACGAATATTTAGGTTATGCCAATGCGATCCGGGGCATGGTCACGGATACTTCGGCATTGATCAACCAAGCGATCCGCCGAGGTCAAAAAGTGCTGTTTGAAGGCGCGCAAGGGACGTTGTTGGATATCGATCACGGCACCTATCCGTTTGTCAGTTCATCATCGCCGGCGGCTGGCGGCGCCTGTGCCGGGGCCGGGGTTGGGCCGACTGCCATCAACAAAGTGGTTGGAGTGATCAAAGCCTATTCGACCCGGGTAGGCGAGGGACCGTTCCCGACCGAACTCTCCGATGATTTGGTGAGTCAACTCCGGGACGGCCGCGGTCGCGAATACGGGGTTACGACCGGACGGCCCCGTCGTTGCGGCTGGTTTGACGGCGTAATCGCCGAGTATTCGGTCCGGATTAACGGTGTCAACGCCTTAGTCGTGATGAAACTCGATGTGCTTGATCAAATGGCAGAAATTAAGATTTGTACAGGATATCGTTATCGTAATAGTATTATCAAAGAGTTTCCCGCCAGCTTAAAGGTTTTGGCGGAGTGCACCCCCGTATACGAGGAGCTGCCCGGGTGGATGAGTGACACCACCGGCGCCAAAAACTTGAGCGATTTGCCGGTTCAAGCCCAAGATTACTTGAAGCGAATTTCCGAATTAGCCCAAGCTCCGATTGCAATGGTTTCGGTGGGTTGGCGCCGGGATGAAACAATAACTGTTAAGCCGGTTTGGTAATGATTTCAAACAGAAAAAGTGTTGACAGTGGTTTTGAAATGTTGTAAGATATAAAAGCTGACTGGTGAAACAACCGGTAACACAGTAAAAACGGGTCATTAGCTCAGGCGGTAGAGCACCTGACTTTTAATCAGGGTGTCCGGAGTTCGAGTCTCCGATGACCCACCAGTTTACCTGGTCCCATCGTCTAGAGGCCTAGGACACCGCCCTTTCACGGCGGTGACAGGGGTTCGAATCCCCTTGGGACTACCACTTAAATCTTAAACCTGCAGAAACTGCAGGTTTTTCATTATGTCGAAACTTCTTGGAAAAGCTCACCATTTTTCCCCAAGATGACCATCAAATCTCCACAACCAAAGCATACGCTATAACCAGCACACATTTTCAAGAACAACGGGGATGAAACTTGTTAAAAAGTGGCATAGACCATTTCCGCGAAACCGGTTGACGATGGGATGAGTTTCATCTTATAATGAGTAAGTTGATTTTACGGTCCCATCGTCTAGAGGCCTAGGACACCGCCCTTTCACGGCGGTGACAGGGGTTCGAATCCCCTTGGGACTACCAGCTTATCCGTGTCGGTATAAATCCGATATTCAATATTGATTTTCTCTTGGGTGAGCGTTACCGAGTGGACAAAGGTGTCCACTATTTTTTTGCATTCTTCGGGATTAGAGCGATCATGCAGGATGCTTTTCTGTAGCGCGAGATAACCCAAAACCTGGTCCCGATCTACTTCGATCGTTTCGACCGCCATCAACTCCTGTAGCCGGAGTCGCAGCTCGTTTTGTTCATTGGTCAACGCAGTGATTCTTGGCCCCGCGACACTGGCGTCCATGGCGCCGGTCTCCAAGGCGTCGAAGAGTTTAGCGATCCGACCGGACAGCTCCGGCAGCCGCTTCTTGACCCCTTCCAATTCGATGGCCCGGTTCTTGACATCGGTCGTCGCGTGGCGCTTAATATCCGCCATGATGTCGTCAATCTTCGTCCGATCAAAAGCAGCTTCCAATTCGTCAAAAACAAATTCTTCGATCAGCTCCTGGCGAATACTCCGGTTAGTACAGGTCCGTTTGCGCTTGCGTGCGGCGCAGGAGTAGATGGGGACGTTGTGGCCGACATCGCCGGTATAAGCTCCGCCGCACTCGCCGCAGATTACTTTACCCGTCAATAAGTATAACCGTTTGCGTAGCCGTGAGGTTGTTTGTTTCGAATTGTCCAACATGATCTGCACCCTCTTCCACGATTCCATATCAATAATTTGGGGTATCGCACCCGGGATCCGGATCACTACATCGTCGGCATGTTTGTGGCGGTGGTTGGATCCTTCGGCCAGGTTGTAAACAAAGGTTCCGGTATATTTTTCATTGCGGAGGATTTCAAAAATCGAGTTTTTGCCAAACAGCTTACCGCGTTTGGTCTTGTAACCATTGGCGTTCAGCTCGGCAATGATTGCGCCATAGCCAACCATTTGCAGCTTTAGTTGGTAGATCAGCCGCACCGCGCCCGCTTCCCGGGCGTTGATCATGTATCTGCGGTCGATAACGTTATAGCCAAGCGGCGGGATGCCGCCGCAATGCAACGCCTTAAGCGCGTTTTCAAGCAGACCCTTTTTCGTCTCGCGCGCCAGGTTCTTCGAAAAATATTTGGCTAGGCCGATCAACACGGTTTTGGTCAAATCCGACTCGGGGGAGTCGTCCAGCGGTTGATCCACAGCGATCAGCCGCACATTTTTTTTATTGAGGCGGCGTTCGTTGACAACATGATCATAATCGTCCCGGGCGAAACGGTCGTATTTGTGGACCAGACAAAGCTGCGGTTTGATCGATCCTTTTTGGATATCGTCGATCATTTCCAAAAATTGATCGCGGTTTTCGGTCGTAGTGCCCGACTCCTCGCGATCCAGATAGACTTTGATAATCTTGATATGATTTTTTTGGGCATAGGTCTCGATCGCCCGCAATTGGGCGTCGATCGATTCGCCGCGTTGGTTGGCGGAGGAGTACCGGGCATAAGCGACGGCGATGACCCAAACGGTATCGGTGATGAGGTTATAGGGGAGAGCAGATTCGGTTGACGGCATGGTGTATCATCCTCTGGTAAATATTGCATTAAATAACTTTATGACACCACGGAAAATTATGGAAGTATCGCGGATCTAGCTCAACCAAGCTAGTAACCTCTTACAAATTGGTTGTACTCCTGAATAATGCTATTTGTTTTTGTTGTAACTTCATCAATGTTTTCATTAATTCTTTTCACATCATTATTAGCAGCTTCGATATAATCTTTGGCAACCCTCACATATTGTTTAACATCACTTTCATATTGATTTACAAAATATTGGTCCATTGAGTATGGTTTTGAAGGATAAATATGGGGTGAAAATTTCGGATAACCAAGTATACCAAGATTGCTACTTCCAAACACGATTCCCAATGCTATCGATGATGAACATAAAAGAATTGCAGTCGCCACAGCAAGAACTATAATTTTTTTTGAGATCATGAAGATAAGCCTCCTTATATAGATGACTGTATCAAAACATTATTTTATAAACATTTTCTTTATTATCTTTTGCTAAACCATAACCGTGTTTTAATGAAAAACTAGACACGAAATACTCAGCTTGAATTATTGTTCCTTTATCGCCATATGTAATAGCTTGTCCATATTGCATTCCCGATAGTGACACCGACCTTCCCCAGTATTTACGATATTCAATTTCTCCAAAGAATGATGTGCTGCTTGACCACGCTATCGTATTGTATTCCCCAGTACAAATTTCCCCGTCGTTTAATGTAAATGATATCTTCCCGTGACCGCTTCCGTCCCAAGAAAATATAGCTTCTATTGGTTTCGCAATTCCTAACGAAACTAATGGACCTTCAACTGGATATGCTCTTGCTGGAATTTCTATCGTAGAGCATCCTGTAATAAAGAAAATGGCAACAAAAAAAGTCAGCACGAACCTTGCCTTATTGAGAAAATTTATCAATAATATCACTCCTTTATAAGAATATTGTTGTAAATATAAATTTAAAATTGACTCAACAAATTTCATCATCTACTTGTATTAAGCAAAAATTCGACCATTGTCAATCGGTCGAATCATGTTGCAATCAATCAAGTAATTCCATATACTTTTTAAACTTTTTCAATTTATCTCTGCGTTCTTCCGGACTCAATCCATCGAAATACCTTTTAGCTTCTTCAAGAATCGCTAACTCTTCAGGAGTATAACTGAAAATATCTGGCGGTTGATAAAGGACGGGGGCTTCTTTCGCTCCATTAATTTCGGTCTTTTTATTAGAGGAACGGACATCGGTATTTCCCAATAAGTAATCTACCGTGACACCAAAATAATTAGCTAAGGCATTTAATGTTTTTGGTGACGGAGTTCTATCGTTACTTTCATATTTCTCAATAGATGATCCAGACAACCCAACGATCTTTCCTATGTCGGACGGTTCTTTGTCAAGTTCCTTCCGTAATTCCCGTAAGCGCTCTCCAAACGTAGTCATAACAACACCTCGAACTAATTCTATAACTTTACGGACAAATTGTCTATCGTTATTTACTGTACAATTTGTGTGCAAGTTATTGACATCACACAAAATGTCTGTTATTATGTGATTGTCACAGACATTTTGTGTGCAAGGAGGATTAATGATGATCCGACAAGTTTTGATCGATGCCCGTGGATCAATGTCTTTAGACGAGTTAGCAAAGGCTCTTGACGTGAGCAAATCCATGGTTGAAAAAGTTGAGAAAGGAACCCGACGCGCATCAATCGACTTAGCGAAACGCTGGGCAAAATTTTTAAACATCGCAGACATATGGGGGGCTTTTTACGCCGACCCAACAGACAATATGTGTGTAATCACCAACCTCCAACCAACCGGGTCAGCCGGATAACCAAAGGAGCGTACCATGGCAACAGGCGTACAACAATATTTCGTCGAGGCGACCCGGACCCCGAAAGGCTTTATCAATCCAATCCGGACGTTTGGAGCGGTATTACCGGACGACGGAATCGACCGGGCCCGGATCCATACGGAAATTCTGGTCGCGCAAATGGAGCGGGCCGGGGTCAAGTATCTAAAGGATGCTAAAAAGTAAGGAAAGCATGGTGTTTTTTACAATGACCAAGTCCCTGTCGATCTTTCTTAAAGACTTAAGAGTCGCCCGAAAATTAACATTGCTGCAAGTCGAGCGGATTTCCGGGGTATCAAATTCATATTTATCGCAAGTTGAAAATTCGCGACGTGGTATTCCATCACCAAATATCCTCCGCAAACTTGCTCCTGTATACGGGGTTGAGTATAGAAGCTTGCTGATCGCCGCCGGTTATCTTGACGGAGATGTTGAAATGAGCCAAGATTCTGCGCTCATCGTTCAGGAAATCCTTGTTACCGTCAAACGGACCCCTAACGGATTCGCCAACCCGGTCATGACCATGGGAGCTATCTTGCCCATGGAGCGGGCCGGGGTCAAGTATCTAAAGGATGTTAAAAAGTAAAGATTGGAGGTTTTGAATCATGGCATGGGAAGACAAACCCGTATTTACGGCAACGTTTGAAGATCCTGATCATGACTATGTTATTGAGTTTACTGACGATCATGACTATGTTATTGAGTTTACTGACGCCTCATATCTAAACATAAAACAATCTAGCATTACCTTATATGGCATTACCAAAATTAAAACCTTTATCCATAGATCATCTGTCACTCCTACGGTGTGTTTGCTTATCGAGGCATACATCAACGATAAAGTAGTAGCTAGAGATAGCGTTTACAATTTTACTAAAGATAGTAAGGTTGTAGTTATACAGGAATATAAGGATAATAAACCATCACACTTTTATCGCATCGAAAAACCAAGTACTCAGTAAAGAGAATCCCGCCGCCAATCCTCGGCAGCGGGAAAACCCTTGGGGCAGTGGCATAACTTTACTATACATTACGCCACGGTAAAATTCTACGGATCGTTGATCCATGAGAGGGGGTGATTTGATGCATATGAAATCCACCGGAAAATACAACTACGCCGATCCTAACAACTTCATGCTCCGTGCCAGGCTCCGCGCAATCCAACGCGATCAACGCTTTAAAGATCGTAACTATGTCGCGGAATGCTTAAACACAAATGGCGCATCCATTGCCGACTATGAGCGAGGACAAACTCCTGTCCCAGATGAAATCGTCTTTAAAGCAGCGGAGTTATACAACGACATCTTCTTGATTGTTGAAGCGTTCCAACTGACCCCCTATGGGAAGTTCTTTGAGGAGTTATTTCAGCTCCAATTCGATCGTATCACCGAAAGCACGGCCGGTTACGGCGTTATCAACGCTGTTTATCAGATTGATATTAAGTCTCGCGATTTGATTATCAACCGGATTACGGATGCTTTTTCCGACGGGACCATTGACGCGACCGAACGCGAAGCGATCAAAGATAGCTTAAAGCCATTCGCCAGAATCTTCAGCATGCTCGCCAACTTGATCTGCGCCTGCGATATGGCAAAAGAAAAAGCCGCTACGCAAGCGGCTACATAAAAAGATATATCAGTATTTGACAAATCTAGTATACCACAAAACCCGGTGAGGCGACAAGTTTTAATCGTCCCTCACTTGTCGCCTCCGAAAGAGCGGAGGTGTGAGATGACCAATTTAAAAGCATCATTGTCAGTTTTGTTTTTCTTCGTCGCATTTGTATGCGTTTCAAATATGCTTGTTTCTTCAGTCACCAAATTAATCGTAGGAGGTTGATCGATTTGCGGAACACCAAAAAAGCGGCAACTCCTTGTGTACTAGGTTTTATGGTAGCTTCACCCGACGGCGCCCGGTTCCGGCCCTTCCTCGAAGGGCAAAACCGACCGTTGAAACGGCTCAAAAAGGCTTTGGACAAAGACGGTCGTTCCTGGGCCATCCGCCCCGCGGTGTCGGTATGGTCGTCCCGATCGCGACGAATCGCAGGTTAATGGGTTAGCGCCGGAACCTCCCACCGGCTTAAAATATAACCTCGGAAGGAGTGATCCACTTGACTAAAAGCATACCACAACCACGGACAACCTTTTGCACCATCACGCTGTTACCGCTTGGAACGGAAGCGACAGTCAAGATGGATCCCCCGGTCCGAGATATTATCCACTTCATCAAAGATTTACCGCGCGGCCAATGGGAATGGGATCCTGTTGGCTATCAGTGGTTTATCAAACCTCCGCACCTAACGCGCCTGGTTGAGCTGGCGAAGGAATCGTATGATATCGTCCGGTGGATCAGCGGCGGGAGAGCGACGGAGTATCGGAAGCCGGCTGTCTGATCTTATAAGAAGTGAGGTGTTTTATTTGTATATATACATTAGTTCTTCATGGAAAAACCGATTGCAAGTTCGTGAATTAGCCAAAATGCTTCGTTCGTTCGGTCATGAAGTTTATGATTTCACCGATCCATCCTGCCGATCGACGCCTGAAATACCTCCGGAAAAGTTTCCAGAACCATTTGATCCGGAAGTGAATGTCTACCAATCATATCTTGACCGTCCCGAATGGCGAGCCGCGGTTGAAGAAAACCGGATTCATATTGAAAGAGCGGAACTCATTGTTTTACTCTTGCCGGCGGGGATCGATGCTACGGCGGATTGGGCGCTTGGTTTAAACCATGCCAAATCAATTGTCATCGGACACCCGAAAGCTGGAGAACGAAGTCCCGTTCACCTGTGGGCCGACTGGATGTTTGAGAGCATTGATGATGCTTTGAGTCACATTTATTATACCTTTCTTGAAGATACAGAGCAGGTCGGGTGGATTTTACGTAATAGCACCAGCGACCACAGTTATAAGCTCTACATTCCCGAGCTCAGTGATGATCAGTTGTCATATTGCTTGATTAAAGAAAAGCGGTCATCCGGTAGAAAAATGTTGTTGTCAGAAGCAAAACGACGCAAGATCGTGTGTCGGGTATGCGGTTGCAGTGAGTTTAATCCCTGCGAAGGTGGCTGCTGTTGGTCTGAACCGGGCCTTTGCAGCCGTTGCGCAGAAGCGCTTTGTAAAGGTGATGGAGGCGAGCTCACATGAAACTGATTGAATATTGCTGCGACCAATGCGGTTGCGGCTTTTATCTCATCGAAGACGCGCAAATCATAAGTTGTCCCGAATGCAAGGCAGCGATCGATCCGACCGACAGCCAACCGGTGGAGCTGTATTTGCAAGCGGAGGTTTATCTAATAGTGAACGGGTTAGCCGAAGCCCTTAACACGATCCAAACTCCGTTCCCGGTGGCTCCGGGGGTGGACGGTCAAGGGGTAAGGGAAAAGGAAGAGGTGGCCCGGCAGGCATTGCAGGCAATGGAGGTGGTCGGAAGTGACTGAAAAGGAAATCTATCTTGAAGCAATTCGGCGCTATGGAAAAACCGCTCAATTAACCATGGTAATCGAGGAAACTTCCGAGTTACAAAAAGAAATCTGCAAACATTTTCGCGGCAAACAAAACCACGATAAGATTGCTGAGGAAATTGCAGATGTTTTGATCACTATTAGACAAGCTGTAATAATCCTCGATATCCGAGATAAGGTTGAAGAGTTTAAAGTTGAAAAAATTAATCGGTTGGAAATGAAGTTGAACGGACCTCCGGAGGTGATCCTAAGTGACTGATCATGAAATGGATCTGATGCTGGCGAATAAACGGGCGGCGGATGCGGAAGGGAAAGTTTTCGAACGTGATATTTGGATCGAAAAGGCAATTCAAGCGATGTCCAAAGCATGGGGCGAAGCAATGGCAACCGGACAACTCCGGTATTCGACAGCAGCGTTATTGGATCGCGTCATTGCATCGGCCCCATCAAATGATTCTCCGGAATCGGAAGCGTTATTGATCCACCTCTACGAATGCGGCCATCTTTGGGGAAAAGATGCTAACGGGATTGCTCCGGAGCGTTGTCCGGTGTGTGACTTATCCGAATCATTAAAAATGAATCGCGAACTATTGCTAGGTACATATAAAGCGTTGACGGATTTATTTGGGACCAATATTCAATGGTTGGATACGTTTCTTTATACGATCGTCAGAGAGCTTGACGAAAAATTGAAGGCGGTGGATACCGATGGGACACTCCCGCATTCGCATCACCTTTAATCCGGACGGAACGATCATTGCCAATTACGTCCCGGGAGACGCCTATTTATCGTACTGGATCGATCAAATGGTCCCGCTAAACAATTGGCGCCCGTCTGGCGTCGGGATCAATCTGCAATGCAGCGTTACGCCAAAGCAAGCCGACTACCTTGAGCGGTTAGCAACCTGTTACCATGAGACGCCTTGCCCAGTCGTCGGCCGGGAGCATATCGAACGGATGGCGGCTTGTTACCAGGATTCTAAACACGGTACCGCGCCGGCCAAGCAACCGGATCAAATCTCAGTGTCACCTCCCGAGCTAACGCCGGGAGAACAGTTAAGTCTTTTTTGAGGGGTGATTTAATTGAAACAAGCAGTCAGTCAATCATTAGACCATACCGATTTATTACGTTACATCATCGCCGAAGGAAAAATTGCTATCAAGCGCCGTCACGCGCTGTTGCTTAAACATTCCGAGACGATGCTCGGCAAAATGCACCAAAATGCCCCCAAGGTGGATTTGATCATCCACCAACTACGCAACGCTATCAACAGTTACAAAAGCGTCCTGGCCGCGATCGACAGTATCAATCCTTCGGATTACGTTGTGAGCGGATCGTCGCTGTATTCGGCGTTGGCATCGAATAGTCAAGCGGTTGAGCAACCGGGGATGGAGATATTTAATCCCGATCTGATCCCGGTGCAACCGGATCCGAAAACGTTGTCGCGAGCTGCCAAGCCTATTTCGGATCCTGTCGAACCAGAGCCGCAACCATCAACGTTAAACATCGTCAACCCTGATGCGGATCAGCAACGTAAATCTGATCGCATCCCGCCCGGTTATAAACGCTGTCAAGATTGCGGCCAAGTTGTGCATAAACAGGTTTTCGCGCAGCATCTTGAAAGCGATCACGTGACCGGCGTCCGCAAAAAGCTGTAATGGTTCGGAGGATTAGCATGACAACCAAGAAGCCATCACCTGAAATATCCGATCCAACCGATCAAATCGAGCAGGAAGGTTGGCATTATACCATCGTCGAGAACGCCGTTTTAGACGATTTGACGCTTAATATCTATACCCGGTTGCTCTATGTCTATCTATGCAAGTTTAGTGATAAGTCAAAACAGTGTTTCCCGTCGATCCAACGCCTGGCGACGACGACCGGCATGAGTCCGAATCGCGTCAGGGCCAGCTTGGATGAACTGCAGCAAAAAGGGTATTTGATAAAAACCATGCGTCGCAACGGTGAACTGAATTTGACCAATGTGTACAAGTTACGCTATATCCAGCCGAAACTGACTCTCGTCGCTGAAACTCCCGAATCTGACACCCCCGAGGTACTGCATGAGGTGCAGGTGGGTACTGCACCGGATGAAGTAGGGGTACTGCATGAGGTGCAGGGGGGTACTGCACCACGTGCACCCAAACTAAAACCATTTAACTATAACCAATTAGAACTAAAGTATTCCCTCAATTTTGATCAGTTTTGGGAAACGTATCCCCGCAAGGTTGATAAACAAGCCGCCTTGCGGAAGTTTATCGCTCAAATTACCAAAGGGTATCTGCCGGCGGACTTGATCGGTGCGGCCAAGCACTACGCCGCATATTGCAAAGCCAACGAAACCGACATGCAGTACATCAAACACGCGGCAACCTTCCTTGGTCGGGATAAGCCGTTTGCGGAATTTATCAACGGTCTCCCGGAAGCTCCGCCGGGACGAAAGGGGGCGGAACCGCATGAAACCGGAAAAACTAGGGGACATACTCCAGGGTCAACAAACGATCTCGAAGGCCTTATCGTCAGGGCGGACAGCAAATGATGTAACAGTTTGTCGCGTATGCGGTAAAGTATTGCCGGCGCTTCCGGTTGAAATTTTAGGCAGCGTAAAGTATCTTGCCAGGATGTGTCCATGTGAAATCGCTCGTATCGATCAAAAACAGCAAGAATTGACTCAATCGGAAAAAGTCAACAAAACCAAGGCACTTTTTGGACAAGAGCAACTTGGACCGAAATTCAGAAATGCAACCTTTGAGAATTGGGTTAAACTCCCCGGGACACAAAACGCTTATCAAGAGGCCGTTGGTTATGTGCAAGAAAGGCGTTGGCGCAAAGGTGAGGGATTATTGTTTTTTGGTGGAACAGGAAACGGTAAAAGTCATCTGGCAGCGGCAATTTTCAATGAACTCGTTCCAATTGGAGTTGCGGCAATATTCAAAGTGATGCCGGATTTACTTGGTAAAATCCAATCAACCTATGGTAAAAACGGTAGAGACGTCGATGAGTCAATGATTATCAACACGCTTTGCGAAGCCGATCTGGTGGTACTTGATGATCTTGGGTCGGAACGTTTGACCGATTGGAGCCTGGAAAAGATGTTTCGGATCATCAATTCTTTGTACACCAACGAAAAAGCGTTAATTATCACCACGAACTGCGATATCCAAAAGGAATTTAAAGAAAAGGTCGGCGCACGCATCTACGATCGCATCATCGAAATGTGCCGTTTAGTCGAGAACAACGGCGATAGCTATCGAATCAAGATAGCCACCGCAAGAATGAAAGCGATTGGAGAGTGATGACAATGGCAATTAGCACATTCCCCGAGATCCATAATCTACCGCCGCTCCAAGGGATGGCCGAAGCGATCCAGGTTGGCTTGATCGCGAAAGAGTTTCAGACGCTGACGAATCGTAACGCCTCCGAATGCGAAATGGCGCTTTGGCGGCAATCAGTCCGGGAGCGCTTCGGCAATCGGGTTGCCGGACGGTTGCTGATCAAAGCCAGTCAGAAACTGATCGCCAAGAGTACCGGACGATGATCGCGGTCGGAGTGGCGTTCATGATCGGTTTCGCGATTGGGATCATTTTCGGGGCCTGGCTCAATGAAGCGGACCGGAAAATAGACCGTCTCAATCAGACATTACCGAAAGGGGTTGAAGAGTTTGAGGATAATCTGCGTCATCTTAATACTCGCCGCGATAAGCGTCAAATTAGGAGGTAACGATGGCAAGCAAGAAAAATGTCAAAATAATCAACTGTGATCCGAACGGCTGCAAATGCAAGGTATGCAAAAAAAAGAGTTGCTGGCAATGTGACGATTTGAGCTGTAAAACCTTCTCGGCTAGAAGTTGCCGGCCGGAGTCGATCGATGACTATCAGGTAAGGGTTTATAACGAGCTTCGAGTTGTTTAGGTTAAGCAAAAGAGATTGAGGTGAATCGGATTTGAAACAAGTTAATACCACGAGGATTGGACGAAAATGGGAAATTTACGCTCACCAAAATTTATTTCCTGGTTCGGTACTGGTTACGAATATTGACCGAAACGCCCATTTCGATCTAAAACATGGTGAAGCCACCATTAACGTTAAAGCCGGTAAGCTAGTATCAAAGAAACACGGCAAATACTTTAACTTCCTCTTTCGCACTGGCCGTGGATGCTGCGATTATTTTTGTCTAGTTGGATACCGGAAACAAAGGGATAAGAAACCGGTCAAAGTGTGGTTAATCCCTTCGGATTTGGTTGCAGGAAGAAATTATTTAACAATCGGTCCGAATCATGCTGGGACATGGAAAGAGTTTGAGATGAGTGATCGGGGTGAAAACATTGAAAACGGCTCCGATAATTGATGTTTGCTGCGGATCAAGAATGTTCTGGTATAACAAAAACCATCCGGATACAGTTTTCATGGACATTCGTCAACTCGAAGATATTTTGTGTGACGGACGAAAGTTGGTCATTAAACCGGATGTAATCGGTGATTTTCGAAACATTCCGTATCCGGACGACACCTTTAAACTGGCTGTTTTCGACCCGCCGCATTTAGTAAAGATTGGTGCTAATTCGTGGATGGCCAAAAAGTATGGAAGGTTGAATCCCGAATGGCGCAGCGACCTAAAAAAAAGGGTTCGACGAATGCATGAGAGTTTTGGAACCCGGTGGAGTTTTGATCTTCAAATGGAACGAAGAACAGATAAAGGCTAGTGATCTGATGAAAACAGTAGGTTACAAACCTTTATTCGGAGATCGTCGTTCCAAGACTCTTTGGATGGTATTTATGAAAGAAAGTTAATTTTTTAGACAATGTACTAACCATATTTCATCATGTGTTTAATTTACATAGTTAACTAATTTAAGATATTGCTAAATCAATATTTTCAAGAATCAGACGAATTGAACAGTTTATAAGATATGGTAAATTCGAGGTCACAAAATGGAGTTAAATCATATATCTCTTTGTACTGGTATTGCAGGCATTGATTTAGCTGCAGAATGGGCAGGTTTTAAGACGGTTTTGCAAGTTGAGAAAGAACAAGCACCGTACGAAATACTATGCAAACATTTTCCAGATGTTCCGAAGGAGAGAGATGTTCGCCATGTTACAAAACAGTCTGTTCAACAACGAGGAATTACCGGAGTTACCATCTTGTCCGGAGGTTTTCCCTGTCAACCTCACAGCACTGCAGGAAAACGTAAAGCGTCTAGTGATGAACGTGACCTCTGGGTCGAATTTGCCAGAATCATTCGCGAAATTAACCCAAGATGGATTTTGGCAGAAAATGTACGGGGATTGTTATCAAGCGAGGATGGACGATTCTTTGGAAATATTCTCAGAGACTTGGCCGAAATGGGGTATCATGCGGGATGGGGTTGTTGGGGAGCTGTCCACGTTGGAGCTTATCATCGACGTGAACGAGTCTTTATTGTGGCCTACTCCCCAAGCGTCCGATTCGATTCGGGCAACCTTCAATCCGAACAATCTTTCAAAACACCGCCAAAAACAAAGGCGGAACAAAGTGGGTGGAGGATCAGGTATATTCGAGCTCGTAGCGGAAGAGTTTGGCTGGCTCCCGAATCCGTCTTTGAACGAGTGGCTTATGATGTTCCCCATGAATTGGACCGTCTAAAAATGCTTGGAAATGCTGTTAATCCGTATCAAATTTACCCATTACTTAAAGAGATTGCTGAATTTGAAAATGGGGGTGAATGAGTGAACATCGTTCAACCAATCCGGGATCAAGAAAAGATCGAAGAATTCAAACAAGCGCTCCTAGCCAAGAGTGACCGGGACTACATGATTTTTGTTACTGGTATCAATACCGGCTTCCGTTGTGGCGATATGATTAAACTCAAAGTCAAAGACGTTCGCGGCCGTGATTATATCAACCGAGTCGAGCAAAAGACCAATAAACAGCGGCGCTTGAAGATTACTCCATCACTAAAACGGGAATTCAAAAAATACACTGCTGCGATGGATGACGATGACTTTCTTTTTCAGAGCCGGGTTGGGAAGAACAAACCGTTGTCACGGACCCAGGTTTATAACATCCTTCGGGCAGCCGCCCGGGAGATCGGCATCGAGGAAGTCGGTAGTCACACCATGAGGAAAACCTTTGGGTACTGGTTTTACAAAAAGTACAAGGATGTTGCGTTGCTACAGGATTTATTCAACCACGCTTCTCCTGCGATCACGCTCCGTTATATTGGCATTAACCAAGACGAGCGCGATCGGGCGTTGGATAATTTTAAAATTTGAGTGAGGTTGATAAGCATGGATAAACCAGAGTATTTAGAACATCGTTGTTGCATGTGCCCAAACCGGGATACTCCTAATAAAACGGAGTGTCCATCTGGTCCTTTAAAGCCCGAAGTTACTCCTTGCCGGTTCGTGAAAACTTACGTAGACAATCGTGGATGGATATATCAGGTAATGAGTGGAATTGGGCAGAGCTCGTATAAAGGCAGATACTTCAAGCCAGGTAAATTCGGACGTTGTATGCAAAATCTACCATGGCGAGATTCTTTTGATGATGCTCAACGCGATTTGAATTTACTAGCAAAGTCTAAAAGATGGTCTGAGGATCAATCCTGAAATTTACGGAGACATGAAAAAACGCGAGTGCGTGAGGAGGAAAGATGAAAGAGATCAAGTTTAGGGCTTGGGATAAAAGAACCAAGCAGATGTTTCATAACGAAAACTTTTTAGATTTGGGAAGATTGCTGATTGCAAAAGCGAAGCAGCTTTACCCCGATGCCGCAGATGTCCAGAATGCCAAAGGCGGATTGATGCTTACAACGGATGATGGAAACATGGTGTTCATGCAATTCACCGGGCACCGTGATGATAACGGCAAGGAGATTTACGATGGTGACATACTGGCTATAGATTGGGCGATTCCGAACGAAACAACTTTCGCTATTGTAACTTGGAACTCCGAAGAGTATGGGTTCAATTATGTTGGCTTCGGTTGTAAAGATGGCGGTAATTCACTGTTTGAAATTAAAGACCGTGTTATTGAAATCATCGGCAACATCTACGAAAATCAGGAATTAATGGATAAAGGTGAAACCTGAAATGGAGGTCGGTAACATGACCATCATAACCTCAACCGATCAAGTAATCCGCCAACCAACCGGCGCTATCCTGGTTTGGCTCGGCGACACCGGCACCCCCATCCAGTTTTGGGGCGTCGACGACCTGAGCGACGATGACTACATCATGAAGGCCCGCGAAATCCGGGACTCGGAGGAATTCCAGAATGCTCAAAAAATCTATTGCACTCACTAAAACGGACAAGCAAGTCAAAACAGCGGTCGATTCATTGGGCGATTGGTATCTCGGCAGCATCGAAGTTCTGGAGAAACCGAAACCGGGTTTGTTTGACTGGTATGGCAACTGGATCGAGCTGCACCGGCCAATGGGATTCCGGATTGATAAAAAGTGACGAGGAGGAGCAACAGTGGCAAACGACAGCGTTTATGAGCAAACAGGTGTTAAGATGGACGTCCATCCCAATGTAGCGGCATTTGATCGGCTCTGCCGCAAGGTGATGAACGGGACGATCGAGGTTAAGGTTCAAGACGGCTTACCGGTCAGGGCTTTCCGGACGACGGAAAATATCGACCTGGTGGCCGAAGGGAAAAAAATAAGGAAATAGGAGCGTGTTATCATGAATCAAGGTATGAATTTAGTTAGTCCTAACCGCGCTATCAATGTAGTTACGGTCAACGAAAAGTTACTAACCCTAATTGATTGTCTTAATGAATGTCTTGTCAACACGACGGTTATCCATTGCAAAATAACCGGTTATACTCCTGAACCGGTTGACACAGGTCAAAAACAAGTTAATCCGGTTGAGGAACCAATCAGATCGAAGATTGTGATCCTTGAAGAGAAGCTGATTGGTCTATTAACCGGACTCAAAGAGATCAACGAACAACTATAACCAGTGGCTCACCATCCTAAAGTGGAGGCCGAGTAACCCTGTTGGTGCGGGGTTTACTCGGCCTTTTTATTTTCAACATCATGAGAGGAGCAGTGGCATGGTAAACTTAGCAGAAATTTTTGTTCCGGATTGCCCAAGGATGAAGCAAGGATGCTCCGGGGTAATGAGGTTGATCTCTGGTCAGAAAAAAGACGCCTGGAAATGTGACCAATGTGGAACCGAAGTGTGGACCGGCGATATGCCAACGTATATGGCGCTCCATGAGATGTTACATACTCGCACTGAAGAACTAATGTCGCTTAGTATGGGAGCGATCAAGAAGGGCGGCGGAAGCAAGTCGCGCCGGCGGAAAAAGCAGAAGCGCTTGATTAGGAATTATGTCTTTGACGTAAAACCGCGTATAAAGAAGCAATGAATATTTAATTTATTTAAACGGGCATATTTGAACGATTTTAAACCGATATGTCAAAAATAAGCTGAAAAAAATAATGTTGCAATTTGACGGAACTGTGTTTATAGTTAAACTAGTATCATTGTACTCACCCGTTCTCGATTCCGAGGGCGGATTTTTTATTTTAGGGGGTTATTCATGTACATCGCAGTGGATTTCGACGGTTCGATCGTCACCGAAGCCTGGCCCGGGATCGGTCGCCTCCGGTTCATGGCCCGGATCGTGCTGCAGTGGTTGAAACGACGCGGCCATGTTTTGATCCTTAACACCTGCCGGCGCGATCAGTACCTGACATGGGCGCGAATGTTCCTTAATGACAGGGGAATCCGGTTTGATTATTTTAACGAGAATCCTCCGGAACGGACCGAGGCGTTTGGCGGCGACTGTCGCAAAATATCGGCGGACATCTACATTGACGACAAAGCTATCGGCTACTGGAATTGGCCGATAGTTTTTATTTTATTCTTAGTGATTGAGCTAGTAACTTGGCTGCAGAAGTGTGGTGATCGAATTGGCCGAAAATACGGTAAAGCCAAAGCAACCGGGCAAGCGGACCAAGACCCGTAAGACGAAGTCGTCTGTTAAAACCAAAACCCGTAAGCCAAAGGAAAAATCTACGTCAGCGCGTCCCAATCTCAAAGGCAAAGCCGGCCGGAAACCGCTTTATGAAGTCTTGGACATCCGTTCCAAACTGGAAGCGATCACCGGCTGGGCGAAGCAAGGGTCGACCGATCAGGAGCTGGCCGAGATGATTGGCGTCGGAATCACCACTTTTTATGAGTGGCGCAAGAAAATCCCGGAGTTTTACGAAGCGCTTAAAAAGGGGAAACAGGTTGCCAATGGCGAGCTGATCAACGTGGCGTTCAAACAAAGCTCCGGGTTTTATGTTGTCGAGGAAGTTGCAGTTAAGGTTAAAGATTTTGTTACAATCGAAACGGCGCCGGAGACAGCCGATAAGCCGGCTAAGGTTCGCGTCATGGAAGTGGAGCGGGTCGAAACGGTCCCAGTGAAACGGTTTGTCAATCCGAACGCCGCGGCGCTGATCTTCATGATGAAGAACCGGTTGCCGAATGACTATAAAGACAAGGTTGAAACCGAAGTAAATATCAATGGCAGCCTTGCGACTGAGATGAGTAAGGCGAGGGAGCGAGTCAGAAATGCCACAACCGGAGAACAAGCAGACCAATCCGGAACAGGAACTGATCAATGACATAGCATCATTCGAAAAAGATCCATGGGGATTCGTGTTATACGCGTTTCCTTGGGGCGAAAAGTCATTAATCAAGCGGTTCCCTGATAAATGGCAAGAAAATAAGTTAAAACGGCTCGGCCAATTGCTGCAGCAAGGCACGGACTGGGAAAAGTCCGTATCCTGCGTTATCCAAGAGGCGACCGCATCTGGTCACGGTATCGGTAAATCTGCCCTGGTGGCATGGATTGTTATTTGGGCGCTGGCGACGTTTGAGGATACCAAAGGGGTCGTAACCGCCAACACCGCAACGCAGTTAAAGACAAAAACCTGGGCGGAAATCACCAAATGGTACAACCTTTGCATTATCAAACATTGGTTTAAATGCACCGCCACGGCAATTTTCGCAGCTGATCCGGAACACGAAAAAACCTGGCGGATTGACGCAATTCCCTGGTCGATCAACAATACGGAGGCGTTCGCCGGCCTCCATAACCAAGGTAAACGGATCCTGATCATTTTCGACGAAGCGTCGTCGATCGTTGATAAGATTTGGGAAGTTACTGAGGGAGCGTTAACTGACGAACAGACCCAAATTATTTGGCTGGTGTTCGGAAACCCAACGCGGAATACCGGTCGGTTTCGGGATTGTTTCCGAAAGTTTCGCCATTTGTGGCATAACGAGCAAATCGACAGCCGCACCGTGGCAATTACCAATAAGGAGCAGTTGCAAAAATGGGTTGACACGTACGGAATTGATTCCGACTTTGTCAAAGTCCGGGTGCGCGGTATGTTCCCAACCTTAAGTATTAAACAGTTTATTTCCACCAAGGATGTCGACGCGGCGTTCGGCCGTCACCTTCGTCCGGAGCAATATAACTTTGCTCCGAAGATTCTCACTTGTGATCCGGCCTGGGAAGGAGACGACAAGCTAATCATTGGATTGCGGCAAGGACTAGCGTCTAAAATCCTGGAAGAGATTCCGAAGAACGATAACGATATTTTAATCGCGAATAAGCTTGCTAACTATGAGGACCAAGAACAAACCGACGCGGTATTTGTTGACGGTGGTTATGGTACCGGAATTATTAGCGCCGGTAAAACCATGGGACGCAATTGGACAATTGTCTGGTTCTCGGGTGAGTCAAGCGATCCTGGTTGTGTAAATAAACGGGCTGAAATGTGGAAAGAAATGCGGGATTGGTTAAAATCCGGCGGAGCGATCCCGGAAGATCAAGAACTGTACGATGAATTGATTAGCCCGGAAACCGTTCCACGAACTGATGGCAAGATTCAGCTTGAAAGCAAAAAGGATATGAAAGCGCGGGGATTGCCGTCGCCAAATAAAGCCGATCAGTTGGCGCTGAGCTTTGCCTATCCGGTCCAAAAGAAAGTCCGCGGATTGGGCGCCGCGAACCAGTCGTCAGCAAAGCCATACGACCCCCACGCTCGCTTAAATCGAAACAGATAACAGAAGGAAGGTGGTTTTATGGGTCAATTTCAAGCAATTGTTAGCGCACTTGCAACAGCCGTTGCCGGAGCTGCCGCCAGTAAAGCAATGGCGCCTGACTCTCCGAAAGCAATTACGACAACATCACCCGTAGCCAAAGAAACTAATGTTCTTGACAGCAACAAAGATCGAACCTCGAAGCTGCGCGGGATTATGTCGACGATCCGCGCCAGGCAGACCAATCCCAATATCATGACCCCGACGTTAAGCGGAAAAACTTTGTTAGGACAGTGATGGTATGAAAACAATGGATCGCGCTCAGTTTCAAAAACGTTTCGACGGGTTGGAAAGCGAATACAATACCAAATGGCGTCCAACTCACCAGGAGCTGCAGCAATTTATCTGTCCCGAACGGGGCTTTTTTTATGGGTCAACGCCGAATAATGGGGAAAAACTCGATCATAAGAGCCTATTAAACGATACGGCCAACCGTTCCGGACATACGCTTGCCGCTGGTATCCAAAACGGGTTAACTAGTCAATCCCGTCCATGGTTTCGGCTCGCGACGTCGGATCCGGATCTAAATTTATATCAGCCGGTGAAGGAATACCTTGATATTGTCCAACGGATCTTGTATGGGATCTTTTCAAGATCGAATATGTACCACGTGTTTCATTCAATGTACGAAGAGATCGGACCTTTCGGAACGGCGGCTTCGATCATTCTCCCCGATTATTACAGTGTGATACGCGGCAGGTCATTTACGATCGGCGAATATTATTTGGGCGTCGGTGATGATGGAAGAGTAAATTCGTTTGCACGACGGGTTTGGAAGACCGTCGGTCAGCTGGTTGAAACTTACGGAGAAAACGCTGTATCGGATATCGTAAAAAAACTATACAATGACCATCGGGTTGACGAATGGGTCGAGTTATCACATTTGATTGAACCAAACGATGAGCGTAACCCATTAAAAAAAGACGCCACGAACATGCCGTTTCGTTCGATTTACTGGGAATCAAAATCTGATCAGAATCAAATATTACAGTTTTCAGGGTTTGAAGAATTTCCGGTCATTGCTCCGCGTTGGCGAACGAGGACATCGACTGATATCTATGGTTACGGACCAGGACATACGGCGCTTGGAAATTCAAAAACGCTGCAAATTATGGAAGAGGATAGTTTGCTCGGCCTTGATAAACTTGTCGATCCACCGATCAGTGCCCCAGGATCGACCATGGATCGCCATATGATCGATACACACCCAGGCGGGATTTCTTGGCGAGGTTCAAACGATACTGAGATCAAAGCAGTGTATCAGGTTAATCCGGACATTAAATCCGTTGAGTATAAAATCCAGCGAATTGAAGAAAAAGTTGAAAGAACCTTTTTTGTTCATCTTTTCGCCATGTTTGAAAATCAAACCGGTCAAATGACTGCGCGTGAAGTTGTCGAAAAGCATGAGGAAAAGTTAACCCAGGTCGGACCGGTGGTTGAGCGCTTGCAGTCGGAACAACTGGATCAGGCAATCGGAAGAGGTTATAACACCAGCCAACGGAATGGACTATTTCCAGATCCACCGCGTGAACTTCAAGATGCGGATATTCGCATTGAATATACGTCGATATTGGCACAAGCGCTGAAAATGATGGGAACAACTTCAGTCGAACAATTCGTTGGGTTTGCCGGTCGAGTCGCAGCTGTTAAACCGGAAGTACTTGACAAACTTGATCTGGATGAAACGATCGATCAATATGCAGATATGGTTGGCGTACCGCCTACCATTGTGGTGGCAGACGATAAAGTCGCTAAAATACGCCAAGACCGGTTAAAACAGCAGCAACAGCAACAGGCGATGGAGACTGCGATGGTCGCGGCACAAGGAGCCAAAACTCTCTCCGAAACCGAAACCGGGAAAAACAGCGCTTTGGACGCCTTGCTTAATCGCGGAGGTGGAGCATGAACCGAGCGGATCGGGAAGCCGAAGCGAAACGTTTAAAAGATATTTCCGCTAAAGAGACCGAAAAACGATTAAACGACTTACGGAAAGTGTTGAGCATTCCAGAGGGGCGCCGGCTTTTTTGGTGGCTTATGTCGGAAACCGGATTATTCAAGAATGATTTTATTGGCGAAGTTTCGCTACTGCAATTTCAATCCGGTCAAAAAAACATCGGTTCCATGATCCTCGGCTACATTGAGATGGCCGGACCGGGTATTTATCCCCGGATGCGCCGGGAAGCGATATCAAACCAAAAACAATTGGAACAAAAAATGCAACCAAAGGGTACTGACGGCGAATAAGCCGTTTTTATTTTTACCTAAAAAGGAGTGTCGACAATGAAAGTATTTTCTGGAACTACGGGAATCCCGGGTTTTTTCGATCTGCAACGACATGCAACGTTAGTAACCGATCCGCCGGCCGACCCGGCTCCGACCGATCCACCGGCAGGCGATCCTCCCGGTGGCGATCCGCCGAATGACCCGCCAGCCGATCCGGCTCCGACTGATCCGCCGGCAGGCGATCCCAACAATGATCCCAATGATCCGAATAAGGATCCGAATAAACCGGTCGTGCCTGAAAAGTATGAGTTCAAACTGCCGGAAGGAATGACTCTTGACACTGATGCGTCGGGTAAATTTGAGGTTTTAGCCAAAGAAATCGGCCTCACGCAAGAACAGGCTCAAAAGTTAGTTGACATCCAGTTTGATCTCACCAAAAAACAGGCCGACGCGTTTCAAGCGGGCGTCCAAGAGATGATTGACGGATGGAAAACCGAAACCATTACGATGCTTGGCGCAAACAAAGACAAAGAGCTTTCGTTTGCCGCCAAAGCATTGAATCAGTTCGGAACGCCGGAATTCCGCCAACTCATCGACGACACGGGACTTGGGAACCATAAGGATTTTGTCAGCTTCATGATTAAAGCCGGTAAGGCCATCAGCGAGGACAATTTCCTTGAGGGCAAGCGTGGCGTAAAAGTTGAAGCTAATCTTCAACAGGTCTACGGAAAAAGCAACATGAATCCATAAAAAAGAAAGGGTTGATAATTAATGCCTGTAATTGGTACTGAAGCAATAACGTTAAGCGATTATTCCAGACAAATCAGCTCCGACGGTAAGTTAGTCAACTTTTCAAAAATGATTGACACAATCACTGAGTCAAATGAGTCTCTTGATGATGTCCTTTGGCTCCCTTGCAATAACGGAGCGCGGCACATCACCACCAGGTTAACCAGCAAACCGACCGGGTCGTTCAGAAAGCTGAATAAAGGTATCAAAAAAAGCAAATACACCACCGAACAAGTTGATGCCGGCTGCGCCATGCTTGAAGATTTCTTTGAGATTGACTGCGCTTTGGCGAACTTGAACGGAAATTCCGCAACATGGCGTTTCAATGCCGAAAAAGCATTCTACTCCGGTATGGGTGAAACTGTAACGAAAACAATGTTTTACGGAAGCGGCGCCAAGGCGGAAGAATTCCCGGGAATCACATCTCAATACAATAAACTGAATGATAAATTGTATCAGGTGCTTGATGCCGGCGGTCAAGGGAGCGACAACACCTCTGTGTATCTGGTTGGATGGGGATCTGAAACCGTTCATGGATTATATCCAAATGGTTCTAAAGCCGGAATCCAGATTGAGGACTTAGGGAAACTTGTGGTACAAGATGACGACGGCAACGAATTCATGGCCTATAAAACCCATTTCAAATGGGATTGCGGATTGGTTGTTAGGAGTCCGAGACATGTCATCCGGATCGCCAATGTCGATGTATCCGATTTGAAAACAGCCGGCGACTCGACCGATACCTCTTGCAATTTGCTGAAGTTTATGACGATTGCAACTGCCTTGGTTCCGTCACTAACTGATGCACGGTTTGCATGGTATGGCAATAATACCGTCCTTGGCAACTTGCTTGTTAAAATCATGGACAAAGCAAGCAATCAGCTAACGATCGGCGATTACCAAAACCGTCAAAACGTCGTCAAGTTTATGAGTATTCCCGTTCGTCGCAATGATTTACTTCTCAACACCGAAACAAGAGTGGCTTAATCAAGCCACTCTTGTTTCTATCTCGTGATAAAAATTATAGGAGGAAAAGCAATGATTATCGATGCTCAACATCAAGTTTCGAGCGCTCAAACCGTAACAGCTTCCGCTGCTTCGGATAATGTGATTGACCTTGTTAAAGGCGGTTCCGGGTTATATAATAACCCGTATTTGGTCATTCAGGTAAAAGAAGCGGCGAATGCGTCGGGATCTGCGACGGTTAATTTCCAATTGCAAACTGCAACAGATTCCGCATTTACAACTCCGGTAACGCTTTATGATTCCGGAGCGATTGGAAAAGCGGCGTTAACACTCAATGCTCAGCCAGTTAGGGTTAGAATCCCGGAAACAGGAATTTTGCAATACCTGAGAGTTTACTATGCTGTCGGCACTGGTCCGCTAACCGCCGGTAAATTCGATGCGTTTATTGCGTATTGAGGTGGAGGTAAAAGATGCCACTTTATGAAGCAATACGGGATTCGTTTGGTTTTCGCGGCCAACTGTGGAAAACCGGAGACCGGTTCGAATCGGAAAAAGGCGAGAAAGTACCGCATCATTTTCAACAAATTGGTGGGGCGGTCGAAAACGGAAGCAAACTCGAAAAGTTTAACGTTCCTCAGCTCAAAGAGATGGCAACGGAGCTTGGGGCGTCTTTTCCGGATAACATCAAGAAGGCGGATCTGATCAAATTGATCGAAGATTTTGAAAACCATCAGACGCCACCGGATTTGTTCGCCGATCGTTCCATTGAAGAACTGCAGGAAATTGCATCCGAAGAAGGCATCCCGTTTTCCGACGCAACTACCAAAGAAGAATTGGTTGCGTTGATCACGGCGACCGAAAATCAATAACAGTTTTAAACGGTACAGGGAGGCAAGCGCTTCCCTGTACGACTATGAATGGGGGCTAGATGATGTCGTCACCAGTCAGTATTTGCAACATGGCATTAAGCCATATCAAAGCCGGATCGATCAACGCGATGGTCGACAAAACTGAGCAAGCCCGTCAATGCGGAACTTTTTATGACGAGGCACGGCAATATGTATTGCGAATGGCTCCGTGGAGCTTTGCAACCAAACATCAAGCGTTGGCCCAAAGCGAGCAAGAGGTCATGGGATGGGAATATTCCTATACCAAACCGCAGGATTGTCTAATGGCCCGGAATGTCTATAACGAAAGCACGATCCACAAAACTAAAGGCGAAGAGTTTATTCTAATTTCGAATTTATTGGTATGCCGGATAACGCCGGCGTACCTTGAATATACCGAAGATGTGGAGGACACCAATCGGTTTGATCCATCATTCCGCATGGCGTTTTCCTATAAATTAGCCCAGCTGTTGGCGATCCCGTTGACGGGCGACGCGAAGCTGTCACAAAACATGATCGCGCTTTATCAGATTGAAATGGACGGAGCGGAATTGAATAATATCCGCGAAGGTCGGATCAAGCCGAAACGATCCTCAAAGTACATCGAAGGGAGATAACTACGGATGTATGTGCTGCAATCCTCTTTCGCCGGCGGAGAATTTTCACCATCATTGCAGGCCCGGACGGACCTGCAGAAATACACGATTGGCAGCGCCAAATTGCGTAACTTTACGGTTCGGCCTCACGGTGGAGCTGCAACTAGGCCGGGAACCTATTTCGTTGCGCATACCAAATATTACGATAAAGCAACCCGGGTGATTCCGTTCCAATTTTCGACGGTGCAGTCCTATGTATTGGAAGTTGGTCATCAGTACATTCGCTTTTACATGAATGGCGGCCAGATTATCGGCGACGATGATCTAATCTATGAAATTGAATCTCCGTATGATGAGCAGGATGTGAATTTGCTTAAATATGCGCAATCGGCCGACGTTTTATATATCGTCCATCCGCGTTTCGCACCAATGACTTTAATCCGATACGACCACGCCGATTGGGAACTGGTTGCGTATAATAACAAAAACGGTCCGTTTAAACCGGGCAATTATGACAGTGGTAAAAAGATCACGCCATCGGCGGTCAGTGGTGCAATCACGCTTGATTCCAATTTTGATTATTTTGATCCGTTACACATTGGATCATTGTTCCGAATTTCCCATGACGTTGATGGACAGATGATTTCGTCAGTGTTTACTAGTCCGGGTTTAGGAGCACAAATCACTGGATCTCTTGACGAAGGTCAAGTATCGGCAATGGTATATTGCCAAGGAACATACCGGGTGATTCTATCTGGATATAACGGATCTGTGACATTAGAAAAATCAACGGATGGGATCAGTGGCTGGACAACGGTTACAACTTTTATAACTAACGACAACACGGGTACAATTGCCAACTTTGCTTATATTAGATTGCGTTGCGTTACTGGGAATCCCCAACCCGATCCGGAAACGAGTCCTCCGAGTATCGGGTTTGCGTTATCCGGAGATCAATATTTAAAAACCCAAGGCAGTTGGACGCTCCTAACTCATGGAACCTGGACCGGGAAAGTTAAGGTTGAAATTTCAAAGGACTATGGAGTAACATGGAAAACCTATCGTTCGTTTAGTTCAAAGAATGACTCAAACGTTAACATGTCAGGCAGCGAATCGGAGTTTTGTTGGATCCGGATTAACTGTTATGAGTTCACCAGTGGGTCGTTGTCCTATGACTTTTCGACTAATCTGTATACGCGCGACGGAATTGTCAGAATAACCGCCGTCACCGATCAACGTCACGCGACAGCGACAGGGATATCGGAACTCGGCGACACGATCGCCACGGATGATTGGGCGGAAGGATCATGGTCGGAGCTGAACGGGTATCCGTCATCGGTAATCTTTTATCCGGACCGGCTTTGTTATGCGGGAACTGTCGGAGAACCGCAAACGATTTGGATGTCGAAACTATCGGAGTACGAAGATTTTGGAAAGTCGACGCCGCTCGAAGATACCGACGCGATTTCGGTGCCGTTGAGTAGCCGGCAGATTAATAAGATTGAGAATATGATCTCGCTGGACCGAATCCTCGCGTTGACGTCCGGATCGGAGTGGGTGGTTGGTCCGGCCTCGGATGGGGCGCTGACGCCGACCAATCCGTCGGCGCGTTGTCAAGGCTATCGAGGCAGTTCGACAGTTGCGCCGGTGGTGATTGGCAACCGAGCGATCTATGTTCAAGCAATGGGCTCCACCGTGCGCGATCTTGGATATGACTTTGCGTCCAATGCTTTCATCGGCGACGACATCAGTATTTTCTCGAACCATCTGTTAAAAGGCTATCAAATCATGGACATGGCTTACGCCCAGGAACCGGATTCGATTGTCTGGTTCATTCGATCGGACGGGATGTTGCTTGGACTGACCTATATGCCGGAACAACAGGTTGTCGCTTGGCATCATCACGTTACTGACGGAGCGTTTCAGTCGGTTTGTACGATCCCCGGCGATGGGTACACCGAAAGTTGGTTTGTGGTCCGCCGCGGCGATCAACAGTTTATTGAGCGGATGGCGAAACGGGCGATCGGCAACGACGTAACGGACTATTTTTGTGTGGACTGTGGGCTTCGTTATGATGGCGAACCGGTGCAAATTATTGAAGGACTAAACCATCTTGATGGTAAAACCGTCGCGATTGTCGCCGACGGTTTTGTTTTACCCAGACAAACGGTTGTTGACGGGTCAATTACGTTGGAGATTGCAGCGTCGAGCGTCCAGGTCGGCCTGCCATATACTTGCGCCTGGGAATCGCTCGACGCTAACATCACGGCCGGCGATGGGGCAACCCACCCCCGGATGGCGACGATACCGGAAGTCACGATCTTTTTTGAGAAGTCCCGGGGTGGCTTTATCGGTACCGATCCGGATCCGGAAAAACTGGATGAATTGATTCAGCGATCTTACGAACCATGGGATACTCCGATCGATCTGATTGACGGATCGAAACTGATCACACTACCGTCGGCCTATAACAGTCGCAAGCGAATCTATTTCGAGCAACGGGATCCGCTCCCGGTGACGCTGGTCGGAATTGTGCCGAAGGTGATTTTCGGTGGCTAAGATGGTTATCCGTCCGGCTGATCCGGAAGACATTGAAGCGCTGGCGCCGCGATTGCGAACAGCGGACCGGCTAGAGATTTGGGCCAGTAATCACCACACTCCGGATCGAGCGTTGCGGGAGTCATTCCGCCGGTCGGAACAACCTATGACCCTTGAGTATGACGGGCGAATCGCCGCAATGTTTGGGGTAGTGCGCAAGACGTTATTAAGCCGATCTGGCTGTATTTGGTTACTAGGATCCGACGATATCGCCTTGATGCCAAAGTTATTTGTCAGGCATACCCGGTTGATGGTCGAGACGTTTTTAACAGAGTATGACTTGCTGGAGAACTGGGTTGACGCCCGGTATGAGCAATCGGTCAAATGGTTGCGGATTTGCGGCGCACGGATCGATCCGGCGGAGCCGTTTGGGACTGAACAAGCGTTATTTCATCACTTTGAATGGAGGAGATAGAATGGGATCCGGAGGAGCACCAACCCAGGGGTCATATAACTATGGAACCTATATTAATATGGCCGGTGGAGTTTTTACGGCGCTGCAACAAGCGCAACAAGGCCGGCAGCAACAGCAGTACGATAACTTCCTTGCCAACCAAAGCGAAGCGCAAGCCCGGGCGGTCGGCTTGCAATCGGCGTTAGATACCGCGCAGCTACAGGAGCAAGGGAACCAGCTTGCGGCGCGGCAATTGGCGGCGATGGCCGGTAACGGCGTTGATGTGGGATCGGTCACGATGCAGGATATCCTGTCGGATACCGCCTACAAGGTTTCGCTGGATGAGCTGGCGGTGAAATATGGCGCTAATTTGCAGATTCAAGACTTGTTAAACCAGGCCAATCTGCAACGGTATGCCGGGCGCAACGCGGCCCAAACCGGGCGGATGAGCGCTTTCAATACGTTGTTAGGGACGGCCGGTCAGGTTTACGATAGTTGGTATCAGTATAAAAAGACCAGCGCTGGAGCAAAGACTGGATCGGGATCGACAACATCCGATTTTGTGGCCGGGAAGAGAACTTTGCCAAATACGAAGTCTGCGAGGTAATGGCTGATGCGCATACAGACGGCTGAAAGACAAGTACAACCGAATGTCGTTCCCCGCGGCGTAGATCCGGGTCAAGGCGCGTTTGGCGGTGGCGTCTCCGGAGCGGGGGCGGAGGTTGGCAATACCCTGCAAAAGCTCGGGGCGTTGATGCAACAACGGGCGATTGAACGCCAGCAGGAGCTGGACGAGCGCGATGTCGTCAATGCCGAGCTGGGATACAGGAGCGAGATGGACAATATGCTCCTGAATAAAGATACCGGATTGCTCAATAAAAAGCTTGAACAGGCGCAAGGAATCGGGAACCTCTTTATGGAGCAAGAAGCTGAGATTCGGAAAAAGTATGCCGGGGGGATGGTGTCGGAGTTTCAGCGGACGAAGTTTGATCAACTAGCTAACGAATATCGGCAGCAGAGTCTGAATAACGTGGCCCGGTATGAGGTTGATCAGGGTAATCAGAGCATCATTCTGACCAATACGACCAGAATGGCGAGTGACTTGGCAACCTTAACCCCGGAAAATATGGCGGTAATCGCGCAACACGATAATGATTCGTTGGAGGCGATAGGAAAAGTTCGTGGGTGGAGCGCTGAGACGAAGGAGTTAAATAAGAAGTCGCGCGGCGGAGAACGGGTTCAAAAGTTGATCAGTGATGCTTTGGGCCGGGGGGATTACCAGTCGGCGCAACAGTTGCTGAATGACAATCAAGAGAGTATTGCGGCGATGGGGACGGATGCATTAGGCAAGGTTAAGCAGGCGGTCAGAGAAACCACCCTTATCGAAACAAGCAACCGGCTAAAACTGATTGGAAATAGCGGATCGTCGGCTGTTACAAATAAGGACATCACGGCTTCAATGCAGGAGATCGACGGTATCGGAAAGATTTTAAAATCAGAAGGGTTAACCGATGATGCGGTCGCCATTGTTATGAAACAGGCCAAAACGACATATTATCAAAATGCATTTAATTACAAATTAGAGGTTGATAAAGATCCGGAAGGTGCAAAAAAAATTATAGATTCGTCCGGAGACGTACTTGATAAGGTTGTGGCGGCGGAAATGACTTCTCAATACAACAAGGCTGTATTCTCTACTAAACTGGATAACCTTTACGACAAAGATTTAACAGCATTCAGGCAAGTTGACGGGACTCCGGATCTTGAAAAAATGTTAAAAGCGCTTAATGGAAGGTATACCGGAGCGGACTTGGTGGATGCCCAAAACTATATTCGGGCAAAGGCTAGTTTGGACGCTTCAATCATCAATTCCAAAAACGAAGCAGAGATCAAGGCGGCCTATAACGATATCGATAGCATAATCCTAAACAAAGGCTCAAAACAGTCAGCTATCAACGCTTTAAATAAACACAAATTGCTAGATAGTCACGCGCGAAAGACCCTATCGGATTATATTGAGGTTGAATACAGACAAGCCGGAGGAACTGGAACCAAAACCGATCCGGCAGCCTGGTTTGAGCTATATGACAAAATGGAAAAAGGTCAGATCAAAAACAAATGGCAAATGTTACGTGATTTTGGAGATAAGATTTCCTTCGGTGATATGAAGTCGTTTTGGAAAGCGTTCGACAGCAAAGGCGGTAATGAATCAGAGTTTAATAAGTTTAGCTTATCATCAACTGGAACCGCAATCTTAAAATCAGCCGAAATTGATCCCAATGATTATGGCCGGTTTTGGGATTTTGTATCAGTTAAAATTGATGACTTTGAAAAAAAGATGGGAAGAAAACCGACCGGCGAAGAACAGACCACTATATTACGCGATTCGGTTTCAAATGTCGTTGTTAATGAAAAATGGAGGTTTGGCCCTGCTTATTGGGAAAACCAGACAAGAAGATTCAATCTTCCTCCGAATGCTGTATGGAATGATCAGTTAAAATCGTGGGTCGTCAAAGGTGCCGATGGTAAATTGTATAAAGTAGAACAAAACTAGCTAGGAGAGTTAAGATGAAACTAACTCCTTTAACGGACGCTGAAAAGCTATTAATCGGTGGAGAAAACAATAACAATCTTGAACCAACGATTAAGCCTGCAGCTGGTTTTCGGCTGACTCAGGTTGACGCCAATTCAATTCCACCAAAGGAAGACGGTTGGGACTATGTCAGACAAGCAAGTCAACGGCTGATGACCAACTATCAATACTCCAAAAACTATAATCCAAACGATATCGCTCAAAAAGCCCGGCTTGAGCAACAAACGGGAGTTCCAGTGCAACACTTTGTTGATAGTCCGGATCGGTCAAAAGTAGTCCAAGATCTAGCGATATCCAAAGAAGCGAATGACTTTGGATGGGATACGTTTATCAAGAATAACCCGGTATTGGCTAACCATTTGGCAGAAATGAAGCACATGGCTATGGCGCAAGACGATCTGAGTAATCTAGCCAAAACCGAAGATGTCGTTAGTCATGTACAACTTGGCATTCGACTTAATAATCTGCAAATTCAGCAAGAAACACTGGCGTATCAGCAAATTTTTGGCGACGAGTCTCCTCGAACTGAAAAACAATTGCAGGCAATCGAAGCTCAAATCGACCAGCTTAACCGAACTGCTCCGAATAGTGGAGATTTCGCACCAGCGTTTTTTGTTGCAAACCAAATACCAAATGCCATCTTTTCTTTAGGAAAAGCAGCGGAGCGCGGATTTTTATTTGGTTCGATAGGCGCTGGGGCGGCATTTGTTGGAGGACAATTGGGACCGCAAATATTAGCCCCCGAGGAGATTGGAACTGTTCCAACCGCATTTGTCGGAGGTTTAGGATTTGGCGGAGTAGTCGGTCGGGCGGAAGCGACGTTTATAATCGAAGCGGGATCGGCTTATCGTGAGTTTATTAAGATGAAAGATAAGAATGGTAGGCCGCTTGATCGCAATATTGCCAAAAGCGCGGCGATCGGCGTTGGAGCGATCAACGCCGGACTGGAAAGCTTGGCTTTAAAATCATTCTTAAGAATGCTTGGTCCGGTTGGAAAAGATGCTTTGGAATTGATTTCAAAGAAAGAAGCCAAGGATCTTTTAAAAAAATACACATCAAAAGAAGCCTTGCGGAAAGCGGCGATTGAATATTTCAAAGGAATTGCCACTGAGACCGGAACCGAGATTGGTCAAGAAATATCAAGCATTGCCATGGAGGGATTGGCAAAAACGACGTCCGGACAACAATTTGAAAAAGGTCGTCCTGGAGAAACTGCGGAACGGATCGGTGGAGTTGTCTCGGCGACAATTCAGGCGACGGCAGCCAACCCATTGGCGTTGCTCGGACTTGGCGGCAACGTCATGGAGAATATGCGGCAAGTTCGTCAGGCGCAAGTTGATCATCAGGTGTATCAAACGGTTGGGCAAATATCTGAGCAATCGGAGTATAAAAAACGTACTGCGGGATTATCCAGTGGCTGGCGGAGTCTAGTATCTGGGATGACGGCCGGTGATAAACTTGAGCACATCTATGTTGATGCGGATCAATTTACCACTTTAATGCAATCAAAGGTTCCGGACGATCCGACAATTGCCCAAAAAGTCGCGGATCAATTAGGAATCGGCGATCAGCTGCAGCAGGCGATTGAGTCGGGCGATTCGTTAAAAATACCGTATGCGACATGGTTGGATCAAATCTCCGGCACCGAAATCTATAAAGAGATGGAACAGCACATCAAGTTCGATCCGGAAGGATTGACGTTGCACCAGGCGGCATTGGTCGAAGCGGAAACTTCCAAAGCGATTGAAAGCGAACAGGCGAAGATGGCTGAATATTTGCAAAGCGACGAAGCGCGACTACAAGGACATGAGGCGGTCTATACCGCGATGCGCGATCAATTGACGCAGTCCGGCAGACCGGAGCAGGTAAAGGAGCGCGACTTCAATTCCTGGGTCGATAAAAACGCGAGGCTGTGGGCGGCTCACGCCGTGGCGGAAGGAACCCGGCGGGGGATGCGTCCGGACGAATGGTACCAGAATCAAATGGTGCAGATCGAGCAGACAAGGCAGGCGGCGCCGGACGGCAGCCAAGCACGCGGGGTCATTGAAATATCCCCGAAAGGTTCCATCATTCGGTTATATGGGAACGCGGATGCGTCGACCTTCATTCATGAGTCGGCGCATCTTTTCTTATCCGATATGCACCAGTTCGTCAAAAACGGCAATCCGGACGAAGATTACGCCGCAAGTTGGAAAACGCTTTCACAATGGTTAGATCTGAAAGAAGAGCAGGGGCAGCTGACCACCGACCAACAGGAGAAGTTCGCTGCGGGCTTCGAAAAATACCTGATGGAAGGGAAGACCCCCAGCGAGGGATTGAAAAAAGTGTTTGCGGCGATGAAACGCTGGATGACTAAAATCTATCAGTCGGTCAGGGGTTTAAATGTGGATCTGACTGATGACGTCCGGAAGGTCATGGACCGGATGTTGGCAACCGATGAAGAGATCGCCCAGGCCGAAGCGACGGTCAATGGATCGGCAGAACCGGATTATTCCCAGTACCCAGAGCAAGTGGCGAAGTCGCTGCAAAAGATCCGGAACAAATCGTTGGAACGCGCCAAAGAAGTTTTAATGGGCAAGCAAATTGGGGAGCTGCAACCGGAACGGCAGGACTTGATCGGGAAAGAACGCAAACGGATGACCGGAATCATTGAGGAAAACTTGCTCCATGATCAGTTATACCGGGCCGAGGCGGAAATTCAGCGGGCGCGCGACTTCAAGAAGTTGGGCGAGGCCGACACGGTGGCTTTGATGTTCCGGGAGGGGCGTCTGGATGAGACCCAAAAGGAACGCTTTGAACGGATCGCCGAAGCGCACCGGTACTCCTGCGGCGACGAACTGGCGCAGCGAATTTTGGGTAGTCCCTCATTAAAAGATGCGGTTAGCCAGCAACTTGAGGAGCACATGGCGCAATTTAACGATTTGGCCAATAGCGACATGATGAAGGAGGAAGCGATCAAGGCGCTCCATAACGAAGACCGGTTGGAAATGCTGGCAATGGAAAGCCGGGCTTTGGAGGACTTGTCACTCCGGAAGAATTTATCCAGCCAGGCGCTCACCCGAGGACGGATGGAAGCCACATTGGCGCGGCAGCAAGCTAAGAAGATAATGGCCGACAAGACATGGATGCAGGCGGTAAAACCGGCCTACTTTTTTGGCGCGGAAAAGCGGGCGGCGGTCCAGGCTGCCGGCGAACTTGCCAAAGGAAACTATCTGGAGGCGGCGCAATATAAACGGCGTCAAGTCTTAAATCACGCTTTGGCGATGGAAGCCATGCAGATCAAAGAAGAGGCGGCCAAGATGTTCCGGCTGATCAATAAGTATGCCAACGCTGGAAAGGGACTGGCAAGCATGCCGGTTGAATTTGCCGATCAGGTTGAGGCGTTGCTGGAACGGTTTGGACTATCTAAATCCGGAAAACTGGATAGTCCGTATCGCAAACCGTTGGCGGAGTTCGTTAAAGATGCCGAGGAAGACTATCATATCTTACCGGTTCCCCAGGTTTTGTTATCGGAGAGTTGGAGCAAAGATTATAAGGAGATGAAGTTGAAAGAACTGCGGTGGCTGTATACCGGAGTTAAAGTGCTGTCGCAGTATGGCCGCAACTTCAATCGGTTCCTTTCGTTTATTGATCGCGCCAATATTAGTATGGCCGCTTCCAATACCCGCAGCAGCATCGAAAAAAACATCGGAACGCCGTACCAGGTTGATAAGGAAGGTATCGGCAGTCCGGTCCGGACGCAAACCAAAGAATTTACCAATACGCTCGGCAAGATTCCCGATGCTATCGCTCCGTGGTTAATTAAAGCGGAAACCGTTTGCCGGTTCCTCGATCGCGGCCAAGAAGACGGA
This sequence comes from Bacillota bacterium, assembly GCA_023417475.1. Lineage (GTDB taxonomy): Bacteria > Bacillota > UBA4882 > UBA8346 > UBA8346 > JAEYPR01. The sequence continues at coordinate 69,363 of JAEZFP010000023.1, read as the reverse complement.
CCAATGCAACGGTATGTCTATAAACCGATCAATCGGGCGTTTGACGCCGAAGCACGGCTGACTCAAAAAGTGATCGGCGACTATGGCAATCTACTGAGTAAGTATTACTCCCCGCAGGAATTCGCCGCGATGAAGAAAGACTACAAGTATTTTGATTTCGGCGATTTCGGCGAGCGAAAGTTGAGCATGGAAGAGATTATCTGCGTCGCATTGAACTGGGGAAACGGCGATGTTTGGACTGACAGTCAAACCTATGTTGGCGGTAACCGGGCCCGGATTATGCAAGGTTTTGGACGCAGGAACGAGAACGGCGAAATTACTCAATTTCCTGAAGAGCATGTTAACACCATCTTGGATCACCTGACTCGGAAAGATTGGGACATGGTCCAAGATATCTGGGACTACATGGAGTCGTTTTGGCCGGAGATTCAGAAGTTAGAGGAAGATGTTTCCGGCGTCGCGCCGGGAAAAGTTGAGGCTAGACCGGTTGAAACAAAGTTTGGAACGTACCGCGGCGGTTACTATCCAATCGACTATGACCCGGAAAAGTCCGCTGAAGCTTTTAAAAACGAAGAACAGCGCAACGCGTTGTATCAGCAATACTCAGCTGCTCACGCCATGACCGCGCATGGTCACACTCAAGCGCGGGTGGCGGTAGTCAACCGGGCAATCAATCTTAGTTTCGACGTCATGACGAAACATTTGGTCAACATCACCCACGATCTAACCCACCGACGCGCGGTAATCGACGTCAACCGGTTTCTAAAACAACGGGATACCGTCGAGGCGGTTACCAATGCAATTGGCCAACGCGGGTACAAGATGTTAACAGATTGGGTCAAATCAGTAGCCACCGACCAGGGAGAGTCGCTGAATTTAGGTGATAGACTGTTCCGGTATATGCGGCAACGGATGACCATCGCGCAGCTCGGATTGGCCCCGCTGCGGTTCGTTAAGGATATCGGTACCAACACCTTTATGATGGCCTGGGAGATCGGAATGGTCCCCACTGCTCGGTCGCTCACAAATTACGTTTTGAATGCGGGACAGGTGCATGAGTTCGTAACGTCAAAGTCGGCGTTTATGGCGCAACGGGCGTTAAATCGTGATCGCGATATCTATGACTTTTCCCGACGCACCTTTAAAGGCGACAAGGGGTTGCAGACGTTTTTTATGTCACTGAATGGCATGGCTGATGAAGCAGTATCCATCCCGGCATGGAAGGAGGCTTATTTTAAATATCTTGTTGAATTCAGCGGCGATGAAGAGTTGGCGATTGAAGCAGCGGACGGTGTGGTGCGGCGGACGTTTGGTAGCGGCGCCACGAAGGATCTGGCGAAAGCCCAACGCGGCAACGAAGCCCAAAAGGCGTTTACGATGTACTACTCCTACATGAACATGATGTTGAACCGGTTCTGGCTGGATGCGAAATTGGCAGGGGTCGAATCGCAGCATGGAAACCAGCAGGCCGCGATCACGATTATCGCCAAAGCGACATTTTACGGGTTTGTGATGCAGAACATCGTGGAAGGAGTGATCGACCAATTTTTTAAGTCGCGGGATGACGATGATGACGATGACAAGAAGTATGCTCTGTTAAAGCGGTTCGCAACCTTCGGTCCATCCATGATCCCTTATGTGCGGGATATTACCGCCTACGCGGTCGATAAATTTACCGGACATTACGCCGACTACAAAATGTCGCCAATTGAGGGATACGTGGAAACTTCCCTCAACGCGTTCTCCGGAGAGCCCGACAAGTTCTTCCGGGGAGCGTCGCATTGGTTCGGCTATCCGCAATGGATCAATGATGCGTCGTTTACATTTATGGACTGGATAAGCCAAAACGGGGAGGTAGTCTGGAAGGACTTTATCAGCCGCCAGATTAGGAAATAACCTAGCAGACGATAAGGAGGAATCACCATGACAGTGCAATCAACCACCAACAAAACCATCGGCTTAGGCAATGGGGTCACCACCGTGTGGCCCTTTACTTTTGACCTGAAAGACGAGGGACACTTGAATGTCTTTATCACCGGTCCCGATGGCAACACCACCGGACCGATCAGCCCCGGACTCTATGAGGTAGACATGTCCGCCAAAAGCACCACCTATCCGTTGACCGGATCGCCGCTGGCGACTGGGTATAAAATCACCCAAATCCGGACGATCCCCTACACCCAACTGGTCGACCTCAATATCCAAGGACCGTGGTCGTCGGAGACGGTTGAGAAAGTCTTTGATTTGCTGGTAATGATGGCCCAGCAGCAGGAGGAAAAGCTGTCGCGGACGCTCTTGACGGATGTCACCGGCGGGGCGGTTGGATTCGAACTACCGCCGCCGGTGCCGGGGAAAGCGATAGGGTGGAATGATGATGGGGATGGGTTTATCAATTATGATTCCCCGCACTTAGAAGCACAGGCGGCGGCGGAAGCGGCGGAGCAGGCGGAGCAGGCGGCGGAAATTGCTGGCACATCAGCTTCAACTTCTGAAAGCTATGCAACCCAAGCCAACGGTTCCGCAATGTTGGCAACAAACAAAGCGGCCTCAGCGTTGACCGCAGCTAACGAGTCATTAGTGGCTAAAAATGCGGCGGAAACGGCTGCTAATGCGGCAAACCTTGCAGCACAATCAGCCGCTGATATCGCATTTACGACGAAAGCCTTGATGGATGCAGATTTGACCTACGCTGCTAATACCTTGGCTTTAGTAACAAATGATTCGACATCAAGCAATAATGGACTATATATTAAACTTATGGCATCTGGTAGTGGATCTTGGCAGAAGTCAAGTTATATCCCACCTTTGGTTGATGGTTCGGTAACTGCTCCAAAAATTGTTGATAATGCAGTTACTACTGATAAGATATTAGATGGATCAGTAACATTAAATAAATTATCAATTAAAACACCGCTTAATAAAGTTATCAAGAATTTATTTGAAGTTGTTTGGGTAGTAGGCGCTACCTTCTACAATACTAATGGTGATCTACAATCAGTTGCGTCACCCCATGGCGTAGCAACTCCTAATTATATCGATGTATTAGGTGGAACAACATATACATTATCTTGGGTAAAACAAATAGGGGTAACGCTAACATCTGTTGTTGCTAGCGCTTGGTATTACGACGCCGATAAAACGTTTATTCCCCCCTTTGAAGCGTACACTGTAGCATACGCAGCAGGTACTGCGACTTTTACTGCTCCTGCAAACGCAAAATATGTACGGTTCCAACTATATTATTCGACTAGTGCCGCCGCTGACTTGCTGCCAACTTTTACCCAGCTTGAGGTGGGAGCTGCTAAAACATCATACATACCTCCATATGCTCCTTATTTAACGGATGTAAGTCCTTTATGGGGTAAACTGATATCAGTGATCGGAGACTCTGTATGTTATGGAGCAGGGTATCCAGGGGGTTATGCGAGACTTATTGCTCAACGTCATAATATGACTTACGAAAACTTTGGTGTCAGTGGCCAAACAATTGCTGCAGGGGCTTATGGTGCGATTTGTAACCGCATTACAAGCATGTCCACAAACGCTGATTATGCTTTGCTAGAAGGCGGAATAAACGATCACTATCGTAATGTCCCCTTGGGTGTGCTGGATACCAATCTTAATATCACAACTGATGTTAATCTTGATACGTCAACTTTTTATGGTGCGTTAGAGTATATGTGCAGACAGGCATTGCGGCGTTTTGTTGGTAAAAGAATTGGGTTTATCCTTATACACAAACCTTACGCTGCTGACCAAACTAATAGTCTGGGACTAACAGCAGATGACTACTTTCAAGCCATTAAAATCGTTTGTCGTAAATACTCAATCCCTTTCTGCAACCTTTGGGAAGAGAGCAACCTGCGAACGTTTTTAACAGAGTATCGTATATATACCGATAGTAACGATACCATCCATCCAACAAAGGATGGGTATAATATTTTTTATGTTCCAAAGATTGAGGCGTGGTTAAAAACGCTTTAACTAATATATAAAAAAAGGCGGTGGCATCTTGACTGACAAAGAAATGATCCTGTATTGCCTCAAAAGAATCTACGAATTCCCGGTCTGGAAACTCCTGGCCGGTATTTTTTTGTGGATTCTGACCCTCTGCTTCGGGCCGTTCCGGGCGGCCTACTCGGCGATCGGCATCGCGGTTGTAACCGATTTTGCAACCGGGTATTACTACGCCCGCGCCGATCCGAACCTGTTACCGGACAGCCGGCGACTTTATCACGGGTTGGTGAAGATTGGTATCTACCTTGTACTGCTAATCTTGGCCTACCAATGCAGTAAGGTTGAACTGGCGTATGGCGTCCAGGCGCTCATCGAAGCGGGAATCTTTTTTACAGAGTTTATTTCGATTGGCGAAAACCTGCAGAAAATCGCCAAGCTGAAAGGGAAAACCTGGCCGATTGTCGATTTAGTTATGAATGTTTTGCGGGGCAAAATGCAACAGCTTGGAAATGGAGGTCCGAATCATGGCTAAAAAAATTAAGCGCATCTGGATCGATCCAGGCCACGGCGGCTCCGACCCGGGGGCGGCCGCCAACGGCGTTGTGGAAAAAGTAATCAATCTGATCGTGGCCATGGAACTGACCCGGCTTTTGAAAAAGGCCGGGTTTATTGTTGGCATCAGCCGGACCAATGATCTGTTCGTCGGGCTGACTGAACGTTGCCAAATGGCGAACCAATTCGGTGCGGATATCTTTGTTAGCGTCCATCATAACGCCGGGGGCGGCGACGGCTATGAATGCATCCACAGCATCCACCACGGCGCCGGCGCGGACCTGGCCCATGAGATTGCCGACGCCTTTGGCAAGCTCGGTCAGAATCCCCACGGCGCGAAAGCGGTTTACTCCCGGGAAGGACAACACGGCGACTACTACGCCGTGATCCGGCAGACTAACATGCCGGCCGTGATTACGGAGTATGCGTTCCTGGACTCTCCGGACGTGAAAGCGGTAGACACCACCGGGGAGCTGTTGGCGGAAGCCAATGCGATTTTTACCGCGATACTCAATTATTGTAAGGAGTGATTTTGTTGTGGTTAAAATCAATCAAAAACTTATCGTTGGGATTGTTGCCGTTGCTCTTATTATTAGCGCTTTCATCGGCGGCTGCTTATTCGGTTTCGGCATCGCCTCCGGAAGCGGTGTACCCGATAACGGAAGCGGAATTGATCAGGCTCGAAAAGATACAGCAGACCTCGGAGCAGAAAATAAGCGACTTGCAGCAACAGTTGAGGAACTCCGAACTAACCTCGCAGCAGAAAGAAGTATTAATTCGCGACTTGAGTCAAATAATTCAAAGCTCGAAGCAAGAGTTGGAGAGCTGGAAGCAGCGGAACAATTACAACGAAGCTATCATCAATCAGCAATCCAAGATAGCGAAGACCTTGCAGTCGAAAACCGAGAGTTTGGAGAAATCCTTAAATCAGTTAGAAAAAGAGGTCCGTTGGTTAAAGTTCAAGATTAAACTGTATTCGGCGTTGTGGGCGGTTGTTGGGTTTGTGGTGGGGAAAATATTATAAGCCAGTAATCAACTTGACAAATCGTTATTAAAATGGCAATCCACTTGATTTTGAATATTTTCAAGCAAAAGGCTCTCCTTTCCGGAGGGCCTTTCTTAATTAATAGCATACAGTAATTTTCGGTCTGTAATTAAATTATTGTTAATTGAAAGAAGGAAACGTAAAAATTTTATAGAAAATGGCAAAAATGGAGGTGATTTTAAATGACCGTTTTAAAACTTAATTTAGTAGACAAACCAGATGAAAAGAAGTCATCCATTTTTCGCCAACCACCCGACACGCAGATCCCATATTTCGTTGGAGATGGTAATGTGAATTATGAATGTGGTTCTTGCGGCTTTGTTTTGGCGAAAAACGTACATGAAAATCAGGTTAAAAACGTTATCTTCGAGTGTCCAAAATGTAAACAGTATAATGAAAAAAGGTAATATATGCATCAATTATATTTAAAGCCGCTAAATTAAGAGGGGATATCCCTCTTCTTTTTATACCTTCTTGAGAATGTACGTCACAATCCCCCACACCGTAAACTCGTCCCCTTCCATAACCTCAATCGGCGGATAGTCTTTATTGGCCGGAATTAAAAACAATTGTTGTCCCGCTTTCCTCAAATACTTCAATGTAAAATCCCCGTTTAAACAACAGACAGCGAGCGCTCCATCCCGATACTTAAGCGCCTTGTCAATCACCAGGATATCCCCGTCGCTGACCCCGGCATCTTTCATCGACGTTCCGGATACCCGACCGTAGAACGTTGCGGCGGGGTGCTTGACGACGAGTTGGTTGAGGTCCAAGATATTCTCCAGGTAATCTTCGGCCGGCGACGGAAACCCGGCGACGGAAACCCGGCGACGATTTGCTTTCCGGCATAATGCAAGCCAAACGGAGAGTGATTAGCAGCGGGAGTGATCGCAAGCGCCATGATTGATCATCCTTTCTACACAAACATACGTTCGATGATCATGATTATATCAAATCATTTCAAAAAATCCAGCGGCTATTTTTGGTTAATTTTGCTGCGCTTATCGGAGTTATCCACAAATGGTGTATTCCGGATCCGTAGAATTTGTCGAACGCTGCGGTTACGATTGATGTATGACATTGTCTGACAGTGTCATACATTCATTATTTTAAGGAGTGATCGCAATGAAACGACGAGTTGGAGCAGATATTGGCTTTGGACGGTACAAGGTGGTCGACGATCGCGGCCGGCGCGAAAGCGGGTTGTCGGTGATTGGCGATTTTCAGCCATTGCCATCAATTAGCGGGGTCGAGAACGGAAAGTACCTGGCGGTCGAATATAAGGATCGACGCTATTATGTCGGCGAAGCGGCGTTGATCCAGTCGACGCCACGAGCGACGGTCGACAAGCGGCGCAATGTATCCGAGGAAGGGTTGATCCTTTTAAACACCGCTTTGGCCGTGACCATGGACGAGCCGTCCGACCATATCCGCCTGGTAGTCGGTTTGCCGGTACTTCATTATGAGGAACTGAAAACCGATTACAAAAATATCGTGATGGGTCAACATCGGATCGCGATCATTGCGCCGTCGGGAAAGATCCGTTTTGACAAAACCATTATCGTCGATGACGCCCGGGTCTTGCCACAGCCGATGGGAACCTACTTTAATTTGTTGTTGGATGATACCGGGCAAATGACTGCAGCATCAAAATTGTACGCTACCGGCAAAGTCGGCATCATCGACATCGGCTACAACACCTTGGACCCGGCCCGGATCGACGGTTTGGACTTTATTGGTTTCCGATCGACGAGTTTTTCGCGGATGGGCATGGTCACGGCTTACCAGGAGCTGGCGAATATTATTTATCAGGATCACCACGTCGAAATCGCGACCGAAAAGATGGAGGCGTATCTGCAGCAAGGGTATTTGAGCGTGGCCGGAAAAGGGGTTGACTTGGAACACATGAAAGAGGCGGCGTTTAAAACCGCCGCGGTGAAAATCGCCAGCCGGATCAAATCGTTTTGGCCGGACATGTGGGAGCTGGATCTGATCGTCCTCGCCGGCGGTGGAGCGGAGCTGCTTGGAGCGTACATTAAAATGGACCCGGAATTCGCCCGGGCGATCGTTGTCCCGGAACCGATGTTTGCGAATGCCAACGGGTATTTGAAATTCGCGAAGAAAGTTTGGAAGGAATAATGGCCAGTCAGAAGTTTGAATTTCGCGTCAATCCGGAGACTGATCCGGAATTGTATGAGGAGTTGATGCGGCAGCCGGATCGGGAACGGAGTGTTTGGATCCGGAATGTGTTGCGCCGGCAGCTGCAAGTTCCGGATCGATCGGTTGCGATCGATCCAAAGGTTCCGACGGCGGTACCGGTCGAACGCGCGAGTGCCGCCGCTATGGTTCCGGATCATCCGAAACCGCCAATTGAAACGGTTGGGGAGGATTTAGGAGCGAAGTTGGCGAAGTTAATGGACGAGTTTTGACTATTGTTTGGTTTTATCGTCCAGATAACGTTTGATCACGTAAGCGATTTGAGCCGACAAACTTGGGCGTCCCTCATCCGCGGCGATTTTTTCCAAAAGTTCGCGATGTTCGGTTGGTATTATTGCGGTAACTTGCACTTTATTATCTTTATTAATCGGCAAGGCAACAACCTCCAGGTAAATGACTCTTGATGAAAGTCATGTACTTTTGCTATAATAAAAACAAGCAAAAGTGACCGCGTAAGCGATCCTTTTGCTCATAATGACTCAGGGGAAGCTCTCCCGGCGCAAAGGTGGGAGCTTCCCTTTTGTTATCTAAAATTATAACTTTTGCCGGAAAGCAAGTCAAGGAGTTGCCCATGCCGCACATTAGTGCGGCGTTTACACATGAGTAAAAAACACCGACACCATCCACGATTAACCGACCGCGAACTGGAGATCGTCTATCACGTGACCCGGGAACTTACTAATGCTCAAATTGCCCAAAAACTAGGTATTAGCAAACAAGCGGTCAAGGACCATTTGACCAAAATTTATCGCAAATTAGGCTTGCAAAGCCGGTACCAACTTATTGACCGTAAAAAATTTTTGGAGATTTTTTTACGACATATATCGCAAATGGTCGTGTTTTTTTTTACAAGCATTTACAAAAACCATTAATAAAATTTACAAAATTACCATTGAAATGGTATAAATGTGTCGAAAAATAACAGCAGTTCAGTTTTTTCGCTAATCTCCACTGCTTTACACGAACGCCACAAGGATTTATAATAAATTTACATTATTACATTTTTTATACGATTCTTACGGAAGAAGGTAGAAAAATGGCAAATGACGGCGATCGGTACGCTCAACTTTACCAAATAATTGTAGCGGCGGTGGGACGGGAGGTATTGGACGAGTTCGTCCGGGTGGTTGTGCGGGTACAGTGGCGGAAGTATTACCGTTGTTTGCGTTGTTTAAAAAGATCCGATCGTGGTTTAGACACGGATAAGAGCAGGTAACGGGTTGGGACTACCACTTTTGAATTAATTAAAAAGAAGACCCTTGCGCAGACCTATCGAGTTGCTCAATCACTGCCAGTGAGAGCGGCTTTTTTATTTCTCGCGGTCTCCTCAAAGTTTGGCATAGGTTTCTTTTAAAAGCAAAGCATCCCGCTCCAAAACAGGACTTTCGCAGATGATACAACCTTTGACGTCAAAATCTTTTAACGCTTGGAGACAGAATGTGTAATTGAAGTCGCTTTCGGTGAACTCCAGGTGGTTTTTCTCACCTTTGGCCCCATAATGAATCCCGGATAAGTGAATATGCAGATCCCGCAACGCCGCTTCACCCAAACCGTCAGCAACTTTGCTAAGAACCGCGGCAAAATCGTCATAGGTTTTGAGCGCCCCGCCGCCTCGGGCATGGATGTGAGCAAAGTCGATGCAGAGACGGCAAGTGGACACGTCCTTACATAAGGCGATCAATTCATCCAGACTGCCGAATTGGGTGGGTTTTCCGGTGGTTTCCAAGCGATAGTGCACCCCGAGGTCGGGTAGTTTTAATAAGTTTTCTTTAATGGTGGCATAGGTCGTTTCATTTGAATCATTTAAATAAAAGCCGGGATGAAAGATCAAACTTCGCCCCTCGACCCATTGCAAGGCGGTGGCCCCCTTGACAATCCGCTCCAACGATTGTTCCTGCTTTTCCGGTTCATCGGCGTTAAGATTGATGAAATACGACCCGTGCGCCGAAAGGTACAGCCCGGTTTCGTTTTTGGCCGCCAGGATGGCGTCGCGATTTTTGGCGGTGACGTTCACATTGCGGACAAACGGAAGTTCCATCGCGTCCAGTCCCAGTTTTTTCAAATAAGCGATGCCGCTCGGATAGTTATATTTGACGGTTCCGTCGCCGAGGGGCAACCCCGAAATACCAAATAAAAGTTGATCCATGTTTTTGCTCCTTTATGAATAGTCTAATCGTATCATGATTTATTGCGAAGATCAAACCTAACAGCGCGTGACGTCAGATTCGAAAACCATATACCAGGTGGTTTTCAGGAAAATGGCACGCCCGTTTTCAAAAACCTGTTGACGATTGGACAAATTTCAGCTTATAATTTAGAAAAGTCAAATTCGTGGTCCCATCGTCTAGAGGCCTAGGACACCGCCCTTTCACGGCGGTGACAGGGGTTCGAATCCCCTTGGGACTACCAAAATTTTTAACAAACACCTGCTAAATTGCGGGTGTTTGTTTTTTACTCAACCAACGCAAAAACCCTCTTTCCAAATATTATCCCATTTTCTAAATATGGACCAGTAACGCCGCTTGAAAATTAACCGTTGACTAACCCATAATTTTAAAGGGGAATCCGTTGTCCGAAAGAATCTTTATAACAATTCTTGTAAAATTATGAGATGCCAAGATGGGCGATGGGCGATGGGCGGGTGGTAGATAGACGGTTTATTCGTTATTCGGAGAATTAGCTTGCCAAAAAAAGGTTATGAAAGTGATGGTTAAAAGGGACTCGGTGAAGGAGGTATTTATCAATGGCAATTGATAACCAACAGAAATTCCAGAAAAGCGAGGAATTTTACCACCGGATCATGAGGCTTGTCCGGGAAGGCATTTGGATTGTCGGCCAAGATGGTATCATTATCTTCGTAAATCCCTGTCTAGCGGAGTTGCTCGGTTATTCTACCAAGGAGATGATTGGAAGATATTGGTTTGATTTTATGGATGATCAGGGCATCGCGATTTGTCAAAAAAATCTTGAAAAATGGAAGAATGATATTGCCGAGCAAGATGATTTCCAACTTTTCAAAAAAGATGGAACTTGTGTTTATACAAAGTTGTCCATAGCGCCCATCGCTGAAAAAGACCAATTTGCCGGGACCATTGTTTTAGTGACTGATATCAGCGATTATAAGCGAGCTGAAGCGACTCTGCAATTGAAACAGGAGGAACTGACAGCCGCCAACAAAGAACTGGGGGTACAAACCGCGAAACTGGATATTGCATATCAGGATCTCCAACATAAGACGGAAGCGATCCGAATCCATACCGCGGCTTCAAACCAGGCGAGGGCAGAGGCGGATCAGCGGTTTGCGGAACAAGAGACGATCTTGGCTTCGGAAAGGGAGTTATTAAAGGTAACTTTAAATTCGCTTGGCGAAGGAGTGGTGGTTACCGATCAAAATGAACGCATCATTTTGTTTAATGAAGCCGCTGCCACGCTGACCGGATACTCCCGGGTCGAGGCGATCGGAGCGCCGCTTGAGAAAATACTTTATATAATTGATGATCAAACGAGCGAACCTCGCCCTAAAATCGTATCCCATGAGATATTCAACAACTTGATATTAGTGACGCGGGATTTACATGAAGTTCCGGTTGCTACGGATAGTTCTCCGATTAAAACCAATGTGGGGGTGAGTGTTGGTACCGTAACGGTTTTCCAGGACATCTCCGAAAAGTTAAAAATCCAGCAGGAACTGTTACGAGCCGAGAAGTTGGAGTCGCTTGGCATTCTCGCGGGTGGAATCGCCCATGATTTTAATAATGTTTTAACGGCTATCCTGGCTAACCTCCAGTTAGCGATGATTAAATTGAAGAATAATGTAGATATTAAACCAGACTTAATCAATACGATCGAAACGACTCGTAAAGCCAGCAATTTGACCAAACAGTTACTTACGTTTTCGAAAGGAGGGGCTCCGGTAAAAAAGGATACCTCCCTGGTCGAATTGATTACCGATACCGCTGAATTTGCGCTTAGAGGAGCAAGTATCAAGTTAAAGTTCGCAATGGCCAACGATTTATGGGTGACCAATATCGACGAGGGACAGATCAGCCAGGTTATCCACAACCTGGTGCTCAATGCCAAACAGGCAATGCCCAAAGGTGGGATAATCTATATCAGTGCGGAGAACCTTTGCATTGAAGAGGGGACACGTTTTAATCTGGGCAATTATGTGAAGATTGCCGTGAAAGACCAAGGTTCAGGCATTGCCAAGGAAAATCTCTTGAAAATATTTGACCCGTACTTTACCACGAAAAAAGCTGGCAGCGGTTTAGGTTTAGCTACTTCGTATTCAATCATTAAGCAACATGACGGTTATATCGAAATCGAATCCCAGGAGAATGTCGGTACCACCTTTTTTATCTATTTGCCGGCCGCCAATAAGGCGGTTGTTAAAACTGAAACCCCAATGGAAACCGCTGTTACCGGTGGTGTTGACGAAGAATATCCGTAATGATACAATTTATATGAATTTATACTGGGGGTAATTTGCTTCATGTGGATAGCCGACGATTGGCGGGACTATGAATTGCTTGACGCGGGTTTGGGTGAACGGTTGGAACGTTGGGGGAAATATATTTTGCGTCGGCCCGATCCTCATGTTATCTGGCCAATTGTAAATAATGATCCGGCATGGCATAAACCCCACGGATTTTACCATCGCAGCAGTAATGGCGGCGGCGAGTGGGAATTTCGGGAACGGTTGCCGGAACGCTGGGTGATGCGCTATCGCGATCTCGCGTTTACCGTCCGGCCGATGGGTTTTAAACACACCGGGCTTTTCCCGGAACAAGCCGCAAACTGGAAATGGTTCATGCCCAAGATTGCCGCGGCCGCCAAACCGGTGAAGGTGCTCAATCTGTTCGCTTATACCGGCGGCGCCACGGTTGCGGCCGCGGCAGCCGGCGCGGAAGTCTGTCACGTTGATGCGGCCAAGGGCATGGTGGCTCTGGCAAAGGAGAACCTGACCCTTTCGGGTATGGGTGAACGTCCGGTACGGTATATTGTCGATGATGCGCTCAAGTTTGTCCGTCGCGAACAACGTCGGGAACATTTTTATGACGGAATTATCATGGATCCGCCTTCATTTGGACGAGGTCCCGGCGGTGAAGTGTGGAAATTGGAAGACGCCCTATATGAGTTGGTCGAAGCTTGCGCCCAAGTATTGACCCCGCAACCGCTGTTCTTTTTATTGAACAGCTATACCAACGGAATTACCCCGGCGGTGCTGGAAACGATGTTGGCCATGCATTTAAAGGCGAAGTTCCGGGGGAATGTCACCGCGGGGGAAGTGGGATTGGCCATCGCCGATTCCGGATTGGCGTTGCCCTGCGGCAACTGCGCCCGGTGGGAGCGGACCGAATGACCCCATTGGGTCCGGAGATTGTATTTGAGGACAACCACTTACTGGTTGCGGTGAAACCGGTCAATATGCCAACCCAAGCGGACGCAACGGGCGACCGGGATTTTCTGACCTGGTTGAAGGAATACTTGAAAATTCGTCATCAAAAGCCGGGCAATGTCTTTCTGGGGTTGATTCATCGTCTCGATCGCCCGGTCGGCGGGATTATGGTTTTTGCGAAAACCTCCAAAGCGGCCGGACGGCTGTCGGAGCAAGTGCGTGACCGTCAATTCCATAAAAGCTATTTGGCGGTGGTTCACGGCTCGCCCGCCAATCCCGCGGGCCGATTACGGCATTATCTTTTCAAAGATCAAGGGCTAAATCGGGTGGCGGTTGTCCCGGCGACCACGCCGGGCGCCAAAGAAGCCGTCCTTGATTATCAGACGATGGCGACGGCTGCGGGAATGACGCTAGTCAAAGTCAACCTATTGACAGGCCGGTCCCATCAGATTCGGGTCCAATTTGCCGCCATTGGCCATCCGCTGTACGGCGATCAGAAATACGGAGCCGATCGCAATCGGCCCGGTCAACAGATTGCCCTGTGGTCGGCCGGTCTGGCTTTTGCCCATCCCGTTACCAAACAAGGTTTATCATTCCAATCTCTTCCACCACGGCAATTTCCGTGGGTTACATACGACGTGGAAGTAGTAACATTAGGAGAGGTGATTCACAATGGCTCAGGAACCGAGACGGTTTGAGCGACGTGGCCCCGATTTTTGGTGCAAGATGATTCGCTGGATGGAGATTGTCGCTTGGACGGCTGTGTTGTTTGCCGCCGGGCTCATCTGGATGGCCAAACCGCGCAATGTAACCTTTTTCGATCGGTTGTTGGGAGTGGATGTCCCCCCGAATTGGAACCAGACCTTGCTACGTTGGGCGCTCTTCTTTTGTGTGGTTCTTTTTGCCACCTGTGCGTTTGGTTTGTTCGTGAATTCGCAACGTCACGACCGGAAAGAGGATCGTTACAGCCTCACCCTGGTCCTGTTGGGAATGTTGGCCACCATGGCGCTGGTTGCTTTCGGCACCAGTATGTTGCAATCCGGCCCAAAATAACCAAATCATTTTTAGTAATTTTTACAGTATGAAAATACCAGCAGATATAGGCTTGACTTCCGGTTTTGTAGATGTTATAATCATTCATGCGTCGTGATTCTGGTCGCGTAGCTCAGTCGGTTAGAGCGCTGCGTTCACATCGCAGAGGTCACTGGTTCGAGTCCAGTCGCGACCACCATTTTATGCGGAGCCGTGGTGTAGTCGGCTAACATGCCAGCCTGTCACGTTGGAGACCGCGGGTTCGAGTCCCGTCGGCTCCGCCATTATTCATTTCCCGAATGCCACGATAGCTCAGTCGGTAGAGCAGAGGACTGAAAATCCTCGTGTCGCTGGTTCGATTCCGGCTCGTGGCACCATCTTTCTTTATAATTATTGCAATGGCGAACGAATATTAAGCCAACGATCTACGGATCGTTGGCTTTTCATTTAACGGCTGAAAATGAAAACGGGAGTCATGACATGAAAATATTGGTCTGCAAACATCACCCGCGGGAAGGACTGGGCCTGTACGAGACGATCTTCGCGGCGGCGGGGATTGGGATCGACTATCAAGAATTGCCGCAGGACGACCGGCCGCGCGTTTTGGCGGACTACCAAGGGTTAATCGTTATGGGCGGGGCGATGAACGCTTATCAGGAACAAGAGTATCCGTTCTTGCGTACCGATTTGCATTACATTGAGACGGCGCTCCGGCTGCAACGGCCGTTACTCGGAATTTGTCTGGGCGCTCAACTGAGCGCGCGGGTGTTGGGGGCGACGATTCGGAAAAATCCCCAACGGGAGTTGGGATGGTACCGCTTGGAGCGGTTGGCGGAGAGTCCGTTGCTGGAGGGATTTCCGGCCAGTTTTTCGCTGTTTCAGTGGCATGAGGACACCTTTGAGATTCCCGGCGGCGCCCGGCATTTGGCCCGATCGGCCAGTTGTCCCAACCAAGCGTTCCAATGGGGCGACCGCGCGTTTGGAGTTCAGTTTCATCCCGAGGTCACCGCGGCGGTTTTGCATGAATGGCTGGCTGACGCGGCGACGATCACCGGTTGGGGTTTTGATCCCGAAACGCTGCAAAAAGATACCGCCCAATATCAGGCGGCTGGATTACACTACAGTCGGATGTTGGGGGAAAACTTTATCCAAATTTTGCAACGATGTCACGCGGAATGAACCGTTCGCTAAAAATGCTTTTTATTATTGAAAAATCATCAATAATTTAACATAACCATAGTATATTTATAGAGGAATACTGGCTTAAGTGGCGAAATATACGAATAAATATTCAACAAATTAGCGAGGTTGGTTATGATTCAATATCGGAAGGCGAAAATGTCGGATGTCGAAGCGTTACACAGTTTGATCAACGCGTTTGCTGAAAAGGGCGTGATGCTGCCGCGTTCGCGCAATACATTATACGAATCGTTACGCGAGTTCACGTTGATTGAGGACGACGGCCAGTTGGTCGGTTGCGGCGCCTTGCATGTCATCTGGGAGGACTTGGCTGAAGTGCGCGCGTTGGCGATTCGCGAAGGCTACCAAAATCAAGGGTTGGGCCAACGGCTGATTGCCGAACTGATTCAAGAAGCGTTGGAGCTCGATATTCACCAGGTTTTCGCCCTGACCTATCAAGTACGCTTCTTCCTGAAGTGTGGCTTTACCGAAGTGGTGAAAGAAGAAATGCCCCATAAAGTCTGGAAAGAGTGTATCAATTGCCCCAAATTCCCTAATTGCGACGAGGTTGCGGTGATTAAGAAACTCAATCCGGCATCATAAACAATACAATTGACCAAAGGGTACCTACGCCAACCGTCCTGGAACAAAGGGGCGGTTTTTGCTTGTCATTCCGATCCTTACGTTCTTTGACTTTTATAAAGCGATTTAGAAATTGTGTGAAAAATGAAGAAATGATGTGAGAGAAAACGATAAATACGCTTCAGCGGCATAATCCGCCGGAAACTTTTTTGAATCGAACATTCGCGGATTTTGCGTTATAAGTATTTTGGATTACAATAAAGTCAGAGAAGGTCAGAGAAAGTTAAATGGAGGTGTCGCGAATGTTTGATTTAGTACCTTTCCGATTCAATGAGTGGGAGCGCAAATTCTTTCCGGAGCTTTTTGGCGAGGAGGTGTTCCGTAGCGGTCTTGCTTCATTCAAGACCGATATCTCGGATACGGGTTCGGCCTATCTGCTTGAAGCGGAATTGCCAGGATTCAGTAAAGAAGCTATCACGGTCGAAGTGAACGATGATCGCTTAACCATTAGCGCCAAACGGGATGAAGGACGGGAAGAAACCCAAAGCAATTACTTGCGGAAAGAACGGCGTGTCGCCCAAGTCAGTAGGAGCTTTATCCTGAATGGTGTCAACCGGGAGGCGATCGAAGCCGAGTTTAAAGACGGAATTTTGAAGTTGACCTTGCCCAAAGCGGCGGAGGAAAAGATTCCGGTTCGCAAGATCGATATTCACTAACAGCAATGGAAATGCCCCGGCCTACGCTGGGGCGTTTCCATTGGTGGGCGGATTCCTTAGTTATTGCGGCGAGTCCGGCCGTCCGATCAGGTTGGGACGGGTTTTCGGTTGAAAATAGGAACAAGGCTGCTGCGAGGATTCAAAGACCAAGGCCGAAGGAAGCCTTTGCGACTTGAAGCCGTAAGCCTTACAACCGTTGGGAAACGACTTTTCCCAGGTAATGTAGAAATGTTGGCAATGATAGCAATTGATCCGCGTTGGTTCCATGGCCACTCCTAAGCGATGGGTAACGTCACCGTAAAGGTGCTGCCCTGATCGGGGACACTGGCGGCGGTCACCGTCCCGCCCAACCCCTCGGTTAATTCCTTGACAATGGTCAAACCAAGACCAAAACCGCCGCTGGCGCGATTGCGGGAAGGATCGCTGCGGTAGAACCGTTCAAAGATGTAGGGCAGGTCTTTGGCCGGGATGCCGATCCCTTCGTCCCGGACCTGAATCCGGACGGCGGTTGGCGTCGTTTCGACTTCAATCCGGACCGTTTTGCCCGGCGGCGTATATTTATGAGCGTTGGAGATCAGATTATCCATAATTTTGGTCAGGGCGTTCCGGTCGGTCCCAATGGTCACCGGATTGGCGGCCACTAACGTCAGTTGTTGGTTTTTTTCTTGGAAAACCGGCGTGACCCGTTGTACCATTCCCGCCAAAAAGTCCCGCAGTTCCAAGGGTTCGGGATGGAAATGCCGGATCGCCAGATCGGCTTGGGCAATCTCCTGTAGATCGCTGATCAATCCGGTTAAGCGTTTGACTTCATCCAACAATGACTCCAGGTTTTCCGGGGAGGTCGGAATGACCCGGTCGATCATGCCCTCAAGGTAACTGCGGATGGTGGCCAAAGGCGTCCGTAGGTCGTGGGCCACATCGGCGGTCATCTGTTTGCGGAGCGTGTCGGCCTCTTTCAGTCGGGACGCCAAATTATTGAGACTGGCGCCCAACTCGCCCAGTTCGTCCTGGGGCAAATTGTTGATTCGGCTGTCCAAGTGACCGTCGGTCATAGCCCGGGCGGTCCGGTTCATCTCCAGAATGGGGGCGGAAAGCCGTCGCGCAAAAACTAACGCCACGCCAAACGCCAGCACTGCCGTGAATAACAGGGTGATCAGGATCGAACGGTTGATGGTGTTTCGGAATAACTGGTCTTGCTGGCTGAGTAGATTTTCAAAGACGGTCCGGCCAAAAAAGGCGACGCCGACCGTCACGCCGTCGACCACGACCGGGCGTTGCATCAACGGACTGGAACCGGGCATCATCATCTCGCGCCGGTTGCTTAAGACCACATTGCCTTGGTTATCGGTGACAAAACGCAAGCCACCGGTCATAATGCCCCGGCTGACTTCCATCCGGGGCGGGAGATTGTCCCAACCGTTAAAGTCGACGTAAATGTCGGCCAACGCCTGGACGATCTGGTCCTGGCGCGCTTGTTCGCCGTGGCGGAGGTAAAATTGAAACTGGCGGTTCAGCGAGTAGTGGATCGTCAACCCCGAGAGCAAAATACCACCCAACGCCACCGCCACGATGATCAGCGTAATCTTCTTACGTATCGGCGCCTGCATCGCGGGTTCCTCCAAATTTATAGCCGACGCCAAAAACGGTCTGAATGAAGCTGGGCTCATTGGGATTGGGCTCTACCTTTTGGCGGAGGTTTTTGATATGGCTGTCAACGGTCCGGTCATACCCTTCAAAGGAGAAGCCTTGGGCGTGTTCCAGCAGTTGCGCCCGGGTGTACACTCGCCCCGGGGTCTGGGCCAGTAATAACAACATCTTAAATTCGGTGGGAGTTAGATTGACGGTCTGCCGTTCGCGAAAGACCTCGTGTTTTTCCGGGTCGACGACCAGTTGACCGTCGTTAAACGATAAAAAAACCGGGCCGGGCGCTAACGCCGGCTTATACCGGCGCAACTGGGCGAAGACCCGGGCGACCAATTCCCGGGGGCTAAACGGTTTGATCAAATAATCGTCGGCTCCGATATTAAGGCCGAAGATCCGTTCGTCTTCGGAACTTTTGGCGGAGAGGATGATCACCGGGATATCCGAGGACTGGCGGACCCGGGCCAGGATCTCTTCGCCGGGCAGACCGGGCAACATCAGATCCAGCACCAGCAGGTCGGGTTTGGCCTCTTTAATGATCTCCAACGCTTTACTGCCGTCGCTGGCGGTAACTACGTCAAAACCTTCTTTTTCAAGATAAGCCCGGATAATTTGCAAAATCTTCAATTCATCTTCGACCACGACGATCCGCGCCATCAAATATCACTCCGGTTTCTCCATTGATTTCAAAACTTATTCTGCCCGAACCGCGCTGGGGGATTGCTACAGTATTTCGGTGTTGTCAATGGGAATCCTTTCTTCCATCTCCTGAAGAAAGCAAAATCCACAAAATCTCCATAAGTTCTTCATGAACCGTGCATACTTTTTGCCTATAGTTAGGTTATGGAAATTGACCGCAGGGTTCAATCAAAAAAAGAGGAGTGGATTATTAATGAAAAAAGTATTACTGACCTTATTGGTGCTGGCGTTGACGATCGGAACGGTTTCGTTTGCGGCGTTGGGTGCCGCCCCAAAAGCGGGCGACAGTGACGGCGCTCCGGGATTTGGTCCGGGAATGGGCCGGGGTTTTGCCAAAAAGTTACAATTGACCGCCGATCAAGAACAAAAATTGCTAGCGATCCGGCAGGAGTTTCAGAAAGACACCCAAAGCATCCGTTTCGATCTGGAAAAGAAGCAGCTGGAACTGGGCCAATTATGGGGCCAAAATCCCTTAAGCCAAACGGCGCTTGAGAACAAGCAGAAAGAAATCACCGGTTTACGGGTGCAACTGGTCACCAAACAACGGGCGATGCTGGAAAAGCTGAAAGCGGTCTTAACTCCCGAACAACTTAAAAAAATGGAAGGTTTTCGCGCCAAAGCCGAACAACGGATGGGCAAAGGCGGCAAACAGCGTCGGGGCGGCTGCGGCGGTTATGACGTTCGCGCCTGATATTGGGCATAAAAAAACTGGGGCAGTTTTGCGAGGCCACTGAAAAACTACTCGAAATACCATTGACCTACAATATATTGATAGCCTAAAAAGGTTAATCACGATATATTGTAGGTCAATCTTTTGAGTCGGAGGTTTTTTAGTGGCTTGCAGTTTTGCCCCGGTTTTTTTATGCTCATAAATCGGCGAAACAACGGTGAAGACTATGGAGGGATAAACACTGGCGCGAATACGGCGGACACCCGACGCCGGGCGCCGGTAACCCCCAGTGTGGGTGAGGATGGTGGCAAAGTGTTATTATATATGGTTTTACGTTATGCCGGACTGGCCGGCGTGTTCTTGTTCGCTGTGAGTTTTTTGCTTGGGTCACGGTTTCCCAGTCTTGAACGGTGCTTTGGCCAGGATCGTTTGTTAAGGCAGCATCATTGGCTGGGGGTTTTCGCTTGCGTATTGGCGCTGGGTCATGGGGGTATCTGTTGTTACTAAGCCACGGCGGTTTTTGGACCGGTCTGGGAATGCGACTGGGGGTGGTCGCCTTGGGACTGCTGGTGGTAATGATCGTCGGCATGATAATCTTTGCGGTGAGCCGGCTGCCGTATGAGTTTTGGCTCGGCAGCCATTGGTTGAATTATCTGTTCTTTCCCCTGGCCTATCAACATGGCTGGCTGTTGGGGAGCGATGTAAACGCCTACCCGTGGCTGCGGGTTGGTTGTCGGCAAGGGCGAACCGCTCACCAGCGGGCTGGGTGACGGCGCTGGTTGGGTTGACCCGACCAAGGTGCCGACGACCGGAAAACGGGCGAGATAGTTGCTCCGTTTCATATGGGGGGAACGTTGGTAAAGATCGGTGATATCCGTGCCTGCGACCGAACCGGGGCAGAAATGCTTTCCCTGGGGCCACTGGGGCAGACCGGTGACGTCATAAACCGTCCCGTTCACCGCCACATAGGCTTTGGCGCCATTTTTACCGTTGTACTTGGCAAGTTCATCTAAAGTAAAGGTCTTCCCGGTCTGGGCGAAAACGGCGGCAGCGATCAAGAGGAACCATACCGCCATGGCGACCGGCCGCGCGAGTTTGGCTTTGATTGAATAACCCTTCTTTCGGTTTTTATTGAGGGTTTCCGGGGGCGGTTGGATTCATGCGTTGGGAGGGGATTTAAATTGTTCTTTGCTAGTGAAAATGAAAAAGTAAAAATAGTTTTTCTGTGGCTAGAAATAGAATTAAAGAATCAAAAAACAGAATTCTGGTAGTTGGAAATAGAATTCCGGAACCTATAAATGTAATTTTGGAAGTTAGAAATGAAAATCCGGTGGTTAGAAATAGAATTTCAGAAGTTGGAAATAGAATTCCTGGGGAAAGAAGTAGAATTTGGGTCTTAGGAGAGATAATTTTGATTATTTCCTTTTATTATACTGAATAGAAAACAAATTTATTAATTTAAAAGAATTCACATATAGGGTTAACCGGTTTTAACCCTATATCGATACTGTAATTCCTAGAAAAGCTTCTCATTTTTCGTGAGCTTTTAGAACACATGACTATGCGTCTTTTACTTGACAAAGCATTGGAAAACGACAGTAAATCTTTGATAAATAAAAAAAGGGAAGTTCCTAGTACCTTCGATGCACTTGTAATCCATCTTTTAAAAGCATTTTAAAGTACTTCAACTGCGTCTTAACAAAATGACTTTGTAATGGCAGGAACTAAGCGGGTTTTCCCCGAACTATACTTAATTGATTCACATTTTCAGGGGATAAGTATATTGGGATAAAAGTACGGAATGTATACGATTAAGGTGATATAGGACAAAATAGTCAAGATTCAAAAAGTTAAGCACGGGGGTGTTGCTATGCCGCTCAAAAAACTAAGATTAGAAAGTTTTACTGTTTTTGATAAATTAGAACTAGAGTTTTCTGATGGGATCAATATTTTTATTGGTGAAAATGGAACCGGCAAAACACATATTATGAAAGTTTTATATGCAGCATGTCAAGCTTCGCGAAAAGATGTTTCTTTCCCTCAAAAACTTGTTGGGGTGTTTCGACCGGATGGAAGTAACATCACTCGATTAGTTAAACGAGCTAAAAAAGGAGTAACAGCATCTGTCGAAGTGAGTTCTGATTTGGCTTCGATTAGGACTAAGTTTTCAACCCAAACGAAAAAGTGGGATGCCGATACAACTGGCGAAGAAAAGTGGGAAAAACAACACGATAAGTTAATTAGCACATTTATTCCCGCTAAGGAAATATTATCTCATGCATTTCAATTTGAAGCTGCATATTTAAAAAATGCGATTGATTTTGATGAAACATATGTAGATATAATTGCCGCAGCAAAGATTAACATCAATCCAGGCCCTGTTCCTGCTGTAATGAAAAAGTACATGGATAAACTAAAAAATATACTTGATGGAAGTGTTACAATTGAACAGGATAAATTCTATCTTAAACCTGGCACTCAAGCTAAATTAGAGTTTCATTTAGTTGCTGAAGGACTTCGAAAATTAGCTCTATTGTGGCAGTTAATAAAAAACGGTACTTTGGAAAGAGGCACAATTCTATTTTGGGATGAACCAGAAGCAAATATTAATCCTGTAGCTGTTTCGGCCTTGGTTGATATTTTATTAGAACTTCAACGTGAGGGAGTCCAGATTTTTCTTGCTACACACGATTATATATTGGCAAAGTATTTTGAAGTAAATATGATACCTGAAGATAAGGTTATGTTTTATTCATTAACGAAAAATGGTGAAAGTAAAGTCGTTTGTAATCAAAATCGTTTTTTTCGTGATCTAACTGAAAATCCAATTATTAAAGCTTATAATGTGTTGCTAGATGAAGTTATCAATAAGAACCTTGGTGACTAACATGGAAAAGATATTTAGTGATGAAAATAGATACTATTCTTTTAATTTCACAAATGCAATCAATGCTTTCATGTTAAGTGATAAATATCAGAAACTATTTCTCAAAGATGTCGATTTTGTCGTAGAAACCGTGGATAAGTTTTTATTGATAGAATATAAAAACTCCACTATACCGGGAGCGATCAATCCAGATGCGTTTGAAAATAAAATTCGTACTGGAGAACATTATATTGAAATTGCAAGAAAGTATTATGACACTATTATTTACCTAATGTCTTGCAATAAAAATAAGAAATATGAATATATCTATATCTTAGAATGTAAAACAGCTGATAGTGTGATTCGGAAATTAGTGACTTCCAAAATAATGAAACAACTGCCATTTGATTTGCAAAAGGATCCAGATATTAAACATGAACTGATTTCGAGTTTTGTTGTTATGAATATTGATGAATGGAACATTTCTTATGGTAATAGTTTTCCAATTGCAAAAATGAAATGACGTATTTAAATCTGGGGGGAGTTCGGCACCCCGGCTATTCGGGGTGCCGAAAAGGTGAAATTGAAGATAGTATTCAATATAGTAGGTGTGCAATCGAAAAGCTCAAGAGGGAATATATTATTTGAAGCGGTCTGATTCCAACGTGAGCTTCCCGAACCGCAATTTCCCCACTTGCAAAACCAACCCTTCCCGCGCTTGAACCGTTCCCAATGTCGTCGTTTTCACGCCGTCAAGCTTCACTGCGCCTTGTTGGATCAGCCGTTTCGCCTCGTTTTTGGAGGGGGCGAATCCCACGGCGACCAGCAATTGCCCGAGCTCGATCCGGTCTTCGGCAAGCAGGGCACGGGAGAGCGGGAGCGCCGGCAACTCGGCCGGGAGCGACTTTTGTTGAAATACCTGAATGAAATGGGCTTCGGCAGCTTGTGCCGGGGTTGCGCCGTGATACAGCCGGACCAGTTCCTTAGCCAAGCGCATTTTAAGATCCCGCGGCTGAACCGTTCCGTCGGCGTAATCCTGCCGCAACGCTGCGAGGGTATCGGGATGGATGTCGGTCGCCAACGCGAAATAGGAAATGATCAGTTCGTCGGGAATGGACATGGCTTTACCGTAAATGGTGTTGGGCGTTTCGTCGATTCCGATGTAGTTGCCCAAACTTTTACTCATCTTTTCAGTGCCGTCGGTCCCCACCAACAGCGGCATAAACAGCGCCACCTGCCGTTCCTGGCCGTAATCCCGCTGCAGGTTGCGGCCCATCAGAATATTGAAGCGCTGATCGGTCCCGCCCAGTTCGATATCGGCGTGAATCGCCACCGAGTCGTACGCTTGCATCAACGGATAGAAAAACTCATGGACCCCGATCTCCTGATGGAGGGCGAAGCGGTTTTTAAAATCCTCCCGCTCCAACATCCGGGCGACGGTGCAACCGGACGCCAGCTTGATCACGGCGGCGAAATCGAGCGGGGCCAACCAGTCGCCGTTAAAAACGATCCTGGTTTTGGTCGGATCGAGGATCTTGGCGATCTGGGTCTGGTAGGTCCGGGCGTTGGCGAGCACCGCTTCCCGGCTGAGTTGTTTGCGGGTTTTGGATTTGCCGGTTGGGTCGCCGATCATGCCGGTAAAATCGCCGATGATGATTACGGCTTGATGGCCGAGGTCCTGCAACTGTTTGATCTTGCGTAAGACAACCGTATGGCCGAGATGGATATCGGGGGCCGAAGGGTCCATTCCCAGTTTGACCACAAGCGGTTGACCTTGACGCCGCGAATACTCCAGCTTGCTCCGCAAGTCCGCATAATCGATTAGCTCACCCGCTCCTTTGGCAATGATTCGGATCTCTTCGTCAATACTGATCATCAATGTCAACCTCCTCAGGTTATTTAAATAAAAAACTCCCGTCCCCTAGCTTTGCTAGAGGACGGGAGTTGCTTCCCGTGTTACCACCTCAATTTATTAATGCCTCGCGGCACGAACCTTTTCGAGTACGCCGCCTGGGGCGGTTATACTCTAGCGCTATAACGGGCGCGGGGATCCCGGGAACAGCCTACTACCGAATCAATCGGATTGGGTGTCCGGCTCGGAGGCGTATTCAAAATACCATTCCTCGTCCCTTCGCAGCAACCAGGGACTCTCTGGAGAAGAAAACCGTATTTTTACTCTTCCTCTTCGTAGCCTTTATCAACGAATGAATTAATTGACACTATAACATGGCGGCCTGTCGCTGTCAACCGGATATGTCGCTCGAAATATTGAGGACGATCTTGACTGCGACATAGTTTCCTTGATTCATAAGTTGATTTTATTTCAACCTAGAAAATAGCTTTTGGGCCTATGTCGTCACCTAGCTTCATTTTCTTAATTCGCTTGCGCGAGCGGTAGCTAGCGTGGACGACTACTTAGAGATTAATGCAACAGATTGCGGTAGCGGACCACTTCCTCGAGGTAGTCCTTGTTTCGTTGCAGATGTTTGGCGGCAATTTCCTTGGCGGCGCCGTCGAGGATGTCCAATTCGGCGTCGGTTTGGTCGACGCCCAACTTCATTCCGTGATAAACCGCGTCCAAAACGGTGCGGTCGTCGGGTTCGCCCCGCAATCCCAACGCGAGGTGGGCTTGGCCCACCAAACCCGTCCAACCGGGTCCGGCCGGCGGATCCACTCCCGCGTTTCGCAAATAGGATTCAAGTTCCGAAACCATCTGGCGCATGCCGAGCTGGTGCCGCTCAAGATTGAGGCGGATCGCGGGGTCGTGGAGACGGCTTAAATATTTTTGATAGGCGTCAATCCCCATGTATTCGCCCTTCAGAATTTTACAGAGCGACTGGACTTGCTCTTGCTCCATGAATACCTCCGTAGTTTGACTTGATTAGTCATAGCTTAACCAAAGCAAGGCAAAAGTGATCAAGGCGTAAAGATGTCGACTTAAAACGGGTTTAGTTCGTTACCTGGAAAATAGCCTGCGCTTGTTCTTAATTGTTGGTTTTGAGAAAATGTCCCATGGCCCCCCTCGCTTCCACCGCTTCGAGCCGGCTGTCATTCAAAAGAGAGGGGGATCGTAATATGTTTGATCAAGTATTCGCTATCGTAAGGGGGGTGAGTCGCGCCTCCATTTTTAGCCTTTTAAAATCGCCCCGAAATTCAAGCGATTCACCCCTCGCCGTTTCGGAGCGGGGACGGGGGAGAGGCCATCGGGGTTCAGCGTATAATAAAAAAACGGCCTAACGGCCGCTTTTCTATTTTCTATTTTACCATATCATGCAGAATATTGGTGGTTTCATTAATATAGACATCGGAAGCAATCTGACCGTACCATTCCTTGGCGCGTTGGGCGTCGTCGCTGTCGGTCTCGGCGTTGGTTTCCGAACGGAGACCGTAGATTTTATTCTCTTTATCGATCGGCAGGTTTTTCAGTTTTTCGGACTCGGCTTTCAAGGCGGCCTGCTCTTCCAAGACTTTGCTTAGCTTCAGGGATTGGCTGGTGTCTTGTTGCTTCTCTTTGATGTGGGCCAAGTTGTTGTTGACGATCGTAAAGCCGGCGCTGCCCGCCACCCGATTGCTGCTATACTTGCGCAACAGTTTCAGGTTCGGGTGGTTGCTCCACTTGTCGAAAGCGGTGCCGCTGATGGTATCCCAAGGCAACGGATAATCCAGGTTCTTTTCGCCGACTTTTAAGACGCTTTGCGGGTCGGGGAGCGGGATATCGGCGGTAACCCCCTTGAACTGGGTTGAAGCGCCGGTGATCCGGTAGAACTTCTGAATGGTCAGTTTGAGCGAACCCAACGGTTTATAAGTGTCGCTGGTGACCAACCGATCTAAGTCGACGAAGGTTTGAACCGTTCCTTTGCCAAACGAACTCGGGCCGCCGACAATCACGGCCCGGCCGTAATCTTGCAACGCGCCGGCCAAAATCTCCGATGCGGAGGCGCTGTAGGAGTTGATCATGACCGTTAACGGGCCGGAGTAAATCACGCCGGGATCGGGATCTTTATATACCTGGTGTTCTTTTTTGTCTTTGACCTGAACGATCGGGCCTTGTTTGATGAAAAGGCCGGACATCCGGACCGCGTCGTCCAAGACGCCGCCGCCGTTGTTGCGGAGATCCAAAATCACCCCGGCGACGTTCTCTTTTTTCAATCCTTCCAGGAGCCGGCGGACGTCGTCGGTGGCGTTCCGGCCGTTGGGCGTGTTGAAATCATGATAAAACGAAGGCAAGTAGATATAGCCGTATTTCTGTTTGGTTTTATTATTGACTACGACCGCGGCTTTGGCGTAGGTGTCTTCCAATACCACCACTTCGCGGACGATCGGGATCACCACGATCTGGCCGTTGGGTTTCTTCACCGTCAAGCGTACCTCGGTGCCTTTTTTGCCCCGGATCAGTTTTACGGCATCCTCCACCGGCATATAGGTGATGTCGACCGGTTCGTTGTTGCCCTGAGCCACTTTTAAAATAATGTCCTGGGCTTTTAAACCTTTTTGACGCCAGGCCGGACCGCCCGGAACCACTTCCATCACCTTGATATATTCGCCGTCCTCTTGAAGCACGGCGCCGATTCCTTCCAGCGTCCCGCTCATTTTGATGTCAAAGTCCTCTTTTTGTTCGGCCGGAAAGTAATTGGTATGGGGGTCGAAACTGGTGGCAATGGCGTCAAAAAAGCGATTATGACGGTCGGCGGCGTCTTCGAGCATCCGGTCGAAGGCTCGTTTTAAACTCTTGCCAACGTAATCACGGGCTTGGACTTCGATCTCCGGTTGAAAGGATTTGGGGGCGACGGTTTTTTTGCCGTGATTATCAGCGGTCAGGTCCAGATAACGCATTAGGGTTTGATACTTCAGCGTTTTGCGCCATAATTCCCGCAACTCGGCGGTGTTGGCGCAATAATCGCGTTTTTCCGCATCCAGCTCTAACGATTCGTCGCTGGTAAAAGTGAAGGGTTGTTTCAATATCTCGGCGGTCATGCCCTGAATCTCGTTGATCCGCCGTTTGAGAAGTTGAGAGGATATATCGAGAAACTGCAGGGAACCGCGTTTCAATTCGTCGTCGATTTTGGTCTGGTAGGGTTTTAACTGCTCGATATCGGATTTGAGCAAAAACCGTTTATTGGGGTCCAACGTTTTCAAATACAAAGTATAAATGCGTTCGGAAAGTTTGTCGTTAAGTTGTTGCGGGTTAAAGTGCCAACTGGACAGGGAGTTGACCAAAACATTGGCAATCACCTGTTCTTTGCCGGGCTTCTGCACCGCTTGGGAGCAGGCGGCTCCGATCATTAACACCAGGAAAAGCAGGACAAGAAGTTTCGAAAGTTTTTTCATCATTTGGATCTACCTTTGCATTTTTAGTTTCAATAAAATATTGAAAAGCGTCGGAACTTATGATAAGGTTATACATTTCCCTATAACGCTATCATTATCAACCCCGGATGTCAACAGTTCGCGGCTTTGGTTACAAAAAAATAAGCCCCGAAATCGCGAAGTGGCGGGGGCTGATTTTGTCGGCAAAAGTTTCTGGTAAAATTGGCAAAGGTCATGGGGAAGGCGGGTCGACGTCAAGACCGGTCAGATGCTAACGGTGGCGCTGGTCAGGATATAATCAAGTTCGGCTACGGCCACATCCAAATGATGGGCCGCGATCAGCAACATTTTCGCGACTTCGGGATTACCGCACGAACTAGCCATGGCGCGCAATTTATTGGCGTTTAATTTACAGTTTTGAGCCGATTCGGCGACGGCGCGGACGGACATCTTCAATCACCCCTTTTCAAGCAATAATTTTGCTTCCACACAGGCGTTGATACACATTTCTATATGGGCGGCTCCCAGACTCGCCGTCTGTCTTTCCATGGCGCAGAGCAAAGTATTGGCGGTCATCCGGAGTGAGTTGGCCGACTGGGTGCATTGGTCGACACAGGTTTGAATTTCTTGCGGATTCATGATTTCACCTCCAACTGTAGTCTGCGTAAATTGCGGACGAATTATTGCATTGTCCGCCAAAGAAAAACGAAGCCCGGCAAGAGGCTTCGTTGCGGATCATTGATGATGAAGGCTAACGGCGCGGCGAACGCCTCCGGGCTGTCCGGAGCCGGTCGGCCCGGAGGGATTTGGCGTTGCGGCGGGCTTCGCGTTCCTCCTCGTCATCGGGTTCAAGTTGGCGCGGGCTGTTGCGGACTTGGGAATCGGTCTTCAACAACACGATGGTCTCGCCGGCGTTGGGCAGGGTATAGGGCGAACCGTCCTCCCCCCGGAAGACGGTTTCCACACGTTCCCGGGCGAAGTCGGATTCGGCCAGCCAATGCCGGACGTGGGATTTTAGAACCGGGAAATATTCACTGTGTTTGCCTTGGCCGTGAATGATCCGGATGACCGCGTCCCCGTGTTTGCAGGCGTTTAACAAACGCAACTCCAATTGGGATTGGACGTCGTTCAAAGTCCAGCCGTGTAAATCGATGGTAATGATCGTGGTTCACCTCAGCAACTTGGAAATTGCGTTAGGCAGTTTCCTTAAATTATAATAATTATCACCTACGAGCGATCCCTTGTCGCCCCGGCTAGGAAGCAAACGGGTGTTTCCCGAAATCCGGCTCGGACGGAAGCATAAAAGCGTTATACTCGTCGGCGGCCTGACGTTGACCAAGTTTACGACGGTTATTGATCTCCGCAAAGTTTTCGATCGCCAAGGCCACCAGATTCGGGTCGAGCGTTTTCTTCTTGGCAAACGTATGCAAAACCTGCGTCAATTGTGCCTTGGACATTCCGGCGCGGTAGGGACGTTCTTCGGCCAAAGCCGTAAAGACATCGGCTACCGCGACAATCCGGGAACCCAGCGTGATATCGGCCCCCGCGAGGTGGAACGGATAACCGTTGCCGTCCAAGCACTCGTGATGAAATGCGGCCCACGCGGTGATCGTCTCCAATTCGGCGATGGGATGGAGCAACCGATAAGTATAATATGGATGACTCTTGATCGTGGCAAACTCGGTTTCGGTCAACCGGTCCGGTTTGTTGATGATGGTATCGGGAACCATGATTTTCCCGACATCGTGAAAATAGCCGGCCACCCCCAACATTTGAACCTCGCGGGCGGAAAAACCGCTCAATCGGCCGAGCATTTCGGCGCAAGCGGCCACGCCGCTGGAATGGGTGGCGGTAAAGCGATTTCGAAAATCGACCAATTGCGCGAAGAGCTTCGCGAAGGAGAGCAGACTGTCCAGATCCAGCTCAACCGTTGTGACGCCGGTCTGTTCCCGCAACAGTGAATCCAATGCCGGCGAAGCGAGGTCCAGCCAAAAATACTCTTTTTTCATTAATTGTTGTAACGCGGCGACGGCATCCGGCCAAAAGACCGAATTGGATTGGGTGATTTTTTCAAGAACCTGTTTTGGCGGCAACGGGTGTGGTTTCGCCGTTAAAACGTCAAAGCGGTCCGCCAGATGTAAAATCTGACTGAGCCAAGGCAGCTGCTCTTTGACCGGCGAGCGCTCATACGCGGCCCAAGGCAGGTGATGATATAAGACAAGCGGAGCGATCTCGGCCAAGGGCGGGAATTTATTGAGCAGGCGATAGCCCAAAAGCGCATGTTGGTGCGGGTTGATCAATTCAAATTCCAGCGCTTCGAGCCGGCTTTTGAGATTCAGGCAACCGCAGTCGTGGAGCAACCCGGCCAGCACCAACTGACTCCGTTCGCAAATGGGCAAGTTCAACTCCAAGGCGACATTGAGCGCGATGTAAGCCACCCGTTTATGATGATGGGCAATGAACGGGCTGATCAAGTCAATGGCGTCGGAGAGGCAAAAGATCAGGTCGCTCAACGGCACTTTTAATTCTTTAATCATGATGAAAGGTACCTTTTCGTTGAATCGGCATCAATCGATGCGATGGAATAAACAATTGGCAAAAATCTAATTTCCGGCAACCCGGAAGTTTCAGAGTTTACCTTTGAGGAAAGCTCCCAACTTGGTATCGGTATTTCGGATGTGCGTGTTCAGCCAGGCGACAACGGTCCGGTTGGTGAGGATGACGATATGGATGCCGGGACCTTCTTTTTCAAAGGTCTCTTTCAGTTCGACGAATTGTTTGATAAAAGCGGCGTGTTGTCTTTTATGATCGGCGGTCTCCGGATATGCGAAACGGTCCATATAAACTTCCTCGGTCCCGAAATGGGTGACTACGTAATCGCCGAGAAAACGCAGCAGTTCTTCGATGATAACCCGGCCTTTTCCTTGATTGCAGGCTTCTAGCAATTGATCGAGCTTTTTAAACAGTTCTTTGTGTTGATCGTCAATTTGATCTAAACCGACACTCAAATCTGGAGTCCATGCGATCGCCATCTTCGTCATCCCCCGTATTATTTTATTTTTCTATAAATATCGGCAGGATTACCTGGAAAGCAAAGTGAATTTTTGGTGAAATGCGGCTGAAATCTCTAAACCCAAAAAGATAGCTTTAGCGTAGCGATTGGTCGGACCGATGATTTAGTGAAAGCGAGCGATTTGGAGGAGAACCATGAATATCCAGATTTTTGGCGTTCCGAAATGTCAAGCAACGCGCAAAGCCGAACGGTATTTTAAAGAACGGCGGATTCCGTTTCAGATGATCGACTTGACCCGCAAGGGAATGAGCAAAGGCGAATTGGACCGGGTCGCCGCAGCCGTTGGCCTGGAGCATTTGCTTGACGTCAACGGCAAGCAGTACCAGAAACGAAACTTAAAATACCTGGTCCACGATGTCCGGGAGGAACTGCTCAACGACCCCTTGCTATTCACGACACCGATCGTCCGGAACGGACCCAAAGCGACGGTTGGTTATCATCCGGAAATCTGGCAGGGCTGGGAATAGGTTGGCAACACCCGGCGGGCTGATTTAGCATCCGTTCCGCCATCGGTGGACCGGTTTGCCATGTTTGCAAGAGAAATTTAACCCGATCGAATTTCAAGGAGGAGCATGATGAGCAATTCAAAACGGCAATTGTATGCAGCCGCTTTTCTGGCGGAGATCAGTTACGGGCTGTTTATTTTGGTGGCTTCGTTAATGGCGGTAAAGGTAATCGCCAGTCCGTTCATGTTGGGAATGACCGGAACGTTGCATATCGGGACCCGGATTATTGGGAATTATATTTTTGGACAGTTATCCGACCGGATCGGCCGGAAGTTTTTGATGATCCTCTCCTGCGTCATGAATATCGTCGCGTTTGCGATTTTAGCCTTTGCCAATCGCCAAGCGATATTTTTGGCTTATTTCGTCGCCGGGATCGGAAACGCCATTTTTTGGCCGGTGATTGAAGCCTGGATCGGGCACGGCACCAGTAATGAAAATCTACTCCGCTTTTTAGGCGCCTTTGGCCTGGCCTTCACCGGCGGTGTGACCTTAGGCAATTTAACCGGCGGGGTTTTTACCCAGATCGGACCGGAGATTTCGCTCAGCTTCGGCAGCCTTTTGATGGTGATGGTCGGCGGGTTAATCTGGAGGGCTTCCGAAACAAACCGGGAACCGTCCGGAACGGGTCCCATTCAAAAAGCCGCCGCCGGTCCAACGCTTCATCCGAAGTTAAAACAGCGCTTTCTGTACATCGGCTGGGTGGCCAACTTTGCCACCTGGACGGCCATTGGGATCAACCGGTTTCTCTTTGCCAAACTGGGAGTGAAATTAGGGATCGATCCGTCCCTGATCGGGACCATCAATGCGACGATGTATGTTTTTTGGTTTATGATGTTTGGCGTGATGATGCGTTGGCGGTTTTGGATCTATCGGATCCGACCCTTAATCGTCTTTCAGGGATTGGGCATGGCGGCCTTGATCGTGATGGGACTGTTTCCGGGACAAACAATTTTCTTCATTACCTTTGGTTTATTTGGCGTCAGCGCGGCCGTGACGTATCTGTCGAGTATGTTTTACGGTCAAAACGCCGCAACGGACCGAGGGCACAAAAGCGGACTGCATGAAATGATCTTGGGTTGCGGAATGTTGGTCGGTCCGTTCTGTGGCGGGCTGGTCGCCCAAATGATTTCATTGCAGGCTCCGTTCCTGTTCTCGGCAATAATGATCGGCTTGGCGATGATTGTCGAAACGGTTATGTTTCTTAATGTGAGGTTTAAGGCAATTTAATATCAAGAATTGACATGCCCCCTGGCAAGTGGTAAAATTGTTGGCAGGTAGTGTCAATACTGGGTTTCCGGGAATAATTAACCATCAAATTGTATAAAATTTCATTTCATAAAATATGGTATCGAGATTCCCGATACAGTGGCGTTGCAACCCTGAAATGATGCGACGATCTAATCCACGTTTGGCGACTGTTCCATAGAGGTTGGTGGCCGCTTTGTTTCGTAAATTATTCAAAATTTCCGGACAAGCGGTTTTCTTAATTAAGCCGGGTCACCGGGTCTGGTTTGCGTGGGAAATTTCCATTTCCTAATCGAAGTGTCGCGGGCAATACATAAAGGCCCCTTGGCCGCGGCAAGTTTTCATTTATCATAAGAGGCAATAAACACTCCGATCAGCTATTCCGGAGCCGCGTTTGAAGGCGGGAAAGATGATTTAAAGATTTATTGCAACTTATATAGTAGAAAAATGAGGAGGATAAGATTATGCGCAAGTTTTTATTACTTGTCATGGTGATGCTGGTGATTGTGTCAGCCTGCGGCATTGGCTTCGCGGCATCCCAGAAGGTTTTGGTCTACGCAAAAGGTTCCGATCCCCGTGGTTTGGATCCCGCGTACGTCGATGACGGCGAATCGGCCAAAATTATGGTTAACATCTACGACACTTTGGTCCGTTACAAACCGGGCAGCACCGATGTGCAACCGGCTTTGGCCACTTCTTGGACGCAAAGCAAAGACGGTTTGGTTTGGAACTTCAAACTTCGCCAAGGCGTGAAGTTCCACGACGGCACCCCGTTCAATGCGGAAGCGGTCAAGTTCAGCATCGAACGGCAATTGCCCCCGAAAGCCACCGACGATATGCCGTACGCTTCCTTCACCTTTGAACCGGTGAAAAAAGTCGAGGTGGTCGATGCGCACACCGTCAAAATCACCTTAAGCCATCCGTATGCGCCGTTCTTGGCGAATATCGCCATGGCTTTGGCGGCTCCGATCGTCAGCCCGACCGCGGTGAAAAAATACGGCGCCTCCTACATCCAACATCCGGTTGGTACCGGCGCTTACAAATTTGTCAAATGGGACAAAGACCAACAGATCGTGTTGGACCGGAATCCAAGCTATTGGGGAAAACGTCCGGTTGCTGACCGGATCGTCTTTAAGACCACCAAAGAAAATTCCGTCCGGGCCAGTGAATTAATGACCGGCGCCATTGACATCATGGACGGCGTCGACCCCAACGATGTGAAAAAGTTAGAAGCCAGCGGCATGAAAGTATTGAGATACCCGGGCATGAACATCAACTACATGGGTTTCCTCTGCCACAAAAAACCCTTTAATGATGTCCGCGTCCGCCGGGCCATCTCCATGGCGATCAACCGCGCCGATTTGGTTAAATACCTCTATCAAGGTGTCGCCCAAGTCGCCAACGGTCCGTTGCCGAGCTTTATCCCCGGTTACGATCCGAAGCTGACCCCGTTGAGCTTTAATCAAGCGGAAGCCAAGAAACTGTTGGCCGAAGCCGGTTATAAAGACGGTTTCACCTTCAATATCATTACCTATTCCAACCCGCGCCCGTATAACCCGGCCACCGGCGTGAAACTGGCGGAAGCGGTCCAAGCCGAACTGTTGAAGATTGGCGTGAAGACCAACATTAAAGTGTATCCTTGGACCGAATACAAAACCGTCCTGATGAAGGGCGAGGAAGGCGACGCCTTCTTCTACGGCTGGATCGGGGACAACGGCGACGCCGATAACTTCCTGTCGCTTTTGGACAGCAGCCAGATCGACTCCAGCTTAAACTCGGCCAAATATAAAAACGCCAAAGTCGACGAAATGTTGAAGCAAGGTACGTTGGTACTGGATCCGAAAGCTCGGGTAAAGATCTATCAAGATCTGCAAAAAGTGTTGGTTGAAGAAGCGCCTTGGGTATTCATCAGTCACGCCACCGACCTTTACGCGGTTCGTCCGAACGTGAAGAACTTCCAAGCCCATCCCACCGGAGTTTCTTGGTTGGACGGCGTCGATAAGTAATCGCTTTTAGTTTCAAAAGGTTATTGGGATGCGCTGCGGCGCATCCCTTCCTATGCTGCCAAGTCAGTGGAACGGTTTGGAAATACTTTGGTACGATAAGTTGAAGTCCAGCGTTTTGCCGAGGTTCAACTTCGTTGCAAAGCAAGGAGATAGCGATGTTAAAATATATTGTCAAACGTTTGTTGATGTTAATCCCGGTGCTGTTCGGAGTCAGTTTGTTTGTCTTTGTCGTAATGCATTTATTTACCGGCGATCCGGCGACGTTGGTGCTGGGTCAGCACGCCACGGTGGAAAAAGTCGCGGCGCTGCGGGAACAGTTGGGTTTAAACGACCCGATCTGGGTCCAATTCGGCCGTTTCCTCTGGCAATTGCTCCATGGGGATTTGGGCGTTTCGTTAATGACCCATACTCCGGTGACCACTGAGCTGTTTAGTCGCTTCCCGGCAACGATTGAGTTGGCGTTCTTCAGCCTGTTCATCGCGACGGTGGTCGGCGTGACGGTGGGGGTCATCTCGGCGGTCAAACGCTATTCGTTTTTCGATTATTTCAGCATGATCGGCGCTTTACTTGGCGTTTCCATGCCCATCTTTTGGTTGGGATTAATTTTGATTATTGTCTTTTCCCTCAATCTGCACTGGCTGCCGGTTGCCGGAAGAGTTGATATTGGAATGGAGCCGGCCACGATCACTCACCTCTATATGTTAGACAGCTTATTAACGGGGAATTGGGATGCTTTCTGGAGTTCGTTGCGGCATATTATCCTTCCGGGGACTGCTTTGGCCGCTTACTCCATGGCGATTATCGCCCGGATGACCCGATCCACCATGCTCGAAGTGATCCGGCAGGATTATATCCGGACTGCCCGGGCCAAGGGGCTGGATGAAAAGACTGTCATCAACCATCATGCCTTGAAAAATGCCTTGATTCCCATTGTTACCGTGGTCGGTCTGCAACTCGGCTTCCTCTTGGGGGGAGCGGTGTTGACGGAGACCGTCTTTAACTGGCCGGGAATCGGCAATTACGTCGTATCGGCGATTATGGCCTCGGATTTTGCGGTGGTGCAAGGTAGTGTGATATTAGTGGCGACCATTTTCGTCGTGGTCAACCTGTTGGTAGACCTGCTCTATGCTTATTTGGATCCGCGCATTCATTATAATTGATCGACACGGCGCCAAACAGCCGCTTTTTTCGCGTTTGTCGCACCTGTGACAACCAACAATACATCAATGGTTGATCCAATGAATTATGGAATATGTGGCGGCAGATTGGTTGATTGGGCTGCGCCATATATGGTAAGGAGAACATTATGTCGGTGGAATTAGAGACCGAATTCAAAGCTGCCACGGTGGAAAAAACATCGCCTTGGCAGGAGTTTTGGAAGGTTTTCAGCCGGAATAAAACGGCAATGTTGGGTCTGATCATCTTGAGCCTGCTGGTGTTCGTCGCGCTCTTCGGGCACTGGCTGTCACCCTATGATTACCGTACCAGCAGCATGCCGGAGAGTCTGCAACCGCCGAGCGCGGCCCATTGGTTGGGAACGGACGAACTCGGCCGGGATATGCTGAGCCGGATTATCTATGGCGCCCATGTTTCATTGCGGGTGGGGTTGGAAGCGGTTTTAATCTCGTTGCTGCTCGGCATCACTATTGGCGCCTCCGCCGGTTATTACGGCGGTAAGGTCGACCAGTTGCTGATGCGCTTGATGGATATTATGCTGGCTTTCCCGTCGTTGCTGTTGGCCATCGCGTTTATGGCCGTGTTGGGACGGGGTATCGATAACGCGATCATCGCCATCGGGATCGTGGCGATTCCCGAATACGCCCGGATCGTCCGGGGTTCGGTTTTGTCGGTGAAAGAGAACGATTATGTGCAAGCCGCCCGCGCGTTGGGCAATAACGATTTTCAGGTGATCGCCCACCATGTTTTGCCCAATGTGATGGCGCCGATCATCGTCCGGGCGACCTTGGGAATTTCCGGCGCAATCTTAGAAGCGGCGGCCTTGGGGTTTTTAGGTTTGGGCGTTCAGCCGCCCGAAGCGGAGTGGGGCGCCATGTTGGGCAGCGGCCGTTCGGCGATTTTTTCGGCCCCGCATATCGTGACGTTCCCCGGAATCGCCATTACCATTACGGTGTTAGCGTTTAATCTTATGGGTGACGGACTGCGCGACGCCCTCGACCCCAGAATGAAACAGTAAGGCGTTCACGCAGACCCGAGTTATTTTCGGAGTAGGAGATTAATCATGGCTGATTTAATTCGAGTAGAAAATTTGCAGACCCAGTTTCAGTCCGCCGGTAAACTGGTTCGTGCCGTTGATAATGTCAGTTTTGCGTTGAAGGAGCAGGAAACGGTCGCGATCGTCGGCGAGTCGGGGAGCGGTAAATCCGTCACCTCGCTTTCGATTATGCGTTTGGTGCCTAATCCGCCGGGGAAGATCGTCGGCGGCCGGGTGGTCTTTCACGATGAAGATCTTTTGACGCTCCCCGACGCGCGGATGCGCCAAATCCGGGGCAACAAGATCTCCATGATCTTTCAGGAACCGATGACTTCACTTAACCCGGTCCACCGGGTGGGCGATCAGATCAGCGAAGCGATCATGCTTCACCAAGGTTTGGGAAAAACGGAGGCTTGGGACAAGACCGTCAATATCCTGCGGACGATCGGAATTCCCTCCCCGGAGAAACGGGTGCGCGACTATCCCCACCAACTTTCCGGCGGAATGCGGCAACGGGTGATGATCGCCATGGCCTTGTCGTGCCACCCCGACCTGTTGATTGCCGACGAACCGACCACCGCTTTGGATGTGACGATTCAAGCGCAGATCCTGGATTTGATGCGGAAGATGCGTGAAGAATTCGGCATGGCGATCATGCTGATCACCCACGACCTGGGAGTCGTGGCCGAAATGGCGCACCGGGTGGTGGTCATGTATGCCGGACGGATTGTGGAAGAAGCGCCGGTGCAGGAGATCTTCGCCGATCCGTTTCATCCTTATACCATGGGTTTGTTAAAGTCGATCCCGCGTCTCGGCGGCGATCGGAGCCGTTTGTACGTGATTAACGGTTCGGTGCCGGACCTCAGCCGTTTGCCGGAAGGGTGCGCTTTCCATCCCCGTTGTCCGGAAGCCGGACCGCGCTGTCGCCGGGAACGCCCGGAATTGGTCAGCCACGGTGAAAACCGCCGCATTGCCTGCTGGTTGCGGAGCGAGGGGGGGATTGCCTAATGGCTGAGTTAGTTGTCGTAAATAATCTAAAAAAATATTTTCCGGTGGATCGGAGCATTACCGGAAAAGTGCGTTCCAGCGTCCAGGCGGTCGACAATGTCAGTTTCGCGATTAAAGAAGGCGAAACCCTGGGATTGGTCGGCGAGAGCGGTTGCGGCAAAACGACGGTCGGCCGGTTACTGCTGCGCCTGATCGAACCGACGGCCGGCCAAATCTTGTTTAACGGGACGGACCTTGCGAAAGTCGCTCCGGCCAAATTGCGCCAACTCCGGCGCGAGATGCAGATTATTTTCCAAGACCCCTACGGTTCGCTGAATCCCCGGATGAACGTGGCCCAGATCATTAGCGAGCCGTTGATCCGGCATGGCTTGGCCAAGGCTGCCGAATGCGGCGCCAAAGTGGCGGAACTGATGTCGTTGGTGGGCTTGGATCCCACCTGCGCGCGCCGTTATCCCCATGAGTTCAGCGGCGGTCAACGGCAGCGGATTGGAATCGCGCGGGCTTTGGCGACCCGGCCGCGTCTGATCGTCTGCGACGAGCCCGTCTCGGCGCTGGATGTTTCCATTCAGTCGCAAGTGTTGAACTTGCTCAAAGATTTACAGGGGGAGTTCGGCTTGACCTATCTCTTCATCGCCCATGGTCTCAACGTGGTGAAACACGTCAGCGACCGGGTCGGAGTGATGTATTTGGGAAAAATGGTCGAGTTGGCGGAGAGCGACGAACTCTACAATAATCCGCAACATCCATACACCCAGGCGTTATTGTCGGCGATTCCGGAGCCCGATCCGACCGCGAAACGCGAACGGATCATTTTGACCGGGGATGTCCCCAGCCCGATCAATCCGCCGCGGGGTTGCCGCTTCCATACCCGCTGTCCGAAAGCGATGCCGGTCTGTAGTCAAACCGATCCGGTCTTTAAAGCGGACGCCAATAATCATTGGGTAGCCTGTCATTTGGTTAATCGCCAATGAAGCAATTGCATAACCTAAGCGAGGGACTTGGGAACCAATAACCAAAATACTGGCGTAAAAGCCAGTATTTTTTATCCGATCAACAAAATGGAACTTGGAGGAATGTTACAATGCAAAATCTATTTGACTTAACCGGGAAAAAAGCGATTGTAACCGGGGGTAACGCCGGATTGGGCCGGGCCATGGCGGAAGCGCTGCTGGAATACGGGGCCGAAGTGGTGATTATCGGCCGTTCCGCCAAAACCGACGCAGCGGCCGCCGCGATGGCGAGTCTGGGCAAGGTGACCCCGCTCCGGGCGGATCTCGCCAACCGCAATCAACGCAAGCAAGTGTTTGCCGCGGCGTTGCAAGTTTTGGGAACCGTGGATATCATGGTCAATAACGCGGGAATTCAGATCCGCCATCAGTGCGAGGAATTCCCGATTGAGGATTGGGATCAGGTCATCGAGACCAACTTGACGGCGGTCTTCGACCTCTGCCAGATGGCGGGCCGGGTGATGCTGGCCAAAGGTTCCGGGAAGATCATTAATACGGCGTCGTTGATCAGTTTCAGCGGCGGTTTCACCATCCCGGCCTACGCGGCGGCCAAGGGGGGCGTGGCGCAGATCACCAAGTCGTTCGCCAATGAATGGGCAAGCCGCGGCGTCAACGTCAACGCGATTGCGCCGGGTTATTTCGACACCGATCTCAACACGGCTTTAAAGAACAACCCGGTCCGTTACGACTCGATTATGGAACGGATCCCCGCCGGGCGTTGGGGTGTTCCCGAGGATTTAAAAGGCGTGACCTTGTTGTTGGCCTCGCAAGCCTCCGATTATATTCACGGTACCACCATTGTGGTGGACGGCGGTTTCCTCGGCCGGTAAAAACGCAAGGTGGTTGAATTGGAATCAAACCTTCGGAACGGCTCTTGCAATTCCGAAGGTTTTTTCATACAATAAATAGTAACTGTTGTTATAAATGGCGGAAAACATACGCCCGGCATCGCTGTTTGGGTGGCTGACGCCGGCAGTGGAAAGTTCATTCCGCATCAGACCGTCTCGGCCCCGAAGCTAAATTGTAACTGATGGGCACTGAATTACACCCGATACGGGATAGGGGGCTTGATGATGGCTGAAGATATGCGCTGGTTACAAAGGTTTAGCAACTATCAAAAGGCTTTCGGGCAGCTGGAGGAGTTTATCGGTTTACCCGTGCTGAATAAATTTGAAAGACAAGGGTTAATCCAATGTTTTGAATATACATTTGAATTAGCGTGGAAGACGATAAAAGACTATCTTGAGGTTCAAGGTTTTACGGTCAATACACCCCGCGTTGCGATCCAAACCGCTTTTCAGATTGATCTGATTAAAGATGGTCATCTTTGGATTGACGCTTTAGAGAAACGGAATTTGATGGCCCATACTTATGACGAACAGCGAGCAAATGAAGCTGAAAATCTGATTCGACAAGAATACTTTACAATGCTTAAGGAATTGCGGAATCGTTTGATTGAGGTAATTGAACAATGAATTTTGGTCTAAGCGAGACCGATTTGCAGTATATCGTTGAAGGGATTCAACACTTTCCTGAGATTAAACAGGCAGCGATCTTCGGTTCCCGGGCGAAGGGCAATTATAGGCGTGGTTCCGATGTCGATATCGCCATCTGGGGCGCGCGGGTTAACTTTGATACGGTCGCCCGTTTGCACGCTTTACTGGAAGAAGAAAGTCCGATGCCCTATTTTTTCGATATTATCGACTTTTCTCACCTTGATCATCCGGAGTTGCGCGAACACATCGAAAGGGTAGGAAAGGTTATTTTTAAACGAGACAATCAAGGCGAAACCTCTGTCGGATGACGGAGGTTTTTTCAGTGTTTGCTGGGTTCGAACAATGGAATTTTCTCATTCCATCCCGAATAGATCTGCTACAGAAGACTTGAGAAACGGAGGATTTGACGTGGGCTATTATATTTGCGTCGAACCGGGAGTCAATATTTTTGTGGAAGATGTTAATCCGGGCGGGGAGGCGACAATTCTGTTCGTGCATGGTTGGCCCGCCGATCATACGATGTTCGAATATCAGTTTTCGGCATTGATCAGGCAGGGCTTCCGCTGTGTCGGTATGGATATGCGGGGCTTCGGCAAGTCGGATAAACCGGCGCACGGTTATGACTATGATCGGTTGGCCGATGATTTGCGCTGCGTGATTGCGGCGTTGCAACTGCAAAATATCACCCTGACCGGCCATTCAACGGGAGGGGCGGTGGCCATCCGTTATGTGGCTCGCCATCAGGGTTACGGCGTCGCAAAACTGGGCTTGTTTGCCGCCGCGGCGCCCAGCGTCATCCAACGCCCCTATTTTCCGTACGGGATCCCGAAAGAAGCGGTCGACCAAATTATCCAGGGGACGGATAACGACCGCCCCAAAATGTTGGCCGATTTTACCAATATCTTCTTTTTCCAACACATTACCGAACCGTTTTCCGACTGGTTCTTCCAAATGGGGTTAAAAGCCGCCAACTGGTCGACGGCGGCAATCGCCAATACCTGGCTCGACGAAGAGGAATTGTTTACCGATCTCGGCAAGATCGCTGTTCCGACCTTAATTATGCACGGCATTCACGACCAGGTCTGCCGGTTCCCACTGGCCGAAGCCCAACATCAGGGGATAACCGATTCCAGGTTGATCCCCTTCGAAGACTGCGGTCACGCCTTGTTTTGGGAAGGGCGGGATCGCTTCAATCGGGAATTGGCGCAGTTTGCCCGGGAATAGCGCCGCTAAGCCCCCCCACTTGATGTCGTCGTCGAGTGGGGTTTTTATTTCATTTTGTGACGCAATGAATACGTGGAGTCACTCAAAAAGATCGTTTTGTTACACAATGAGATCGTTTTGTGGATAACTGATCTTATTGAGTCGCTCAACGATCTCTTTTTGTGAATAACTCAGAACATTTTGTTAATAACGTAGAAGATTTTGTGAATAAGTGAGCTCATTGAGTTACTCAACGATCTCTTTTTGTGGATAACGTTGATCGTTTTGTGAATAACCGATCTATTTCTGTGAGTAAACGTTCTATTGTTGTGGATAAGTAAAGCCGGGTTGTGGATAACTTGAATGCTCTTTCGCTAACATAATTGTTAAATCAATAGAGGAAGGGAAATGGACGGTAGCGAAATGAATACATGGCTACAAGGGAATTGAAACGGAACAGGTGAACATGAATTTAGCAAACCCCGGCTCCGAGTCGGCACTGAACCAAAAACAAAAAATCGTCTCAATCTTTCAACGTTGGCAAAATGATCAGGTTGCAACCGTTGAGGCCCGATCGGAAAAAGTCTATTTAATCCATACCGGAGCCGGACCGAGTTGTGTGTTGAAACAAAAATCCGACCCGGCCCGGATCGCGCGGGAGTTCCGGCTCTTACAGGAGTTGCAAGGGAAAGGATTGCCGGTGGCCGCGCCGATTGCGGCGCCAACCGGGGAACCTTTCGTTATTGCCGACGGGCAATATTATTGCTTGTATCCTTATTTGAAAGGTTTATCTACCGGGGATTTTTTTCAGGCCGAAGTTCAAGCGAACCTGCAGTTGTATGGGAGAGGGATCGCGACGTTGCACCATGCTTTGGCGGACTGCGTTGCGGCGGATCATTACCAACGGATCAATTTTAGCGATCATATTCGGACTTGGGCGTTGCCGGTGATCACCAAACAGCTTCATGAGCGGGAACGGCAGAAGTTGGAACCGGTTTTGGCTGAACTGGTCGAGTTTTATCCAGTGTACCGGAATTTGCCGGAACAGTTGATCCATCGCGATCCGCATCCCGGTAACATGGTAATTACGGAAGACCGTCGCGTCGGTTTTATCGATTTTGAAATTGCGGTGTACGGCGTCCGCATTTTTGATCCGGCTTATTTTGCTTTGGGCTTTTTGGCGCA
This sequence comes from Bacillota bacterium, assembly GCA_023417475.1. Lineage (GTDB taxonomy): Bacteria > Bacillota > UBA4882 > UBA8346 > UBA8346 > JAEYPR01. The sequence goes on along the minus strand of JAEZFP010000023.1, from coordinate 26,561 downwards.
AGGATTTGCGGATCCTGCCAAACGCCTGAAGTGGTTTGATATTTTCGAGTTGATTTTGACAAGTTATCGGGAACTGAACGAGATTACCGCCGAGGAGCGAAAGGCCGTTTGGCACTTGATGCTCATCATCGAATTGATCTTCGTGGCCGACTGCTACCAGTCGGGTCGGAACGACGCAGCGGAACAAACGTTGGCGATTGTAGAATGGGTTTACGGGGCGCGGGAAAAGATTGAGGAAATTCTGGAGATTAACGGTTAATCGGAAAAGCCCCCTGCGCTGTTTCGACAACGAAGGGGCTTTCACAATACTGGTTACTTATTGATCACCGACAGGATCTTCATTACGGTTTCGGCGACGGATAGCTGGGTGTTGTCAATCTTAATCGTGTCCATGGTTTCATACAATTTCAGCCGGTCGAGACTGGGTTCGATCTTGGCCTGGCCGCGATTGTCGGCTGCCATCCGCAACCGCAAGGCCATCTCGGAACAGGTCAGGGTGATCTTGTATAGTTTGAAATCGAGACCTTCCAAGGGTTTGAGGAGGGTGTCAAAGATCGATTCCTGATGGATTACCCAATTAAATAAAATGTATTCATACGACGAATTGTTGAGGAAGTTTCGGAGCAAGTGGGTGATGTTGTCCTCGACCATCCGGCAGTTTTCGTCGTTCACCACAAAGGGATTCATCATCCAGCACCAATCGCCGTCCAGCCAGACCGAGGGCTGCAAGTAGCGGTTAAGTTCGCGGCAGACCGTTGATTTCCCGACACCCATGGTGCCATTGATCATGATTAATTTCTTCGACATAGGGGCTCCTTACGTTATTATTCCTTCGGAAATAAATACGATTATACACAGGGGACTGGGAACATTCAACGTTAGGATGGCAAATCCTGTGTTAAGTTTTGTTTAACTGGTTTTTTAGGTTGACGGAGGCGACGAGCGGGAGCAAAAAGCAGGTTCTTTCCTTGTCAAATTGTTTCCAGAATAAAGGGAATGCCGTTTCGATATCGAAAACATGAGATGATTAAGTTCGTTTTCAAACAACTATTTGAGGTGAGCCATGGGAGACAATCCGATTACCCTGCAACAGTTGCAAGCCTATATCCGCGCCAAGGATCATGACCCCGGCCGGAAGGAAGCGTATTTTTTAAAGTTAATCGAAGAAACCGGAGAGTTGGCAGAGGTGATCCGGAAAAACAGCCGTTATGACGGGACCGGCAGCATTCGCGGGACGATCGAAGAAGAACTCTACGATGTCTTGTATTATGTAGTTGCGCTAGCAAATCTTTACGATATTGATCTTGAAACATGTTGCCGGATGAAAGAGACGATCAATCAGCAGCGGTATGGCTTTAAAAATGTCTTGTAATCTTTATTCGATTTGAAAGAGGTGTCCGATATGTCATCGATTTTTCCACCGCCGGTACAACAATTGCCTGAGGCGGACATTCCGTTGCCCGGCGTTACCGCTTATTTGGCGCAAGGCAGTTCCCAACAGATTATCTTTATGGAATTTGCCGCCGATTTGGATTTGCCGGAACACTCGCACGCGGCCCAGTGGGGAGTGGTGTTGGAGGGCCGGATCGATTTAACCATCGCCGGAGTGCCGCAAAGTTTCCGCAAAGGGGACCGTTACTACATTCCGGCGGGAGCCAAACACTTCGGCAAGATTTATGCCGGATACGCCGACATGACCTACTTTGACCAGGCGGACCGCTATCCGGTGAAAGAGCGGGGTTGACCAAAGTCGAAGTGAACTTTGGAATCCCCGAAAAAAGGAGCGTCTAACGAACTTGAATGTAATTAGCGAACGTTTTTACGATATCCCTGCCGCGCAACGATGGGGATCAATCCGGCCGGTTGCCAAAGGTTGGTCGCAAGATCAAAAATACTATATCGAGCGGAACGACGGCGCGCGGCTATTGTTGCGCGTCTCCGCCAGCGCCGGCTTTGAAGCCAAGCAACGGGAATTTCAGATAATGCAACAAGTCGCTCGGTTGGGCGTGGCGATGTCCATTCCGCTTGAGTTTGGCCGGTGTAACGGCGGAAGCGAGGTTTATTCGTTATTCACCTGGATTGACGGAGTCGCCGCCGACGAATTCGTTCCGACGGTTTCAGTCGCGGAACAATACCGCTTGGGCGTGGCCGCCGGGCGAATCTTACGTCGGTTTCATACGATTGCCGCCCCCGAAAACCAGGTTTCATGGGAAGCGCGAATGCTGAAAAAATTTGCCGGGCATCAAGAACGTTATCAAAGCTGCGGCATTCAAGTGGCGGGAGACGAAGCGGCTTTGGCGTATATTCGCGAACAGTTATTTTTATTAAAGGATCGGCCGCAAGTATGGCAACACGGCGACTTTCATCTTGGCAATCTGATCGTCACGCCGGAGCGCTCAGTAGGAGTGATCGATTTTAACCGTTGGGATTATGGCGATCCTTACGAAGAATTTTATAAAATGATGTATTTTACTCGCGAATCCAGTATTTCCTTTGCCCGGGGGCAGCTTGAGGGTTACTTCCCCGAAGGTGTGCCCGAGGATTTTTTTGCCTTGGTCGCGTTGTATCTGGCGGATGTGATCCTGTTCTCCGTGGCTTGGGCGGTTCCGTTCGGCCCCGCCGATGTGGCGGGAATGCTCCGGCGGGCGGAGATGGTGCTGGGCGATTATGACCACTTCCGGACGGCGGTGCCCCGTTGGTACCAGTCTTGAGACTGGCGATTCATTACGGCGAGTATTAACAAAACATAACAAACTCCCGGTTTTGAAGGTTTAAGGCCACCGCTGTGGAAAGCTATTGTGAATTTTTACACGATAGGGCTTGTAAAGAAGGTGTTACTTAATGGATAAAACCGCAATCACGGTGGCGACGTATGATAAGGTGGCGGAGAACTACGCCCGAAAGTTCATGGATTTGAACCTCTATCGGGACACGGTCGAATATTTTGGCGACCGGATTGATCCCAAGGGGCGAGTGCTGGATTTGGCCTGCGGTCCCGGGAACCTCGCGCAATTTTTATTGAAGCGAAGTCCGGAACTGCAATGGATCGGGTTGGACCTTTCGACGGAGATGATCAAAATCGCCCGGACCACGCTGCCGCAAGCCGAGTTTTTGGTCCGGGACATCCGGACGCCGGGATATGCGGCGGATTCGTTTGAAGCGGTGGTGGCTTCGTTCGCTTTGCCGTATCTCGACGACCGTGAGGCGTCGGAATTTATCGCCACGATCGGACGCCTCGTCAAGCAGGGCGGTTTGATCTACCTTAGCTGCATGGAGGGGAAAGGGAGCCGGTACGAAACTGCCAGTTTCAGCGGAGGCAATCTGATTTATCTCAACTATTTTAGTGAGGTTTTTCTGCGGGAGGCCTTTGCGGCCAACGGATTGGAGATTGTCAAACTGTTCAAACAAGATTATCCCGAACCGGACGGTTCGGTGACCCTCGATTTGATCTTTATTCTACGGAAAATTCGCTTCACGTTTGACCGTGAATAGGCCAGTTGAATGAATGAAAAAATCGGTTGGAAGTATCCATTCCGTTGAGCCGGCGCATACGGCGGCTCAACGGAGCGTTTCGCATTTAGCGCAACGCGCTAAGTCCTTTTTCCGGGTAGGTCGTCTCGCGGATTCCGGGCAGCGCGGCGACCACTTTGCTCCAAGCCGTTTTGGTCTCTTCAAACATCGTAAAATGCTCCGCGACGTTGCGATGGTAGCGGTCCAGTTGTTCCGGGATGAGCGCGAAATCGTTGTTGTGAAAATATTGACAGAAGCGGGGAATCACCATGGTTAGCTTCTTTTGAATTTGGGCAATCGCCGCCGGATAATCCTCCCGGTTTTGCAAGTACAAAAGGAGCGGTTTATAGCGGACCCAGCCGATACAAGCTTTTAAAAAACGGTTTACGATATGATGGGATTCGGGGCTGTTGTCAACTTGAATCGGACGGAGCGAATGGGGAAGAACGCCATGCAATAGATGGGTATAATTCAAAAATCCGTCGTGAAAGGTATAACACGGCACTTTTAATACTCTGGCTTGCAAAAGGCAAGTGCTCAGAAAGGTATCTTCGCCACGGGCGCCGGGCGGATTATAAAACGGCGCCAGTTTTTCGGGACGTTTGAGATTAAAACAAAGGTTTGAACCGGAGATAAATTTGGCGCCGTTATGTTCGAGTACCTCATGGACTTGAGGATTGGCCAATAATTCGCTATCGGCCAAACTGACGCCGCCGTTTTCCATCTTTGCGCGGATTGAGTCCCAACTGAGAATATCGTTGCTGATGGCTTCGATAAATGTCTTAAAAATATTTTCGGAAATAATCTGGTCGAACGTCAAATGAGGAATCGGGGAGATATAACCGCAGTGATGACCGTGAGTGACATCGGCGTCGCCAATATACTTTAAATGGCTGGTAATAATGTTTTGACCTTTCCAATGGAGGGTTCCTTCGGGGGTTTGGACCGGTGCGACCGGATATTCGTCATCATCGATGAAGATTAGATAATCGATGGAGTTTTTGAGGGCATAATACATCACAATATTACGTTTCTTGCCATAACCGTCGCCAAACAGCAACTCCGCTTCAGTTTTGTCGAGGATCCCCCGGCGGATCAGCTCCTGTTTTTCCGCCGCAGTCTTGGTGTCATCGATAAAACTAACACTATCAAGCATTTGGCTGACTTCGGGATCGATATTTCGGTAATCGCTCGGGTTCGTCTGAGAGTATTTTAGATCATAAGCGACCAGCAGATGCAAGGAAATGTCCTGGTTTGAAACGAGGCCGGTCTCGTGCCAGTTGTTTACATATGTTTTGATGAGATTGCGAAAGTTTTTGCGACCGGTCACAAAACCGATTCCAATTTTGATTTGGTTCTTTGCTCTCATGATACCACTCCTTCTAAAATTTAGATTTGGTTGTCCGCAGTTTGTAAAACCGAAAATAAAAAACCATGGAGGAACCATGGTTTTCAATGTTTCAATGTAAGGGATCTCATAATTACTGTGAAAGAAACGAAAAATATCAATAAATTATGTTATACCCTCAGCAAGACAAAACCATATCCCCTCTTACAACGCTTGCGAAGTTAGCTGACGGATTCGGGTTGAAGAGTAACCCTACACTTGCGTGATTCACCCCAAAATTGGTTCCCCCGTTCTCCGGTTGGAGATTAAGCGTATCGGAAGATAAGTTTATTCAGTTGAGTAAAGTAATCAATCACCTCTTAAAAATGATCAAGTATTAAGATTATCCTGATTAATTTTGTATTATATATTGGTTTGATGAAGCTGTCAAATCGACTGCCAACAGAAAAAGCGCCAGTGGTTTTACACGGGTTTTAGCCGCTCCGAGCGGGCTTCTTATCAATATGTTTATTCAAATTTCCGGTGAATATTCCAAGAAACTCGGCAAACGAGCCAATGGGCTAATTTGTTTAAGCGTGGTAATGTTTGAGAGAGGTGACGGCTGTTTTGTTACATTTCATTTAAATTTATAGTAATTTGTAAAGAATATTGAATTCGCGGCGAAATATTATACAATTATCTTATAGGATGATTACATCAAGGAGGTTTTCCCGTGCCGTACTTTTACAAATATCAGAAGAAATTTGGCTACTCCGAGATTATCGGTGAGGGCGCCGAGCTACAACTAATCCGGTTTGGATTGGTGCATTTGAACGCCGAGGAATCGATCGTTTTGAACTCCGGTGAGTATGAGATCGGCCTGGTGCTCTTATCCGGTCAATGCGACATTGTTTGCGAAGGCGAACGTTTTGCGGGTCTGTCCCGGAAAAATGTTTTTGCCAGTAAGCCGGTTTCGGTCTATATTCCCCGCGACTCCAAATACGAGGTGAAGGCGCTTGGCCAAGGCGGCGTTGAAATCGCTGTTTGCAAGGTCAAAGCCGACCGGAAATTCAAACCGTTTTTGGTCCTTCCGGAAGAAACGATGACCCAACACCGGGGCCAACTGAATTGGCAACGGGATGTAATTGACATCTTTACCACCAACACCGAAGGCCGGGTCGACAAGATTGTCTTGGGAGAGACCTACGCTTACCCGGGACAATGGTCGGGGTACCCACCGCACAAGCACGATCAGGATAAACAACCCCATGAAGTGGCGATGGAGGAAGTTTATCATTTTAAGGTCAGTCCCGCCCAAGGTTTTGGGATTCAGGTGATGTACACCGAGGACCGCGCCATGGACGAGAGCTACATCGTCCGTAGCGGCGATACCGTCGCTATCCCCCATGGGTATCATCCGGTAGCCGCCGCTCCCGGGTATCAAGTTTACTATTTATGGATCATGGCTGGCCGTTCCGGACGGGCTCTAACCCCGAACGACGATCCGAAACACGAATGGCTCAAAGCGGTAGAAGCGATGATAAAATAAGGGCATAAACTTGGGGCGGCATAAAAGCCGCCTATTTTTTTTACCCTTTTGTAATAGGACTATTTTTCAAAAGCGAGAATATATATTCGATAATTATTAATAAATAGTCATTTATTCGCGGTCTCCGTTGCTGATTTTCCTGATTTTTTGGGAATTGTATTTCCATTTAACAATGTATACAGGATTCATTGCCTTGGAAAAGAGGAAACGTGAGACGGTAGTGGAATATTATGAGAAATTTGAAGATGGCTGGTGATGGAAATGATCGAATTCAGTAAGCGCAGTAATACGTTGGAACAGACTGAGTACATTTATACGCTTCAGGATATCCCTGAACCGCATCTATATCGGCATCTGTTCAATTACGAAGAGGCCCCGAAGGTATCCTTCAACCATCGGCATGTGCCGATGCGGCCGCCGGAGGAGATCTTTATTACCGATTCGACGTTCCGCGACGGCCAACAAGCGCGGGAGCCGTATACGGCTCAACAAATTGTTGATCTCTATAAATTTTTACACCGCTTGGCCGGGCCGAAAGGGATCATCCGTCAGACGGAGTTTTTCCTATACAGTAAGAAGGATAAAGAGGCGGTTACCCGGTGCATGGAACTGGGTTACCGTTTTCCGGAGATCACCAGTTGGATCCGGGCGGTAAAAGAAGATTTTTATCTGGTCAAAGAGATGGGGTTGAAAGAAACCGGGATTTTGGCCAGTTGTTCCGATTATCATATTTTTAAGAAGTTGAAGATGACCCGGAAACAAGCGATGGAACAGTTCCTGTCCATCGTCAAGAGCTCTTTGGAGATCGGCGTGGTGCCCCGGATTCACCTGGAGGATATCACCCGGGCCGATTTTTACGGTTTTGTAGTTCCCTTTGTATTGGAATTAATGAAACTGCAAGCCGAGAGTAAGATCCCGATTAAGGTGCGGGCCTGCGACACGTTGGGCTTCGGCGTCGGATATCCCGGCGTGGCGCTGCCACGGAGCGTTCCCGGAATTATTTACGGTCTTTGGCATCATGCCGGAGTTCCCAGCGAACAAATGGAATGGCACGGTCATAACGATTTCCATAAAGCGGTCTCGAACGCCGGCACTGCCTGGCTTTATGGTTGTTCCGGCGCCAATACCACCTTGTTGGGCATCGGCGAACGGACCGGTAATTGCCCGTTGGAAGCGATGGTGTTCGAATACGCCTCGCTCCGCGGTACGTTGGACGGAATGGACCCGACGGTCATTACCGAGATTGCCGAGTATTACAACCGGGAGATCGGTTACGCCATTCCGCCGATGACCCCCTTGGTTGGCCGGGAGTTTAACTTCACCCGTTCGGGAATCCATGCCGACGGACTGCTGAAGGATGAGGAGATTTACAATATCTTCAATACCGAAAAGCTGCTCAACCGCAAAGTGGTCGTTGCGGTCAACGAGCACTCGGGCGCCGCGGGAATCGCGCATTGGGTAAACAGTTACTTCAACCTGCGTGAGGAAAGGAAGCTTGAAAAACGCGATCCGCGCCTATTAAAGATTAAGGAATGGGTCGATCTGCAATACGCCGGCGGCCGCAATACCGTGATCGGCGACCATGAGTTGATCGAGTTCATCCAAGCCGAACTTCCTGATCTTTGGCACGAGGTCAACCGTCGTTACCGCTAAATGGTTTACAAACCGCGAAACCGCTCCCTCCGGAGCGGTTTTTCTTTTTGCATGAATTCCAGGAAATTGGATATGCTACGGTCATGAAACAAATAAAATATCTAATTATTTTAGTAATCGCCCTATGCTGGACGCAACCGGTTTTGGCAGCGGAGGGAGTCGCTTTTTATAGCAGCGGAACCTTAGGATATGTACTGATCAACAATCAACCGGTGCTGGAGATCAGTCACGCTTATCAAGGGGTAAGCGTTGGCGACCGGGTTCGGATTGTGGCCAACCGGTTACGAAACATTTTCGAGACCGGGGATTTTCGAGCGGAAGAATTGCAGCTTAACACGGCGCAGCAGCGGGTCGGCTTATATTATCACGGGCAATTGCTGGTGATCGCCGATGCGATGAGCGCCTACCGGAAACACCTGACTCCCGAGGCGCTTGCGACGGTATGGAAGCAGCAATTGATCGAAGCGGCGGCGGTTTTTATCCACCCTTTTACCGTAGTCGATCAAACAGTGGGATTGGCCTCTTGGTACGGCCGGGAATTTCGGGGACGCCGGACGGCTTGCGGCGAACGGTTTGACGAAACCAGATATACTGCGGCCCATCGCAGGTTGCCCTTTGGAACGCGGGTCCGGGTCACCAATCTGCTGAATAACCGTTCGGTGGTTGTCGTGGTGAACGACAGAGGACCGTGGGTCAAACGGCGCTTGCTTGACCTGTCTTGGGCGGCCGCCCGGGCGATTGGCCTGACCGGTGTTGCCCGAATTAAGCTGGAGGTCCTAAAAAATACCTGAGGAAGGCGTGTCATGAAACAGACGATTGGTTGGCTATTGGCGCTGGGATTCATGTTGGCGGGTGTGACGGCGGGAATGGCGGAAGCGCCGCGGGTGATCGCTTATGGCAATGATTTAACTCTGGCCGAACGGACGCAGCTCGCTAACGATTTTCCGATTCCCGCCGGAGTGAAACCGGAAGAGATTAAGGTCGTCACTGTAACCAATGAGGAGGAATGGAGTTTATTGCGGGGGCTGGTTCCCGATGCGCAGATCGGGGCGAAAGCGCTCTCCTCGGTCTATATTGAAAAATTGGAGTCGGGCGCCGGCGTGAAAGTCGACACCAAAAACATAACGTTCATCACTCCGCGGATCTACGCCAATGCGTTGGTCACGGCCGGAGTGACCGATGCCAAGGTTTTCGCCACGGCGCCGGTCGGCGTCTCCGGCACCGCCGCGTTAGTGGGAATCTTCAAATCATTTACCGAGTTGACCGGGAAAACATTGACCGCAACGGTCCAGCGGACCGCCGCCGAAGAGTTGATCGCCACCGGCAACCTCGGTGAAAAAGTGGGGAAAGAACGCGCCGCGGTCTTGGTGGAGCGGGCCAAAGAACGGGTGGTTGAAAAGCCCACCGTCACTAAAGAAGAAGTTACGAAGATCATTGAACAATCGGCCAAAGAGCAGGACATCAAACTCTCGCAAACAGAAAAGGAAGAGTTGGCCCAATTGATGCTCAAAGTCAAACAACTCAATATTGATCTGGGAACGCTCCAAAAACAATTGAAGAACTACACCGAAAGTTCCACACCACCGTCCCAAACGGAAAAACCCAAGTCGTTTTTGGCGCGGATAATCGAGTTTTTCCAGAACCTGTTTAGCCAACTTACCTCGTTTGTCGGTCGGATTTTACGGCATTGATTTGGTAGCGGCGGCGACTTGAAAGTAGAATTGACAATTTTGAGGCCGGTCAGATATAATATAAAAACAAAGTGAGGATGGGGACCGGTTTCACTGCAAAGTCTCAGAGAGGGTAGGGTTGGTGCGACTACCTGGCGGACGGTGATATCTTGCACCCCGGAGCGGCCGGGTGAAATACCGATGCATGTCGCCAGCGAGGCAAGGAGCCTTCTCGCGAATGCTTTCTACCCTAGTAGCCTGGCACGGTTCAGCCCGTTACCGCTGTCAAAGTGAGGTTTTATTTAAAGCCTAACCAGAGTGGAACCGCGAACTAACCTTCGTCTCTGTTTTAAGAGACGAGGGTTTTTTTATAACTTTTTTTGTTTGTTTCAACGATTGATTTGGGGTATAATGACTGACAGAACCGCTTGGAGGTATCCGGATGTTTGACCGCTTACGGGAAGATATTCAAACGGTATTTGAACGGGATCCGGCGGCTCGCTCGCCGGTTGAGGTTTTATTGTGTTATCCCCATGTTCACGCGCTGTTCTGGCATCGGGTGGCGCATCGGTTGTACCGGTGGCGCCGTTTTCTGATCGCCCGGTTTATTTCGCAGGTCGCCCGGTTTTTTACGGGGATCGAAATTCATCCCGGAGCCCGGATCGGGAAACGGCTCTTTATTGATCACGGCATGGGCGTTGTGATTGGAGAAACGGCGGAGTTGGGCGATGACGTAACGATTTATCAAGGCGTTACATTGGGCGGGACCGGCAAAGAACGGGGCAAACGCCATCCTACCATTGGCAATGGAGTGATGATCTCCGCCGGCGCCAAAGTGCTTGGTTCGATCAATGTTGGCGATAATGCGAAAATCGGAGCCGGAGCCGTGGTGTTGCATGAAGTGCCCCCAAACACCACGGTGGTGGGCGTGCCCGGACGGGTGGTAGTCCAAGATGGCATGCGCGTAAAGGGACCGGATTTGGCGCATAATGATCTGCCCGATCCCGTTGCCGTTATGTTACATTGTTTGCAACAAAAGCTTACGGAGCTGGAGACGAGGATTGAAGAGTTGGAAGGCGAACAGACCGTTCATTCCAATCGTCGCTAATTGAATATGCGGTTTTAGCGCCGCATTTAAAGGGAAGATGGAGGTTTGACAATGGCAATCAAGGTTTTCAATACGTTGTCCAAAGCCAAGGAGGAGTTTGTCCCGCGGCAGTCCGGGCATGTCTCGATCTATGCCTGCGGCGTTACGCCGTATGATTACGCCCATATCGGGAATTCCCGGCCGTGGGTGTTCTGGGATTGCGTGCGGCGTTTTTTACGATACCGGGGTTATGACGTGATTTTTGTCCAAAATTTCACGGATGTCGACGATAAAATTATCAACCGGTCCAAACAATTGGGGAAAGAACCGTTGGAACTGGCTGGCGAATATACCCGGATCTGTCTGGAAGATATGGCGAGGTTGGCCGTCCTCCCGGCCGAGCAGTATCCCAAAGTGTCGGAACACATTCCTGAAATCATTGATATGGTCCGGGGTTTGGTGGAGCGAGGGTTTGCTTATGAGTTACACGGCGATGTCTATTTTGAGGTCGCCAAATTTCGAGATTACGGCAAACTGTCGGGACGGGATCTTGAAGAGATGCAAGCCGGGGCGCGGGTCGAAGTGAACGAGGCCAAGCGGGATCCGATGGATTTCGCCTTGTGGAAAGCGGCCAAACCGGGCGAAATCGCCTGGGATTCGCCGTGGGGTCCGGGACGGCCCGGTTGGCACATCGAATGTTCCGCAATGTCCCTGAAGTATCTGGGGGCCGGCTTTGATATGCACGGCGGCGGCGAAGATCTGGTCTTCCCCCATCACGAAAACGAAGTGGCGCAGTCCGAGGCCTATCTCGGCGAACAGTTCGCCAAATACTGGTTGCACAATGCCTTTGTGACCGTCAGCGGCAGCCGGATGGGCAAGTCGGTCGGCAATTTTTCGACCGTTCGCGACGTGATGAACCGTTTCGCTCCGAAAGTGGTCCGTTTTTGGCTGGTCGGAACGCATTACCGAAACCCGATCAGTTTTGGCGAAGAAGAACTGGCGACTGCCGCCAAAGGGTTGGAACGGCTGGAGATCGCCCGGTTTAACTGGGAGCATCTCTTAAAACAACCGTTGACGGCGACCGGCGAATTGCCAAACGAGGTCGCCCATGCGGTGCAATCACAAATTATTCAGACCCGGACTGATTTTATCACGGGAATGGAAGATGATTTTAATACGCCGCAAGCTTTGGCAAGCTTATACGATTTGGTCCGCGAAGTGAACCGCTGGACGCAGGAACGCGATTTCCAAATGTCCGCCGCCGCCCAGGCCTTGTTGGCGCAGAGCTTGGAAACGTTGCTGGAATTGGGAGGAATCCTGGGACTGTTCCCGGCGGAAGTCGAGACCGCTCCGGCGGCGGACACCGCGGCGATCGAGGCGTTAATTGCCCAGCGGGTACAGGCCAAAAAGGATAAAAATTGGGGATTGGCCGATCAAATCCGGGATCAATTGAAAAGCCAAGGCGTCGTAATCGAAGATACGCCCCAGGGAGCGCGTTGGCGTTTTGAATAAGACGAAACGTTCCGAAAAGATCACATCTGCACCGGACCCCCGTTTGGCAAAAGCCGAACGGGGGTCTGCGGGCGAAGCGGGCATTTTTGCGAATTTGGCTGGTGTCAACGGAAGCGGAATGGAGAAAACTATGACGCGACGGACGCGAATCAAGAAGGCGGGGGGTTTTGATGAAATTTTCCAAATATCATGCGTTGGGCAACGATTATATCGTGATTGACCCCAACCGGGAGTCGTTCCGGTTAACGGTCGCCAATATTCGACTGCTCTGTCACCGTAATTTCGGCGTCGGTTCCGACGGGATTTTGTACGGCCCCGAAGTATTGGCGGACGGCAGTTTTGGGCTGCGAATCTTTAATCCCGACGGGAGCGAGGCCGAGAAGAGCGGCAACGGCATTCGGATTTTCGCCCGTTATTTGGTGGAAGCCGGTTACGTCAAAGAGCGTGATTTTCACCTTACCACCTTGGGCGGGAAGGTCTTCGTCCGTGTCCTTTCCGATCAGGCGAACCGGTTTACGGTGGACATGGGGACCGTCACGTTTCAAAGTGAAGCGATTCCGGTGGCCGGACCGCCCCGGACGATGGTGGATCAACCGTTGACTGTCGGGGACCGGACTTATCAAGTCACCTGTCTGTCCATTGGTAATCCGCATTGCGTTATTCCTTTGCCGGAGATCGCGCCGGAACTGGCGTTGGCGATCGGGCCGCAAGTGGAGAATCATCCGTTGTTCCCCAATAAAATCAATCTGCAGCTATTGAAGGTTCTCGACCGGCAACGGATCAAGATCGAGATCTGGGAACGTGGCGCCGGTTATACGTTAGCCTCGGGCAGCAGTAGTTGCGCGGCGGCCTCGGCCGCCTACCGGCTGGGGTTGGTTGACAATCATGTCACGGTCGAGATGCCGGGCGGCCAATTAGCGATTGAGATCCAAAATGACGGCCATGTTTTAATGACCGGACCGGTGACTGCGGTGGCTGTAGGCGAGTTGGCCGGCGATTTGCTGGCCGGTTTGGAATAAAATGAATGATCAATATATTCGCAAGGAGCGAGGCGTAAACGATGCCTTTTGCATTCGAGTTGTTTTTGGACTCCGTCACGGAACAGTTGATCCGGGAAGTTTGGCGGCGTTATGCGGAGCTGGGGATCAGCTCGTATCTGGCTGAATCTGATTCCCGGCCCCATGTGACCATGGCGGTTTTTGACGAGTTGACCATTGAGGAATGTCAGGTGTTGTTGAATGATTTTGTCGCGCGGAAGCGGTTGATTACTTTGGAAATGTCGCATTTGGGACTTTTTTATTCCGCGAAAAACGTCGTTTATCTCGGCCCGACTGTGACCGAGGAACTGTTGCAGCTGCACCGGGATTTCCATCGGATCTTTGAACGGTTTATGGAGCATGAATGGGATTGTTACCGACGTGGGCGTTGGGTGCCCCATTGTACGCTGGGAGTGGAGATTCCCAAGGAACGGCTGCCGGAGGCGGTCGCGGCGGCGATGGAACTGATTCCGTTGCCGCTGACGTGCCGGGTCGGGGAGGTAGGGTTGATCGAATTCAGTCCGGTCCGGCATCTGTGTTCATGCAAGCTGGGGTAGTTTGGGGCTAAGGTTTGGAGTGGAGGAGATGGCGAAGGCGAGGGTGGGTCTGAGAGATTGTCAATTCGGCAAGGGTGCCCCCCGGCGCGCTGGGGTTGGGCGCCGGATTATGAACACCTCGGCATAATGGGATTACGTTGCATAGGTTTTATGGATTAAGAGCGGAGCGGTCCGTTCTTTTTTTATAGAACCAGTCCTTATGGTATCTTGGTTCGGAATGGATCTTGTCGGGTGGATGAATTTAATGTAATATTAACCCAATCCGGTAATTGACGGGTACCGTACGGACGGAATTTATGTTAAAGTATTAATTTAATAGAAGCAAGTAGTTTTTTAATAAGTTTACGTTTTTGCGCAATTGCGAAGCAGGCGAAGTTTTTGGTGGGAATGGGTATCTCCTTATAAGCTAAGCTCCCCTTCCTTGAGGAAGGGGCCGGGGGATGGTTGGCTTGCTCTTACGCTGATAATTTTTTATACAAAGATACTAAATCTTTTGGAGAGGTGGAAGGATCGTGGAGCGAAAACTGAAAGTGGGAATTGTCGGTGGCACCGGCATGGTGGGGCAGCGGTTCATTACGTTGCTGGCGAATCATCCTTGGTTTGACGTGGTTTCAATTGCCGCCAGCGAGCGTTCGGCCGGCAAGTCCTATCAGGAAGTGATGGACGGCCGGTGGAGTATGACGATGCCGATTCCGGAAGCGATCGGGAAGATCAACATTCTCAACGCTATGGATGTGGAACGGGTCTGTCAGGATCTGGACTTTGTCTTTTGTGCGGTGGATATGTCCAAGGACGAGATCAAAGCCTTGGAAGAAAAGTATGCCCAAGCGGAAACGCCGGTGGTCTCCAACAACTCCGCCCATCGGCTGACGCCGGATGTGCCGATGATGATGCCGGAGGTCAACCCGGAACATGTCGCGATTATCCCGGTTCAACGGCAACGGCTTGGTACCAAACGCGGCTTCATCGCGGTGAAACCGAATTGTTCGATCCAGAGTTACGTTCCGCCGCTGCATATTTTGAAGGATTTCGGTTTGAGCAAGGCATTTGTTTCGACCTACCAGGCGATCTCCGGCGCGGGAAAAACTTTCGCAACATGGCCGGAGATGGTGGACAACGTAATCCCGTTTATTAAAGGCGAGGAAGAAAAGAGCGAACAGGAACCGTTGAAAATTTGGGGTCAGGTTAGCGAGCGGGGGATCGTCCATGCGACTCAGCCGGTAATTTCCGCCCAATGTATCCGGGTGGCGGCCAGCGACGGCCATCTGGCGACGGTCTCGGTCAGCTTTGATAAAAAACCGAGCAAAGAAGAGATGATTGCCCGGTGGGCGGCGTTTCAAGGCCGGCCTCAGGAGCTAAATCTGCCCAGCGCGCCTAAGCAGTTTGTGAAGTATTTTGAGGAGGATAACCGGCCCCAAACCAAGTTGGACCGGGATGCTGAAAACGGAATGGGGATAACGGTCGGACGGTTGCGTGAGGATCCGATCTATGATTACAAGTTTGTGGCGTTGTCCCATAATACGTTGCGCGGCGCCGCCGGCGGCGCGGTGTTGACTGCGGAGTTGTTAGTCGCCGAAGGGTTCATCGTCGCGAAGTAATTGGAGTTTGAGTTGAAAATCCGCTCTAGAGTTTCGTTGGGGAAACTGAGGGTGGATTTTTTTATTGGGAGTTAGGAGAGAGGAAGTTAATTGGGGAGGTGAAGGGCTTTGCCTGATTTCTTGTTGCGCCGTGAAAAGTTGCACACTGCTGCGTCGTTCGGTCGCTGCGGTGCTCAATATACAGCGAGTATTATTTGCGCTCCTCGCTCGGTCACTCCTTGCATTGCACAACTTTTGACGACGCGATTGCCGATTCGGGAAGACAAGAAATCCGGCAAGGAGCCTCTCGGCCTATATTATTTGAAAGTTAGGCCGAACCGTTACCGGGCGAGTGACTAAAGATGCGGTATTTGTTCACTTGACTGGTGTGTACTAGAACCATATTAATATGTTTTAGAATCGTATTATACGTCTCAATGGTTTTGGTATGGGACAGAAGCGGTGGGATAACTGACTTAGTGGTTGGTTTATTCATTATAAATGATCGGACTTTCCCTTGGAGGAGGCGGAGGAAAGAAGTGGCTGGGGGCGAAATATAGTAGTAATCAGTGAGTGTGGTTGTGGATGGACGGAGGTTGTATTCTAAATTGTAGGTAGATTTGGATAATAATATTATGAGGAGGCCGGATCATGGACTTCATCACCGGAAAAATCGCCGAACGGTTGGGCGGCAGCAACTTTGGCAAAGCGACCAAAGTCTATAAGTTTGTCCGGATCAAACAGGCCAAGGACGAGGCGCGACGGAACCATCCCGAGCGTCCGTTGATTGACATGGGCGTGGGCGAACCGGATCAACCGGCGTTTCCGGGGATCGTCGAAACCCTCTGCCGGGAAGCGGGGAAACCGGAAAACCGCTGGTATTCGGATAACGGAATCGTTGAATTTCAAGAAGCGGCTGTGGCTTATCTGGATCAGGTTTATGGGGTGAAGGGCCTGACGGTTGAGAACATTATTCACGGCATCGGTTCCAAGCCGATCTTGGCCTTGCTGCCGCTTTGTCTGATTAACCCCGGCGATATTGCGTTATTAACCACGCCGGGTTATCCGGTCGTTGGAACCTATACGCAATATGTCGGGGGCGAGGTCTATCAGTTGCCGCTAACCCGGGCCAATCAGTTTTATCCCGATTTGACGCGGATTCCCCCGGAGGTGTTGCGTCGGGCGAAACTGCTGTACATCAACTATCCCAATAATCCCACCGGGCAGGTGGCGACCCGGGAGTTTTACGAACAGGTCGTCGCGTTTGCCCAAACAAATCAAATCTTGGTAATCTGCGACGCCGCTTACGCCGCCCTGATTTATGACGGGTACCGGCCGTTGAGTTTCCTGTCGGTACCGGGCGCACTGGAAGTGGGAGTGGAGATTCATTCGTTATCCAAAGCCTTTAATATGACCGGTTGGCGGTTGGCCTTTGTGGTCGGGAACCCAAAGATAATTCAAGCCTACGGCACGGTCAAAGACAATACTGATTCCGGGCAGTTTCGGGCGATTCAGAAAGCCGGAATTTACGCCTTAAACCATCCCGAACTGACCCAAATCAATTGCGAACGGTATTCCCGCCGCTTTGACCTGCTGGTTCCGGCCTTGCAAGCGGCAGGGTTTAACGCGACCAAACCGCGCGGTTCGTTTTATTGTTATGTCCCGGCGCCCCTAGGGACGAAGTCGGGCGTCGTATTTGCCAATGCCGAGGATGCTTCCGAATATTTAATCAAAGAAGCGCAAATCTCAACGGTGCCATGGGATGACGCCGGAGCCTATCTGCGTTTTTCGGTGACCTTTGAGGCCGACGGCTACGAGGCGGAAAAACAGGTGATTGCGGAATTACAACGGCGACTGGAACGGTTGGAGTTGGTGTTTTAAAATGCAATTTCAAATCCGCTCCAAAACAGCCGATGATAATCAGTGGTTAATCCCTTATCTGAAGGAAGAATGGGGTTCGACGACGATCGTGACGCGAATGCGGCGTTACGATGCTCCAACGTTGCCCGGTTACGTTGGAATCCAAAATGGGGCGCCGGCCGGAATTATTTTATATCGGATTTCGGATCATGCTTGTCAAATTATTTTATTGGCGAGCTTTATTGCGCAAATCGGGATCGGTTCAGCCTTGATCGAAACAGTGCGCCGGTTGGCCGTGGCTCAACATTGCCAGCGCCTTTGGTTGATCACGACCAATGATAATCTCCCGGCGCTTCGTTTTTATCAAAAAAGGGGTTTTTCCCTCGCCGCGTTTCATCGAAACGCGCTAGCGGAAGCCCGCAAACTGAAACCGGAAATCCCGGTCGTCGGCTGCGATGGAATCCCGCTCCGGGACGAATTGGAGTTGGAGATGATGATATGACGGTCAAAAGAATAAATACATACTAAAAGCGAGGTTTCATATGTACACCGAACGGCACGTACTACCATTATTTCATAAAAATCTTCCGTCATGGAGCGAACAGTACAAACAATCGCCTGTTCATGACCACGGGCAAGCGCAACAGCCAGGGCCCGAAGTCGAACTGGCCGATTTAGCCCGGTGGCTGATTTTGGCCCAACAAAACGGGACAACCGCCGAGTTCCCCAAAGTTTTTCAGACACTGGAGCTGTTGCTGCAGGAAGGGGACGCTAAAGCGAAATCCTTGGTGATGGTGGGGTTGATTGAAAATATCCAACGGTTGATGGCGAAAAGTCTGCTCAATCCGGAACCGATCCGCAGGTATTTACGGGAGGAATCACAAAAAGCCTGGGATGATCTGGCGAAGCTGCGCCAAGCGACGGTCGAACCGTTACAGACGGTTGTTTTTGATTGGGGTGATACGTTGATGGCCGTATTTCCCGAGTATCAAGGTCCGATGGCTGATTGGCCGCAAGTTGCGTTAGTGCCGGGCGTGGTTGAGGCGTTGGATTCGCTCCGGCAACATTATGTGCTTTGTGTGGCGTCCAACGCCGGCGATTCCGATGCCGAAAAGCTTGGTTTGGCGTTGGAACGGGTCGGTATTCGCGGTTGTTTTTCCCACTTGTTTACCTCGAAAGAATTGGGTTTTGCCAAACCGCAAGTGGAGTTTTACATAGAGATTGCGAGGCGTTTGGATTGTCCGTCCGCTGTTTGCATGATGGTGGGCAACGATTATGACAAGGATATTGTTCCCGCCAAAACCGCCGGGTTTCGAACGGTGTTACTGAAAGACTCCGTCCAACCGGAAGCGTACCCCGCCGCCGATATGCTCATCCCGTCAATGGCGAGGTTGAAGCAATTGCGGGATTAAATTCGAGTGTTTGATTATTACGGCACAGTGTGACGGAGGTGCCGTGAATGATGGAAGAACTGACAATAGAGAGGGCGGCACGATGCGTTTTCAATTGAGGAACGGTCAAACTTTGCTTGTTCGGGTGGTGACAACGGCAGATGCCGCGCTGATGGTGGATTTTTTAAAACAAGTGGCGGGGGAATCGGACTTCCTAAGTTTCGGTCAAGGCGAAGTCCAATTGACTGTCGCTGACGAGTTGGCGATGATCACCAAATGTTTGCATGCCGATAACGACCTGTTTCTGGTGGCGGAGATGGATGGCCGGATTGTCGGAAATTTAATCTTTCGGGGCGGGGTCCGGATACGCACCCGGCACAGCGGCGAGTTTGGCGTCAGCGTCTTCCGGGATTTTTGGGGGTTGGGCATCGCTTCCGATTTAATCGGGGCTTTGATTGCCTGGGCGGAACAGAATGGCTTGATTAAAAAGATCAATCTGAAAGTGCGGGAGGATAACGCCGGGGCGATCCGGCTCTACCGTTCGTTTGGTTTTAGCGAAGAAGGCCGGATCAGCCGGGATTTCTGCGTGAACGGGACTTATTATCATTCGATTTTGATGGGTTTGGAGATCAATTGATCGTTTTTCCGCCGAATATGGTATCATGAAAATAGGCCGCCGCTAATATTGAGGTCTAATTTGCGGCCCGGGAGGCAGCAATGGAGTGTCCGGATTGTGGACGTCAAATTACTGAAGCGACCAACCACTGCCCCAACTGCGGAGCCCGGGAGCAGGTTGCAGTCGCCCCCCCAAAACCATCGCCCAACCCGCGCCAAGGCCAGCTGGTCAGTCCGATCATTGTACTGTTGGGCCTCTGGGTGCTGGCCGTGGCGGTGGTGATTGACTTTATCGGCACCCAACATCATTGGAGTCTGTTGCTGATCGCCGTCACGCCGGCGCTTGGTTTTTTGGCGCTGATCTTATACCTGGACCGGCATGAGCCGGAACCGTTAAGCCAAGTGCTTTTTTTGATGGGACTGGGAGCGCTTGGCACCATTGCCGCCTTGCGTTTGGAATTGTTAATGCGCGCTTTGCCGCCAATGAGCTGGCCAGGATTGCTCGGCACGATCGCCAATACCTTCGGACGGATTGCCGTGATCGAAGAGGCGTGCAAGTTGCTGCCGGTGCTGCTCTTTATCTGGCGGCGCAACTGTTTGGATGAGGAGAATGACGGGATTGTCTATACCGTCGCCAGCGCGTTAGGGTTCGCCGTGGTCGAAAACATCCTGTTTGTGACCCAGGCGGGTTTGGCGGTGGGGATCGCCCGGGCCATTACCGCCGTGCCGCTCCATACGTTTACCGGGGTGATTATGGGATATTTCGTGGGAGTCTCCCATTTTGAACCGGGGCTTCGCCGCTATGGCTTGATTGGTGAAGGATATTTGTTGGCCGTATTGTTTCACGGCCTTTACGATACATTGGCCAGTTTTTTGAATCTGGTCTGGGTGTTACTTCCGACGATGATGGTGTTGGGCGTGGGGATCTATTACCTGATCCAGGCTCGGTTCCGCTCCGGGTTGCGCCGGAACCGGTCCGTCCGTCCGGACCGCTTGGGACGAAGCTGTCTGGTGGCGACCGATGCGGAATCAACCCCAATCTCCAACTGGCGCAGCTGGTTGTCGCGTTTGCTGATCGCCGCCACGGGACTGCTTTGGGTGGCCTTTAGCGTTTTTTATCTGCAATGGGATCAATCGGCCCGTCACATATCCCTATTGTTGTTGGGAATATTGATCGGGCTGGTTCCGGCATTGATCGGGATCGTGCTGGAACATGCGCCGGGGCTGGGCGATGATCCGTTAAATACTGACAGAATGGACGAGTCGTGAATGAATCAACCCGTATATCGCGTGTTATTGATCAATCCCAGCGCGAACCGTTTTGCCATTCCCACCGCTTCGTTGGGATTGGCCCGGATCGCGGCGGCGTTACCGCCCCGGGTGTTGGTGCAGGGGATGGATCTGAATGTTTTTAAATGGATCTTTGGACTTGACCCGCCGTCGCTTTTGGCGACGGTCGAGAATTATTTGCTGCAAGCGCAGGCGGCCGGGGTTTTGCCCGATCTGATCGGCTTCGCGGTGTATGAGGAAACCGTGGCGGAAGCGACGACGCTCGCCCGGTTGGCTAGGCGTCTCGGCATCAACACCGTTGCCGGAGGCATCCATCCCACCCTTTTTCCCGATCAAATGCCGCTGGAGTTTGACTTTTTGATCCGGGGCGCCGGTGAAACTCCCTTCGCCCAACTGGTAGCGGAGTTAGGGCCGGCGGATCATTGCGCTTGCGGCGACCTCCACCAGCACCTGCGGCATTCCGATCATCAGCATGCGCCGATCGCCGGTTTATCGCTCCATCCCTCGGGAAAGGACTGGCTGCACCTGGGCGATCCGGCGCTGCCGCCCACGCCGGTCCCTTTGCCGCGCAGCGATATTTTTAACGATTTTAATTTGGCTTTTCGTTATTATTCGGCCCGGGTTCAAAGTTCGCAAGGCTGTCCCTTTGCCTGCGCTTTCTGCGCCAACGCGCAGTTCGCCCGGGTTTGGCAGCCCCGTCCGGTCGCGGCGGTGCTGGATGAGATCGATCAGGTGTTGCGCGATCCGGCGATTAGCGAAATCACCTTCGCCGACGACCAGTTTCTCGGCTTTAGTCCGCCCGATTATCAGCGGGCTTATCAGATTCTGCACGCCTTGGAGCGAATCAGCCGGGGACGGAATCTCCGGATTAACCTGCAGGTGCGGGCCGATCAATTCAGCAAGGCGTTAAGTGCCTGTCCGGAGTTGGCTCCGGTCATCCGGGCCATCAACCGCAATTTCCGCGACCCGTCGGCGTTGATCAGCATGCAGCTTCACGGCCGGCCGGTGCAAGGTTTTTCATTGGATATCGGCGTGGAATCATTTTTGGACGAACGTTTGACGCGTTTCGCCAAAGGGTTGACAGTCGCCGCAAACCGCCGCGCGATTCGTTTGGCGCGGGAGTTGGGAGTAGACCTGGGATTGTATATGATATTGTTCACACCCGAGATCACCCTGGAACAGATCGAACAGGAGTTTGAAGCGTATCTACGGGAGTTCATCGATACCGACGTCTTTGCCAAAGCGGCATTTTTGAATCTGTTTCAGGAGTTGGTTCCCTATCAAGGAACGCCGATCTATCAAGAACTGCAAAAATCGGGACAACTTGTGCCCAACGGACCGGTACATGGTTTCCGGTTTGCCGATCCGCGAGTTGCCGCTTTCTACCTGCTATATTTATATCACACCCAGACGGGAAGGTTGGACGCGTTGCAGTCGCGGGACGAATTGGTGGGATTGATCCGGCAGTTATTACGGCAGAGTCGGGCTTGGGGAAACGCCGCTAGACTTCAACCAATGTTCAACGCGCTTGTTTGCGAGCTGACCGATGCGGAAACGGTGCGCGGGTTATACCGGCAAGCGCGGGCCGTAGTGTCGGAAGATTCATGAGGCGGTTCGTCAATGGATAAACTAATTTGAAATTACGGTGAAACTCAGGAAGTAGTGCAGGAAATGCCAGAACGGAAAGCGAATTCTTTTTGATTGGCACAGACGCCGAATCGGTCGCACCAACATCGCGGGCGGTTTTGGCAAATACGACAGGCGGTTTTTATGGCGCAACAATTGTTTTCTCATATGTCCAAGGTGAATCCCGACGAGTTCTCCCCGGCGGTCTGGGCGTATATCGGCGATGCCGTCTATGAGTTGTTCGTCCGGCAGCAGTTGGTTAGCGCCGGACCGGCCAAAACGCGGGATCTGCATAAAGAGGCAACCACGCGGGTGCGAGCCGGGTATCAGGCGGAATTGGTCAAACGAATCGAACCGTTTTTGACCCAACGGGAGCAGGAGATCGTCAAACGCGGCCGCAATGTCAAAAGCGGCCATGTCCCCGCCGGGAGCGATGTGATTACTTACCGATACAGCACGGCGTTTGAAGCGTTGCTGGGTTATTTGTATTTATGCGGGGAGACGGAACGATTAAACGAGTTGTTGGTCACAACGCATACCGTAAATGAGATGAGTGAAAGTTAAGGACAGTATTTTTTGAACAACGTGGCAGAATAAATCGGTAATATTGTTAAAATAGAATCTAAGATAAGGATGTAAGCAATGGCTGAACAGATTGAAGGCAGAAATCCAATCCTTGAGGCGCTCCGCGCCGATCATGAATTGACCAAAGTGTATTTGCTGAAGAATGAAACCCCCACCGGAGCGTTGCGGGAGATCCTCGGTTTGATTGAGAAGAAGAAAATTCCGCTGCATCCGGTGGACGCGGCGGCGTTAAACCGGATAGCGCAAACCCGGAATCACCAGGGAATTATTGCGTTGGCCGCGGACTGGAAGTATGCCACGGTCGAGGCGATTTTGGAGCGGGCGGCCGCCAAGGGCGAACCGCCGTTTATCCTGATTTTAGACGGTGTTGAAGATCCGCAAAACTTAGGTTCGGTGATCCGGACCGCCGAGGCGGCCGGTGTTCACGGAATCATCATTCCGGAACGACGGGCGGTGGGATTGACCGCCACCGTGGCTCGGGCTTCGGCCGGCGCCATCGAGTATATCCCGGTGGCCCGCGTCACCAATCTCACCAAGACGGTGGATGAATTAAAAAAGAGCGGAATCTGGTTTACCGGTGCGGAGATGGATGGGAAGATCGATTTTCAAAAGGCCGATCTGACCGGACCGATGGGTCTGGTGGTCGGCGGCGAGGGCAAAGGAGTCTCCCGGTTGTTGGCGGAACATTGCGATCAACTGGTGCGTTTGCCGATGTGGGGTTCGATCAATTCATTAAACGTGTCGGTGGCGACCGGAATTTTGTTGTACGAAGTACGGAGGCAACGGACGGCAAAGCAATGAACCGGACGGTTGTAAACCATGATAACGTTCCACGGCGCAAACGGGTGACGTTCGTTTGCGTCTGGTGTTTTTTGATCTTGCTCGCCGTGGGCGGCGGCAGTCTGCTGGCGGAGACCGGTCCCGATCTTGACTGGTTGGCCGGGCAAACGACGGTCAGTTATCAAAATTACCAAATTCAAGTTACCACTCGCAACGACAGCAACCGGATTACGGTTTCGGTCGATGCCGACCTCCGGGTCAGTATCGCCGAGACCGACCGGTTTTACTTTTTATTGACCCAATTTAATCAATTGCAAATTGACGAGGCGAAATTGAACGGCAAGCCGGTCTCCCTCCGGAAACAAGCCGAGGTCTATTGGGTTGACTTGCCGACGCCCAAAAAACGGGGCGACGTCTTCCGTTTCGGGATGCGGTACAGTTTCCGGGCCAATGCCGCGAGCAAGGCGGTGTTGCTGGAGTTGACCGGAAACTGGTACCCGCGGAGCCTGGTGCCGGACCCGGCGACGGCGGAGGTCGAATTGGTGGCGCCGCCGGGCTACTTTGGGGTGGGCAACGGCAATTTACAAGGAATGCGGACCTATCCGTTCCAACAGCTGGGTTATGTCTGGCGGGCCAGTCAACCGCTGACGGCGCTGGGCGTTGCGGTCGGCCGTTACCAGATCGCCACCAAAATGACTAAAGGGCGGCTTTACCGCTTGTTTTATCTTCCGGGGACAACTCCGGCGTTCCGGGATGAACTGCTGGAGCAAGGGGCGGCCGTCGGCGAGTTTTTCCTTGGCAAATTCGGGGGAGTGGCGTTTGGCGAATTTTCAATCGTCATGAATGATTTCGCCTCGGAAACCGACAGCAATTGCGGTTCGCTGATTTTTATTCATGTTCCGGGGAACCGGGCGAACCGGTTTTCGTTATTTACCTTAGCGCATGAAATGGCCCATTATTGGTGGGGGAATCTAGTTTACCCCAAAACGTTGCATGATTGGTGGCTGGCGGAAGGGTTCGCCAATTACAGCGCCTATCTCGCTCTGGAGCGGTTGGCGCCGAACGCTCCGCAAACCCGGGCGCAGTTGCCGCAATGGCGTTCCGAGTATGAGAAGGCCTATCGTCAATCGCAATCCTACCAAATATCGGAGTTGTCATTGGCGGAACTGGGCCCCTATGATCTGCAAAGGGAACTGTTATATCACAAAGGGGCGTACGTTTTGCACATGACCCGGGTGGTTCTGGGCGAAACCAAGTTTGGCAACTATCTCGCCGAATTTGTCCGGCGTTACGCCAACCGTCCGGCGGGAATCCGCGACTTCACCGGATTGGGAGTGGAGCTTTACGGCGCGTCGTTGTTGGATTTTTACCGTCAATGGGTTTACACTGTCGGTCGGTACAATATCGCGTTGCGCAACGTCACGGTCCAAGCCAAACAAGGTAAGTTTGTCGTAGCGTTCACCATTCAAAATACCGGGCAGCTCAACCTGCCGGAAACCGTCGACCTTGAAATAATTACCGGGTCGGAAGTTTACTCCGAAGCCTTGTCATTTCGAAACGTTAATGTTACAATGCAGAGAACGTTGCCCGCGAAGCCCAAACGGATCATGGTGAATGGCAAATATAACATTTTGGAGCCGAATGTCGCGGACAATGTCTGGACCAACCGGTTTTGATTTGGGAGATTGCATAAGTATTGGTATGAGTGGATTTTCCTTCCCTTGACGTTCAAATCACAAGTATTGTATAATATCTTTATGTGAATTCTTTTGAAAATTGCATCAGCTTATCCTTCGTGGCGCGATTGCTTTGCAAAATGGCAATGATCTGAAATATGTCGCGAAAAAGATAGTCCTGAAGCGCTTCTACCGTTTGAAATGGGACATGCTGATCGGGAATTGGACGAGCCGTGGCTCTCCTTTGCCAAGCCAGTATCAAAAAAACATCTGGAGGCGAGTTTAACGTGGGAGCAAAACCCCAAAGAGACGCAGCTGAAATCTATGATGAGATGCTGGATGAAACAATTGTCGAAGCAGCTCGCGAAGGCGATGACGCCGCATTGGAATATCTTATCAATAAATATAAGAATTTTGTCCGTGCCAAAGCCCGTTCGTACTTTTTAATCGGCGCGGATCGCGAGGACATCATCCAGGAAGGAATGATTGGCCTTTATAAAGCCATTCGGGATTTTCGCAATGATAAACTGGCATCGTTCAGAGCTTTTGCTGAGCTTTGTATCACCCGTCAGATTATTACTGCGATTAAAACCGCCACCCGGCAGAAGCATATCCCGTTAAATTCCTATGTCTCATTAAACAAACCGATCTACGACGAGGAGTCGGATCGGACTTTGCTCGACGTATTGTCCGGCACCAAAGTTACCGATCCCGAAGAATTGGTGATCAGCCGGGAAGAGTTTGTCGACATTGAACACAAGATGGGCGAGTTTCTCAGCGATTTGGAATGGAAGGTTTTAATGTCCTATTTGGACGGACGTTCCTATCAAGAGATCGCCAAAGATCTACGCCGCCATGTCAAGTCCATCGATAACGCTTTGCAACGGGTGAAACGGAAACTCGAACGGTATCTGGAAAAACGTGAAGAGACTTGTTACGTGAAATGACCGGTAAACCTTCCAAATCGGAAGGTTTTATTTTTTCGGCAGGAAGCTGTGGATGCGTTGTCACACAACCGCAGCCGATTTCCCAGGTCAAGCTAAGCTTGGCTGAAAAAGGAATCAAAAATAGGTTGACACTGAGGTTGTTTTTTATTATAATCATATCTGCGTCCGAGATACGGCGCATTAATTTGGAGGGGTTCCCGAGCGGCCAAAGGGGGCAGACTGTAAATCTGTTGGTTGACGCCTTCGAAGGTTCGAATCCTTCCCCCTCCACCAACACACTCCACGATGGAGTGTCTCGCCAGCCAGGAAGGC
>JAEZFP010000010.1 GCA_023417475.1 Bacillota bacterium | reverse complement strand
ACTGTGCATCCTCGCCCAACGACTGTGCATCCTCGCCCAACGACTGTACATCCTCGCCCAACGACGATTTATCGGACAATATGTCCAATTTCAAGTTTTTTCGGACATAATGTACTATTTTGCGGCTTTATCTAGACAAAAAAACTAAAAAAGAAGAAAATGAGGAAAAGGTGTATTTCATGTTTCTTTCGATAATTGCTAGATGCAACGCGGAATAACCTGACTAAATATACAAGGAGTGCAAACCGAATGAACGAGCATATCCTTACCGTGAGTCGAATTCACCGGAATGATCGGCAATTGCCCCTCATCCGCCTCTCCGGCCAACACCTCCGGCAATGCGGCTTCCAGATCGGCTCCAAGTTGCAAGTCCGCCTGCAACCCGGTCGGATTACCCTTCAACTTTTAACTCCGGAGCAACCGGACGTACCCGAAATTGCCGGTTTCATCATGCTGCAACATCAGGGCCGTTATGCCCTATACAACCGCGAACTTTACCATGAATTGCAACCCGACGATCAAGTGGCAGTAGATCTGGGCGACGATGTTTGGATCACGTTGAAGGTTGCCAGAGATAAGGAAGGTTATTATCTGACGAATCGCGACATCGCATTTTATCCCAAAATGGTCTATGGTCGGTTGATTATTCCCGGCCAAACTGACGCCGGCTCCTGATAACCAACCGTTCGCCTAACGTTCCCATTTGTTGTGTTTGAAAATGCGTTTCATGGCCCCCCCTCTCTTCCACCGCTTCGAGTCGGCTGTCCTCAAAGAGAGGGGGATCGTAAAAAGTTTGTTCAAGCATTCGCTATCGCAAGGGGGGTGAGTCACGCCAAATTTTCCCCGTTTTGACCCGTTCCCAAAGCACAGGTTTTCCAGATCAACAATACAATGGTAGAAAAGCCCACGAAAGGACTGAAACCATGCGCGACAAACGTCAACCCGCCCCGTGCGACCATTGCGCCGCCCCGCCGGCAACCAACCCCAACGACAACTATTGGTGGCAACCGTCGTACGCGGCGGCCTACAGCCCCTTTCCGCAATTGCGGGATTACGGCCCGCAGCCGTTTGTGATCAATATTGACGAAGCGACCAAACTCAACAACAACTACCGGCTCGCCTTATGGACCGGCTGCCATCTGCAATTGACGCTGATGAGCATCAACGTCGGTGAAGACATCGGCCTCGAAATCCATCCCCACCTCGACCAATTCCTCCGGGTCGAACAAGGCCAAGGCTTGGCCATGATGGGCAAGGAGCGCCACAACTTGGACTTTCAACGCTGCGTCGGGGACGGTTATGCCATCATCATCCCCGCCGGAACCTGGCATAACGTAATCAACACCGGCAATATGCCGCTCAAACTATACTCCATCTACGCGCCGCCCCAGCACCCCTACGGCACGGTACAAGCGGTCAAACCGGAAGAACACGACCACTAACAGCATTTCCCACGCCCCAGATCCACCCATCCGCAAAACCCTTGAAGTCACTCAAGGGTTTTCGCCATTCTCTCCGCGCAATCAAACTGTTTCCCATATTGTGGAAACAACTTCCCCGCCCAGCCCGGCGGAGTTACGGCAAAAACAAACCTCCTTCACCGGCGATTACCCGGCAAAAGAGGCCTTATTCAAAACCCAAATCAACAACCCGCAATTACTGCGTCTTTACCTCATTTTCTTCCTCAATCCGCTTGGCGTTAACCCCTTCCCACTCCCGGGGCGGGATAAAATAACGGTCATACTCTTTTTTCGCCTCGGGATGAAGGTGGTGAAACCATTGGTCAAACCGCGACCGGTACTCCTTGCCTTCGCCCTTGCACCAAAACGTGTCAAACGGCGCGATATTCGGATAGGCCAGCCACTGGGGCAGATAAAAATCCGGGCGATAGTCGGGATCGTTTTCCCGGAGTTCCATCAAAATCTCGGCGAACCGGTTCCGGCCCGAGCCGTCGCCACCGTCGGACCAATAGGCGTCGGTGGTCGAGTAGCCAAGCAAACAACAGTCGCCGGTGGAGAGCAAAATCGCCCGTAAGACCGGATATTGGGCAAACTTGGCGACGGTCACTTCTTTCATAATCGCATCTTTTTGCAGATGCCAATCCGGCCGCAACGGCCGGTTTTTATCCTTGCCCAGCCGGACCGCTTCCATGGGCGTGGCGGCTTGACGAATTACGTCTTCATAAACAGTGCCGGCGTACTTTTGCCCCTGATAATAATGAGCCGAAGTCGGCCACACCTTTCCGGCCATGGTTACGGGATATTCGGCAAAATTTGAAAAACAACCATAAGGATCGTGGGTCCGAAAAAATCGAATCCTGAACATTGTCGCATCGCTCCGTTTCCTGAAATTGGGGACCAATTCGCAAGTGTTCATCTCATGGTTGATTATTTCGTTCTCTTTCCGCCAACTCCTGCCAAATTTCTTACAAATTCTCCGCGCTCAGCACCACCCAGGTCAGTTTGGTTTCCGTCCGCAAACCGTGTTTGACCCAGGAGTCGATCTGAATCAGGTCGCCCGCCCCGACCGGTTCCTCCTGGGCGTCGCGTAAAAAGTAGCCGCTGCCGCTGACAATATACCACAGCTCCTTTTCGGCGTGTTCGTGAGGGACAAACGGGTTATCGGCGGTCGTCTCGCGGACCGCCACATGCCGGACGTCGACCCGGAAGCCGTCGAGATCGTAGGCGATCCGGCCGACCCGGTTCGGATCCTTGGTGCCGTGGATGACAAACTTCGCCTTGTATTCCGACGGCGTCAGCCCAAAGCTTTTCTTAAAAGCCCGCGCGAAATAATTCGGGTCCTTATAGCCCACCTTGTAGCTGGCTTCCTTAATATTGCTCAGCGGGTCGACCAGGATTTCCTTGGCTTTTTTCATCCGGATCGCCGTCAGATAATCACTGAAGTTTTCGCCCAATTCCTTCTTAAATAACTTACTCAGGTAAAAGGGGCTGATCTGAATAAACTCCGCCACCTCTTCCAAAGAAATTTCCCGGGCGTAACGTTCTTCCAGATATGCGACGGCTTTGGCCAACAGCGAATTGGCCCGCGACACCTTGATCCGGTGAATCTCCCCGATTTTCGCGGCGATCAAACGTTTGGCGAACGCCCGCAGTTCCCGGCCGTCCTCTTGGAGAAAAACCGCCCGCAACTCGCCCGCGTCCAGGTCAACCTCGCTTAAATTGGAGTTGATGATCACCTCGCGCACCAACACCAACAGCAGTTCATAGATTTTTTGGCGCAACGTATCCAATTCCGCCGTCTGAAACGCCAGCCAGTCAATGATCTCATCCAACAACCGCAACGCTTGCGCCTCATCGCCCTGCACCATGCATTCGCGCAGCATTTTCTCCTTGTTAATGGGATAGGCGGCGGCCGATTCCCCTTTATGAATATCCCCGTAACTCACCAACGCGCCCGGAGTTTGGTCATAGTTCACGGCAAATTTCGCTTGGAGAAACGCCGCGTACATATTGGCCAAATCCGCGCAATAGTTGCTGATGCCGATTTTCAGCCCCAATCCGAGCTCCCGGTCGATCTGTTCCATAATCCGCGAGAATAACTCGACGCTAAAAATACGGACGCCGTATTCATCCGTTTCCCCGTTCAACAAGAGCAAAACGTAAATCTCCTGGCCGACGCTGCCGATCAAACAGTCGTGCCCGCAGTCGCGAATGATGGTTTTGATCTCGTCGACCGCCTGCTTCTTCCGGATCGTCCGTTCGATCTCCGTCAGCGTCCCCGCCGTTTCAATCTTCAAATTGGCAAACAGAAAGGCCTTATAATCCAATTCGAAAATGGTGAAATACTCTTGAATCACCCGGTCTTCCACCTCACCCAAAGCGATCAGCAGCAACAGTTCTTCCTGAAGGTATTGGGTCACTTGCCGGAGCCGTTTGGCGGTTTCCGCTTCATGTTGTTTACGGGCGCGGGCGTCGTCAATTCGCAACGCGACCCGACGCAACACCCTAACCAGCTCCTCAACGGGAACGGGTTTGGTGATATATTGGGTGGCCCCCAACGTCACCGCTTCTTTCGCGTAACTGAAATGATGATAGGCGGAGATGATGACGAACTGACAATCGGGCAAAGTCTGCCGGATCTGCGCCGCGGCTTCCAGGCCGTTTAATCCCGGCATCTTGATATCCAAAAACGCGATATCCGGCGCGAAATCCAACGCCAGCTCCACCGCTTCCCGGCCGTTCGCCGCCTCGCGGATTTCAAACTCGCCGGCAAACCGTTCAGCGGCGATATAACGGATCGCCTGACGCTCCAACACCTCATCGTCGGCTATTAATAATTTATACATTTTACCTCACCCGTAGCATCAATATTGGGCGCGCTCCGTCAAAATCGCAAAATTTCCTGATTGATCCGGCGCGATTATTGATCTTCCAGTTTTAACTGGAGAGTGACCACCGTGCCCAGAGCTGGTTTGCTCCAAATCCGGAAAGCCTGTTCTTCTTCATTATAGAGCACCATCCGTTCTCTGACGTTGGCCAGGCCAATTCCGGTGGTCTGTCCTTTGAAACGGCTTTCGTTCTCGGCGCCGCTGCGGATCCGCGCCAACTGCCCGTTAGCGATCCCAACCCCGTTATCGATCACCCGGACCCACGCCGTCCGACCGCGCAGGTAAATCTTGATTCGGACCGCTCCGCCGTTTTCTTTCGGTTCCAAACCGTGGACAATCGCGTTCTCCACCAACGGCTGGATGGTAAACCGCGGTATGACCAGGCGACTGATATCGGCGCGGCTGATGAGACTAAACTGAATCCGGTCGCCAAAGCGGGTCTGCTGGATTGAAAGGTATTCCTCGATAACCGCCAATTCTTCAGTGAGCAACACCTCGCGCTGGGTGGACCCGAGGTTATAGCGGAAGATCCGCGACAGCGATTCGATCAGACCCGTCGTTTTGACGGCTTTTTCAAACAGCGCCAGGCGCATGATCGCGTTGAGGGTATTGAACAGAAAGTGCGGGTTGATCTGCGATTGCAACGCCAACAACTTCGCCTCGTTCAATTGCTCCGAAATTTTGAGATTTTGATACTCCTGTTCGTGCAATTGCCGTTCCAAATCGGATTTGGCGGTAATCTCCTGGATCATGTTCTCAATGCTTTGCGCCATTTTGTTAAAGGCGAACGCCAAAATATTGATATCCTCGGAAGAATCCATGGCCAGTTGGCCGACTTTGAAGTTGCCTTGCGCGATGTTAACCGAAAAACGGGTTAACTTCAACAACGGCTCGGTGATGCTGCGCGACAGGAATAAGACGAAAAACAAACTGAAAACCGCGATCCCAATCACGCTGGCGAAATTGATCGTCCGGATCGTCCGCACCCGTTTGGCCAGGCGTTGCTGATACCATTCGCCTTCGGTCAGTTTGATGTCCAGCAATTGTTTGATATAGCTTTCCAGATATCCGGAGATCATTTTCAACCGGCCGAATTCCCGTGAAAAGGCCGTCGCCCCCGGCGCCGGCGCCAACAACCGGTCGGTCTGTTGGTTATAAGCCGCGAGACCGCTTTGAACCGCCCGGCACCACAAATAGGTGTCCATGGTTTTGGACCGGGCGGCGATCTGGGTCACCAACCGGTTCATCTCCCGGTTGGAGTCGAGGAACTGTTTCAATTTGTCCCGGTCAAACGAGGAGACATATTGGCCTAACGCGTCCTGCGCCTGCAGCAGCCGCATTGAAAGCACGTTCACTTCCGAATACTCCTGGAGCATCTCATTGAACTCATCCATGGCGATATACGCTTCATAATAAAAATAAAGATTGACCAGACTGGTCAGGACGATCAAAATCGTCATAAAAATGATCAGCTTGGTCTTGATCGGAAGTTTTTTAAACCCTTGCCGCCATTGATTCCCCAACGTCCTCTACACCCTCGTCGTTTTATCAAATTTCATTTCGTCTTGCGGATCCGTTCGATCAAACCGCGATACTCCCGGCCATATTTGTCATATAGCCGTTCGGAAGCGCGTTGGAATTGTTCCTTGACGGCTTCGCTCAGTTCAATCACCTTTACACCGCGTTTACGCACCTCAGCCTCGGAGCTGGCTTCTTTCGCCGCCGAGGCCTTCCACTGCGGCTTGACCGAATCGCGCGCCGCTTGTAAAATCAACGCCCGGTCCGCCGGGCTGAGTTGTTGAAATACCGACCGGTTGACCAACAACACCTCCGGCGTCCGGGTATGCGTGTCCACCGTATAATTTTTCACCAACCGGTAATGTTTGACCTCAAAAAAACTGGCCCAGTTATTTTCGGCGCCGTCGACCTGATTGAGCAGCAGTGAATTATAGACGTCGCCAAAAGCGATCGGGACCGGTTCCGCGCCCAACGCCCGCACCAGATCCATGTATAACTCGCTCTGCTGGACCCGGATCCGCAACCCGCGCATATCGGCTAAGCTTCGCACCGGTCGCTTCGTATAAAAACTGCGCGCGGCCGAAGTATAATAGGTCAGCCCAACCATGTTCTTGGTGGCTAAACCGGTCAATAACTCTTGACCGATCGGGCCGTACAACACCTGCCACAAATGGTTTGAATCCCGGAACAGATAAGGGAGCGAAAGCAGGATCAACGGCCGGTGGAATTCGGATAACGGCGCGGCGTTCACCCGGGCAAAGTCGACCCCGCCAAACTGGATCTGTTCGATCACCGAACGTTCGTCGCCCAATTTCGCCCCATAATAAACAATAATCTTAATCCGGCCGTGACTCCGTTCCTCCACCAGCCGGGCAAATTCAATATCGCCGATCGTCGCCGGATAACCGGCCGTCAACCCTTCCGCCAACCGGAACACCTTTTGGCCCGGTCCCGGTTTGGGCGCGGGCGAGGGCAACGGGCGGCGGCCTTCCGGTTCGGAGATTCCCCCGAACTCCGTAAAGCAACCCGCTACGACCAACAATACTAACAGCCCTACGATGATTGGAAGCATCCGTTTGATAACCACGTCGTAACACCTCATACCTGTCGGACTTTAAAACGGGGTGACCTAATAAATATTATTGATACGCTTTATGATTCCTGCCATTGCCACGAAAAAATCCATCAATGCTTTAACGAATAGAGAAATGCACCCCGCTTCCAGAACCATAAAAACAGAGAGCCCATCTTGTGAGCTCTCCGGTTTTCAAATCATGGCATCGGACCGTATTTCCCAAATCAAATCGCAGCGACATAGTATGAACATTGACATTTACTTTCCTACCCGCGCTATCCGGCTTCAACCTTATTTGCCCTTTTTTATTTTTCGACGCTGCTCCGCATAGGCTTCATCACCAAATTTACGATTAATCCACTTTTTATAGTTAACGTTTCCATTGGCAAGCTTGGCTTCGATTAAAAATTGTTCTTCGGCTTTAAAAGCTTTGATCGCTTCCTTGGTAATCATCGGATCTTGATATAATTTGCCGTCCGGATAATCTTTTCGCAAAATTTCAACTTTCTTCTTTATCCCTTCGGCAAACACCTTGAGCGCTTCTTCAAAATTGGCGTCGGCCCATTGGGAAGTAGCCAGATCAACGTTAAGCAATCGTTGAATAACCTGTGGATAAGTCCTTACAAAATTTCCATTCGCAGAGATGGTACTTGGATTCGACCATTGGGGATAATCTTTCCCATCCAAAATCACCTTGACCTTTCCTGTTTCAACTAACGACGCAATGGTTGACGTGCTTTCGACAATTGCGTCGATATCGCCACGCAACAGGGCCGGACCGGAGGCTTCAAACGGCAGGTTGAACCCTTGGACATCCTTTAAAGATAGCTTTGCCAATTTCAATGCCTTGGCCAATGTTGCATGGCGCATCGTTCCAGTTAAGAATGCAACTTTCTTTCCATTTAGATCTTTGACCGATTTGATTGGCGAATCTTTGCGAACCACAATGTCCGATCCGCCATTTTTGCCAAAGCTCGAGAGTCCTATCAGATAAACATCCGCACCCGATGCCGCCGTCCGCAAGGCCGGGTCCGTTCCGGTATAGGCAACGTCCAATCCTCCCGTCGCCAAAGCCGTCATCGCTTCCTGTCCGCCGCCGGTAAAAGGATAATACTCAATTTTGACTCCGTCTTTTTTAAACTCTTCGTCCCACCAGCCTTTTTGCTGATTAAGAATAAACTTTAAATGACCTGGCGCTGTGCTGCCAATCTTGATGACGCTCAACTTATTTTCGGCATATGAATAAAACCCGTTCCCGTTCACCAAAAACAAGCCGATCAACAATATAACAAACCATCCGCTCTTTAGGTTCTTTTTCATCGTTTCCCCTCCTATCGTTTAGACCCATTAAAAAAGTGTTTTACTTTTGAACATTAACTCAGCATTTCAATAAACGCCTCTAGTCGGTTTTGAGTCTGCTCATTCCCTTCCAGCAGTCCCAATTCAGCAACTTCAATATTAATGGTCGGGATGCCGGTTTCCGCTTTTACAATATCGGCAATCATCCGCGAAGCCGCCGATTGGTAATTGCATCCCCAATTGAAACCGCAAACCACGCCGTCCGCTTTGGATTTTCGAACCAAATCAACCACATATTGCGCGCGTTGTTCGGTTGGCAGTTCGTATTGATAGGACAAAATCGCTTTGGCAATCTCTTCATACGGATCTCCGGTCTCCCCGACATCGGCGTAAATCTTGCTCAAGTGGTCGTCTGTCCCGACCACAACACCGCCTTTGTCTTCAATAAAATCTGCCCGAAGGCCGAAACATGAACCGACTGAAAGAATTCGCACCGGCCGCTCGACTAACCCAGCCCCTGAAATTCCATTGGCAATCCGTTCTTTCACTTCCAGGTTAGCTTGCGCAAGAAATTCCGTCCCCGCTAAAGAATCTCCCCGGTCAAAACGCCCCGACGTAATAATACTGGATAAATCGGAACTAACGACTGGAATCTGTTCGGCGGACCAAGCGCTTTCCACGGTTTCACGGGCTAACTTTCGCCCTCTGTTTTCCAATTTTATCTCTTCCCACAAATCGGCATCAGTGACCGTTACCCCCCGTAGCGCTCCGATCTTTTTAACCAAATCCCGAATCAGTTCGGCCACATAGTCGACAGTCCATTTTTTATCCCGGGTTAACGGAAAATCGATAAAGTGAAGGGGAATATCTTTAATTCGGGTGCGATACGACTCAAGAATGTACCCAATATCAGTGCATCGCAAACAAAGGTATGGCGCAATCAAATCTACCGGAACCAGTTTCTGACGGATGGCCTCGATTGAACCGATTGGATTATTGCAGCATTCGATCGATATCGCCTGACGCCCATCTTCCATTATCTTCATCGCCCGTCTGCCCGCGGCGCGAACATCAAGCCCTTCTTGCATGTCTCGGGCCCAACTTCTCAACGGTCCGGGAACAATGGGAATCGCGCCGGCCGCATAATAGGGATCGACAGTCTGACCCCCTTGGACATGAACGATCGGAGTCCCGTTGGCATGCGCTTTTAACAATCGATCGCGTAGGGTCAGGTTCAAATACGAATGCTTGATGCCGCTGAAAAATTCAACATCACGGGACAAACGACTTTGATAGTTTCTTTCCAGACTATACGCATAAGGAAATCTGACCGGCGCTTCGACCGTCATGAAATTCCAAATCTCCTCCGAACTAACATACGTTCCATCTTTAAAATGCAATCCCGGAGTTTTTATAAATGATTCCTTAATGGATTCCGGATACCGAAATATCTTTTTCGCTTCCACAGCAACGCTCATTGATTTACTCCTTCTATTTATTTGGGGTCCTGTTCAAAAATTTAAATTTTCGGTTTGCGTTTTCCATGACGTCGCCCTTTTTTCGATCCATACCAACACATAGTTAAGCAATAGTCCCAGAATTGTTAAAACCAATATTCCGGCATACATTTCGGGAATCCGATACATGAGTTGGGAATTTTGAACAAAATAACCAAGCCCGGATTTGGCAGCCAGCATTTCCGCTCCAATCACCGCCATCAATGCCGACTTAATGGCCAAGCGGGCTCCGGAAACAATCGAAGGAAAACTTGCCGGAAAAATTACATTCTTAAAAAGGTCCCGATCCGAGGTTCCCATGGATATCGCCGCTTTGATCAGCAACGAATCCACGCCCTTTACTCCACTAATCGTGTTGATCAGTAAAAACCAGATTGACGCATAAAATGTAATGGCAATCTTGGATACCTCGCCGATTCCAAATAACATAATGAACACCGGGAGCAGTGCAAATTGCGAAGTATTTCGCAATCCTTGAATCCACAAATCGGTAACCTGTTCAAAAAGGCGGTAACGCCCCATCAGAAACCCAAGTGGTATGGCAAGCACTGCTCCTAACACGAACCCGGTGAGCGCCCGAAATAAACTTATCCCGATATGACTTTGCAATTCTCCAGTTGCAACCAATGTTTGGAAAGCTTGAATCACTTTCGAAAATGGCGGAAAGAAGATCGGGTTTAAAATGCCGATTCGCGGTGCGACTTCCCAAACGATAAGAAAGATCACAATCAAAGGAATTCCTAATAAGCAGCTATACACTTGTTGTTTCATAGTAGCGATCCGTCGAATCGCCCGATTTCCCAAATTATCGAGCCGGATATAAGCATTGCGCTCGACGATTATTTCAGATTCTTTTCCAATTGAATTAGCCATTATCGACTCCTATCTTCCGCTGTTGACCGCGGATAATTCCCAATCCTGCTGCGCTTTATTAACCTCATCTTTGAGCGCTTCCCATATTCGGCGTCGATACTCTCCAAATTGGTTGCCGGACCGAGTATTTTCATCTCTTGGTCTTGCCAGTTCTATATCGACAATGCATTTTACTTTTCCGGGCCGAGCCGTCATAACAACCACCCGATCCGCAAGGAAAACCGCTTCTTCTATGCTATGGGTGACAAAAACAACTGTGTTTTTAATCCCTTCCCAGATTCTTAGCAGTTCACCTTGGAGCAACTCTCGCGTTTGCGTATCAAGCGCAGCAAAGGGTTCATCCATTAGCAAGACCTCCGGATCAGTTGAAAGCGATCTGGCAATTGCCACACGTTGTTGCATCCCGCCCGACAGTTGATTGGGCAACCATTTTCCAAAACCTTCAAGCCCAATAAGCGCCAATAAACGCTCCGCCTTTTCTTTTCGCTCAAACTCGGCGATTCCCCTGACCTGCAGCGGATACTCAATATTGGAAAGCGCCGTCCGCCACGGAAACAATGCGTATTGCTGAAACACATAACCTAATTGGGGGTCAGGTCCATTAATCTCTTTGCCGTCAAGCTGAATGCATCCGTTTGTTTTCTTGGTTAAACCCCCAATGATATCAAGAAAAACCGATTTGCCGCACCCACTTGGGCCAACCAACGCCACAAATTCCCCTTTTTTCACCGTCAAGTTAAAATCGTTCAGGACTTGCAACTCGGTTGTTAACCTTCCGTCAACGCGAATCTGTTGTTCCGGTTTAAGCATAAACTTTTTTTGAATATTTTCCGCGTATACTTTAATCATTATGACATCTCCCATAACAAAACGCCCTAAACCGCCTCGAGCGTTTTTGTTTTTAAAACTTCAGCAAACGCTTCAGCCCGCGTCCTAATCGCTTCAAAATCCGAACCGGCATATTCGGTATGAATCTCCAAAAAAGGAATGCTCGCTTTTTGCAAAACGTTTTTGGTTTCATTCGCTTTGAATGTAAACGAATCACAATAACGTAATGAATGGAATAAGACCCCATCAACGCCAAATTCTTTAATCAGGTGAAGCAAATTTTTCAGTCTTCGGTCCGATTGTAAATCAAGGTTAGGGAGGGAAGCATGTGGATGTCGGGATAGATACGAATCGGCAATTCCCGCAACATTCAACTCATCGATTTTCAAGTCAAAGTGAGGCCCAAATCCGGACCACAGATCATCCGCGACAACCCGAGTGCCTATGTTCTCAAGAATCCCGAAGATTTTACGATCTCCAGGCGGGATAATACTACCCGTGAGTAAAATTCGAGGCGCCGTTGGCGAAACTTCTTCCGCAGGAGCGGCATTGTCAAGTTCTTGGAGCAACTCTTGTAACAAACGCAAATAGTTCTCTTTGTCTAAGAAATATCCAGCGTGCACAACCTCATATACATCGCGCCATGAAATCGGTGCGACAGGCTTCGCCTGCCAATAATATAACTTTCGTATGGCGTCACGAATGTCATTGTAGAGAATAATCGATGCCCGCAACTTTTGATCGTCAATGTCTCTGCCAGTGAATTCTGCCAACTTTGCCACAAACGCTTTAATTTCATTCCGGAAATATTCCTTACCGGCAGGAACATCCGAATTATACGGGACACCAATTATTTCAGTACGAACCTCAAAGTAATGCTGGATAATTTCGGCAACCCGATACAACTGTTTGCATGTTACGTCGACAACTACCAAATCCACGTTTTGAATAAACGGATCTTTTCTTTCCGCAAAAAGCCCAACCGTTTGACGGGTGAAAACACAATTCATCACCGAGATATAACGGGATCCCAGTTCTACCAAACGCTCACTACCTCCCGAGCCGAGATGCACGGGAATCAGATTGAACGCATGGATTAATTCTTCCGGTACGTTATAGTTCAGCCAGCCAACAACCTTTTTCCCTTCCAGCCGAGCTTGCTCCAATTCGGACGGACGGCGTTCCAAGGCTTCTCTGATCTTTCCAAGTGTCGATAAGCTCATTTCCCTCTCCCTTTCCGCAATTTTACGCTCCCAATGAGCGTTCCGAATCAACTGCTCGCTTACGTTCTTCTTTATTCCCCTTTTCCCAAGTATTATGGGCCAACACCGCCGCTCCAATCGCCCCGACCAATTGGGGGTCTTTTTCCGGGTCGGCAATTCTAATCTTGAGGGCATCTTCCAATGCTTTACGCATGCCAACATTTTTAGCGACTCCCCCGGAAAAGAACACATCACTTTCTATCCCAACTCGTGCGAACATACCGCCGATCCGATTGGCAATTGCATGATGAATTCCAACAATGATGTTTTCCGGTTTTTCCCCCCGCGCCAATAAGGAAATCGTCTCCGATTCCGCAAAAACCGTACAAGTGCTGCTAACCGGCAATATTTCCGTGGCCTTTAACGAAAGCGGTCCCAGTTCCTCTAGCGGAACTTTAAATGCGTTAGCCATTACTTCAAGGAATCTGCCAGTTCCGGCCGCGCATTTATCATTCATTGCAAAGTCCGTGACATTGCCGTTCTCATCCAATCGAATTGCCTTACAATCCTGTCCTCCCACGTCGATAATCGTACGAGTTTGCGGATGTAGATAATGCGCTCCTTTGGCATGGCAGGTGATTTCAGTAACGGTTTTATTAGCGTAGGGGGCGGATATTCTTCCATATCCTGTAGCCACGATGTATTTTAAATCCCCATGTTTTAAGCCGGCATTTTCAAGCGCGGCATTCAAGCCGTTCCAACCGTTTGCTTCAGTATTGACACCCGTTCTTATGATACTATAGCCGGCAATTTCTCCCTCAACCAGAATGACGGCTTTGGTACCTAAGGAACCGACATCGACACCTCCAAAGGCTATTACGTTAGACATTACAACCACTCCTTTTAAATTATTTCAATCCCTAGTCATTAAAATGACTGAGTCCCAACCCCAGATAAGAAAAGAGGCCAAAATTTCTGCAGTTACCGGCAAAAATCTTGGCCTCTAGCTTTTAGTCAGCCCAACTTTATGATGTATTTAAGCGCTTTTTCTTATTATTAATTAACGATAATTTATATGTAATAATTACGCTCAATTTAATTTCAAGTTATCCCATTGAATTACAAGTGATTGATCAAAATATACTCTCTTATTGATTCATTGTCAATATCTTTCGATTGAATTTTTTAACAAATTTCTTTTACCCAGTCAGGAAACATTTATTGGATCAGAGAATATGGTGTTATTTTATTGCGCAATTTTCTAGTTATTTTTTCGTATAAACCATCGTTAAACTGTTGCATTTTTTTCGTGGTATTAATATAATAATTTCGAAGATATTTGTGGAGGGATCGTTTTGAAGAATCAAAAAATAACCATTTCAGACATTGCCGAAACACTTGGAATATCGCCGGTATCCATCAGCAGGGCTTTATCAGGTCAGCCTGGGGTGAGTAAAGAATTGAAACAAAAAATTACCGCAAAAGCTGAGGAAATGGGATATTCCAAAAACAAAAAAACTCTAACGGCCAACATCTTAGTCCTCCATCAAAAACCATACATGTTGGATAACAGTAACTTCAGTCTCATGTTACAAAGCGTTGAAAAGTCGCTGAAAAACGCCAAGCTCGATTTTCAGATGGAATTTATTGACGAAACTTCACAGGACAAAGGAGTATTACCCTATAAATTAACCAAAGGCGACCATTTTGACGGAGTGATCTTCATCGGAAAATTCGACCCTCAATATTGCAACGGAATTAAAGAACACGTCCATAATTTTGTCTTTTTTACCGGCTACTCTCCAGCATTCGACAGTGATATCGTCCGCTTCAACTTTAATCACGCCGGCTATAAACAATGCGAATATCTAATCAACAAAGGCCATACTCAAATTGCATTCTTCGGCAATCAAAACCTATTCCGCAATCAGGAACGTTTTTTAGGTATTCAGGCAGCACTTCACACTTATCAAATTTCCATAAGCCAAACTTTCTTTCTGGACACTAACGAAAACTATAGTCAACGCTTAATTGAATTAATTTCCAACAAAAAAATGCCGACTGCGGTAATTTGCGACTATGATTTTACGGCCGTAGAGTTGATCCAAACACTTTATACCCACCAGATTAAGGTTCCCGACGACGTTTCCATCATCGGCTGCGGTAATTCCGAAATATCCAGGTTATGCATTCCCAGCCTTACCACCCTAGCGTTAAACATTAATTATGCAAGCGAGGTGCTTATCAAGACCATCTTGCAACGGATCAACAATCCCGGGAACCCGGCACAAACAACAAGCATACTATGCGATATGGTCGAGAGGGATTCGGTTAAGAGCCGTTAACCCGCATTATTCATACAGTTTACGCGAAGCCTCGGATCACAATTGAAACTGGGACAATAAGCATCCCTCGGCTACCCGAGGGATTAATTTAACGGGCATTATCCGACCATGTTACGTCTAGGATTGCCGTATATGTAGGGAGGGTTCCTTTAACCTCCTGATTTGCAGCCTATAAAAATTCGTCCTGACTATCGCAGTTCGATGCGAAGATTTATTTCTCATCATTACGCAATCTTTCTGGATTTAAGACAGCTGCGGCTTCTGTTTTCCGCTTTGGCGATCGCAACAGCAAAACCGGGACGATCCCCAAAACGGTAATCGAGG
Source organism: Bacillota bacterium (assembly GCA_023417475.1). Classification (GTDB taxonomy): domain Bacteria; phylum Bacillota; class UBA4882; order UBA8346; family UBA8346; genus JAEYPR01. The sequence goes on along the minus strand of JAEZFP010000010.1, from coordinate 63,448 downwards.
CGGTTACAAGATAACAATCGTTAATGGCTTGCACATACGCCTGCTTCAGTAAATAACTGCTGACAACCGCCTGCGCTTTCAGCGTCGCATTATAAACATGCAGCGCCGAAAGATACGCCGGTCCGCCCACCCGCGCTTTGACAAACGCCGTGTAGCCGCTGATCACCCGTTGAAGCACGGGCGAACTTAGTCTGACCGCCTGACCGTTCATCGCGGTATGAAAAATATTGCGCTGCATCATGATGGTTCCGAGCATCGCCACGCCAAAACTGCCGCCGACCTGACGGATTACATTGAAGATTCCCGAGGCCTGCGCCATTCTTTCGCGGGGAATACCGGACAAGGCGATCGTGCTTAACGGGGTGAAGAGAATTCCCATCCCAAAACCGCGCATAATTAAGGGCAACATGATCTGATGCTGCTCGGACTGTAACGACAGGAAACTGTTTAAAATCATCCCGCAGGACAACAGCGATATCCCGATGACCGTCGGAATTTTGGGGTTAATCTTATCGGCCAACCGGCCGGAGATGGGCGACATGAATCCTTGAATCAATCCGACCGGCAAAAAGACCGCCCCTGATTGCATTGCCGTATAACCCAGGGAGTTTTGTAGATACAGCGGTTGAATAAAGGTGCTGCCGAACATTCCCAAGCCAAAAATGAACAACACGATGCAGGAGACGCCGTAATTAAAATTCTTCAAAAGGCTCAAATCGATCAACGGATGCTCAACGGTTAATTCCGTATATAAAAATATCACCAACGCCATCGCCGCGACGGCAAAACAACCGAGGATGAACGGCGAGTGCCAGCCGCCGATATTCCAGACCGCGTTGCCGTCGGCCAACGCGATCAACAGTGCGACTAAAAAAACGGCCATCGAAACAAATCCGACCAAATCAAAGGAACGGGTAGTTTCAGTTTTATACTCGCGCTGAATAATAAAGGTCGCCACCATTCCCACCAGACCCACCGGCACATTAACGCTGAAGATCGACTGCCAACTGAGCGAATCGATCAGATAACCGCCGATCAACGGTCCGAAGGAGATGGACGCCGCCGCCGCAATTCCCCAAAAACCCAAGGCGACACCCCGCTGTTCCGGAGGAAACTCCCGGGTGACGATGGCCATCCCGACCGGCATCATCATGCCGCCGCCCAACGCCTGAACAACCCGGAAGAAAATTAAAGCGTCCTCGTTCCAGGCCATCCCGCAGAGCATCGAGCCTAATGTGAAAAACACCAACGCCGTGAAGTACGTCCGTTTATAGCCAAAATGTTCGGCCACCCAGCCCGATGTGGGCAACATCACCGCAAAGGCGAGCATATACGCGGTTATAATCCACTCGATCTTATCGATACTGGCTCCGAAAGTTGCCATAATCTTCGGCATACTCACATCAACGATGGTCGCGTCTAAAACCGCCATGAACGTACCCACCATAATATTGGCCAAAACCCACCAGCGGTACGCCGAATGTCCGGGTTGCAACGATTCAAAACGTTGCATCAGTTTGCCCCGGAGCTGACGATGAATGGTCATCTAGTTCACCTTCACTTTAACTTCGACCGACATTCCCGGTAAAAGCTGATGGCCGGAGTCAACTTGTTCAATCCCGATCTTCACGGGGACGCGTTGGGTAACCTTCGTGAAGTTGCCCGAAGCGTTGTTCGGCGGGATTAATGAAAATTGCGCCGCCGTATTTGTTCCAATCTCTTTCACCTTGCCGGCGAAACGCCGGCCCGGATAGGCGTCCACCGTAATGGCGACCGCTTCCCCGGTATGGATGGCGGCCAATTTGGTCTCTTCGAAGTTGGCGGTGATCCACACGTTTTTCAGGTCATAAATGGAAAAGATCGATTGCCCCGCCTGCACCACGTCGCCGGTCAACGCCCAACGTTTCGCGACAATCCCGTCAATCGGCGCCAAAATCCGCGTGTTTTGCAAATTGGTGGCGTCAACCCCGATTTTCGATTGAACCGTTTTATGCGTCGCCACCGCCCGCGAATAATTTACCTTTGCAACGTCCAAGGCGGTCCGGGCGTTGTCAAATTCCTGTTTGGAAATAAACTCGCCCTGGTATTGCGTATCGACCCGTTGAAAATCGTTTTGCGCTTTTGCCAAATTGACCCGCGCCAACGCGATGTCCTGCTCCGAACTGCCCAAGGCGGCCCGATCCTGGGCCTGTTGCGCCTGGAGATCGGCATCGTCCAATTGAACCAACAGCTGCCCCGCTTTCACCGTTTCGCTCTCATTAACCAACAATCCGGCAATCCGCCCCAGAACCTTCGAGCTGACCGTCGATTGGTATCCGTCGATGATGGCGTCGTCAGTCTCGACATATCCCTTAACGTTGGTATACCAATACCAGCCCCCGGTCGCGGCCAAAACGCCCCCAACCGACAGCGCCGCCAAAATCTTGATCCAATTTGTCTTCATAATGAACATCCTTTCGATTCATAAAAAAACGAGGCGTTCAATCGCTATTTCCGGGCCACAACCCCCGTTAAAATCAATTCGGCGAGCAGATTCATCTCCTGCTTCAACCGGTGATATTCCGGAGAATCGGTCCGCAATAGTTCAAATCCCTTAAGATAAGCCATCCGGAATCCGCGAAAGGTCCGTAATAAAACGCTTGCGGTTTCTGCGGTGTCGCCAATCGCAAATTCTCCCGTCGTCTTGCCTTCATTAAGAATTTGACCGACGATCTCCAATTCCGTTGCGGTAAACCGCTCATACAAATCTCCGAAGATCGGCTTAAAATGTTGGATCGTCACCACATTGACGCCACTGAGATTGATCAGCTCATTAAGGTAAATCCAACGCTGTTCCATATAAAGGCGGAACTTCTGACCGGCCGTCAAATCTTCCCCAAGAATTGCGCTCAGCGCTTCGTTAAAACGTTGCTGTTCCCGCAGGATGACCTCGCGAATGATACTCTCCTTGGTCGGGAAATAATAATATAACGAGGCTTTCCCGATCCCCAGATCCTGCGCGATCTCATCCATCGTCACCTTGGCGAATCCGAAACGGGCAAAACGTTTTTGCGCGGCGGCAAGAATTTGAAGGTGTTTTTCCGAGTTTAACTGTTCCGACATCAGCATTCAACCTTTCGACTATTTCGGTAAATTAGTTGAATTATATATTCGCCATTTGGAAAATTCAAGGGTTTTAACCAAAATGTCGCAATAAGAAAAGAACCGGGTAAACCGGTTCTTTTCTTATTGCCATAATCAAGCTTGGAGCTTAACGATACTCATTCCAATATAGACTTTTATCGGTTCCCTGAACCATAACGTATAAACGGTTCCGATAAACCACGGCGCTGGGATTGGCGGTGGTCAAACCATTGCCGGGCAGGAGCCACCAGTCGCCGAATCGCCCGTTTTCATTCCGTACATTGGCCCAGATCCCGTTGTCGGTGCCGCGGGCGACGATCCACAATTGATTTTCAAAATTGACCAAGCTAGGTCCGGAAATGATCCGACCGTTGCCGTTCACTTCCGTCCAATTGTCCCATGAATTGTTGCCGGCCATGGAGCGGAGATAAACCTTGTCATCGGTCCCTCTTACCACCAGATAGAGTCGCCCGCGATACACCAGCGCCGCCGGTTCCCCGGTTGTGGCGCCGCCGATATTGGACCAACCGTTCCAATTGCCACGGTCATTCATCCGGTTTACATAGACGCCATTGTCAGTGCCGCGGACGAATGCATAGAGAGTTCCTTCATAAGAGACGAGGGCACCGCCGGAAGTGGTTTTCCCGCCGATATTGGACCAACCTTGCCAAGTACCGTTAAAACGGTTTACATAGACTGCTTCATCGGTTCCCCGGACCAATGCGTAAAGGCTGCCGCGATGGTTTGCCAACGCCGGACTGCCAATTATTTCACCATCGATCTTGGTCCAACCGTTGCCGAGTCCGGTTTTTACAAAAACCCCGTTATCGGTCCCCCGAACCATGGTAATCAGCTGCCCATTATACTCGGCAACCGCCGGGCCGGAAGTGGTTTGACCGTCAGGATAACGGTTCCAACCGCTCCACTGGGAACGCGGTTGGGGTTGGGGTTGAGGTTGAGGCCGATGCGGTTGCGGTACTGGTACCGGGCGCGGTTCCCATGATGAAAATCTGGTGAGTTGATTGATATAGAGGTTATTATCGGTCCCTCTAACCATCAATTGCAACTGACTATTGGCGGCGGCAATCGCCGGAGCCGCTAAGGTCGCGCCGCCAATCTCCGTCCAACCGGACCAATCGTTATTCCGTTTGACATTAACCCAAATGCCATTATCCATTCCGCGAACTACTACATAGAGTTGATTGCGGTATTCCGCAAAAACCGGCGTGTCGTTTGAACGCCCACCGCCGGGGATCTCCTTCCAGCTTCCGGCGCCTAACGGATCGCTATTTAATAAAATCTCGTTGTTCCGACTCCGGGCCGCGACATAAAGCCGTCCTTGATATAATCCGATGAAGGGCGAAGAGTTCGAAACATAATTCAACCGTTTCCAATTTCCCCAGCTCCCCCGTTCATTAAGGGAATTGATCATCAGTTGGTTGTCAACTCCGCGAATAACTACGTAAACCCGATTATTAAAGACTACCGCCGCCGGCTCGGAAGCGATTTTGAGCCTGGAGTCTTGCCAAAAACCACCGTAAAAGTCATCATTGCGCCGGGTCGGACTATTGGCCAACGTGGTGTAGAGACGACCGTCGCCATTACGAATAAACGCTTGTTTCCGGCCGTTAAAGCTAACTACCGCCGGTCCGCTCGAACAGGTCAGGTTATTCTGCTTCCAGTCGCCAACATCCCCATTGAACATAGTGCTTATGTACAGTTTTGAATCCATCCCTTGATGAGCGGCGATGATCCGCTCCCCATCCGGCGCCAGCCACGGCCGGCCCGGGGTTTGACCTTGAACTTTCTGCCATCCTTCCCAGGACGGCGCAGCCGCAAACAAGCTCATATTGCCGCTTGTGAACAACGTAATGCCGAGCAAAGTCAGAATAATCAGGGTTACCGTTTTACGAGTCCAGCGTTTCATTACGAACACTCCCTTTGCCACTTTACTGATTTACAAAGTATAGACGTATCCATGCCCTTTCCTGTTCCATTTTCAAATCACTTTCAAAAATATATTATTCAAACATTGCCGGTGATTCCCTGCATAATACTTCGATTTTACAACATTTTCAAAGAGCGTCCAACCCGAAAAACTTAGCGGCCACAAAAAAACACCTGCTCATAAACAGGTGTTTCCTATGGCTTATTAACTATTTAAGCATTTTGTGAAGAACCGCTGACGGTGACTTAATGAATGCGATGGTCGACCCGTACCGTTTGCGCCTCATTTTGAAGTTGTACGGCAAAATCGGCCATCACTTTTTTAATGTGACGATACTGTTTAATGGCGGCAAACAAATTAACATTCCGATTGATTGCGTCAATTACCGGATCATGGGATTGCATCATTTTGAGTCGATCTCCCGAGTTATTCGCTGTGAGTGCCACTTCGTTACTCCACTACAAGTATCGGAAAGCCCAACTCAAATGTTATAGGACTTTAGAACTATTTACGAGATTTCTTTCACGGTGTGAAAAATTTCAAACTGCGGCGGATTCAGCAGATGCTTTTTTACAGTACAAACATCGGCGGCCCGCACAACCGCATCGCGATATTGTTCGGGAAAATCCGGCGGCAGTTTGATCGCGATCGCGATCTTAGCGATCATCCCGGTTGCCTCATCTTTCGAAAATTGCAGTTCCACCTCAATTCCGGTGGTTGGGATTTGGCGCTGCCGGCAAAAGTTTACGATATAAAATCCCGCGCAAGTGCCGATTGAACCTAGAAACAGATCAAAAGGCGACGGCGCCTCGCCGCTTCCCCCGGCTTTAACCGGTTGATCAGTCATGATGGTTTGCCCCTTATACGAAGCGGCCACTTTTAATCCTCCGGGAAAACTCAACTTCATATCCATTAAATACTCCTCCCATCACTAATTTTGCCATTTGGTCCTGTTTATATTGAAGTAAACGTCTCGCGATAACCGGTGATCAGCACTTAATCAGTCGACATCGATCTATTATACCATTTGACCCATGGGGTTGGCGAACAATACCAAGCAGTTCCGTCCGGAGTTGGGTAAACTAGTGCGGGAGGTGAACAGAGTGAAAAAACGGATCGCAGTCGAATCCGAGCTTTCAAATGTCAGCGAATATCTTGAAAATCAAGGGTATGATGTCTTCGAGTTTCAACATAACGTTAAAGACCAAGGGCAGTGGCAAAATATTGACGCGATAGTCACCACCGGAATCGACCAAAATTTTCTCAGCATGCACGAAATCCAAACCGAAGCTCCAGTGATTAATGCCAGCGGGCTCAGTCCCGTGGAGATCAACCGAATTCTGTCGGAACGTTTCGAATAACGCCCTAATACAAAAACTCCTGGAAACAGGAGTTTTCATTACGCTTCGGAAAATAATTTGACAACCTCAAGCACTTGCAATTCGGTCGTTCGATAAAGATCCACCTTATCGCCTTTAAACGGGCCATCTAATAAATTGACCAGACATTTGGTTCGGGAAACGAAAGTGACAACCCCGTTAAATCCGTCTTTAAATCGCAGCGTGCTCCCCACCGGAAACGGCGCGATCACTTTCGATAAAGCCCCAACGATATTACGTTCAAATTTGACCTCAATCTCCTCGGTAAGCTGTCGGATTGCCTCAAACGGCGAACGGGCTTTTTGGTAACTCCGATTGGTGGTAATGGCGTCGAACACGTCTGCCACCGCCACAATTTTTGAAAAACGATGGATGTTTTTCCCGGTCGCCCCCCGGGGATAACCGCTACCGTCCTCCCGTTCGTGATGTTGGAGCGCGATATGGGCCGGCACAAAGCTGGGCAACTTATCTTTAAGGAGTTCAAAACCATTTCGGGCATGCTCTTTCATACTTTCAAACTCCCTTGAATCCAATCGTTCCGGTTTGTTTAAAAGCTCCGGAGCAATTAATGTCTTTCCGATATCGTGCATCATTGCCCCCATGCCCAATATCTCAAGATCCCCCCGGGAAATTCCCAGTTCGGAACCGATTAACAATGATAAAACCGTAACATTAACCGAGTGAAAATAGGTATAGTTGTCATGCTGATTGAGATCGGACAAATTATAAATAACCTGCCGGTCACTGAGAATTTGGTCAACCACTTCCACAATAACGTTTTTAACCCGCCGGATATTCATCTCTTCTTTTTTGGCGATCTGCTGGACCGTCGACTTCAAAACCTGAATTGCCTTAACTTTTGTCTCGTCTTTAATGGGGGGGATTAATTCGTCGTCTTCTTCAAACGCCAGCGGATCCCGGATATAGATATACTCGTAACCTAAGTTCTTAATTTTATGGATATATTCATTTTTTAAAATTGTATTTTTGACCAGGAGAATTTTACCGTCATCCTCGCGGAAAATTGTCTTTCCCAACATCATTCCTGGTTTTGCATTGTTGATTGGTACTAAATGCATTCAATTCTCCCAAGTTAAGATACTTGCTTCGGTTATTATTCTACATCACGAACAAAAGAGCCAAACCATCTCTGCCTGAAAAAATGATCACACTTCCAAAACATCGTCAATTCTCGCGATTTTATTAAGCGATAATCCAAAAATCCGCACCAGATTTCTCATTAGCGTAAAAACGCTACTCTTGGCAACAATTGTTCCTCTGGATGACTTACCCAAACACCATTGTCCGGACAGTTTGGTACTTCCGCGAATAACCAGTCGGCTTCCCAAATCTCGATATCCCAGCGACGGTGGGTAAATACTTGACTGGTTTTTTTACAAAACGTAAACGGCAAAGCTTGTCCCAGATTCCGTTCAGTCCAAGCGCTCGCCACCGCTTCTCCCACATCGTCCGGAGCGGACAGAAGATTGGGATACTCCCAAAAACCCGCCAGCAAACCGGTGGAAGGCCGTTGCACCAAGAGACGGCGGCCGTTGCAATTGATCCGTAAAACAATCCGGCGCTCAGCCGGAATATTCGGCGCTTCTTTTTTGATCGGAAACCGTTCCGGGTTTCCCCGACCATTAGCCTGACAATCACAATGGACCGGGCACTCCTGACAACGCGGGTTACGCGGCAAACAAATTAACGCGCCCAACTCCATCAAACTTTGCGTAAAATCGCCGGCTGCATTGTCCGGAAACTGTCCCTGAACCCATTCGGTAATTATCCGCCGCGACCGTGCGCTATCCGCCACTTGATCCCAAGCCAAAATTCTGGTGACTACCCGAATGACATTACCGTCCACCGCCGGAACCGGAAGGTGAAACGCAATACTGGCCAAAGCCCCTGACATGTAACTCCCGACCCCCGGCAACCCGGCGAGAAGTTCTGGAGCGGCGGGCAACTCGCCCGCGAACTTATTCAGCACTGCTTGCGCCCCTTGTTGCAGCAAACGTACCCGGCGGTAATACCCCAACCCTTCCCAAGCTTTTAAAACCTGCTGTTCCGGGGCTTCGGCCAATGACTTCAACGTGGGAAATCGCGCTAAAAAACGCTGATAATACGGGATCACCGTTTCAACCCGCGTCTGTTGCAACATCACTTCCGAGACCCAAATCGCATAAGGATCTTTCGTCTTACGCCAAGGCAAATCCCGGGCGTTCTGACGATACCATTCCAGTAAACGGTCTCCAATAAATAAGGAGCCCGGAATATTCATGTTGTCAGGTTGAATTCGCTTATTCATCGACGCCATCTGTGATCCTGATCGATTTAGTGTAATTTCTGCAATCTATCATCCCATATCTCAATGAAGCTCGTCAACTCTAAATTAGTTAATTTTACAATGCTTGGTTCGCTATCCTTGTCAGCAGTTAAATTAAAAAGAGGCCTCATCGAAGATGGTAACCTCTCTTAACATGGCGATTGCTCAACGCTTTACGGATCATTCAAGATATTCGCCGGGTTTGAAAGCGTTTAAAACCAGTTCGATAAATAGCTCGACCAACGCGGGATCAAATTGAGTTCCGGCGCCCTTGCGAAGCTCAATAACGGCCGCTGCTTTTGATAAAGCCTTACGGTACGGGCGGTCGTTGGTCATTGCGTCATAAGCGTCGGCAATAGCGATAATCCGGCATTCCAGCGGAATCGAATCTCCCTTAAGTCCTAAGGGATAACCGCTGCCGTCCCACCATTCATGGTGTTTCAGGATCCAATCGGAAATATAAAACAATTCTTGGGCCGATTGGGCGATAATATAGCCGATCTGGGAATGCCGCTGAATTTCGTTCCGCTCCGCTTCATCCAAATATCCCGGTTTGAAAAGAATTGTGTCGGAGATGCCGATTTTCCCGATGTCGTGAATCTCCGCCAACAATTTTAAGTCGTTTACTTTTTGTCCGGGCATGCCCAGTTTCTCGCCGAGCGTCGCAACGAGTTTTTTCATCCGCTCGGAATGTCCTTCCGTTATATAATCCCGAGCGGCCAATGTTTTAATTAAAATCTGAATCACGCTGTTATGAAAACTTTGACTGCGATGGAGCTTTTCACGGTACATGTTATTATCCGCTTCATCCAACACTTCTTTGATTGTCTTTGGCCCTTCGGCAATCGCCCAACCTACCGAGATACTCAGTTTGAACTCGGATGCCCCTTCATTATAGCGTTCGCTAAGGCGGGTGATTCGCTCGCAAACCCGCTCCGGTTCCTCCGGGGTGGCGTCCGGAATCAAAATCGCAAACTCATCGCCGCCGATGCGGGCAACCGTTTGGGTCGCCCGGGTCGCTTCGTTCAAGACCCCGGCCGCCACCTGCAATAATTTATCGCCCACAGCGTGCCCGCGGGAGTCATTAATCGGTTTTAACCCGTCCACATCGCAGATGACCAAACCCAAACAACTGTACTCGCCATGTTCATACCGGCTGAGTTCCATATCAAAATAGGTCCGGTTGTACAAGCCGGTCAGCCGGTCGTGCCAGCCAAGGTAACGAAGTTGCTCCTCGGCTTTTTTCCGGTTGCTGATATCGTGAATCGTCTCGATCGCGCCAATCGGCCGGCCATTTTGATCAGTCAGCGGTGAAGCGTTTACCAGCAAATAAGCGCCTTGTCCATTGGCCAACGCCGTCACAAAAACTTCGGCGCGGAGCGTTGTTCCGGTTTTCACCACATTATCGTAGTAAATCTGGATCGTATCCCAATCGGCGTAGACCATGTTGATCAAAAGCGGCCGGACTTCGCCCCAAAAAGGAACGGCGTAAGCCTCGTTCCCTTTTCCGATCACTTTCAGCTTATTCACCCCGGTCAATTCTTCCATTGCCCGATTCCAGGAAACAACGTTGCCGGTTTGGTCAATGATGAAGGTCGGATCCGGCAAAAATTCAATGACATCGGTTAAGGTCCGGTTTAATGTCGCTAACTCCTCTTTGCTCTGTTCCAGTTCCGCCCGGGAGTCCTCCAAACTGTTCATCATCGAATTAAACACCTTGGCGTACTGAGCAATCTCGTCATCTTCCACGACCGGAATCCTGATCGACAGATCGCTGCTCGCCGTAATCTGATGAATCCGTTCGTAAAAAAAATCCAAACGCCCTAAGACGGAACGTTGCAAGAACACAACCATCAGGCAAGTTAAAAATATCCCGGTAACGCAGAGCACTACTGAAAAATAGCAGATGCTGGTTTTCCCTTGGCGGTAAAGGGTCCGGGGCATCTCCGTCCGAATCGCCGCCACCGGTTGTCCGAATAGATTTTTTAATACGGCGTAACCTTCGATAACCGTTTCGCTTCGAGGATGAACCACGATTGATTCGCGTTTTGCCGCTCCCGGATTACGGAGCTGATATGTATTCAACCATTGGCGGTATTTCGGATAGGGCACCAATTCGATCGGCAAGTTGGTCTGTTTTGAAAGCTCCTTAATTTGAACGGCATCCAAATAACGTCCCATAATCAATATTCCACGGGTGGGCCCTTTGGCGTTGCTGGTCATAATGGGATGATAGCCGATGAGCATCAGTCCGTGCCGCGAGTTCAGCAGTCCTTGAATCCCGTTTTTTGCCGACTTAGCCTGGGCTAATAATTGCTTTGCCAGGATCAACTGCCGGAGTTGCGCCGAAACGGGTTGTTGCCGCCCGACCCGGGCGTCAAAACTGCGTTCGTAGACGATTTGACCCGCGTTATTGAGGTAGAGCACCAAACTAATCTTTAGCTGCTGATAGGTGGTGTCGGTAAGATTACTTGCTATGTAATGAGCGTTGCGGTCGCCAATGTAGTTATAGGTGTCATCCCAGTTGGCCCAGTCATTTAAGAGACTGTCAAGCTGCTCGATCTCGTTGTTTAGGGTATGAACAATCCGCTCGGTATTGGTGTAAACGTCATGCTTTTCAAAATCGGCGATTTTGTCAAGCAGGTAACTTTGCATACCCAAGATAGCCAACACGATCAATCCCAAAAAAGTCAGACCGAAGATGAAGATAATCTTTTGGCGTAATGACATGATAGCTCCTAATCGATGAGATACAACCAATCGGCGTAGCAAGCGGTATCCAAGGATGACATTATGTTACAAAATAACAGTCGGCAGAATTAGCCAATTCTTTACAATCAGCAACCATTTGCCAATCGGTCGGCAGTGACTTCCGCTCCAAACATCTCCATTCCTCACGAAGGAATCTCTTTTACGATAAAAAAGAACACCCCTAGTTAACACGGGTGTTCTTCCTTGGTGACCTCGGTGTTTTCCCTTGGCCCGCACCGTTTTAACTCCCGTTGACTTGTTTGTTTTCCTTTACGTTGTGGCGGGACCAGATCTGGCTTGTTGTTACGGCTTTTGCGTTCCAAATTCGACCGGTGGAAGTTCATTGGCTCCGGGACGGACGATATGTCTGGAATACCAACCGGACGGTGTGGTTTCATTCCTTTCATTCATTATAAAATAAAACCCTGATTTCGAAAAGACCATCTTACAATAAAAATTGTTTCCTAAATCGGTCCTTCCATCACTCGAACTTCGCACCCCAGCTATTAAGCGGCGAGCTTTTGGCGGTAAGATCGGGTGCCGGCGCCGGACTAATAACAACCGTGATCGTCGTCCGCAATTCGCCTGAACGGTGCAATGCCAGTGTCTGATAGTTATTGGATTGTTGATGCGCTTGTCCCGGCGGATTGGGCGATGTCGGCAGGGGCGCCGCGGGTAAAACTTGCAACCGGGCGTTGGCCGGCGCCAGAACTTTTACGAACATCCGGTCGCCGCCTTGGCTCAAAACCGCTTCGGAACCAGACGGGGCAAGTTCGATCCGGGCGCCGGTGTGCATCAGCCACCATACCTCCCCCGGTTTCCCCAAAGTGAGCTCATCTTCGATCATAATCTGCGAACTCCGTTTAAAAAGCGCCACGCCACGCCGGACACTCAGCGCTTGCCGGCGATACGCCGGGGTCAGATCGGCAATGGCGTACGCCCGTTCCCCATTGGAGTCAAACTCGACAATTTTCGCGTGGGCTCCCACTTCCTGATCCGGGCCGCTCCCCGGATTAATCAGCAAGGTGTTGTGACTCTCCGCCCGCTTACGATAATAGGTCCAACGTTGACCATTGGCTTTACTGCTGAAATAGCCCGGTAAATTATAATTATCGGGACCCAGATCATCCGCCCAGCGTTTTCCGAACGCATCGATGACAAAGGTTCCGATATCGAGATCGCAATGGTTGTACTGATTGGCGCCGGCTTTAAAACCGACAAACAAATCATTGCTTTCCGTGATAGCCGAGTGGAATCCCACCGCTTCGACTCCGCTAAAATAGTGGTCCGGCTTGATCATCCCGGGTTGAAGCGGTGTTGGTCGGTACCAGAGGATATCTAAGGCCGTGTTGGAAGGGAACTTGCGGGCATAGGCCGCAAAATCCGGCTGTGCGAATTTGGCGGCCAGCCAAAAGAAGGTCGGGGTTCTTACAACCCGCCCTTTGCCGGCATCGGCGAAATTAAAGATTCCGTTGGAGCCGGTCATGGCGATCGGAAAATAACCGGTTTTGGCAAAACCGGGATAGGCGGTCAGGCCATAATCCGTCCCCAGACAAATATCGAGCGAAGCGAGGTAATAGGCGAGATAACGGTTAGCGTAGTCCCAATAGCCGACCCCCTCACCCCAACCCCCGTCCGGTCCAAACTCCCGCAACATCGTCGGCAAGGATCGCAGACCGCCTTCAAGAACGGCGCCCGCTTTTCGCGTTAAATCAGTCCGTTCATCGGCCAGCGCCAGCGCTCCCAGGCCCACCCCGCCGTTGCAGACTGCGTTCCAGTTATGCCGGGCCTGAGTCCAACCTTTGCGCTCGCGATACAAGGGAAGAACCGTATCAAACGCATTGCGGTCAATGGCGTCGGCGATCCGTTTCCGCTGGTCGGCGTGGAGATAATCATAGAGCCAATCGAAGCCGATCGCCGCTGCGGCGGTCAGTTCCGCCACATCCAAATAATGAACGGGATGCCAATCGGCGAAGCGACTCGGGTCACTAATGGTCGCCAACTCTTGCCAGGCCCGCTCGCCATAACGGTCATCCTTGGTCATTTGATAGGTAAACGCCAGATTGATGACGCGGGATAACGCTTTGCGGCTGATACTCAACAGCCGCACCCCATCGGACAGTTCATAACGAACCGGAGCTTCTTTTAAGGTTTGGTCGGCTTGCGACCGGACTTTGGCAAAAACCGCCTTGGCAAAGGGGTCCGTGGCAATCAACCGCCGGGCGCGTTCAAAATCAGCCGCACTCGCCAATAAACGCGGGTGTTGCCGCAACGGAACATGGGCAGTCAACGTCTGCAAGATCTCTTGCGCCGACGGAGTCGCCGCAACCGGCGGCGATTGTTCAGCCCAGCCGTTGCCATTGATGATGATCAGGAACGCCAAACCAATGCTCCAGCTTGTCAGTCTAGCCCAACGCGTCGATTTGATAAAATGGATCACGATGATCTCCACCTCACTCGATTAATACGATATTGGGTCGTGAAGCTTATCTCAAGCAATTTGCAATCCGCTCAATAAACAAACGTGCGCGCGGTATAATTTGTTCGAAGTGGCGCCAATCGCCGCTTCGATTTTGCCGACATTTTTTCCGCCTAGGCAATTCCCCGATTCTGGAATATGATCAATTCGACAATCGCGTTGAAAGGAGCTATATCGATATGAGGCAATCGTTATTTCGTGGACTGATTGGGATCGTTCTAAGCGTGGTCGTTCTGGGAGTCATGCCGGTAACGGCGGAATCAAATGCGGGCGCTAAATTGCTCACCGGAGCCTATTGGCGCCAGCAAGCCTTGCGTGATCTGATACCGTTTTGGGCCCGAACGGTGGATCAAAACGGCGGCGGGTATTTTACCGATGTCAAAATCAATGGGACAGTCGGTTCCAAGCAATTGAAATATCCCCGGATGATCTCCCGTTTAGTCTATGGGTATTCGGCCGCTTACTTATTAAGCGGGGAAGACCGCTATCTTGAACTCGCCGGCCACGGGATGGAGTTTCTGAAACAATCCGGTTGGGACTCCCAGTATGGCGGCTGGTTTACCGAGCTTGATGGGGAGCGCCGCTCAACCGTCCCGACCAAAGATCTCTTTGATCAAACCTACGGCAATTTAGGGCCGATTATCTACTATTATGCGACCGGTGATCCGGCGGCCCGCGATCTGGTCCAACGTTGCCACCGATTACTCCAAACAAAAGCTTGGGACAAGGAGTATCAAGGGTATTACGCCATGGTCAACCAGGACTGGCAGGTTGCCGAGACTGAAAAATCATTCAACTCTCAAGTCGACACGGCCACCGCCTACCTGATCTATTATTATTTGGCCACCCGCCAACCGGAACTGCTCCAAGACCTCAAAAACATCGGCGATGTGATCGTCAAGCGGATGTATGACCCAAAAACCGGTTACGTTCGGGAACGTTTCACCCGGCAATGGCAGTATCTCGATAGCTATCAGGGAAAAGACCAAATCGATATCGGCCATAATCTGAAAACCGCTTGGGTTTTAGTACGGTTGCATCATTTGCTCGGTTACGGGACGAAAGATTCGCAATACCTGATCTATGCCCGGAAAATCGCCGACCAAATGCTCAATACCGGCTGGGATCCGCTCAATCACGGTTGGTATCTGCAAAAAAGCGTTTACCAACCGGCCCAAACCAACAATGAGAAAGCCAAATGTTGGTGGACCCAGACTGAAGGCGACTTTCTCATGCTAAACCTTTATCACCTCCGCCCCGACCGGCGTTATCTGGAAAATTTCCGGCAGAACGCCGCCTTTTGGGACCGTTACTTTGTAGACCGCAAGTATGGCGAGGTCTACGCCTATCTTTCCCAAACCGGCCAATTCGCTCCGAACTCACTCAAAGCGGATCTCTATAAATCAGCCTATCATTCCATGGAGCACGCCCTGATGAATTATTTGTATACCCAACTTTATATCCGCAAAGAACCGGTGGAACTTTATTTTCGCCTTTCGGCCGCAACTGACGGGACCCGGCATTTCGTGACCCTCGTCGAAGATCCGGCTGTCAAAATTCAAAGCGTAACGGTGAATGGCAAAGCCTGGACCCGGTTTCAGCGCAACGACGGATCGATTGAATTGCCAAAAGGCACGAACCTGAAGGTGAAGGTAGTTTTGGGGGTCCGT
Source organism: Bacillota bacterium (assembly GCA_023417475.1). Classification (GTDB taxonomy): domain Bacteria; phylum Bacillota; class UBA4882; order UBA8346; family UBA8346; genus JAEYPR01. The sequence continues at coordinate 47,772 of JAEZFP010000010.1, read as the reverse complement.
TGAGCTTACTTCATGAAACGGGCTATGGTAAAAGGGGCTGACATTAACCGCGTCAGCCCCTTTTGGCGCTTATTTGTTGATGATCTTGCCGACATTTTTAATGACGATTAGAATCGTGCCGTCGACATTGGTGATGAACTCAATCTTTTCTTTGTTGTTATAATAATCGGCCGGGAAGTTGATCTCGATTCCGGTATCGGTCTGGATCTTCTGATTGCGGAACTTGCGGTTGGCGATCTTCGCGGGCAGTTCGATCTCTTTCTCCTGCAGGCCGGCCCGGTACATCTCATCGAGATATTCCTTTTGCGCGCCGGGGTCGTCGCCAAAAACCTCCCGGGCGACATGTTCCAGATTGATGGCCCCGCCCTCGTCCAGGTCTTCCGAGACGGCTTTGCGCAGGCGCGCCATCGGTCCGAACTGGTCGTCGCTGAACTTTTTGCTCATTTTCTGAGTGACCTTGTCCAATACTTTGGCCTTATCGTTATTGGACAACTCGTCCTGACACGCCAGCAGGATCTTGGAGAGATAAAACTCTTTGGCGCCGTTGATCTCGTATTGTTTTTCGATCAGACGCAAACTGAAATCGGTCAGATCGACCACAAAACACTCTTCCAGTTTGGCGCTCTCCGCCGGCAACACCGTCTTTTGCTTGATCAGCGAGTTCACGTTTTGCTGCGCTTCATCGTACTCGATATAGTGAATATAGTTGGTCCGGTAGTTGAGTTTACAGACGCCGAAGCAGTTCCGGTCGGCTTCGCTGAAAAGACAACAGACCAAGTCGGCCGGGCTGATGTCGACATGGGTCAGCATCATGTGATACAACGCATTGGCCACCGCTTGGCTTAACGCCAGAAAATTTTGATCCGCCTGGAACCCGTAAAGCAAGTCCCGGATCACACTGGGCCCGTCCCCGAAAAAAGCCGGTTTCAGATTGTCATCCTCCACCAATTTCGTCACCATATTTTCTAAAAAGTCTTCCGTCTCCCCGTCAACCGCCAGTTCCCGCTGGGAAAGAACCGGCACGCCGACGTTGGTGTCTAAAATATGTAATACCGCTTTCTGAATTCGAATATCGCCCATGTTGCACCTCGTAATGTTAAAATAGCAATGCCGCATTCGTGTTCGTGATGATCGCGACATATTTCAATGGAACGGGACAGGCACTATTGTACAATAAATTACTGCGGGTTGTCATGCATAACTTCACAATTTTGGCGCAACGGCGCGGTGTTAATTTTCGGCGTCTACCGCCGTCTGGGTCGCCAACGAACGGCTGGGCTTTAATACCTCCCAGCTTTTCTCGGCACTGTTGAAGCGATCCGTCAGCAACCGGGCGAACTGTTGCAATTGGGCCAGTTTTTCCGTAGCAATCCCCGCTCCCAACTCGGTCAAGGCGTTCAGGTTATCCTCCCGCACATTGTCCATGGCCGTCCGCCCCGGGGGGAGCAGCGGGTTAATCCGTAAATATTGATGGGGTTTTTGAACCGAACGGAAGATGGTTTGCAATTGATAGTCGACCGTTTCCGAGTTTGCCGACATCAACATTGAAAAAAGCGGTACTGCCCATTCCAGCGTCCCCCACTTTTTCGCCTTTTGATCATTGATCGGTTGTTGATCATGACCGGTCCCCAGCGACAAAATCGCCAGATTTTGGGCGTCGGGATGGGCCCGAAACTCCCGGTACGCCTCGACATAAGCGCAGAGCGCCGGATTGTTGGCAAAAACGCCGCCATCGATCAAAGGAAACCGCTCCCGCGTCAGCGAAACGGTTTCGGCGATCTCAAAGTAAGTCGGCGCGGCCGAGGTGGCCCGGGCGACGTCCCGGACCAAAAAATCGTAGGCCGGATCGGCGACGGCGTCAATTTTGGTAAAAAAGTGCGCGTAACGCCGGGCGACATTATACGCTGTGATCAAACAAGGGCGCAGCAATTGACTTAGCCGGATATTGCCGAAGTAATCTTCAAGGTGACTTTCGAGATATTTGCGGGGATATTTCTGGGAGAACAGGCCAAAACCCGAAATCAGGCGATGGCCCCACGGTTTGCGAAAGACCGCCGGACCAAACCGGCGATATCCGTCGACCACCTCTTGGGCCGAATAACGCGGCCGGTTGCTCCCGTCCCCGGGGCAAAGGTAAAGACAGGTTAAAATTCCACCGGTGCTGGTCCCGGCCACCAGATCGAAGAAATCGACGATCCGGGCATTGGAATCTCCGGTCAATTGCTGTAAGATCGCCTCCAACCTCACTAAAATCTGACCGGGAATGATCCCCCGGATGCCCCCGCCGTCAATCGCCAAAATCCGCGTTAACCCCATCATTAAGAGCCTCCCGCCGGCGCCGCGCCGGTAAAACCGACCGGCCGGACCATGTATCGACAAGCACCTGCATTTCTTCAGGACTTTTGTGCTTGTTCCATTGTACGCGGGAAAACGCTTGGAGGTAACCGGGAACAAGCAATAAAAAAACACCCGGCGCGGTGTTTTATTTTAAGGAATAGTCGACTTCCATGGCATCGGCGGCTGACGTTGCTGTTCTCCCGCACTCTGCCAGTTGTTGCCGGTATTCCCCTCCCCATTGGCAAAGCGCTTGGAAAACCGGTTGTAAGCTCCGACCCCATTCGGTCAGGGAATATTCGACCCGCGGCGGCACTTCGGCAAAAACCCGGCGTTGAATCAGCCGATCCTGCTCTAATTGACGCAATTGTTGGGTGAGAATTTTTTGGGTCACCTGGGGCAACCGCCGTTGCAGTTCATTAAAACGCAACGTTTGGCGGCTCAAGTGCCAAAGAATCTGGATCTTCCACTTACCGTCAATGACGTTAAGCGCCAGATCCATCGGACATTGCGGCAAGCGGCTAATCGGTTCGGCCATTGTGAAATTCCTTCCCTTCGCAATCGTATCATTTAGGAAACTAACCCCACTCGAAAGTGCGTACTTGGCGAGCGGACCGTTTCTTTCTATTATAGCATTAATACTTGAAAGGAGTTATTTTTAATGTTAATCGACAGTCACGCCCATGTTATGTTGCCCACCAGCCGGCAGTTGCAACTGATGGCGGAAGCCGGTATTGACCGGACCATTCTCTTTGCCACCACGCCTCATCCCGAACAGTGCGCCGATCTGGCAGCTTTTCGCGCCGAATATGACCAACTCCGGCAGGTATTGGCAGGCAACTCGTCTCCCGCCGTTCGCGCCGCCAAAGCCAACCGCGAATTGGTGACGGTAATTAGCCAACATCCTGAACGTTATTTAGGATTTGGCTTGACCCCAATCGGTCTTACACAGTCCGATACGGCACGGTGGATTGAAGAAGAGATCATTGCCCAAGGCCTGCTCGGATTGGGCGAATTCACGCCCACCCCGGGAGCAATCAGTCAAATGCAACCGGTTTTCGCCGCTGCCGCCGACTACGGTCTGCCCCTTTGGGTCCATACTTTTGAACCATGCGGTTTGGCGGAGTTGACCGGCCTTTATCAACTGGCCAAAACCTATCCCCGCCTCCCGATTATTCTGGGGCATTGCGGGGGCGTTCATTGGATCGAAGCGATTATGATGGCCAAAGAACAAGCCAATCTCTACCTTGATCTGTCAGCGGCGTTTACTATTTTCATCCCCAAAATCGCCATGCGAGAGTTGCCGGAGCGAACCCTTTTCAGCTCGGACGCGCCGTATGGGGATCCGCTGTTGGCGAGGGAGTCGATTGAACGCTTGAGCCCAAGCAAAGAAGTGACGGCAAACGTAATGGGAGGCAATCTACGGCGATTGTTGAATTTTTAGAATTCCGCCAACCAATTCCAGTCCGCGAGAAGACCGTTGGCAGGCGCCAATGCTACTTTGGCAACTGCCAAAATCGTTTTGAAATGTTCCAAAACAGTTTTGGCATGCGCCAATGTGGTTTTGGAACCTGCCAAAATCATTCTGGGATGTTCCGGAATAGTTTTGGGATGCGCCAATACTACTTTGGCAACTGCCAAAATCGTTTTGAGATGTTCCAAAACAGTTTTGGCACGCGCCAATGCGGTTTTGGAACCTGCCAAAATCATTTTGGCAACTGCCGGAACGACTTTGGCGTCTACTAAAACCGTGCCGGAAGCGCAAAAAAAAACGCGGCCTTGCGACCGCGCTGATATTTTCAATCGCCTAATTTTTCGGCTGAGGTTTTTCTTCCAAAATCACCTCAACCGAAAGCGTGGTCCCATTTCGCAGCAGTTGCAACCGGAGCCGGTCCCCGACTTTATGCTTACGGATCAATTTGACCATCTCATTGACATCGCTGACGACTTGGTCATCGACTTGGGTGATCACATCGTAGGTACGGACCCCCGCGCGGGAAGCGGGCGAATCTTTATAAGGCGCGACGACGATCCCTTCGGTAACCGTAATTTTTAAGTCTTTCCGGGCCCGACTGCTCAACTCTTTCACATCAACCATCGCCAGTCCGGTCCAGGGATGGACGATCCGGCCCTTAGTCATCAGTTCGTTCAAATTTTCTTTCACCAGATTGATCGGAATGGCAAAACCCAAGTTTTGCCCGTTGGCGCTGACGGCCGTATTGATCCCGATCACTTGACCTTGGAGATTAAAGAGCGGTCCGCCGCTGTTGCCCGGGTTGATGGCGGCGTCGGTCTGCAGCATATTTTCATAGGTGGTGGTTTCATTGCTGTCCTCGCCGGCGCTTAAGGGGCGGCCTTTGGCGCTGATAATCCCTTGGGTGACGCTGTGATCCAAACCCAACGGATTGCCGATGGCCACCACCCATTCTCCGACCCGGATCTGGTCCGAGTCGCCCAATTGTAAGTAATCGACCTTGCCCGGCAGATCCACTTTCAGCACCGCCAGGTCAAACTCACGGTCCACCCCGACCACCTTCGCGGGTAAGGGATTTTTCTGACCCTGCAGCAGGACCTCGACTGCTTGCGCTCCGGCCACCACATGGGCGTTGGTCAGGATATGGCCGTTTTCATCAAAGAAAAAGCCGCTGCCAAAACCCTGGTATTGTTGCTTTTGCCGCCAATTGCCAAACGGCAGGATCGGAACCCGCATCTCAAAGGTGGCCGTGATCCAGACCACTTTGGGGGAGTTTGACTCCGCGATGTCGGCGATGACGTTACTTCCGATCAGGCTTGGGCCAGGCGTTGCCGCCCAAGTTGCTCCCAACGGCGTGGCAACGGTTAAGCCCAGCACTAAAATAACGACCCAAACCAATTGGAAGGAAGATTTTGCGCGTTGTTTATCCATCAATATCACCTCGAGGAAAAGCTTCGTTATTTCTAGAACGTTCTCCTTCAGGGAGTAGTTCCCCAATCGCCCCGCCGTCCCGAAAATTGCCGCCATCGAAAACGTTTGGCAAGTTGACACCGGTCCGTTTTCCCCATTATAATGGCAGCAGGTGATGTTGATGGAGAAAATACTGGAAGTGTTGCTGGCCAATCCGGGCCGGTATGTTTCCGGCGAGGCGCTGGCCAAATCGGCCGGATTGACCCGGGCAGCCATCTGGAAACAGATCGAGCAATTACGTGCCTTAGGTTATATTATCGACTCCGCGCCACGCAAGGGATACCTACTGACCGGCCCCGCCGATACCTTGCTCCCGACCGAAGTGCAACGCGGGTTGGACACGACCCGGTTCGGCCGGACCGTTTTGTACCAAAACGAAGTCGATTCCACCAACGCTTGGGGACGGCGTTTGGCGGAAAATGGGGCGGCCGAAGGAACGGTCGTGGTCGCGGAGACCCAAGCGGCCGGCCGGGGCCGGATGGGCCGCAGTTGGAACTCGCTCCCCGGAAAAGGGCTTTGGTTTAGCCTGATCCTCCGCCCCGCGCTCAGCGCGGCCGAATTATCGGGGATCATGACGGTCAGCGCGGTCTGCATGGCAAAGGCCATCAACCAAGTGGCCGCAACGCAACCCCAGATCAAATGGCCCAATGATCTGCTGCTCCAAGGCAGAAAAGTCACGGGAATCCTCGCCGAACTCAAAGGCGAACTGGACCTGGTCAACTACGTCATCCTGGGCATTGGCGTCAACGTCAATCACACGTTGGCCGATTTCCCGGCGGAGTTGCGCGATAAAGCCGGCTCGCTGGCGGCTACCGTCAATCGTCCCGTCTCCCGCGCGGCGTTGTTGCGCCGGTTTTTAAGCGAGTTCGAAACGGTCTATTTGCAACTCCACGCCGGAACCGGACTGGCTGATGTGATCGCCTACGCCCGGGAGCACTCCGCCACCGTCGGCCAACCGGTTACGGTGAGCCAAGGTTATGGCCGGACGATTAGCGGAACCGCGCTTGATCTCGATAACGACGGCAGCTTGCTGTTGCGTCGCGCCAACGGCGACCTCGTCCGGCTTAACTCCGGGGAACTGATCGCCAATTCCGAGCCATCGTAAAAAAAAAGGACAGTTCAGTCCTTTTTCCTAGCGAATGCGTATTTGAATCCTTATTCTTTCGCGACGACCCGGTTGGCTCCGTCGACATGAACCACCCGTGGCTCCCAACCGGCCAGTTCCGCAGCGGTCGCCAAGCCATAGGCGATAATAATCACCAAATCGCCGGGAACCGCCAGACGGGCGGCGGCGCCGTTCAGGCAGATCGTGCCGGAACCGGGCTCCCCTTCGATGGCGTAGGTCTCAAAGCGTTCGCCATTGTTGATATTGACCACCTGAACCTGCTCATACGGGAGGATATCGGCCAGCCGCAACAACTCGGCGTCCACCGTGATGCTTCCGACATAATGCAGATTGGCCGCAGTCACCGTAGCGCGGTGAATCTTGGATTTACACATCGTCCGCAACATCAACTCCACCTCATCCCTGGACCGTGACGGTCAGATTATCGATTAAACGCGTCTTGCCGAACCGGACCGCCATGGCGATCAATAACTCGCCCGCCAGTTGCGCCACCGGCGCCAAGGTTTCACTATTGACGATCACCAAATACTCAAGTTCCGCCAACGGCTCACCCTCAATCAACCGCCGTAGCGTCGCCTGCAACCGCGCGGCGTCGCGTTCCCCGGACGCAAGCGCCTCCCGGGCCCATGTCAAGCTCCGCGAGAGCACCAGCGCCGCTTGGCGTTCGGACGGATTCAAGTAGACATTACGGGAGCTCATTGCCAAACCGTCGGCTTCCCGGACAATCGGACAACCGATCACCGCCAGCGGCAGATTGAGATCGCGGACCAACTGCCGGATCACCCGGAGTTGCTGCGCGTCCTTCTCGCCAAAATAGGCACGGTCCGGCCCGACGATGTTGAATAGTTTCAGAACGACCGTGGCCACTCCTTGAAAATGCCCCGGCCGGCCGGCCCCGCACAGCCCTTGGGATACCCCGGTGACGGTGACATTGGTTTGAAATCCGTCCGGATACATCTCCGCCACCGCGGGATAGAACAACAGGTCAACCCCGGCCGCGGCGGCCAGCTGCTCATCCCGTTGCAAATCCCGGGGATATTTTTCAAAATCCTCATTGGGGCCAAACTGAATGGGATTGACGAACAAACTGACCACCACGAGATCGTTTTCACGGCGCGCCCGCTCCATCAGCGACCGGTGTCCGGCGTGAAAATAGCCCATCGTCGGCACGAATCCCACCGACCGCCCCGTCCGCCGCGCTTCATTGACAATCCGGCGCAAGTCCGCTATATCTGAAATTGTTTTCATGCTGCCCATCTCCTCTGCAACTTCTCTTATTTTCCCGCCAAACCGTTCCGGAACTCCTCCAACTCCGCCGGGTCCATCCGCCGCGTATTCGCTTCAGTCGGGAAAACTCCCGCCCGGACCTCGGCCGCGTAGCGCCCAAGCGCCGCCTGGATTAATTCCCCGGCTTCCGCGTAACGTTTGGTGTGTTTAAGCAATACCGCCGGTTCCAACCCCAATAGATCGTGATAGACCAGCACCTGACCGTCGCAAGCCGGACCCGAGCCGATGCCGATGGTCGGCACAGTCAACCGCTCCGTAATGATCTCCGCCACTTCCCAGGGGACCAATTCCAAAACCAACCCGCAAACTCCGGCGTCCTCCAAACGAAGCGCTTCCTCCAATAGTTTTGCTGCTTTGTCCGGCGTTTTCCCTTGAAAAACAGCGCCGCCAAACTGATTGATTGATTGCGGAGTGAAACCCAGGTGTCCAAAGACCGGAATGCCGGCCGTGGTGATCCGTTTTACCGCCGGCAGGACCGGAGTGCCCCCTTCCAGTTTGACGGCTTGAGCGCCCCCCTCCTGAATAATCCGGCCGGCGTTCACCATCGCTTGTTCCGGCGAGACCTGATACGCCATAAAGGGCAGGTCGCCGACGACCATGGCGCGCCGGCTGCCCCGGACCACCGCTTTAAGATGATGCACCATATCGTCCATGGTAACGGCGAGGGTGTTTTCATAACCCAACATCACCATGCCTAAGGTATCGCCCACCAGGATCAGATCGACCGCCGCCGTGTCGGCCAGCCGCGCCGCACTGGCGTCGTAAGCGGTGACCATCACAATCTTTTGGCCGTCCCGTTTCAGTTTCAGCAATTTTGCAGTGGTAATTTCACGCATGTTAGTCCTCCTCTTCACTTCAAACATGACCCCCGGCGTCAATTTTGGCCGGTAAAAACCAAAAAGAGCCTACACGAAAGCGAAGGCTCCTTACATACAGCAGGAAACAATACCCCCGTCTCGGTCTTTTGCAAAGCTCCAAGCGGATATTTTTCAATGCTTCAAAGTACTCTAAGCACACACGTTTCCGGGTCAGCTTCCTTAGGATAGTTGCCCGCCGTGCTCCACAGGTTACGTCTGACTCTTGAACAATTCAAATTGATAGGCGTCCATGACGCCGCCCACCGGCGGAAACGGTTTTCGGACCCGCACCAACAGGCTCTCCAGATCAAACGCGTCCCAGACTTGATCGCGGATGGCGCCGGCCAGCGCCTCCATCAATTTGAACTCGCCATCTTCCACGATGTCTTTGACGATCGTGTAAACGTCCACATAATTGATGGTCGAATCCAACTCGTCATGGCGAATGCCGGGATCGAAATCACCGCTAAGTTCCAAATCGACCTCGATGCGTTGTCCGATTTCCCGTTCCGCGTCAAAAACGCCGTGGTATCCGTAGAATACCATGTTTTTTAAGACCATTTTGGCTGAGGTCAAACCAACACCCCCATTTTTGGTTAGTGGGTCGTCCGTTTATCGGATACAATCTTATCCTATCTTTTCAAAAAAGTAAATCCCGTCCGGCAAGAGTTGACAAATGTTTTAACCAAAAGTAAAATGAGGATAATGTAAATATGTCGCAATCAGTTTCTTGAAATACCGAGAACATTGCGGCATATTTCCTTAATTTTAACGCAATTTTCCTTTACATAAATATAAGATTGGGGATCAACCAAGTGGCAATCGACTATACTACCGATTTGGCAGTGATCGAACGGTTACGCCGTGAACGGAACGCGTTAATTTTGGCGCATAATTACCAAGACGACGTCATTCAGGACCTGGCGGACATCGTCGGGGATTCGTTGGCTTTAAGTCAAGCCGCCGCCAACAACGATTCCGATGTGATCGTCTTTTGCGGCGTCCATTTTATGGCGGAGAGCGCCGCGATTCTTTCCCCGGAAAAGACGGTGCTGCTCCCGGCCGAAACCGCCGGCTGTCCCATGGCCGATATGGCCGACGCCGCCGAAGCGCTCCGCTGGCGCGCCAAATTTCCCAACGCCGCCGTGGTTGCCTATGTTAACTCCAGCGCCGCGGTGAAAGCCGTCAGCGACTATTGTTGCACCTCGGCCAATGCCGTCAAACTGGTCCGGAACATTCCCGAGACCGAATTGATCTTTTTACCCGATCAAAACCTCGGCCGTTTTGTGGCGGAGCAAGTTCCGGAAAAAACCTTTCACCTTTGGCCGGGCTATTGCATCACCCACCAACGTCTGACACCGGCCGATTTATTGAAGGCAAAAGAGTCGCATCCCGACGCGTTGGTCCTGGTCCATCCGGAATGTCAGGCCAACGTTTGCGAACTCGCCGATTATGTCGGCAGTACCGCCCAGATTATGGCCTACGCCCAGCAATCCCCGGCCGGAAAATTTATCATCGGCACCGAGATGGGGATTATCCACGGTTTACGCAAGGCCAACCCTGATAAGATCTTTTACCTGCTGAACCAAGGGTTGGTCTGCCCCAATATGAAGCAGACCACCATTCCCAAGATTCGGACCGCGCTCGAAACCATGCGGCCCACCATTACGGTCGAACCGGAACTGGCCGTCAAAGCCCGGCGCGCGCTCGACCGGATGCTTGAATATGTTTAAGACGACATGTGAGGGATCGCTTTGAATCTCTTCCCGCCTGTACCGCCCAATATTTATGATACCGCTCCCTACATCGTTGTCGGCAGCGGCATCGCCGGATTGACCATCGCCTTGGAACTGGCGCCGGTGGGCCGGGTAATTTTGCTGACCAAAGCAAATTTGTCCGAAAGCAATACCACTTACGCTCAAGGCGGTATTGCCGCGGCCGTCCGCCAACCGGACTCGCCGGAATTGCATTACCAGGATACCGTAATGGCCGGCGCCGGACTCTGCGACTTGGCCGCCGTTTCGGTATTGGTCCATGAAGGCCCGGCCCGCGTGGAACGCTTGGTCGAAATGGGCGTCCCCTTTGACCGGATTGACGGCGAGATCGCTTTAACCCGCGAGGCGGCCCATAGCCGCCGGCGGATTCTCCATGCCGACGGCGACGCGACCGGTCGCGAAATCTCCAAAACGTTGGTGCGCCAAGTCCTGGCGACTCCCAATATCACCATCTACGAAGAGCATTTCGCCTGCGCTTTGACGACGACAGCCGGACGGTGCAACGGTCTTGTCGCCCTTTACCAAGACCAACTCCGGCTTTTTGTAGGCGGCGCGGTCATTCTCGCGACCGGCGGCGCCGGACAACTCTTCGGCAAAACCACCAATCCGGCCATCGCCACCGGCGACGGACCGGCCTTGGCCTACCGCGCCGGAGCGGTCTTGCGGGATCTGGAGTTTGTGCAATTCCATCCTACCGCATTGTATCTGCCGCCCGCCCCGCCCTTTTTAATTTCGGAAGCGGTCCGCGGCGAAGGCGCCCTCTTGCGCAACTCCGCCGGCGAACGTTTTATGCCCGATTATCACGCCTTAGCCGAATTGGCGCCCCGCGATGTGGTCGCCCGCTCGATCTTCGCCGAAATCGAAAAGTCGGGTAGCCCCTGTGTCTATTTGGATCTGTCCGCGATTGGCAGTTCCATTGTGACCAACCGGTTTCCGAACATTTATGAAAAATGCCTGAAATACGGGTTGGATATCACCAAAGAGCCGATTCCGGTGGCGCCGGCCGCCCATTATGCGATGGGCGGTATCCAAACCGATTTATGGGGCCGGACCGCGTTGCCGGGATTGTTTGCCGCCGGCGAAGCCGCTTCCACCGGCATCCACGGCGCCAATCGTCTGGCCAGCAATTCGTTGCTGGAAGGTTTGGTTTTTGGCGGCCGCAGCGCCGATCACCTCCGCAATGGCGCGCCGCAACCAAACCCAACCATATCCGATATTCAAGTCCATTACCCGGAATGTCTAACCGCCGCCGCCGCAATCGACACCGACCTGGCGCAGCTGCATCAGATCACTGATCATTATTTGGGGATTGTCCGCGAACGGGACGGGCTGGTAAAAGCCGCTCAATTGCTGTCGGAATTTCCGGTGGGTCAAGGCGCGCTGACATCCGCTTATTTCGAGTTGCAAAACTTGATCCTGCTTGGAAAATTGATGACCCAAGCCGCGCTGATGCGCACCGAAAGCCGGGGCGGCCACTTCCGCTCCGATTACCCGGCGCCGGACAACCAGTGGCGGAAACATATCGTCTTTCAAAACCATCGCGTGGAGGTTGAGCAATGAACCGTTTACTTTTGGAGAGGATTGTCCGTCAGGCGTTAACCGAAGATATCGGCGCCGGCGACATCACCTCGGAAGTGCTTTTTCCGGCCGGTCACCAAAAAATTTCGCAAGCGGAATTTTTAGCCAAAGCGGAAGGAGTTGTCGCCGGTCTGCCGGTCGCGGCCGAAGTCTACCGGCAGGTCGATCCCGGCGTCGTGTTTACGGCGTTGGTCGCCGAAGGCGCCGTAGTGTCCCCGGGTACCGTAATTGCCACGGCGCAAGGGCCCATCCAAGCGCTTTTGACCGGCGAACGGGTGGCGCTCAATTTCTTACAGCGGCTTTCGGGAATTGCCAGCAAAACCGCTGGGTTGACCCGACGGTTATCCGGCCTTGCGGTCCGCTTGGTCGACACGCGCAAGACCACTCCCGGACTACGGATGCTCGAAAAATACGCCGTCCGCCAAGGCGGCGGCTTTAACCACCGTTATAATCTATCCGACGCCGTATTGATCAAAGATAACCATATCGCCGCCTGCGGTTCTATCTCCGAAGCGGTCCGGCGCGCCCGCCGGGCCATTCCGCATACGATGACCATTGAGGTCGAGGTTGAGAGCGAAGCCCAAGTCCGTGAAGCGTTAACCGCCGGCGCGGACATCATTATGCTTGACAATATGACCCCGGAGCAGATGCGGGCAATGGTTCAACTCATCAATCACCGGGCCGTGGTCGAAGCTTCCGGGAATGTCGACGAGCATAATATTCGCGCGGTAGCCGAAAGCGGAGTCGATATCATCTCCAGCGGCGCGATTACCCATTCCGTAAACGCGTTGGATATCAGCCTGGATATTCACGAATAAACCGTATATACTGTAACCGTTAAGTAACTCACGTAGAGTTACTCTTTTTTTGCAGCCATTTTCTGCGTTTACCGCAATCGCTTTAATTTGGCAAACACGCGGCAAAGGGCGCTAAATTTATTTTAAAACGCGTTTTTCACAGCAGGGAAATGATTTTCAACACCGAATATACTCCCCTGGTACTACAACATCCAATTGATGGAAGAAGAGAGGCCTTGATGTGACGAATCTGTTCGGAATTGCCCCTGATCAAACCCATCTGCAATATCAGCGCTTGACGATAGAAGGGGGAGTCCCGCTGCACGGCACCGCTGAGACGGATTCTTCAAAAAACGCCACCCTGCCGTTGTTGGCGGCAACCTTATTAACTTCAGATCTGGTCACCCTGCACCGCGTGCCGCAGATTACCGATATCGCCGTCATGGGTCAGATTCTGAAAGGGGTTGGCGCGGTTTGCCATAACGAAGGAACCACGGTCAAAGTAAAAGGCCGCGCCACGACCGGAATCGTCCCCAAGGAATTATCCTCCCAAATCCGCGCTTCCATTGTCCTTTTAGGGGCGTTGATCACCACTTTGGGCGAGGTCGAGCTGCCGTTGCCCGGCGGTGATAAAATCGGTGAACGGCCGGTGGATATTCATTTGGAAGCGCTCGGCGAGTTGGGCGTGGAGTCCTATATAAAAGGCGGCGTAATCTACGCCAAGACCAAAGAACTACCGCTGACCGGCGCCAATATCTTCTTGAGATTTCCGAGCGTCTTAGCGACTGCCAATTTGATCATCGCCGCCTCACTGGCGAAAGGCCAAACCGTCATTTATAACGCCGCCTGCGAGCCGGAGATTGTCGATGTTGCCATTATGCTCAACCAAATGGGCGCGAAAATTTTTGGCGCCGGCACCAATACCATTAAGATCAACGGCGTTGAGTCGTTATCGGGAGCGGTCCACGAACCGATTCCGGACCGAATTGAAGCCGGCACGCTCCTGACCGCCCTGGCGATCACCGGCGGCAGCGGTGTGATCAAACGTTGTATTCCGGAACATAATATCGCGTTAATCTCACTATTGAAAAAAATCGGGGTCCAGTTGGTGATCGGTAATGATAACTCCATCGAAGTAAAACAGTCGGTGTTGTCCAACGGCATTCACGTCATGGCCATGCCGTATCCGGGACTCGCCACCGATCTACAACCGTTGGTCACCAGTTTGGCCACGCAATGTCGGGGAGAATCGATCATTTCGGACATTGTCCATCCCGACCGTTTCGCGCACCTGACCGATCTGATCAAAATGGGCGCCAATTTGATTCGCTCCGGCAATCAAGTCCGGGTCTATGGCGGCGAAGAATTGGCCGGCACGCAAGTCGAAGGTACGGATATCCGCTCGGTCACCGCCTTGATCTGCGCCGGTTTAGCCGCGAAAGGCGCAAGTTATGTTTCCGGTTTGGAACATCTCCACCGCGGCCATGCGAACCTAATCAAAAAACTCGGGGCCTTACACGCGAGAATTGAATATATTTAAGCTCGGCGAACCCCCTTGTGCCCAAAAAAGCACGGGACCTTATTGGGTCCCGTGCTTTTCTCATTATAGTGCTGCGTTATTTCGGACGGTTAGATTGCGCCATCCGCTTCAAAGGCATCATTGAAATAAATCGACGTCGATAAGATCAAACCGGATCCGTCGGAGCGTTCTCCGCCGCTTGCGGTTCTTCGCCGATCACTTGGCGGAACCGTTCGCCTTCCAAGGTTTCTTCGGTGAGCAACGCTTTTGTAATATTCTCCAACGCTTCACGGTGTTCGTTTATAATCGTTTTGGCCCGCTCGAACGATTGATCCATAATCTTCTTGATCTCGCGATCGATTGCCGAAGCAATTTCCTCACTGTAATTCTGGTCGCGGGAGAAATCCCGGCCGAGAAAGACCGTTTCTTCATGGCCGTGACCAAACGTCATATATCCCAACTCGTCGCTCATCCCGTATTCGGTAATCATCTTCCGGACCGTTTTGGTAGCGCGTTCAAGATCATTGCGCGCTCCGGTGCTGATCTCGCCTAACGCGATTACTTCCGCAGCCCGCCCTCCCAAAGCAAATACTACATTCTCCAGCAATTCGGTACGGGTGCTATAATGTTTATCCTCCAGCGGCAATGCCATCGTATAACCTCCGGCAGACCCGCGCGGAATAATCGAAATCTTGTGAATCGGATCGACCGTCGTCAGGTAATGCCCAACCAACGCATGGCCGGCTTCGTGGTACGCCGTCAGATCCTTCTCTTTCTGACTCATAATCTTACTCTTCTTCTCCGGACCGGCGATGACGCGTTCAATCGCATCCTCGCAATCCTCCATGAAGATCTTCTTTTTACCGCGCCGCGCCGCGAGTAATGCCGCTTCGTTCAAAACGTTGGCCAGATCGGCGCCGGTAAAACCGGGCGTCTGCCGCGCCAGTACTGAAAGATCGACTTCCGGAGCCAAAGGTTTGCCCCGGGCGTGGACTTTTAAAATATCTTCCCGGCCTTTGATGTCCGGAATATCTAAAGTTACCTGACGGTCAAACCGTCCCGGCCGGAGCAACGCCGGATCCAAAACATCCGGGCGGTTGGTGGCGGCCAGCATGATGATTCCGGAGTTGGCTTCAAAGCCGTCCATCTCAACCAACAATTGGTTTAAGGTCTGCTCTCTTTCGTCGTGACCCCCGCCAAGACCGGCGCCACGTTGCCGACCCACGGCGTCGATTTCATCCACAAAAATGATACAAGGAGCGTTCTTTTTCGCCTGGTCAAACAGGTCGCGCACCCGGGACGCGCCAACGCCCACAAACATCTCCACAAAATCGGAACCGCTGATGCTGAAGAACGGAACACCTGCTTCGCCGGCGACCGCCTTCGCCAACAAGGTTTTACCGGTACCGGGGTGACCAATTAACAGCACACCTTTGGGAATTTTCGCTCCCAATTCGGTAAACCGGCGCGGTTGCCGCAAAAATTCCACAATCTCAACCAACTCTTCCTTCGCTTCGTCTTCACCGGCGACATCGTCGAAGGTGGTTTTATTCTTATCGTCCATATGCAAACGGGCGCGGCTTTTTCCAAAGGACAACGCCTTATTCCCGCTGTTTTGCATCTGGTTGAGCAAGAAGAACCAGAAAATAACAAAGATGACAATCATCCCGAGATTAGGTAGGATAAAAGCCCACCACGCATTCCCCGGATTGGCGAAGGCAACTTTGACACCTTTGGTCCGCAATAAATCATAGTAAAGTTCCGGGCGATTATTCGGGCCTTCAACATGATACTTCGCTTTGGGGTTGCTTCGTTGCGACCCGTCAATGGTACCATCGTTGTTATTGATCTTGGCGTCAATTATCTTACCGGCTTCGACCCGTTTAATAAACTCATCAAAGTTGATGTTATCCACCGGATTATTTACGTTCATAAATTTGGCCACGAATAATAGCAAGAGAATGGCAAGTAAGAAATAGAGTAAAACTTCACGAGCAATTCTAAGCAATGAAAAACCTCCCTCCGGCAAAACAAGCCAATTTTGCCATGTTTGATATTATATCATACGAAAAAAATGATTACAATCAACCCTTTGATAATGTTTGGACCATAAGGTGCCAAGCTGGGCTATTGGGATCGGTAATTTTAAAATGATCGGCGGCCCGGAAACCCATCACCCAAACAATCCGATCATCGGCCGTAACCAGCAACGGGATGCGATGTCGCTCAGTCAGGGGAATCTTTTGGTTGATAAAAAAGTCCTGCAATTTTTGAGTTCCCACCGCCCCCAACGGCTGGAAACGGTCGCCCGGTTTCCAATTCCGCACGGCCAAGGGTAATTGAAGTTTTGCCGGATCGACGAAAATTTCGGTTCGTTGCATTTTATTCCAAGCATCCGGAATTTTGCCGGGTTTGATCACTAACTCCTTCACAAACTCGGGCAAACACGTCCGTCCCGGCGCGGTAACCGTCACAATCGGCTGCTGCCGAGGAAAAAACGGCGGCGCTGCCGGCCGGACTCCCAAAAACACCACGCCGTTCTCATAATATGCGGAAAGCCCTTTCGCTAAGTCCACCGATTTTAGGTCACCGCGATTGAGGCGGTCCCGGAGACGCAACAGCGTCACCGATTCGAGTCGGCAAGCTGGCTGGGTGATCTCCGCAAGCTTTTTCAACAGGTAGTATTGGAGATAAGCATGGGTTTCCCGGAACAGCGCCAACCGGACTCCCACCCGTCCCTGCTCCCGGACGATCAAAAGCGGTAGGCGGTTGGCGATTTCCTGTTCAATGTAGGAGCGGTGTTCAACCGCCAAATTCGCCAGGCGAGTGATTGCCTGCCTGACGCGCGGATTATACTCCCGCTCCAACTCGGGCAACAATTGCAACCGGAGCCGGTTCCTCCGATAGACTGTTTTTTGATTGGAAGAGTCTTCTTCCCAGGCCAACCGGTGTTCCTTGGCATAGGCCACAATCTCCGGTCGGGACACCTCCAGTAACGGCCGAATATAAATGCCGTCACGCGTTACCGGGATTCCCGCCAATCCTTCCAGACCGGTTCCGCGGATCACTCGGTACAACACGGTTTCCACTTGATCGTCGCGATGATGGGCCAACGCCACCTTGGCGGCGCCAATCTCCCGCCGGAGTTCGTTAAAGATGCGGTAACGCTCCTCCCGGGCCAACAATTGCAAGGATTGGGGTTTTTCGCGAAGCCGGGCCGGGATGTCAATCACGACTTCCCGCGTCCGGACGCCCCATTCCACGCCCACTTGATGTAAGAGTGCCGTTTCCCGTAGATTTTCCGCCGGACGAAGCGAATGGTTGATATATACCGCCCAAAGTTCGAGCCGCCATTCGGTCAACGAACGTAAGATATGCAGCAGGGTCAATGAATCGACGCCTCCCGAAAACCCTACGAGTATCCGTTCGCCCGGTTCGAGCAGCCCGTAACGGTTAATGGTCTGCTTGACCTTTTGCAGCAAACATTTCACCTCAAAATACATCGGTTCGGTTGCTTGTCCATATCTATCCGCCGCCCAAAAATTTCCGGACAAACTTACAGCGACATTTCTATACTATGTTTACGCCAAAAAACCGAAATCTCCTACCGAAAAGGAACTTTTTCTCAATAACCTCTGCCGCCGGGACCGTTTCGGCAGCACCGTCAATCGGCTTGTAGTTAAAAATCATCCTTGCGCGGCGGGTTAATTTGGAAAAACCCTTTAAAGCTGGATTAATCATTCAAACGCAAGCTATTACTTATAGTTCCCCTTTCACGAAAAATAATCGCAATTGGCTAAGGGTTGCCCTTGGGGAACGATGGAAGGGTTTTCCTCCCCAGAACATCGCAAAATATGACAACTTTAAGCAAAGATAGCATAATCAGTACGGATTTCTTGCGCATTCTGGTTTATAGTTATACAAGGATCAGTAAATTCTTGCGTTCGAAAGGAGCTCACTTACTATGAAACGTTATGCCCAAGTTGGCCTTGGAGGCCGTGCCCGGTTTTTTTATGAAGCGATTGCCGGCCAGTTTCAAGAGACCTCAAAATTGGTCGGGTTTTGCGATATCAATCAAACCCGGATGAATTATGCCAACAAAGTGATCAATGAGAAATTCGGGACCGAACCGGTTCCCACTTACCATTGCTCCGAATTTGACCGCATGATTGAGGAGCAAAAACCCGATATCGTCCTCGTGACCTCGATCGACCGCACCCACCATACCTATATCATTCGTGCGATGGAACTGGGTTGCGACGTCATCTCCGAAAAACCGATGACCGTTGACGAGGCGAAAGCCCAAGAAATCTTAGACGCCATCAACCGGACCGGCCGGAAATTGCGGGTCACATTTAACTATCGCTACGCGCCCCACAATACGAAAATTCGCGAACTGATCACGGACGGAACCATCGGTCAAGTCAATTCCATCCACTTTGAATGGTTGCTCAACACCGAACACGGCGCCGATTACTTCCGGCGTTGGCACCGCGACAAGCGCAACAGTGGCGGTTTGTTGGTTCACAAATCCACCCACCATTTCGACCTAGTCAATTTCTGGCTCGGCTCCGCTCCCAAGACCGTCTTTGCCATGGGCGACCTGATGTTCTACGGCCGCGAAAATGCCGAAAAACGCGGGGTAACCAAATTTTACAACCGGGCCCACGGCAGTGAAAATGCCCAAGGCGATCCTTTCGCGCTGGATATGGAGAATAAAGAGCAGTTAAAATCGCTTTACCTTGACGCGGAGCACGAAGACGGGTATATTCGCGACCAAAGCGTTTTTGGCGACGGGATTAATATCGAAGACACCATGGGGGTCATGGTACGATATCAAAATAATGCCATCATGACTTACTCTTTGAATACGTATTTGCCCTGGGAAGGTTTCCGGATCGCTTTCAACGGCAGCAAAGGCCGGATCCAAGTCTCCGTGGTTGAGAAATCCTATGTTAACGGCGGCGGCAAGACCGCAGCCGAAGGTGCGGTTCAACACAAATCGATCACGGTTTTCCCCATGTTCGGCGAACCGTATGAAGTGGAGATCGTGGAAGGCGTCGGTGGACACGGCGGCGGCGACCCAATCCTATTGAACGATTTATTTGGCGTTCCCGAACCGGACCGTTTCAACCGGGCTGCTTCGCACGTTGACGGAGTAATGTCCATTTTAACCGGCATCGCCGCCAATAAATCCATTGCCTCCGGAGGGCCGGTCACCATTAAAAATCTAATTTCGCTATAATCATTCCCTAGGTATTAGCATATTTCAGCAAGATTCAGGCCTGTAATCCTTATTTACAGGCCTGTTTTATCGCTCAAATCCGTTTTGAAAAAAGGGTATACTGTAATGGCGGACGGACAATGTCAACGAGCAATTGGTAACCGCTCAGGCAGAATTTTTTAAAAAATGGTTGACTTTTACTGTAAAACCAATTTAAATTCTTAATAGTTGAAATAATTTGACGGTTTAAAATTCTCCATCCTAACGCAGGGCTGGATAATCTAGTTTGGATTTATTTCAACATTTTGTTACGTTAGGGAGGATTTTGCACCGATGATTCAAGACAATCACGCGCTGACCATTGCGCGAAAAGCCTGCGACACGTTGATGGCCGAATTTGCAGCGCCCCTGTTGCCGCCGGCGGGACGCTGGCATTATCATCAAGGCGTCTTTCTACTCGGAATGCTCTTCATTTGGGAGCAGACCCGCGAACAACGCTATTTCGACTACGTTCAAGCGTATGTCGACAGTTTGGTGAAAGAAGACGGTAGTTTGGAATTTCGCGAAACCGAGCTGGACTCGCTCCAAGCAGGTGTATTGTTGCTGCGTCTCTATGAAGTCACCCACGCGGTAAAATACAAAACGGCGGCCGACGCTTTATTAGCATTTTTACTTGGTTGGAAGCAAAACGCGGTCGGCGGTTATTGGCACAAGGAGAACTATCCCAATCAAATGTGGCTTGACGGCATCTATATGGAAGGACCGTTTGCCGTCCACTACGCCCAGCTGTTCGCTCGCCCCGAACTCTATGATTTGATCATAGGGCAATTTTCGTTGATGACTAAACATATCAAAGATGAACAAACCGGCCTGCTTTATCATGCTTGGGACGCTTCCAAACAAACGGCTTGGGCTGATCCGGCCACCGGACAATCACCGGAATTTTGGGGTCGTTCCATGGGTTGGGTTGTGAGCGCGTTGGTTGATATTTTAGATTATCTCCCAGCCAATCATCGGCAACGAGGTTTTTTGATCGCTCAATTAAATCTGTTGCTTGATGCAATCGTCAAATTTCAAGATCCCCAAAGCGGCCTGTGGTATCAGGTACTGGACAAAGGCGACCGTTCCGACAATTGGTTGGAACACTCCTGTTCCTGCTTGTTTGTCTACGCCCTCGCCAAAGCGTTAAACCAAGGTTATGTTGATGAAAAATACCGTGTGAACGCCAAAAAGGGCTACGACGGCATCACGGGTATCGTAAAGGAAACTGCCGACGGAAAATTGGCGATCCCCGAGATCTGTATCGGTACCGGGGTTGGAAATTACCAACACTACGTTGAGCGACCCCGGAGTACTAATGATCTGCACGGAGTGGGGGCTTTTCTGTTTGCCTGCGCCGAAGTTGCCAAGTTTTAAAATTTACTGCCTGATATTTTTAAAGGGGCCGACGCATGCGTCGGCCCCTTTTCATTTACCTTGATAATACCCATGCCGCCAGTTTATTTGGTACTCAGCCCAATCTCCTCGCTTTCCCCGTAATCAAGCCGTTGGTTTTCACTCCAATGGCAGGGTAGGCCGAAATAGCATTACGCCGTTATTTGCCGCCGCATATGATGAGAAAAAACGAAGGATATGGTGAGATTGGCAGAAACGTTGGAAAAGCTGATTATCACGATGAATAAGGACGGGAAGCAAATCATTACCGAAACGGCGCTTGCGGGCAAACGTCGCATCGTGATTGTGATCAATAACCAATTTACAAACGCTCCCAACACAACGCAGATCGCGAGCGGAGCCGGACGAAACAGCGCCGCAGGCAACAATGCCGCCATTGATTCCTCCAATACCCAGCAACAACAAAGTGTCGGTGCGCAAGGCAAAGCGAAAAACTACGGCATGAAAGGGTATCAATTAGAACCCCCCGAAAAACCAGGCGGTTGGAAAGATGACGATGAAGTCACCATTGTCATCAACAATCAGGTGAATGAGACTTCCGGCACCTCCGCCGCCACCCAAGTCGCGAGCGGAAGTGGCAAAGACAGCGCGGGAGGAACCAACGCCGCCATCGCCAGTTCCAACACCAAGCAACAACATGCGGTGGGCGGAGACGCTTCCGGTCGCGCCGTGAACCGTGGCATGAACAACTCCCAAAAAGAAAAGCAATATCATTTTCATAACGGTCAACGGTCCGCCGGGACATACCTAACCGGAGCATCAAAAACGCTGGGCGGATTTAGTTCTGGCAACGCCCTGAAAAAAAGATAACAACGTACCATTGATTGGTAAAGATGTCGTTGCCCTTTTTCTCACATGCGACGAACTTCCTCTTTTTCGACCCGTTCCAGCCATTCTTTAACTAATGCCTCAAACAAGCCGGCTTGCTCGATCTGGAGATTATGGCCGGCTTTGTCAAGTACTACAAAAGTTCCTCTGGAATAATTCTCAATAACCGTTAGCGCGTCCTGATATCCGACCGAAGCGTCCTGCCGTCCGGTCAACAATAAGACCGGCTTCGAAAACGGTTGTTCCAGCCGGTCCGGATCAAAGGAAAACGCATAACCGTTCCGTTGCAAATGAGTCAAAAACGGTTCATCCGCCAAAGCAACCCCCGGCATAATCTCCATTTGAAACCGTTTCCAGGTCGTAGCGTTTTGCACCACCGCCATGGGAACAAACTCCTCGCGTTCCGCTACGGTAAGTCCCGCAATCAACGTTGGATCCGCTTCCAAAACTTCAAACTTGGGTAACCGGCGTTGCGCGCGCGGCGCAATGATACAGGGACAGATCAATAGAACCCCGTCAAGCCGGTCCGCCTGGTGTTTCACCAGCCCCCGGGCCAGATAACCACCATACGATTCTCCGGCCACCACCAAATTTTCCTTGGGGAGCACAGTTGCGATAAACTCGATGACGATCTCCAGCATCTGATCGGAGTTTTTAATCCATTCTGCGCCGGGAGTCCGGCCCATTCCCGGCAAATCAAGATAGATCCGGCGCCACCCGGGTTGAGTTTGAAAAATCGGCTCCATGCAACCTTTCATCAGGTGACGGTCGACTCCGTAACCGTGAAGCATTACGATGGGTTTGCCCGCTCCGATCGTTTCATAATCAACGGTAATTTTCGATAAAGTACATTGCAAGTTGTATTCCTTCCTTTCGCGTCCGATTGGGGAATAGGCAATATATTCCTGGCCATGGTTTTGACCCATGGCGGGATTAGCTTATTTAGCACATTCTACACTTGCCAAACGATTCCTGTACCCTGGTGAATTTGTTTAGCGGCACTTCCAAGCGACGTGCAACGACTCCCAACCATTGATACTGAAAAACCATGTGTCGATCTCCAGCTCAATCAAAAAGCAAAACCTTTCATGGTGAAAGATTTTGCTTTTTGCGCGATCTTATTTTCGCTTCGCATTCCCGAATATGCTTTGTTTCTCGGTATTACAGGGGAAAAAACTTGATTTGACCCGGGCGTTTTGAGAATGGGGAAACCGGGCGGAGGGACACCAATTATAGTTGGTCACCACAGTCTGCGCGCCCCCGGGTCCGATTGGTCCCATCGGACCTGTTGGGCCCGATGTTCCCGGAGGACCGGCGGGTCCGGTTGCCCCGGTGGCGCCGACGGTACATACCGGCAATTTTACCAGAAGATCCTGCAACTGATGAAGACCCATTAGAATTTTGCGCAGAATCGCGCAACGGGGTTGGGTTAAGAGCAAATAACTTTGGAATTTGTTAATCATTACGGTTAAACAGTTAAAGACGCTTAATGTGTTTTTCTCTTTAAAATACTCGCCGGCCAATTGGATATCGTTCAGGACGGTTTGGCGAAAGTCCTCTTCCACCGCTAACGTTGTGAGGTCATTATGAATCTCAGCCATGATCCTTTCAATATTTACTTTCGAAGGTTTCAACACTTCACCTCCCGCTATTTTAATCCATTATACGAAAAAGGCGATCAACAAGTCACAACGGTCCGAAATAATTGTGCGGTCATCAATAAGCCTTGAGTCGTTTAGCTGTTGAACAGTTATGGAAATGAACGCATAAGATATGGCGGAGTTTAAAAAAATTACTGCGAGTGGAATGATGAAGAAATTATCATTAAAGATTATCGCAGCAACAATCGACGGCGCAATCGTCCAAGGCAGCGCTGGTCTTCCCATAACCAATGTCGTAGTGAAACCGCGACGGATTACTCCAAATGCCTTGCTATTTGATATTCGTCGCAGAAAACAAGACCACTCTATTGATTACCATCGAAATTTCCCTTATGCGCTAGTCACCAGTCGCGCTCATGATTTCTACGGACTTGGGGATAACGTCACGCTCGTTCGGGTCGCGAAAGTTAGCGAAGCCTATTGGAAATTTATTAATTTCTATCGCAATCTCTTTGCCATTCCGGTCATCGGCGTCACCGGAACCTGCGGTAAAACCACCACCAAAGAGATGGTCAAACAGATCCTGGCGGGAACGTATCAGACCAATGCGACTTACAAAAGTTACAACGCTTTGTTTCGTAATTTAAACTACTTGTTGGAGATCAATGACCAGACCCAAGCGGCGGTGTACGAAATGGGTGTCGCTTACCCCGGCGATCTGAAGACGGCGAGTCGCTATTTCCAACCGCAAGTCGGGATCATCACCAATATTGGCATCGACCATTTACAAGCGTTTGGGAGTTTAGAAGCTTATATTAAAGCCAAAGCCGAGCTTTTGGAAGGTCTTGGCCCCCAAGGCACCGTTGTGCTCAACGGCGATGACCCGAATATCCGAACGATCGATTTGAGCAATTTCAAAGGAAAAGTTTGCTACTTTGGCTTTGGAGAGCAGTGTCAGCTGCAGATCGTTAATGTTCGTCATGGAAACGCCAACATATCCTGTGATCTGCAATACGATGGCCGGCCTTACCGTCTGGTCATTCCGGGACATGCCGAATTTAACGTTTACAACGCGGCGGCGGCCATCGGCGCGACGCAGGCGGTCGGCATCAAGGTAGCGGACGCTTGCGCCCGGCTAAGCACTTTCCAGAATGTCGAGAAACATTTTGAATTCAACCCAGGGATCAACGGCAGCACCATCATCGACGATACCTGGTCGACCAATCCGACCTCGATCGAAGCGGCGTTGAAACTTCTCAAATCCTTTTCGCAAGGGAAAAAAAGTATCGCGGTGTTGGGCAAAGTATCGCTTTTGGGCTCCCAAAGCAACCATTATCACTATCAAATCGGCGCCCGCTGTGCCGCGCTTGAGCTTGACCAGTTGATCGTAATCGGCGACGGAGCTGATTTGATCGGCCACGGCGCGTTGCAAAATGGCATGCCTCCTGATCGCGTCGCTTTCTGCCGGGATTCGGACGCCACCTACGAGCTGCTCAAGAACTGGCTAGACCCAGAGACCATCGCCCTCGTCAAAACCTCCATGCTGACGTCATATTCCAACTTGATGGCGAAGCTGATTGTCAGAAACAGCGACAAAAAAAGTTGAACCAACTGAAATCAAGACCGCTCGACCGAAATGTCCAGGTGTTTTTATTAAATAAAAAGAAGTGAGAACATGTGGATCAAAATAGCAATTATTCATAGTGATCAAAATGTTGTTTATCTGCCGCTCTCCTTAGAGCTGGCCCTCGAACCAGTCGTCGCGATCCGGTTTGGCGGACGATCCGCTCAAGCCTCGGTCAACTATCAAACCGATGTAGCAATGACTCCGCCCAATTCATTTGACACCCCAGCCACTGTCAAACTCTCGGACAAGTTACAGGATGAACTCTGCCTACCGCAGTCGCCGGTTTATCAATTGAAAATTGTTGATTCCCAAATCATCCTGGGACCGGTGATCGGTTTTTTGTTGGGCAATTCGGTCTACCGTTACAACCCGAAACATATGGCCAAATACTCCGACCGGTTTGGCGTCTATCCCAAAATCGGCGGTATCACCGTTGCTTTCTCGCCTGGTTTAATTCATTGGAATAATCATACTGTCGACGGTCTTTATTACAACCACCTCACCGCGGAATGGGAATACGGCCGATTCCCCCTGCCGGAGGTTATTTACCGGCGCGACTTTCATTCCGATCCCGCTCTGATCCGGCGGTTGATTGACTATACCGGCGGAAAGCTCTTTAATTCTTACCGTTTCACCAAATATGAGTTGTTCAACTTTCTCCGGTGCGACAGCGAACTCCGCGAGTATCTCCCGCCGACCGAATATACGCTGGATTTCGACCAGATTTTTCAATTCATTCGCGACTATCAGAAAGTTATTTTAAAGCCGATTCACCTGTCGCGGGGTCGGGGAATCTGTATTATTGAAAAGATTGCCGCCCAATACAAAGTAATTGACTTTCGCTGTAAACAACCGACCGTCTATCAATTGTACAATGACGATCTGTTGCACAATTTCTTCGAAGTTTATCAGGATCTGTTCAGCCGCTACCTGATCCAAAAATATCTTTCCCTGGCCAAAGTGGCCAATTCGCCTTTTGATATCCGGGCGGTAATGCATAAACACCCTGATCAGGGTTGGGACTGTACCGGAATTGAGTGTCGCGTCTCCAACAACGGCTACTTGACCAACATTTCCCGCGGCGGTTACGCCCTAACGTTGGCAGAAGCGTTGCAACAAGCCTTTCCCCGGAGCGCCCGATCCTTGGCGGAACAGATCCACGCGTTCTGCCGGAAATTCTGCCGGTATATGGATACGTTCGGCGAGCATTTTGCCGAATTTGGCATGGATATCGCCTTGGATCGCGATCAAAAGTTATGGTTGATCGAAGCCAATGTCTTCCCCAGTTTCAAAGGATTCAAAAAAATGGATCTCGCCACCTATTTGTCCATCCGCTACAATCCGATGCTTTATGCCGCCTCACTGACGCCGTTTGAAACCGGCCGACCCTAAGCGAATCACGCGAGGAGCTGAAACATGGACACTGCCTTCACCATTCGCAACCAGCAACCGGCTTCGGAGTTGCGCATCCATCCTCAAGCCGCAACCGTGCTTGGGCTTGGCGAACGAAAATTTACCCACGTAAGTTTCGGGACCCAAAAGCACTATCTTCCCATCCGTCGCGATGCGGACTTTGCCTCCGGCCAAATCGGTTTGTCCCGCAAACTGATTCAAACGCTCTATTTACCGGATTACCTCCACTATGAACTGCGTTTCAATCCAAACGGCAACGAACTGGCGATTGGGCCGTATATCGGACTGCTGATGAGTAAGAACGGTCGCAACCTAACCGCCGCGAATTTACAACGAAAGGTGGCTTATGTCAAATGTTACCCAAAACTCCATGGCGCGGTTGTGGTATTTGCATTGGATACGGTGGATCAATCACGCCGTTTGGTTGAAGGGTATTGTTATCATCCGGCTGACCACCAATGGCAAAAAGGAATCTTTCCCTATCCGGCGGCTATTTACCGCACCATCGGGTTGAACAGCCAATGGAAAAGTCACTTTGCGGCAACAATCGGGGATAAATTTTTCAACAATCGCTTTTTCAATAAATGGCAGATGTATCAATGGTTCGCAAACGAACCGGCGCTTCGCCCGTTTCTACCGGAGACGCGGTTGTATCAATCGCCTCAGGACCTACTGGAATTGTTAGAGCAATACCAGACAATCTACATTAAGCCCATCTTGGGTCTACGAGGCCGGGGGATCGCCAGGGTCGCCAAAGGAATTAACCGGCAGTTATTGATGGAATATCGCCAAAAGAACGTCAATCACAGTCAAGCCTTTGCCGATCCGGACCAAGCGTGGCATTTCTTTGCCCAACGTTACCAGTCGCGGCGTTACGTAATCCAACCCGCCGTCGACCTGCTCCGTTATCAAGGCCGGTTGCTTGATTTTCGTTGTATTCTGCAGAAAAACCACTGCGGCGACTGGGTCTGCCAAGCCGTCATCGGTCGAGTCGGGGTCAAAAACAGCGTCGTCAGCAATATCTCCAGTGGCGGGAGCGCTTACATCGGGGCGAGCATTTTACGGAAAACCCTTAATTTATCTGAAGACAGGCTAAACGCGCTATTGCAACGAATGACCGATCTGGCATTGCTAGTTTGCGGCAAACTGAACGACTATGGTTTCAACCTCGGTACCCTGGGACTGGACATCGGCATCGACACGCAGCTCCGCTTGTGGCTGATTGAAATCAACAATCGGGATCCCGACCCGGGAATCGCCCTGGATATCAACGATCAGAAGTTATTCCAAACGTTGCAAACCACGCCGCTGTTTTATGCCAAATATCTAGCGGGATTTACCGAAACGCTCTAGATAGTCTGCGAAGCTTGTATGGTCAGGAGATGCGTATCTAATGAAAGAAACTGTAAATATCCGAAAATTGGGGAAATGGGAGTTTCATGAGATCAATCTGGCAGACATCGATCTGTATTCGGAGTATATCAAAGCGACGGAATATCCGGCCAACCTTTGGTCTGCCAATTTCGCCTATCTATGGGCGGCGTCGCAATCCCGTCTGCGCTCAATATTATGGCGTTTTGTCGACGGAATGTTGGTAACCTTCGCTCATTCCTATAAAAATTCGCTATACCTTTATTGCCTCCCGTTTGGCGCCGCCGACCCTGAACATTTGCTGGATGTGATCACCCAGTCGCTCCAATATTGTTATGATTGGAATCAACAATTGAAAACCCGGACGTTGATCCGGATGATCAACGAGAATCAACTCGATTTCTTACAACGTTCCCCCACCTTTAACCAACGCTACCGGCTGGTGATATTGCAAGGCATTGAACGGCACTTCGACCTCAAAAAACTGATTTCCCTTGCTGGTCAGGATTACAGCAACGTCCGCAATCGGGTCAATAAATTCCGGCGCGAAAACCCCGACGTGGTCTTTCGCAAATACCAATCCGGGGACTTTAATGCGGTCATCGCCTTGGATCGACATTGGAAAAGCGCGGCCGGGCAAAAATACACCCATATTTTCGATAATGTCTATTACACCGCAATGATTGAAAACTATCAAGCGCTCCATGAGTTGATCTATGTAATGGAATGCAGGGGAAAGCTGATCGGGATGGTTTCAGGAAGCCGGTTACCGACCGGACAGGCGTGGGGCAGCTTATTAAAATATCAGTCGGGAATACCCGGTCTTTCCGAGGCGTTAACCGTGGAGTTCGCCCGGAAATTGGCGCAACGCCACCCCGACATCGGTTTTTTTAACGTCGGCAGCGACCTTGGCCCCGGCGGACTGCGCGAATACAAGTTGAAGTTCCGGCCGGCGCTAAATTTAAAACGGTACCAGGTATATCCGGTATGATCCCGGATGTTACCCGACCCAAAAATTGAGCGTAAAAAAACCCGCGGTTTCGCTGAGACAGCAAACGCGGGTTTTTTTCGTCATTCAAGGCGATACGCCGGTTACTGTAATACCGGCTCATTCAGATTGAACTGCAACACCACCACCGTCATATCGTCCTTAGGAACCCCGTCTTGATTGATCTTGGCCAAACTTAACAGATATTCACCAAGGGCTTCGGGGCCGACAACTTCGACCTGACGGAGCGCGCGGACCATCCAGTCTTCTTTTCCGGCTTGATTGGGTTTACTGTCCACCACACCGTCAGTGGCCAGGATGATCATATCCCCCGGTTGCAGATGAAACTCAGTCCGTTCAATATCGACCGTATTCAAAATTCCGGCCGGCAACGAAGTCGATTTGATGCTGATTACTTCCCGGCCCCGTTTGATATAACTGCTGGCTGCGCCAATCTTGACAAACTCCGCCCGTCCGTCGAAGAGATCCAATAGCGCCAGATCGACGGTGGCAAACGATTCATCGGGCGAACGCAATAACAAAACCGAATTGACCATATTGACCGCAAAGTCCCGGTCGATACCCGACTCCAATAGCTTCTCCAAAATCGCCACCGTGGTTTTACTCTCTTCCGACGCTTTATCGCCATGACCCATTCCGTCGCTGACAATCGCTACAAAATGGCCGTCCTTTAATTCACGCAACGCGGAAGTATCCCCCGATTCCGTGCCTGACTTGGCCAATTTACAAACCGTGGTTTTGACATGATACTGCCGGACCGGACTTAACGCGTAAGTGCATTGACCGTTCTCAAGGTGGCATTTACGTTCCCAGACCGAATATTCGGTTCCCAACAACCGGCTGATTAACGGGGCCGCCAGACAATAACATTCGCGTTTGCGGCCGCAGCTCCGTTGCCGCACCTTCACCTCCAACCGTTCTTCCCCGATGGAAGTGACCCCAACCTCCTTAATCCCCATCCCTAAGCGTTGAAAACTATGTTTTAAATGGTCCTCCACTTCGGAACGAAAGGAGGTGTCGTTGGCGATCTCCTGGGTGAGATTGCAGATGATATCGGCCATTCCTTGCAACTGATTGGCCAAAAAATATTTACCCTCTTCCAATTTACGGCGCCATTGATATTCGTTTTGGCAACTTTCAAATAAGTGATTAATGGTGGTGATCAATTTGAACTGCTGAAAACAGGTCTTGGCTAGCTTTCCCTTGAGTTGTTCGGTTTTCACTTCGCCATACAGCTCGGCCAATGCCAATAGGTCAAAAATCTCCCGGTACGTGGAATAAAAATTCTCTCCCCAACAAACTCCGTACCCGGTGCACTGTTGACAGTTTTTCGTGCAGACCCGGTCCAATAATGAATACAGGTCGACCTTTTGCTCGTTGTCGACCGCCGCCACTTCCGTTTGGTGAAAACTTTTCGCCAGTTCCTCAAAGATCGCCGCGAGATCATCCAGCCGGGACATGACAACTTCCCGGAGTTTCTGCCGTTCATCCCGGGAGTAATTCTCAGAGACCTGATTCGGAAAGTAGCTGGAAATTTGCGATAAACACCGCCGTGGTATCAACAAAAATGCCATTATTCCCATCCCCCAGGGCAGGAGTTGGGGGTTGCCGAGAATAT
The DNA here is from genome assembly GCA_023417475.1 of Bacillota bacterium. Lineage (GTDB taxonomy): Bacteria > Bacillota > UBA4882 > UBA8346 > UBA8346 > JAEYPR01. The sequence goes on along the minus strand of JAEZFP010000010.1, from coordinate 17,409 downwards.
TCTCATGCAGTTGTCCCATGGCCAGGAACAAACCACATGAGCTTCCAGCTATTGTCCCCCAACGTCCCAGTTCTTTTAAGACCCCCCCGAACAATCCGCTCAGCCCATACATGGCGATGAGCGCAATCATGGCGTCGGTCGGAATACCGATGATCACCGCCACCGATATTCCCATCACCGCTCCGACGCCACCGCCTCCCAGATAGCCAACGGTCAGTACCAGGACTACCGCGGCCAGCTCTTGGAAGTTTACCGAAAATGCCGGCTCACTGCCAATCCCGCCCACTGCCAACAGCAGCATCATCGCCAATGCAGTTAACGAGATTTTCGAATAAGTCCGCATGGGATTTTCTAAAAAAGCCAACCCGCGTTGAAATAAAACCGCCAACAGATAGGTACAGACCAACTCGACCGCGACCAATCCATAATAAAATAGATTGGGGCCGGTACAAGCGACAATCCCGATCCGCAACACTGCCCAGAGGGTAAAGGAAGTTAACGGTTTGAGGCTTGTCCGCCGTTTGGAGAGCAACCCAACCGCGCCGTACCAAACGACAATGGCGCTACTCAAAAACAAGCCGGTCACCGGCTCCTGAATGGTGAAGCTGCCGATGACAGCCCCGCATAATAAGGCCAATTTATTACCAAACTGCTGGCGTTGGCAAGCAAACAACAAAGCCACCCCAGCCGGGTAAATCCCGCCAGGGGCCGCGAAACGCATCAAACAAAACGCGAGCAACAAATTACCGAGCAAGAGCAGACTGTTCTCAAGATAGTTCCAACTCGCCAGTGAACCGTTCCGACGGAGTTTTTTACAACCCACCAACGGAATGGGGTTCGGGATTGCGTCTTTCTGATAATCCAGCGTTAATTCCCCAGCCAACAACCCCACCTCGCTTCGGAATCAATTTTGTTTCAGTATAGCACTTCCATTTGGATTTCCATGTCGTTTTTTCAATTCCCGATCCCTAAATTTTCCTTAACTTCCCCTCAAAAAGCGGGAGATTGTGGCTCGCTCCGACTCCGCCGGCGCTTTACCGCCGTAACGCCGGAGCAACCCCATCCTTTTTACGGCAATCCCGGAAAAGCTTTACGTTCCGATAGAATCTGCTTTAAACAAAATAAAAGCCAGAATTGCCAAGCTAAGATAGCCAAATACCGGATAAAACCCGGCAATCAGCCGGGCAAATCCAGCCTGCCCAACGATAATTCCCACCGTCGTAAAACCTAATACCCAAAACCGGTACGGCCATCCCGTCCAGGCCGCTGCCCGTTTGGCCACCCCAAACGCATTGGCGAACAAGGTCGTCAACATCTCGGCCCATAAAATTACCGCATACCCAAAATAGGCGGTCGGCCCCAGCTTTTTCGCCAACTCGATCATGGGCAAGGGGCTCTGCCGTAAATGCGGCAAATGACAAAGGAGCGCCCAATGGATTAACGCCGCCATAATGCCCAAACCGATACTGCCAACCCATCCCCCGGCGCTTAAGATCCGGGGAAAAGGATAACGCTTCGCCAACGATAATAAGACCGGAATCGACAAAACCAAATTATAAGCGGAAAATTGTAAGGCCGCCAATAACCACTTCCAATCGGCGCTGCCCGAGATCAACACGTTACAGCGCGTTTGAATGGCAAAAACCGACACGCCGATGGCGCCCGTGAACATTAACGGAATAATAATTAAATTGGCGACAATCAAACCCGATAATTCGTTAAAGAGTACCACCAGGAGTAAAACGGCCGTTCCGATCACTCCGGTCCAATATCCCAACCCCAACTCGGCAAAGACCGTTCCGGAACCGGCAAACATCACGCCCATCAATATCACGAAGAAACCAAACAGGATCAAGTCGGCCACCGGCGCCAGTCGCTTCCCCAATAAAAAAAGGAGAAAATCTTCATACGATTCATTCCGGATTTTCCGGCCGATCGCAAAAACCCTGGCGCCGGCCTTGCCTAACAAGACCACCGTAATCCCCAAACCGATCAAACCGTTAAAACCTTGCGCGCTAAAAAACTGGTAGATTTCCTGGCCCGATGCAAAGCCGGCTCCGACGACCGTTCCAATAAAAGTCGCCGCGATCGAGACGATGATCCCCAATTCGCTCCGAATCTTGATCGGAGTGTTCACCAAAACCACCCGCGTTTCCGCACTACTTGCCGGATAACCAGATCGACGCCGGTAACTGTTTGCTCTTGAAACCTATACCCCAGCTTGCCGACAATACACCCGGGACTCAGCGGCGCCTGGAGGTGCGTTTGATTCAACGTTTTAACCGGTTGGATCAAAGCCTCCTGGCCCTTACGAACCACTGCGTACAGGTTATTCCGGGGGAAAAAGGCGACTTGAGCCGGAATGCCTTTGGATACCGGAACCTTGCCAAGCGGGCGGCGGGCGTCGGCGATCTGGACGATCGAAAATTGCGTGAAAGCATAATCCAACATCCGGGCGCAATCGCCCCAACGGTCGGGGGAGTTTAAGGCGACCGCGATATACTGTTGCCCTTGTCGCGTGGCCGACGCCACCAGACAATGACCGGCTTCATTGGTGGTTCCGGTTTTTACGCCGTCCGCTCCTTGCAGACTCCAGAGCAACCGATTGGTATTGGCGATTTTAACCTCGCGCCCGCCCACTTTCTCCATGGTGGCGGTTTTCCGCCGCACAATTCGGGCGAACCGTGGGTCAACCAACCCATACCGGGCGATTAACGCCAAATCCAACGCCGTGGTATAGTGTGAAGGCGCCCGTAAACCGTGGGGATTCCGAAAATTAGTCTTTACGGCGCCGATCTCTTTCGCCTTCAGATTCATTAACGCCACAAACTGGTCGACACTTCCGGCAACCCCTTCCGCAACCGCGACACTGCCGTTGTTGCCCGACTCAAGCATCACGCCTTCCAATAGTTCCTTTAAGGTAATCCGTTCACCGGGCCGGATGGGGATACTCGAACCGTGGATATAGGCCGCCTGCGGGCTAATTTGAATAATTTGGTTTAACTGCGCCTTTTCCAGCGCCACGATTGCAGTCATCATTTTGGTCGTGCTGGCGGGAGCCCGGCGAACTTCTTCATTTTTAGCATAAAGAATCGCCCCGCTCTTGGCTTCGATCAAAATTGCCGCTGCAGCGTGCACTCGCGGACCCTGTTGATAACCGGGCAGATAAATCAAGGACGGAAAATATTGACGAATGTTATAGCCGGTGCTGCTGGCGGTGTGTGTACGATTCCACGCCAAGCCGCCGCCGATCAATCCCAGCAGGAAGAGAAAAACTCCCAACAAGGTCCTGCGACGTATATAAAGAACTTTCATTGCCCAACCCCCCAATAATGAATATTATCAGAGGCGCGTTTTCATGACGGCTTTTCATGGGTTTACCGATACATATCTCTGCCGCGCCCGGAAAAACTATCCGCAAACGCCGTAAGAGACGGAGGCCAACGCGATGGACGAAGAGCAAGACCTTTCCACCCCGGAAGCGATTCAATCCCCGGCGCTCCCGCTTCGGGAAGCAACCGCCGAAAATGAGGAGACCGACGAACTTTATGTCATCGATGAAATTTTTTAATACCGATAATACTTGGGGCCTACTCAGCCGCTGAGCGGAGCTGTTCAGTCGTTACGCAAGCATGCGCAGTCGTCATTCCAAATAAAAAAGCTGTTCCAGTATGAACCGGATGGTTCATTTTGGCAACAGCTTCTTTCGTTTCGGTTGGAGCGTTTACCTACGGGGCGGGAAACCTCAAATCTCCAATTGCAATTCACCCTGTTCCGTAGGTTTCCAAACATCTTCGGTATATGTGAAAATAGCCGGTTTGATCAAACGGATTTTCGTAAAACGACGTCCCGGGCGGTAGCCGTTAACAACAAAAACTTGTCCCATTGCCGAGGCCTCATGGACATCCTCGTCATAAACCATGGTGAAACGCGGCAAAACAATGTAATGATCCGGCGTTTTGGTCGCAATCACCCAATAGTCGCCGCCACCTTTGATAAAGACCGGGGGCAGCTCCGGATTGAGCTTTCGATCGACAAAATTTTCCACTTCCAGTCTTTCCGGACCGTACTTATCCCGAAAGGTATTTTCCAATTGCGGCTGGTCCACCACGCGGTTGTACTCGCTGACCATCGCGCCCATCGCGACATAACCGTTTTTGGCCTCGGAACTTTTCTCCGGACTGGCCTCCGGGTTGGGCGTCTTGGTTTCGGCAAGAGCAGGATCAGGGGCTGAAACGGAATCGCTGGCGGTCAGTTGACCTTTCCCGGTTTGCAAAGCCTCGTCAAGGGCTTGTTGCAAATCAACGCACTGAGTTTGTAACGTCGCAACCTCATTAACACAATGGTCCAACTCTACCTGGAGCTTGCCAACCTGGGTTCGGAGAACGTCAATTTCCCGCTCCATTTTGGCAAATTCCCGCTGCGCGTTTTTATTAATGATATCAGCCAATTGATGAATGAGGCGATCATTTTGTTTTTCAATCATTACGCCGAGACCCTCCATGGCCCATGTCCGTTCAAACTTTTGGAAACCGCTCTGATTATTGAATTTTTCGCTGGGAATAGCCTAAAATCCTGCATCTTTTTTACAAATCGTTAAATTATTCTGTTTTCGGCTATCCCCAAACCGCGGGTTCAAACTTGTAGATCGTTTCCGTACGGTTGGGTCTGCTGCGGCAGCCTTGCCACAACCAAACCCAGCCCCAACAGCAACCAAAGTCCGGCAATGAGTTGGGGTTGCAGTTGCCAGAAGACAAGTTCCTCCGGCAACCAGGGCGAACGGTACCCCACTGCGGGTTTTTTTGCCGCTAAGTGCAGGATAAACTGTTTTACGGCTTCCGCCCGCCGCGACTGGGTACGGGGATCGCCCAGCCGGATGTCGCCCAGGAACGGCTGGTCTTTACCAAAGAGCAGCCGAAAATCCTCCGCAAAGGTTTCTTCGCTTGAGTTACTCCATTCCCGGGTATTGACCGCCCCCGCGCCATGCCATGAACCGCCGCGCAGTTTCAAATAAGCGTCCCATTGGGCGGATAGGGACGGCGGGACCGGTCTGGTCGGCATATAACTCAAATGAACGTGATGGCCGATTTCATGGTAAAGGGTGATCCGCAGCGCCGCATCGGTCCGATATTCCGGGTCAGTCTGACCGCTTAACAAAACATAACCCGGCCCACCCAAGCCGCCGACGTCCGGGATGGCTACCGGCAGTAAAAAGAGCCGCAAGTCGTTAAAGAACCGGCTGGGCAAGCCGGGTACAAACTCCGCCAGAGCCTGCTGCACTTGGGTCGTAGTAAAATTGGGTGCTGCGCCGTTGAAAGAATACCCTGCCCAATCGGTTGGAGCATTCACCGTCCGGCCGCTTTTGAGAGAATCCAATTTGGCGCGGATCAGTTGATACTTTTCGAGTAAAACCGCTGTCGCTTGCGGGTCATAGATTTTAATACCGGCGGGGCCGGCTACGCCGGACGTTTGCTCGGCTTGCTTGACTTCGTTGACAAGTCGCTTCAATTGGGCGACGGTCTGCGCCTTGCTGGTCACGGCGGCAACAGGCGCAGCAGGTTGCCATAACAATGATGCCCCGAACAAACCGATCACGAAGAACACGATTCCTGGACGCCAAAAAAACTGCTTCATCCTGTCCCGCTCCTTTCATTTATAATAAAAACCTGCATAAACAGGTTTTTCAAACGTAACATTGATTATAACACGAACAATTAATTATGTAAACTTAACACTTTTGCCTGGGCATTCTTTCCGGATAAACCGGCGCGAACGACAGCAGCGGGGGTTAGCGGAGACCGCTTTTCGCCTCAGCGCAATCCAGGCGCAACGGACACGCTGGACATTTGGGTTGGTTGGGACGGCAAAATTGGCGTCCTAAGTTCAATAACAAAATGTGCAAATCGGCGTGCAAGGACGCTGGAATTGTCGTGGTTAGCGCCTGTTGCATCTTAGCCGGATCCAAGCGTTTGGAAGCCCACCCCAAACGTCCCGCAACCCGATGGACATGAGTATCCACCGGAAACGAAGCATGCCCCAGTCCAAACGCCATGACGCAAGCCGCTGTCTTCGGCCCGACTCCCGGCAATTGCGTCATGAAATCCCAAGCCGCCTCCGCATTGTTTCGTAAACTTTCGAGGGAAGTTTCACCCAGTTTCAACCGGACCTCCCGTAAAACGTTCTGAATGGTCGCCGCCTTTTGACCCGCCAATCCCGCCGGGCGGATCACCTCCGCCACTTCGGCCAAAGGGACCTCCAACGCCTGTTCGGGAGAGTTATAGCGTTCTTTAAACTGCCGCCAAGCCTTCAAGGCATTTTTATCATTGGTCGCTTGCGTCAAAATGGTCGCCAATAACACCTCTAAAGCGGAATCGCACCAATCCAAGGGACTTTGCCGGTGCAACTGGAGCGGATCGCCCAGCGCAGCTCGGAGTTGCGCGTGGATGGCTTGATAATTAACGGTTTTCATCAATATTCTTCTTCCTTTTGTCATTCATTGCGACACGGATTTGCTCCCTGCGGCGAATGAAGGGACTGCCCACGATCAGTCCCACCAGAAGCAAAACCACCATATTTTGAAACCAATGATGATTCCGGTAACTTCTTTCGAAAACCGGTTGGTTGTCCCGGTTGAATTTGGTCAACCGGAAGGCGGATCCCAAATTCTCTCCTAACCAGAGACTGGAGTCGGCGGCGATTGCCGCGACTCTACCGACCTGATCGTCAAACGTTTTGAGCACACGCCGTTCCCGGATCGCCCCAGCTGAGCTAAGACTCAGACAGACCAACTTGCGACTGTCTTGGACGTCGCTCTCTCCGATCAGCCACAGATTTTGATCATCAGTCACCTGGATATCCCAGACCCGCTCGATGTTATCCCTGCCGTAACGGCGGATCCATTGCACTCCCAGCTCCGGATCGAACGATCCGACGAAGACCTTGGCCGGGTTGGGTTTGGTTCCCGTGGCGGTCCCGGTGAAATATAAATGTTCTTTGGGTCCGAACGCCAGATTATTGGCGGTCCACGCTTTAGTTGTCTTGATCAAGCGGGGCGTCAGCTCTCCGGCGGCCGATTGATAGAGCAGCAATTGGGAAGCGGCGTGATTTAGACGATACCCGAGGATATACACCTGATCGTTGGCGTCAAGCAACTGCGCGCTCAAGGAGACTCGGAGCGGTTGATCCAGCGGGATGGCTCCCAACGCTTGGTGAAAGACCCGGACGCCGCCGGCGTTGAAGCGCGCTAAAGTATAGGTAATCACCCGGTCCGCGGTCGATGCGGCCGAATCTTTGGGCAGGTTGCGTTTGGCTAAAATGCTCAAACCGCCGTTGGGGTCGGTACGGATCCCGGCAATCACTTCGGAAGCGGGTAAGCGCAGTTGTTTGGCAACGGCCACCTTGCCGTTCCGGCCATAAAGTTCGTACCGGACCATTCCGTCCTGACTGGCGGTACCGACCACGCCTTGTTCATCCCGGCTCAAAAACACCTGTTGGTAGCGCTTGGTCCATTGCCTGCGGCCATCTGGGGTAAACATCGTGACAAACTGAAAATTCCCGAAACCGCGGGACGCGCTACCATGGGCAAAGACATTCCCATAACCATCCACCAACATGTGTTGCACTTGTTGAGTGGGTTCCAGATTGGCAAAAAAAATAATCACAATGATTAAGATGGTTAAAAGCAAGTTTGTTTTGGAAAACACTCGATAACTCCCGTCTACAATTCATAAGCTGAACCAAGCGTAAACTCCATTAACGATTCTTCTGCGCCCACCCTTCAATTCCTGCTGTTTAATAGCTTCCATCCGTAAAAAATGGTATAATTTTGGCTTAGCAACCGGTAACATTTTATTCTTAATGGAGCGGAAGATATTCCTGACATCGCGAATACTTAAAGTAAACCTCACTAGAATAGGGGGGAAGTCGGTTTGGTAAAGTCCGCGCTAAGTTCGGTTTATTCGCTGCTTTTGCTAGCAGTCCTCTTCATCCTGACTGTCCTCTGGCGGATCGGTTTCTATCAAAAGCGCTTACGCCCCTTCACCCGGAAATTTGGGACGCAATGGCTGGTTTGGCGCGGTCGCCGCCTGATCACCGCAATCATTTTGACCCTCTGCGGTTTGTCGCTCTTTATCCAATTGGCAACCAATTTGCCGCAAAACCAATTAACCGGCTTTGACCTTGCAATCACTCAAGCGATCATCGCTTGGCGCTCCCCATGGTTGACGAGGTTCCTGGGCTTACTTACTCATTTCGGTTCTGTTTCGATGACAACCGGAATTGTTTTAGCCCTGGTAATTCTGGGTCGCCGGTTGGGACGACGGACTGAAACCTATTATTTGCTTTTCTGTATCAGCGGCGCCCATCTGATCAACGAATCCCTCAAAGCCGCTTTTCACCGGGCCCGGCCGCCGCTGCCCTGGCTCGGCACGGCCAGCGGTTTCAGTTTTCCGAGCGGGCATTCGTTGCTCGCGATGGCTTTATACGGTTTTTTGGCTTATCTGATCTTACGCGGTTTCCCCAATCAGTCCGGGCGTTACCCGGTAGCGGGCGGACTTTTGGTGACCGCGTTGGCGGTCGGAGTCAGCCGGGTATACTTGGGCGTGCATTTCCCCAGCGACGTATTGGCCGGATGGGCGAGTGCAGTGGCGTGGATTGGCCTTTGTATGATCGGCTTTGAACTTAGTAATCCCTACTTTAAAACAGAACAACCGAAAAGGAGCTGACAATTATGCCTGTATGGGTCTATTTTGCGTTAGGGTCGGCGTTATTCGCCGGACTAACGGCGATCTTCGGCAAGATTGGCGTCACCGGGATCAATTCAAATTTGGCGACTTTCTTACGGACCATTGTGGTCTTGCTTTTTTCGGGCGGCATTGTCTGGGTCAACGGGCAATGGGAGAATCCGGGGAAATTGCCGGGCAAAACTTTACTCTATCTGGTGCTTTCGGCGCTCGCCACCGGCGCCTCCTGGCTCTGTTATTACCGGGCGCTGCAACTGGGCCCGGCCTCAAAAGTCGCGCCCATTGACAAACTTGGGGTTGTGTTTGCGATAGTGTTGGCTTTTCTATTCTTAGGTGAAAAGGCGGATTGGAAAACGGTGACCGGAGGACTGTTGATTGTGACGGGGGCTTTGGTGATCGCGCTGAAATAATGAAAACGGTGTAGTTGGCGGAAATCCGCGACCACACCGTTTCGATTTAAGCCGGACTTGCTGTCGGCCTGTTTAACTGGATAATTTGTTGTCCTAGTTTTTCGGCTTCAGCCAAATCGTGGGTGACCAGTACAAAAGGTATCCGCCAGGCCGCCTGCAGCTTCAGCAACTCCTCCTGCAAGCTGAGGCGGGTCGGTTGATCCAGGGCCGAGAGCGGTTCGTCGAGCAACAAAAGCTCGGGTTCGGTCATCAAGGCCCGGGCCAACGCCACCCGTTGCTGTTCGCCGCCGGACAATTCCATCGGATAACGATCGCCAAGCGCCGCGATACCCAGCAGGGACACTAACCTTGCCATCCGCTCCCGGCTCTCGGCAGTCGGTTTTTTGATGCCGTACAGCAAATTTTTGGTAACCGTCAGATGGGGAAATAATAGGTAATCCTGAAAAACATAACCCACGTTGCGGTGTTGGGGCGGAAGAAACCGTCCCGTCGCGATATCGGTCAAAACCCGTTCTCCCAAAGCGATCCGACCTTCATCCGGTTGCAACAGGCCGGCAATACAGCGTAAGATAGTGGTCTTGCCGCAACCCGAAGGGCCGAACAGCACGACGATATCATTGGCTGTCGCGAATTGCACCTGAAGTTGAAATTCGGGTAATTGTTTGCGTAACGCCACTGTTAACACTGTTTTGCCTCCTCTGGTACCGGGCAGTCTTTTGGGCCGACCAATGATTGGCAATAAAAATTAACCCGAAGGTCAACCCACTAATCAATAACACGTACATTCCCGCCGTACTCAAATCCCCGCTTTCCGAAGCAAAGTAGATTGCGACCGGAATCGTCTGGGTTTTGCCGGGAATATTCCCCGCCACCATCGCCGTGGCGCCAAATTCGCCTAATGCCCGGGAGAACGAGAGCACCATTCCGGTGACCAGTCCCGGCCAGGCCAGTGGAAGCGTGATCGTGAAAAAGACTTTCAGGTTACCCGCCCCAAGGGTGCGGGCCACATCTTCCAATCGCCGGTCGACGCCGAGCAAAGCGGCTTTGGCGCTCTGGAACATCAGCGGGAACGAGACCAGCATCGCCGCGAGCAAAGCCGCAAACGGGGTGAAAATTAGTTGCCACCCAAACTGTTGGTTAACGAACCAACCGACCGGTCCTTGCCTGCCAATCAGGACCAGCAGGATAAACCCGGAGACAATCGGCGGCAAGACCAGTGGCAGTGTCAATATGGTTTCAATAAAGTTTTTTCCCTTAAAATCCACCCGCGTCAGCCAAAAGGCAACGAGAATTCCACTGATTCCGACCCCCGCCAAGGCCATGATGGCAATCTTTACCGACAACCAAACCGGCTGCCAATCGAACATCCTGACCACTCCCCATCCAAATGACGACCAAGTTTAATTCAGCACGAAACCATACTTTTCAAAGACGCTTTTACCCTCCGCGCCACGCAAGTAAGCTAAAAATTCCGCAGCCGCCTTCGGTTGTTTGGCGTCGGTCAGCACCGCCGCCGGATAAATAATCGGCTCGTGGGAACCGACCGGAGCATAAGTAACGATTCGCACTTTATCGCTGATTGCCGCGTCGGTGCGATAAACCACCCCGGCGTCGACATTGCCGGTTTCAACATAGGTCAATACCGCCCGGACATTGGTGCCCAAAACCGTCTTGTCTTTGACCTTCTCCCAAATGCCAATCTTTTTAAACACTTCTTGAGCATATTGGCCGGCCGGAACGGATTCCGGAGCGCCGATGGCGATCTTTTTAACACTGTCGGCGGCCAGATCTTTATACTCTTTGATCGCTGGCGACTGACCTTTGGGGACAATCAACACCAATTGGTTTTCCAATAGATTGAAGCGGGTTCCCTTGACTAACAAATTCTTCTTCTCCAACGCATCCATCTGCTTGATGGCGGCGGAGATAAACACATCGGCCGGAGCGCCTTGTTCGATTTGAGTCTGTAAGGCTCCTGATGAGTTGAGGTTAAAAACCAATTTTACCCCGGGATGTTTTGGTTCGTAGCTCTTTTGAATCTCCAACAAGGAATCCTTTAGACTGATGGCCGCGGAGACATTCAATTCGATACCCGCGTCAGCAAAAATCGTGGTTGCCATTGCCAGTAACAACATTACTCCAAGTAAAAATACGCGCCACTGTTTACCCATAATCATTCCTCCTCATACGCTTCGTTTTTTGTTAATACCACTTGGGTGCTTGCCAATTTTGCGATTTCGCTCATCAATATAACCAAACAAAACCTAACAAGAACCAATTTCACCTTTATTGTATTTTATGTTATACTATTTTACAAGAGTGTGTTAGCAATTCTTACACAAAAATAACATTGACAGAAATTGTCTTTGAGGTGGCAAATGTCCGATAATATCTCCTATACCCCTGAAGAAGTGGCCCAAATTTTAAAAATTTCCCGTTTCACCGTTTACGAGATGATCAAACGGGGCGAGTTGGCCGCCTACCGGATCGGCCGAAAAGTCCGGGTGGAAGAGAAAGATTTGGAGCATTACAAGACGCAGTTTAAGCAGAACGTCAAAGCCTGTCCGCCGTCGTTGACCCAATCAATGCTCAATACCGCCCCATCGGTCGCCAAAACCCAGGACAGTTTGATTCTCTGCGGACAAGATATCGTGTTGGATATCCTCACCCGCAAACTGGAGGAACAATTGCCCAATTACCGGGTCCTTCGCCGTTACGTCGGCAGCATGGACGGGTTGCTGGCGCTTTACCGGGGAACGGCTAATTTAGCCACCGCCCATCTCTGGGACGGCGACTCCGGAGATTACAATACCCCGTACGTCCGGCGAATGTTACCGGGCCAACCGACCTTGATTTATAATTTAGTCCACCGGATGGAAGGTTTTTATGTCCAAAAGGGCAATCCACAAGCGCTCGCCGGTTGGAACGACCTATCCCGCCCCGAACTTCGCCTTGTGAACCGCGAGCCCGGCTCGGGCGCCCGGGTGCTGCTCGACGAGCAGTTACGTAAACTGGGCATCGGCGCCGAACAGGTCAACGGCTACACCCGCGAGGAGACCAGCCATTTGGCTGTGGCCAGTCAAATCGGCCGGGGTGAAGCTGATTTCGGACTGGGGATTGAAAAGGTAGCCTCCCAAATCGCCGGGGTCGACTTTATTCCGTTGCACCAAGAACGGTACGATCTGGTTTTCCGGAAAGAGGATGCCGCGTTACCGCATTTTCAAGTTTTACTGAGCATTTTAAACTCCCCGGATTTCCAAACCGAAATCGGCAGCATGGGTGGCTATGACGTTTCGCAAATGGGTCGTTTGATGGCGGCTGTATAATCCGGAACCCCTATGCCGGATATAACCTTCGGATCCGGCTTCCAAATTCCCCGCGCTTCACAAGCCAACCCTACCGGAATCCGATGAATTATTGATTATGATTAAATTTAACCATGTTAATCAAACGTCAATCGTCGCCAAGCGCTTTTTTCGCCGAAAATCAATGTTGGCATTGGGGACAAACCCCCGTATAATAAAAGCATAAACAGTAATTCTTCTCAACGAGGTGAGTCCAATGGGGCAAATGACAAACACAGCCGACCATAACTTGACGAAAGTGGTGAATCCCATGGGCCAGCAACCGATTTCCCAGTGACACGAAAGTGGTGAGTCCAATGGACAAGGTACAGACCGGGATCTGAATTTTTTCGAAGGCGGTGCGTCCGAAAGATTAGTTACTGAATTACAATTGAATACCAACGGCTTACAATCGACCTCATCCAGAGGTCGATTTTTATTTGGTAAGACAACCGATTGGAGTGGCGTTAATGTCCACCCAAAGGCGGCTTCGTCCAGGATGGAAATCATCAGGGCAGGAAAAGTTGGACAAACTCCAGAATTATTCGGCTGGCTATTTAAGTCCGCTCTAATCTCGACGATAATAAATAAGTTAATATGAACCTCGTAACGTGTGGTTTTGGGAAACGTATATCAGAAAACGGTTCGCGATTGAAGTCAGTCGCGCAATTCAGCGCGACTCGTCACCATATAAACATTACTCCGGATTTTACGCGGTCTTTACGTTCCTTCGCCAAAGGAACGTAGCCGATCTCGCGTTTCCGGATACGAAACGGATGAGTGTCATGAGCAAACAAGATTATTATTTCAAGTACGGGCATTCCAAAGTCAAGGTCGCGCTTGACCCCGGACAGGTAGCCGGGGAACTGAAGATTCGCGAAGTCCCCGCTTTAACCGATCCGGCGACCGCAATCCGGGAAGCCATCCGCAACCCGATCGCCTCATTGCCGTTGCGGGAGATTGTCAAACCCGGTCAGACGGTGGCCATCATCGTCAACGACCCGACCCGGGTCGCCAACAGTGATGTAATCGTCCCGGTTTTACTGACGGAACTGAACGAGGTCGGGATTCCCGACGCCAATGTCTCCATCATCTTTGCGTTAGGGACTCACCGCGCCATGACCGAAACCGAGATGATTGAGACCGTGGGCGCCGCGATCGCCAACCGGGTTAAACTGTATAATCCCGATTGCCGCGCTGCGGAGCAATTTGTCCATTACGGCACCACCTCGCGCGGAACGCCGGTTGCTTTCCATCGGGTGGTCGCCGAAGCCGACCACATCATCTGCACCGGTAGCGTGGTTCATCATTTCTTCGCCGGTTTCGGCGGCGGCCGCAAAGCGATGTTACCCGGGGTGGCGGCTTACGAAACCATTCGCCGCAATCACCGGCTGATGCTGGACCCGGAAGCGATCATCGGCAAATTGGCCGGCAATCCGGTTTACGAGGACCAAGTGGAAGGCGTGGAAATGCACCGGCCGTCCTTTCTCGTCAACGTGGTGCTGAATGAAAAGAAAGAATTTCTGCGGATCTTTGCCGGCGATTACCGCCAGGCCCATCTGGAAGCCTGTCAATTTGTCGATTCGGTCTACGGCGCGCCCATCGCCGAGCCGGCCGATCTGGTCATCGCCAGTTGCGGCGGCTACCCGAAAGACATTAATATTTACCAACTGCAAAAAACGATGGATAACGCCTGGGGCGCCGTTCGCGACGGCGGCGTTGTCATCATTTTGGGCGAATGCGCCGAAGGTTCGGGCTCCGCCACCTATGAAAAAACCATGCGCGAATGTTGTACTCCCGAGCGGGTCGAGGCGAAACTGCGCGAGGATTTTCAAATCGGCGCCCACAAGGCCTATGCCGTAACCCGGTTAATGAAAAAAGCCAAGTTCATCCTGGTCTCGACTCTCGATCCCGACCTGGCCCGGACCTTGTTATTTACCCCGGCCGCAACGATTGAGGCGGCCTTAGCGCAGGCTTACGAAATTGTTGGGGAAAACCCGCGAATCATCCTGATGCCGCAAGGAAGTTTGACCGTTCCCGTAAAAGCGTAATATCGGACACAAGGGAGGAAGCAACATTGCACGCCATTGAGAAAACCTTGGCCAAAGCCGCCGGCCGAGACCAGGTCCAAACCGGAGAGATCGTCAACTGTAAGGTGGACTTGGCCGGAATCAACGACCTCTATCTCCAAACCATCCGTTCCTTTTTTGAAATGGGCGGCCAAAAAGTCCACGATCCGCAAAAACTGGTGATCTTTTTGGACCACTATGCCCCGGCTTCCACGATCATGCAAGCCGACAATCAAAAACAATTTCGCGAATTCTGCTGGGATCAGGGAATTGACAGACTGATGGATATCGACCAAGGCGTCTGCCATCAGATTTTGGTTGACAAGGGCTTGGTCCGGCCGGGCATGATTTTGGTGGTAACCGATTCCCACACCACCACCCACGGCGCGTTTGGAGCGTTTGGCACCGGCGTCGGCGCCACTGACTTAGCCACCATTATGATCAGCGGCGAGTTGTGGTTCCGTGTTCCCGAAGTGGTCCGAATCCAACTCAACGGCACTTTGCCGCAAGGGGTCTATGCCAAAGATATAATTCTGAAGATTATCGGTGACTTAGGCGCCGATTACGGCGTCTATAAAGCGATCGAATTTACCGGACCGGTCCTGCAACAGCTGAGCATCTCCGAACGGATGGCGCTCTGCAACATGACCACCGAACTGGGGGCCAAAACCAGTTATATTCAGCCGGATGCGATCACCATGGAGTATTTAAACAGCAAAGGTACCAAAGACTATCAAATCTTCGAGACTGATCCCGGCTATCGCTATGCCGCTGAACACACCTACGACGTTTCCGAACTGACACCGCAAGTCGCCGCTCCTTCCAGCGTCGATAACGTCTTCCCCATCGCCGCGGTGGCGGGCGAACCGATTCACCAGGCTTTCCTGGGGACCTGCACCGGCGGCCGGGTGGCCGATTTGGCAATTGCCGCCCATATTCTCAAAGGGAAAACCATCAATCCCCGGACCCGCCTGGTGGTGGTTCCGGCCTCCAAATCCGTCTTGCTGGAAGCGATCGAAAAAGGCTATCTGAAAACTTTGATTGAGGCTGGAGCGACCTTTGTCACGCCGGGCTGCGCCGCTTGCCTCGGCACTCATCAGGGAATGATCGCTGCCGGCGAAAGCTGTATCACCTCGTCCAGCCGGAATTTCCCCGGCCGGATGGGTCACAATCAAGCCAAGATTTATGTCGCGTCGCCGGCCGCGGTGGCCGCCGCCGCCTTAACCGGCAAGATCACGGATCCCACCCCATATCTGAACGAGGAGTGACCGCTATGCAAAAACAAATTCAAGGTAAAGCCTTTGTGTTTGGCGCCAATATCGATACCGACCAGATCTATCCCGGACGGTATCTTGATCTGACCGATCCCGAAGTCGTGGGGCAACATGCGATGGAAGGCGCCGATCCCAATTTTGTCAAAACGGTGCAACCCGGCGACATCATTGTCGCCGCAACTAACTTCGGTTGCGGTTCCAGCCGCGAACACGCCGTGGTGACGCTGAAAGCCGCCGGCGTTGGCGCGGTCGTCGCCGCTTCCTTTGCCCGCATCTTCTATCGTAACGCAATCAATCTGGGAATCCCTTTGATTGTTTGTAAAGAGATCCAAACGATCGTCACGGCCGGGGACCGGCTGACGATCGATCTCACCAACGGTTTAATCCGGAACGAAACCACCGGCCAAACCGCCCAAGCCGAACCGTTGTCCGAATATGTGATGCACATTTTGGAAAGCGGCGGAATTAAGCCGTTAATTCGGAGTAAATACGGGGTAAAAGAGGCGTAAACATCCTTTTTTAAGGATTTCTTGGCGGTTTTGCATGCAAAAGTCCATTGTCAGAAGGTGCGCTAAGCGATATAATAATTTGGACATCCACGCAGGAAATATAACACGAGATTTTGCACCAATATTTACTGCGACAATATGAGAGGCACCGCAAATGGACTTAATCTACGCCATCCTTTCCATTGTATTGATTGATCTGGTTTTATCCGGGGATAACGCCGCCGTCATCGGTTTAGCCATTAAAGATCTGCCCGAGCAGATGCGCAAATCGGCCGCCGCTTTGGGCGCGGGCGGCGCGGTCGTTTTACGGATTGTCTTTACTTCCCTGGCGACGTTACTGATTAATATTCCGTACCTAAACGCCATCGGCGGCATCGTTTTGATCTGGATCACCTGGAATCTGCTCCATCCCAATGAGGACGCCAGCTCGTTAGAGGCAACCAACCAATATTGGGTCGCGGTCCGCAACATTATCATCGCCGACGTCTCAATGGCCTTTGACAACATTATGGGCGTGGCCGGGGCCGCCCACGGCTCCATTGGTTTGGTCATCTTCGGATTGGCGGTCAGCATCCCGATTTTAGTGTGGGGATCCAGCTGGTTAGCGCGCTTAATGAATCGATTCCCGTTAATCGTTTATATCGGCGCCGCCGTGTTGGCTCACACCGCCATTTCCATGATTTTACACGATAACGGTCTGCGGGTCGTAAAGGTCCTCGGAGAGTTAGCCATCAACTCCATTGGAATTAGCGCGGCAATCGCGGTCGTTATTTACGGATTGTTCCGGTTAAAATCCTTCGATCCCTCGCATCACCGCCATTAATTAATTTAACCAAGCGAATTCAAACAGGGGCAGCCATAAGTTTATGACTACCCCTGTTTTATCTTCAAGACCAGTATTCTATATGCTGAATGCGCTTCTGTCCGCCCAGACCTGAAGAGCCCCGTGCCAAAAGATTTTAATATAAAGGAAATGACTTAAAAGTAAAGTGAATTAAAAGAACAGATAATTCAAAACGGCAGAGAAAAGCCCCTAAATTGATTAATTAAGGCACCTCTTTT
>JAEZFP010000070.1 GCA_023417475.1 Bacillota bacterium | reverse complement strand
GGATACGTATTCTTCGCTGAGTACTATCGACAAGTACGCGTAAACTAAAGAACCGCCGTATACCGAACGGTACGTACGGTGGTGTGAGAGGTCGGTAGGTGAATTTCACCTACCTCCTACTCGATTTTGGGCAACAAATCTTGAATTACGGCGCCTGCCATCATCAAACCGGCGATTGGCGGCAGATACGAGGTACTCCCCGGGATCTGCCGTTTTTTGGTGCAATTATAAACCTGTTCGTCTTTGTGGGGGCAGATGCAACCGCCGTGGCAAGTCGGGACGTCTTGCTGCGGCTCCACCGGTTGTTCGGTGGAATAAACCACCTTGACTCCTGCGGTGATCCCCCGTTCCCGTAGACTCTTCCGGACTGCTTTGGCCAGCGGACAGGTATGGGTTTTACTGATATCGCAAATGGTTAGGGCCGTCGGGTCAAACTTATTGCCGGTACCCATCGCCGAGATGATCGGAATTCCCCGTTCCTGGCAATAACTGATCAAGCCGACCTTGGACGACACCGTATCGATGGCGTCGACCACATACGAGATTCGCCCGTGAAGAATCGTATCCAGATTGTCCGGAGTGACAAACTCTTTCCAGGTAACCACAACGGCCTCGGGATTGATTGCTTTCACCCGTTCCGCCATCACATCCACTTTCGAACGGCCGTAATTTCCTTGAATGGCATGTAACTGCCGGTTGGTATTGGTTAAACAGATCTCGTCATAATCGACCAGAATCAACCAGCCCACTCCGGCGCGGGCTAGCGCCTCCACAGTATACGATCCGACGCCGCCCAGCCCGATGACGGCAACCCGTTCCGAATTTAAACTCCCTAGGCCAGCTGCGCCAACCAACAACTCCAGACGGCTAAAACGATGTAATGTCGATTCAGACATGCCAATTGTCCTCCTGTTGCGACCACCCAATTTCGTGATTGCGGTTCCTTCAACCAGCTAACGCCAGAGGTATTGTATAGGTTATCCCAAAGGGCATCAAAGGCCGGTAGGCAATTTTCTCCATCGGTAGTTCACGATTTTTCTACGTCAATCAAATTATACTATTTATGAACTTTCACTGTCAAAAAAAATCAAGCATAGAAAAACACAAAGGGGAGATTCCTTTGTGTTTTTCGAATGGATTCCGTAACGAGTGAGCGATTAGGCTTGATTTAAAGCTTGATCAATATCGGCGATGATGTCGTTGACATTTTCGATACCAACCGATAACCGGATGAAATCCGGGGTAACGCCGGTTGCCAACTGTTCAGCTTCGGAAAGTTGTTGGTGAGTGGTCGAAGCCGGATGGATGACCAGGGATTTGGCATCTCCGATGTTGGCAAGATGTGAAAGCAGTTTGACGCTATTGATAAATTTAATCCCGGCTTCTTTACCGCCTTTAACACCAAAACCGATGATCGCGCCGGCGCCGTCCGGGAGATACTTTTGAGTTTTGGGATATTGGGGGCTATCGGGAAGTCCGGGGTAGTTGACCCACGATACCTTCGGGTGATTCTGTAAGTGCTGCGCGACCTTCAGCGCGTTTTCACTATGGCGCGGCATCCGTAAATGCAGCGTCTCCAAGCCCTGCAGGAACAAGAAGGAGTTGAACGGGGAAACGGCCGGACCTAAGTCGCGCAATAAAGTTACCCGCGCCTTGATAATATACGCGATATTCCCCAACGGTTTTAAGGCCTCGACGAAATTGATCCCGTGGTAACTCGGATCCGGCTCGGCGATCAAAGGGAATTTCCCGTTGGTCCAATCGAATTTTCCGGAATCAACGATCACGCCGCCAATGGAAGTTCCATGACCGCCAATGAACTTGGTCGCCGAATAAACGACGATATCGACACCGTGTTCAATCGGGCGAATCAAATAAGGGGTGGAAGTATTGTCAACAATGAACGGGACGCCATGCCGGTGCGCAATTGCGGCGACGCTGGCAAAATCCAACACATCCAGTTTCGGATTGCCGATCGATTCGCCATAGATCGCTTTGGTCTTACTGGTAATCGCCTTCTCGAAATTGCTCGGATCCGACGAATCAACAAATTTAACGGTAATACCGAGTCTGGCAAAGGTGTAATGGAATAAATTATAAGTCCCGCCATACAGGTTGTCGCCGGAAACAATTTCATCTCCGGCTTGCACAATGTTTAAAAGCGCTAAGGTGATTGCCGATTGGCCGGAGGCTACCGCCAAAGCGCCAACCCCGCCGTCGAGAGCGGCGACCCGCTTCTCAAACACATCGGTGGTGGGATTCATTAAGCGGGTATAAATATTGCCGAACTCTTTCAGGCCAAAGAGATTTGCGGCATGGTCGGTGTCTTTGAATTGATAGGATGAGGTTTGATGGATTGGAACCGCCCGCGAACCAGTCACCGGATCCGGTTCTTGACCGGCATGGACTACCAGGGTCTCTAACTGATATTGGTCTGCCATTGTAAAGCCTCCTTAAATTTTTTTAATGATTTGGGGCTGATACGAAAAAACCCCTTACAAGGGGTATTAAAAACGCCCCTTATCTTCCGAATCAAATCGGTTCGCTGGAGTTGGCACCAAAGACAGTTATACTGTTGGTTGCCGAGGTTTCATTGGGCCAGTCCCTCAACCTCTCTGGATAAGGTGATTGAAAATATGCAATTCCGATTTGTTTAATGGAAAATGTTTATCAATACTATAATATAGAGCGGGATGGGTGTCAAGAGAAAATTTGGTTACATTGGTTGAATTTTTTTGCGTTTAAATATTTGTAAAATCAAGGCAACGAAGGGGTTTATTTACTTGACGAAAAGCCCGTCTTTTTTTATAATAAATATCAATATCGACTGACGCGTTT
This sequence comes from Bacillota bacterium, assembly GCA_023417475.1. Taxonomy (GTDB): domain Bacteria; phylum Bacillota; class UBA4882; order UBA8346; family UBA8346; genus JAEYPR01. The sequence goes on along the minus strand of JAEZFP010000070.1, from coordinate 63,222 downwards.
TTCTAATAATTAACGCGCGGGTAGTCAATAATAGAATATTAATCAGCTCTTATCAAGAGAGGGGAAGGGAAAGGCCCGATGATCCCTCGGCAACCGGCGAATTTTCGCGGCGGTGCTAATTCCTACAGGGGAAACCCTGAGAGATGAGAGGAATGAGTACAAACTAAAGCCACTCTTCCTTTCGGAAGAGTTTTTGTTTTTAATTTATCAAAATTACATTGGAGGTTTTGCAAATGCCCATTAAGATCCCGAACAATCTACCCGCAGCAGAAACGTTAACCCAAGAGAACATTTTTATTATGAGTGAAGAACGCGCGTTTCACCAGGATATTCGACCGTTACGGATTGCCATATTAAACCTGATGCCGACCAAAATCGTCACGGAAACTCAATTGCTGCGGCTGGTCGGTAATTTTTCGTTACAACTCGAGATTGTCCTGTTGCACCCGGAGAGTCACGAATCCAAAAATACCTCCGCTGAACATCTGGCCACTTTTTATCAGACATTTCGGGAAGTGCGCGACCAAAAATTTGACGGCATGATCATCACCGGGGCGCCGGTTGAACAGTTGGAGTTCGAAGCGGTCAATTACTGGCGGGAATTGACGGAGATCATGGATTGGTCAAAACATAACGTCTTTTCAACCATGCACATTTGCTGGGCGGCGCAAGCCGGTTTATATCACCATTATGGAATCCCCAAATACGCGTTGGATAAAAAAGTGTTCGGGGTCTTCAATCATTCTCTCAATAAACAGTATGTGAAGTTGTTGCGGGGCTTTGACGACTGTTTTCTGGCGCCCCATTCCCGCCATACCGAAGTGCGCCGGGCGGATATTGACAAAGTTCCGGAGTTGGAGATTTTAGCCGAGTCGCCTGAGGCGGGCATCTATATCGTCGCCAGTAAAGACGGGCGTCACGTTTTTGTCACAGGTCATTCGGAGTATGATCCGCTAACACTGAAATGGGAATATGACCGCGATATCGCGAAAGGAATGCCGATGCATATTCCCTGTAATTATTACCCGAATGACGATCCGACCCAAACCCCGGTTGTGCGATGGCGCGGTCACGCCAATCTGCTCTTTGCCAACTGGCTTAACTATTATGTCTATCAAGAAACCCCATTTGACATTAATGATATAAAGTAGCTGGGCTAGTGAGTTAAGAATCTTTTTCCAAACGAAAAAGTTCGGGGCAAACCCTAGGCCACTGAAAAACTGCTCGAAATAATATTGACCTACAATATATTGATAGCCTAAACAAGTTACTCACTAGCTATTGTAGGTCAATCCTTCAGAGCGGAGGTTTTTCAGCGGCTTGGCATAACCCGAACTTTTTGGTTTATTTGCGTAAACTAATTTTCCAGATCTGGAATTTCTGGTTGGGTATTACGTTTTATATATAGTACATCACATTGACATCGCCGCTTAAGGCGCGGTCGGCCAAATCCTGCAGTGTTGTCGCATCAAGGAAGGTATCGATCACTTCTTTGAGATCCTGCCAAAACCAACGGGTTATACAATGTTTTTCACGGTCGCATTGTTCGTTTTCAACACAGAGCACCGGAGCGATGGGACCTTCCAAAGCCCGCAATACATCACCCACGGTGATATCTTTGGCGAGCCGGACGAGTTCATATCCGCCTTGGGCGCCACGCGAGGCCCGGACTAAACTTGCTTTACGTAGACTCGTAAATACTTGTTCCAAGTATGATTCGGAAATTTCCTGACGTTCCGCGATCACTCGTAACGCCAGGGGACCTTCTTGATTATGCATGGCTAAGTCGACCATTGCCCGGAGACCATAACGTCCTCTAGTAGATATTTGCATGAATTAAAATCCTCTTTCTGATATTTCCGTATTCAAACAAACCTTTAATACCAATCAACATGGATGGAATTGATTTTAAACTTAATGTAGCATAAACCGGCGCAAATAGCAAGAAAAGCCTTGCATGGTTCGGACAAGATCGCCATACCTCGGGCGGTTAATTAGCGGAAAATCTGAACAAGCTTGGAAAAAGCCCCCGACATCGTTGGCTTTTATAAAATAAACAATTACGGCAGGTTGAGGTGGAAGTATGGCGAATCGCCTAAAGCGCTATGAACATCGGATCCGAGTCTTTCAAAGAAAGCTGGATCAAAGCCAAGCCCAGTTTACAACCTATTATCGGTTGAAGCTTGGCGTTTTTTGGTGCGGATTGCTCTTGCTCAGCGGCAGCATTTATTGGCAGCACATCCCGATGAGTTTCGGAATTGGCAGTTTGGGGGTTTTCCTGTTCATTTTTGCAGACATCCGCCAAGTCAAACAGCTGAAGCGTCTCCGGTATTTCGACGCGCTGATTCAAATCAACCGGGAAGCGCTCCAACGACTAAACGGCGAGTGGCAAAATTTCAAAGATACCGGAGCTGATTTTGGAGACACGCAGCACCCGTTTACGGCGGATTTGGATATTTTTGGCGCCAATTCGCTGTTCCAATGGATCAATTGCGCCCACACTTGCATCGGTCGGCGCCGCTTGGCGGCGATTTTATCCGTTACACCGGAATCAATCGCAACAATCCAGCAACGCCAAGCGGCAGTGTCGGAATTGGCCGGTCTTTTATGGTGGCGGCAGCGTTTTCAGGCTGAGGCAAGGTTAATTGCCGAGGTTGCGAAAGAGCCCGCCGCCCTAATTCAATGGGCGGCCGAATCGCAGCGGTTTTTCCATTCGGCTTGGACGCGATTGGCCCTGCGTTTGCTACCGGTTTTCACGTTAATCTGGGCGGCGGCGACATTCATTCTCAAATTGCCCGCCGGTTGGTTGGTGGGTTTATTGGTGATTCACTTTGGCATTTTGTATTACCGGGGGCCGGAGCGGGAACTGATCATGGCCAAGGTCGCTCCCTATCAACGCCAGCTTCAGGGGTTGGGACGGTTATTTGCGCGACTGGAGAACCGACCGTTTCGCGCTTCGTTGACTCGGCATTTACGCGCTGAACTTCAGGTCCGGGGGAAAGCGGCCCATCAGCAGATCGCCGGTTTGGCGCGGATTGCCGATGCCATGTCCAACCGCCATAACGCTTTTCATTTTGTGTTGAACTTGATTACGTTATGGGATTATCATTGTTTGTTTGCTTTGGAAGATTGGAAGGAACAAGCGGGCAGCCATTTGGCAGGTTGGCTGGAAGTTTTGGGCGAACTGGAAGCGTTAAGCTCCTTGGCGGTAGTGGGTCACGATCATCCCGAGTGGGCAATTCCGAGCGTTGCTGAAACCGGGCCGGTTTATCACGGAGTTAATTTGGGCCATCCGTTACTCCCGGAACAACGCGTCGGTAATGATTTGCTGATCCGCACCCCGGGCGAAGCCCTGTTGATCACCGGCTCGAACATGTCCGGCAAAAGTACCTACCTACGGACTGCCGGGATCAATTTGGTGCTGGCGTATGCCGGAGCGCCGGTTTGCGCGGGTTCGCTCCGTTGTACGCTGGCGGAGCTCTATACGTGTATGCGGATTAGCGATCAGCTGACCCGGAATATCTCAAGTTTTTACGCGGAAATTTTACGGATCAAACAAATTGTCGATGCGACCAAAGCCGGAAAAACGGTCTTTTTCTTGTTGGATGAGATCTTTCGGGGCACCAATTCGTTGGATCGTCATGCCGGCGCGCGGGTATTGATTACGAAACTGAGTCGTTCCGGCGCGTCCGGACTGGTTTCAACCCATGATTTGGAACTGGCGGAACTGGAAAAGAGTTCGCACGGACGGATTAAAAATTTTCATTTTCAAGAGCGATATCAAAACGGCCAGATTTTATTCGATTACCGCTTGCGGCCGGGCGTGTCCACCACGCGCAATGCATTGTTCTTAATCCGCTCCGCCGGGATCGAGATTGATGAGACCAAAGATCTTTGGCAAGAAAACCCTTGAAGAATTTGTTAATTCAATGAATATATTACAAATCTTGGCAGGAAAAACCGGTTTAGCCGTTGAATATATCGTTTGAAATGAAAAGGGAGGGAGTGAGGGAATGATTCGAAAAAACGGAATGGAGTTGAACGAAGTTCTGAAAGAGTTGAAAAAAATGTCGCTGGACCCGGAAGCGGTTGGCGGCAGGGAACGCTTTGACAGCACATCCCGTAGTGTCTACGGCGTTTTCATTCCGAAACTGCGGAAGTTGGCGAAAGCGGTTGGTTGCAACCATCAATACGCTTTGCGGTTGTGGCAGATCGCCATCCGGGAAACCCGGGTCTTGGCGGGGATGATTGTCGATCCCAGTCGGGTCAGCGAAACATTGATGGAAGAATGGGTACGTGATTTGGACCATTGGGAAGTTTGTGACCAGACCTGTCAGAACGTGTTTGAAAAAACCGCTATAGCCTACGATAAGGCCGCCCAATGGAGCAACCGCGAGGAAGAATACGTGAAGCGGGCCGCCTTTGTTATGATGGCCCGTTTGGCAATTTGCGACAAGCAAGCGATTGATGAACGGTTTAGCGAATTTTTGTCACATATTCAGCGGGAAGCCGGGGATGAACGGCCGATGGTAAAAAAAGCGGTCAATTGGGCGTTGCGTCAGATCGGTAAACGCAATCCATTCCTGAACGAACAAGCGATTAAGGTAGCCCTAACGATTAGAGAAAACAACCCGTCCAAAGACGCCCGTTGGATCGCAAGCGACGCTCTACGGGAGCTTCAAAGCGCCACACTGCAGGAACGACTCCATAATCACGGCCTGGCTTCATAAATTTTTGCCAGCCTATCAAATTGGAATTATTGTTTTATCCGTTTCATTATCAACGACTACCATGTAACCAGAGACGCAAGGCCATCGAAAAACTGCTCGAAATAACATTGACCTACAATATATTGATAGAGAAAACAAGCGGCTCACTATCTCTTGTCGGTCAATCTTTCAAAGCGGAGGTTTTTTAGTGGCTGGGGAGACACTGGTTATTTTTTTTACTAAACATTCCAAACGAAAAATGTTATTTTAGAGGAAAACGTAGCCAATTGCCGAATTTTTAGATTTAGTTGCAATAAATAAAGGGATTCATTGGGAGTAAGCGATGGAACATATTGTTTCGAATCCGAACGCCACGTTGTCCATGGAGGATATCCCGGCGCTAACGCCGGCTCCGCTTGGAACTTGTGCCTTCTTAGGAATCGCTCAAGCCGGTCCATTGAACGAACCGGTCCGATTGAACAGCATTTTTGACTTTTTGTCCACTTTTGGCGACTTTAGTCCGGCGGTTGAAGTAAGTTATGCGATTGCTCAGTTTTTTGCCAACGGCGGACGGGAAGCCTGGTTTGTCAGGGTGGGTCGTGATACCCGCGCGGCCGATCTGATCGGGAATACGGTTGAGAAAAATGGCTTACACGCGCTGGATTCGGTTAATGGCCTAAATATGCTTTCGATTCCCGGCATTGCGAACCTTCCCGAACCGGAACTGGCAATTGCGCTTGATGACACCATCCGTTATTGTCAGGAACGCCGGACGATGTTGTTATTTGATTTACCGTCCGGGGTCGTTGAACCGCTGGGAGTGAAACGCTGGCTGACTGAGCGCGAAAAACTGCGTCACCCCAATGTCGCAATCTATTTTCCGCGGGTGCGGATTGCCGACCCCAAAGCAATCGGCGCCACGCGACTGATCGGGTCCAGTGGTACCGTCGCCGGAGTGTTGGCGCGCAATGACCTGAACCAAAACATTTGGAGGACGCCCAGCGGTATTGAGTTGCAGGTTTTGGGCGCCGCCGGCTTGGGGTACAATCTAACGGAAAAAGAGATCGGACTGTTAAACTCCTGCGGCGTCAACAGCTTGCGGAAGTTCGAGGCGGCCGGGACAGTGCTTAACGGGTTTAAAACCTTAATGGGAGCCGACCATCTCAGCTCGCAATGGAATCAGATTCCGGTCCGGCGGTTGGCTTTGTTTATCCAGGAGAGTTTACATCAAGGCACCGGTTGGGTTGGGAAAACTACGGTCGGGGAAGAACTTTGGGTGCGCTTGGCGCGGCAGATTCATGAATTTATGCTTGATCTGTTTCAAGCGGGCGCGTTTGCCGGGACCACCCCGGAAGACTCCTTTTTGGTTCAATGCGATCAAACGTTGAACCCCCCCGCCAATGCCGGTCGGGGTTTAGTTAATGTCTTGGTTGGTTTCGCGCCCACCCAACCCCGCGATTTTTATTTTATCAAATTATGCCGTAAAGCGAAAAAAGGATCGTGACCGATCAGTGGTCGTCATTGAAACGCCATTTTTTGATATCCGGCGGGAATTTCGAAAAGCGACTCCTGTAGCGTGGTTTCGTTGATATTTCTAATCTCTTCGCTGAGTTTCAGGCCGTCCAAACCGTGGAATTCCGTCTTGACCGGGTAATTTAGTTTGGGCGAGACCCATTGGGTCAGTTTCAGCTTGGTGTCGCTAAAGACATATTCGATCACATCGCAGGGATAGCCGTTGAGGGTTTCGGTACCGGTAACCCGTGTTTCGCGGATCGCATCCGCTTTCACGCCGTAAGCTTTTAGATCGGTCCGGGTTCCAAGGTAAACGGCTTCAAAATAGGTGCGGTTGTTGGGCAGCAGGGTCCAAATCCGGCCGCGATCGCCTCGGATGATGGTGATGCGGTTTTCCGGTTTGAGGTTGTATTCCTGGCGGATCAGATTGTCTCGAACATAAATGCGGCCGGTATTAACCCGGTTGTTCTGGGTCAATACCAGATCGGCAATGAACGAAGCGCCATGGGAAACATGGGTCCAACCCAATACGAACAGACTGCAAAGAAGCAACACCTTGCCCAACCGTCTTAACATATTCTTCACCTGACTCGCGTTTATTTAAAAAATCGTGGAGTCTTTTTTTATTATCGGCGTTTTCCGGCCGAGGAATAGCGGTATCAATGAAATAAATTATCAATTTGAGCGTGGCTGTAATAAACGAGCAAGGCATGTCGATTTTTTTGGATATGTTATAGATTTTTAACACTTGATTGACAAATTCCTTTCGGTACACTAAGATTTTTTATAGAAGTTTTATAATAAGGACTGGATGTTTTAGGCGGTAGCCTACTGAACAAGACTGTCCTAATGAGGTGACGTAACAATGACTCAGCATGAGACCGGGACAGTATGCGCTTGTGGACGGAATCACACCCTGCCGATCCGGGAAATCGTCATTGCCAACCAGGCGCTCAGCCATCTTTCGGGATGTCGGGAACGTCTGGGCCTTGGCAAAAAGGTGATGTTGATCGCCGACGCCAATTCCTTGGAACTGGTTGGGCTGGAAGCGGAACGGTTATTACGCGAAGACGGTTGTGAAGTCAAACGTTGTCTGTTTGAGACCAGGGACAAGATCATCCCTAACGAAATGGCTTTGACCAAAGTGTTTTCCGAGTTTGATCCGGAAACGGACTTTATGGTCGCGGCAGGTTCGGGCACGATCAATGATATCACCCGCTTCATCAGCTCGAAGGTGGGAAAACCCTATATCTCCCTGCCGACCGCGCCCTCAATGGACGGATACACCTCCGTGGTCGCGCCGCTGATTATCAACGGCTTTAAAAAGCCGTGGCCGGCGACGTATCCGTTGGCCCTCTACGCCGAGGTCCAGGTATTGCGCCAGGCTCCGAAAGCGATGATCGCCGCCGGATTCGGCGACTTGTTGGGCAAGGTGACCAGCCGGGCCGATTGGGTATTGACCAAGGTGATCAATAACGAATATTACTGCCAGACCACGGTCGATCTGGTTCAAAACGCGCTCGACGAATGTATCGCCAATGTGGACGGCTTTACCAAAGGGGACGAAAAGGCGATCGGCGCCTTGATGAAAGGACTGATCGACGCCGGAATCGGGATGTTGTGGACCGGAAATTCCCGGCCCGCCTCGGGTTCGGAACATCTGATCGCGCAGTTTTGGGAGATGAAATCGGTCGCCCGCGGCGAGTTCAAACATTTGCACGGCGATGAGGTCGGCGTCGGTACGGTGCTTTGTACGGCTATCTACCGCGAGATGCTCGGCATGGATCTTGCCAAGCTGGACCTGGAACGGGTGGTGAGTCAATTGCGCACTCAAGCGCAATGGGAAGCGGATGCCCGCCAAGTTTACGGTTCAATGGCCGGCGAGGTCTTTAAGGAAAATGCCCATAAAACTTTTGACCGCGCGGTGATGCGACAACATATTGAACGGATCATCGCCACTGCCGAACAATGGCAGACCGCCATCCGTCCCTTTATGTTGACCCCGGAAAGGACCATTGAGTTGCTTCAAAAAGTCGGCGCGCCGTATCTACCGGCTCATTTGGACTTGGACCGCGCCCGGACCATTGAAGGAATGCTGCATTCGCAAGCCAGCCGAAATCGCTATACCATTCTGGAAGCCGCGGAATATCTCGGTTGTCTGGAGCCGATCGCCGTAAAAATCGCGGCGGAATTTTAAACGCGAATTTCCTCATGAACGGAAGGAGTGTTTCGATGAGTCGCAATCCGGTGGAATTCATGAAAGCATTTGACGGGGAGCTGTTTGAGAATATCGCATCCGGTCAGGCATTGGCTTTCAATGACGGCGTTTTAGCGCGGAAACAAAAACTCCTGATCGCTTTGGCAATTGATGCTTCCCACAGTGCGGAAGCAGGGGTTCGTTCCTTAGCGCAACAGGCAATAGCTGCTGGCGCAACCAAAGAGGAGATCAAGGAAGCCCTGCGGGTCGCCTACTATATTTCCGGGGTGGCCAGCATGTATACGGCGGCGCGGGCGTTAGATGATATCCTTTAATCAATGATTAGCGAAAACAGTCGTTCCGAGTTTGGAACGGCTGTTTTTTTATACCTACACTTATTCATTTCACAATAAATACAACTTAATCTCCTAATAAATACAATTCCGAACCGCAAAAACAGAAATCCGGCCCTTAAAAATATAATTCCAGTCGCGATAAATAGAATTGCAGAACCTGGAAATAGAATTCCGGACGTTATAAATACAATTCAAGTCCCGGAAAACCGAATTTTCCTTTTTAGAAATAGAATTCAAGTCGTAATAAATAGAACTCCGGTTAAATAAATGATCTTTCGGAAAATAATATTGTAACTTTTAATAGCGTTTTGAATAACTCAACGCTCCCGTGGCAAAATAACCGGGAAAGGGGAGTTTGGGGCAATGGTGCAAAAGATCGTGTGGATCGTTTTGGCGAGTAGTCTGATTGGGGGCTGCAATTGGTTCCGGAGCGAACTGCGGCCGGAGCCGAATCAACGGATGTTGACCCCGGGATCGCGTTTGGTGGAATATTTTCCGCGGATCCCGGGGAAATTTTCTCAAAATGCTCAAGGAAACGGCGTCGCCGGTTTGATTAATCTCCGGAGCGCCCAGGCGTTGACCACCCCATAAAGCGAGGATGAGACGGAATTGGTCAGCGCGGAAGGGAAAGAAATATCAGTTAACGACGGCACTTTAAACAATGCCATGACCGCGTAAATGCAAAACCAGATGCCAAAACCGTAGATTAACGCCTTATACCAATAAAACCGTTCCGAGACGAGCGGGATCAGATAACCAAACAGTACGCCCAACCCGCCGGAAAAGCCCAGGAAGGCCAATATGGCCAATAAACCTTCTTCATTCGAGATCGATTTGTGGCCAAAGATTAAAATCGACGAAAAGTCCGAATATCGCAAGGTTCCGAACTTGAAAAAATGGATAAAGATAAAATTATTGAGGAAGCCGATGAAACCGCCGACAACTCCGGCGACGAAGCCGGCTGTAAAACGATCGTTCATTGAAGTGCTCCGTTTTTTTGGTAGTATTGCCAAGTCAAATGAAAACATTCACAAATAAAAAAGAGGGGAAGCCCCTCTTTTTTGTTGCGTCAAGCTTTAAAAAAACTTACTCCACGTCATGCGTCGCCGCTTCGGTCCGGTAAAAACCGGCCGACTCCAGCAGCGTTTGTTTGACATGAGCGGCTCCCGGCGCAAGAAACACATCGTAAGTTTGGGGATAACGCAGCCGCCGGAATTCTTCGGGGAAACACTCCAGATTGGCCTGGGCGCGGGCTTGCAGCTCCGTCAGACCGACCGGGTCGGCGATCACTTGACCGTCCCGCACCATTTGCTGCGAAAGTTCGGCGTGGTGGTGAGCTTTGAAGCTCACTTCTTTCAGCAAATTCTCCCGGTCGTACCCTTTAACCCGGCCTTCCTGAATGGTTTCACCTTCAAGATAAAGCAGATCGGCGAGGGGTTGGCCCCCGGCATTGTAATAACGGATAATCCGTTTCCGGCCGGGATCGGTGATTTTGGTGATATTGCCGGAGATTTTGATGCGCGGTTCCCAACCGTGCGCGTTTGCGATGGCAACCAGCTTATAAACGCCGCCGAGCGCCGGATAATCCCTGGAGGTGATCAGATTGGTCCCAACGCCCCAAGCGTTGATCTTGGCGCCTTGCCGCTTTAGATCGGCGATCAGATCTTCATCGAGTTCGTTGGAGGCGACAATGACCGGACTGTCAAAACCGGCCTCCCGGAAGAGACGGTAGGCTTCTTTGGAAAGTTTGGCCAGATCGCCGGAGTCCAGCCGGATCGCGCCCCGGACGTTCATTCCCTTGGCGCGAAGCTCTTTAAAGACTTGGATCGCGTTGGGAATGCCGCTTTGGATCGGATCATAGGTATCCACCAGCAAGGTGATATTGTTGGGAAACGCTTCGGCATACGCGCGAAACGCTTCGATTTCACTGGCGAAGCTCATCACCCAGCTATGGGCGTGCGTCCCCATGACCTTCGCACCATATAGTTTTCCGGCCAAGACATTGGAGGTTCCCGAACAGCCGCCGATCAGCGCCGCCCGGGCGCCGCTTAACCCGCCGTCCGCTCCCTGGGCGCGGCGCAAGCCGAACTCCATCACCGGTTCACCCGCCGCCGCATAACAGACCCGGGCCGCTTTGGTGGCAATCAAGGTCGGATAATTAAGCGCGTTTAACAGGAAGGTCTCAAGTAACTGCAAAAAACCCAGCGGTCCCTCGACCCGGACCAACGGCTCATTGGGGAAGACAACCGAGCCTTCGGGAACCGCCCAAAGATTAAAGCGCGGTTTGAATGCGGCGAGGTAATCAAGGAAACCTTTTTCAAAGCCGATCTGGTGCAAATACGCCAGATCACTGTCGCTAAAGGCGAAGTTGCGTAAAAAATCAAGCAACGGTTCCAAGCCGGCGCTTAAGGCGAAACCGTTATGCGGCGGCAACGAACGAAAGAAATACTCAAAACAGGCGGTCTGTTCCTGCCGTTGGTATTTCCAAAAGCCATACAGCATCGTCAATTCGTACAGGTCGGTCAGTAAGGCGACGTTGCGCCGCTCCGCCCAACCTTTGGCAGCGTCAGTCAACCTCATTCACCTCGGTCGCGGTGATTAATCGGACCCCGGACTGGCGCATACCGGCCAACGCCGCGGCGGCCGAACCCGGCGGCACATCAACGCCTTTGACGGCGTCAGTGATTACAAACACGGCAAACCCTTCCCGCAACGCGTCCAGCGCCGTCGCCTTTACGCAGTAGTCGGTGGCCAAGCCGCATACGAAGACGGTGTCAACGCCTAACTGCCGCAGGTCGTCAGCGAGAGCGCTAGCTTGAAAACCGCTGTAAGCTTCTTTGGCGGGATCGGTTGCTTTACTGACAATCAGGGCCGTGGGAACAATCAGCAAATCGGGATGAAAAGCCGCCCCGGGAGTTCCCGCCACGCAATGGGCCGGCCAGGAACCGTCGCGATATTGGGGTTCGGCGGCGAAACTGATATGATCGGCAGGATGCCAGTCGCGGGTATAAACAACGGTTCTGAACTTTGGCAGCAGCGAATTGACGATCGGAATGATCTGATCTCCATCGGCCACCCCCAAACTGCCGCCGGGGCAAAAATCATTTTGGAAATCGACAATAATCAACGCTTGGCGCATCGTTTGATACCTCCCCAGGAAAAGTCCTATGTAATATGTTATTTATATTCTGGACCGGTCGCAATTAACCTGCCGGATTGGAAGCAGACCGATCCGGCCTGGGTTTGCCGGTCGGGATGTAATGGAGCGGTCTTGGCATGGCGGGACGGATAAATGGAACAAATTTCATTTTACGCTATATTAACATTACGTAAAGCTACTTGTAAAGTAGTTTTGGGTTATGGTATAGTAAACTTGTGAAAAAAATAACAAGTAGCTGGGACCTTTTGGATTTTTTTTATGTCCCAATTTGTTCTTTTATTCACAATTTATTTGTTAGGTTTTGTGAAACAGTTCACAACCGGGCTTTATTTTCAGCGGCTGGAGGACGGATTTATTTTCAAATTACAATATAGATGGAAAGGGGTAAATAACCCAATGGACGCAATGTTTAGCGAGGAGGCTGCGAGTGGCGCGATGAATGAACCAAGTGATCGTTTTGCCAGGGTTGAAACTTTCATTGAGGCGCATGGCCGGGAACAATCGGCGCTAATCCCGATTTTGCAGGATATTCAACACGAATATCATTATCTGCCGGAGGAGTTGTTATATCATGTGGCATCCGTGATGAAACTGTCCCCGGCGACCATTTACGGCGTGGCCACCTTTTACGCGCAGTTTTCTTTGGACCCCAAAGGAAAATATGTGATTCGCGTTTGTGACGGTACGGCTTGTCATGTCCGCGGTTCCGATCCGGTCCGGGAGGCCATTTTGAAACGGGTTGGTTTGAAGAACGGCAAAAAAACAACGGACGATCTCCGCTATACCGTTGAAACCGTCTCTTGTTTGGGAGCTTGCGGGTTAGCCCCGGTTATCATGGTTAATGACCGGATCCATGGTCAAATGACCCCGGAAGCGGTCGCCGTCATCATGGACGAACTGGCCAAGGAAGCGGGTGGCAACTGTGATTGAAAACCGTTCCACACTCGAAAGTCTACGTGAAAAGTGGCAACGCGGTTATGAAAATGAAACCGCGCGGATTCTCGTCTGCGCCGGCACCGGCTGTGTCGCCAACGGTTCATTGGCGGTCTATGAGACCCTCAAAGAACAGGTTCAAAAACATGGCGATTACATCTCCATCGAATTATTGTTCGAAGAAGGCAACTCCGGCGTTTCAGTGGTCAAAAGCGGTTGTCACGGATTTTGTGAAATGGGACCGCTGGTCCGGGTGGAACCGGCCGGGATTCTCTACACCAAAGTCAAACCCGAGGACACGGCGGAAATTGTCGCGGCGTTAGTAGACGGCGCTCCGCCGGTGGCACGGTTGCTTTACAAACATCCGATCAGCGGCGAACAATTTGCCGAGGAAGAACAGATCCCGTTCTACAAGAATCAAAAACGGAACGCCTTGGCCCACTGCGGCAAGATCGACCCCGACGAGATCCGGGAATATATTGCCGACGGCGGCTATCAAGGGCTCGCCAAAATTTTAACGGAGCTGACGTCCGCCCAAGTTTGTGAAGAAATTATCGAATCCGGTCTGCGCGGCCGGGGCGGCGGCGGTTTCCCCACCGGCCGGAAATGGGATCTGACCCGCAATGCGACGGGCGGCAAAAAATATGTCATCTGTAACGGCGACGAGGGCGACCCCGGCGCTTTCATGGACCGCAGCGTGATGGAGGGCGACCCCCATAAAGTGCTGGAGGGCATGGCCATCGCCGGTTACGCGATCGGCGCCGACGAAGGGTATATCTATGTGCGGGCGGAATACCCCTTGGCGGTGGAACGTTTGAAAAACGCGGTGAAAGCCGCCCGTGAATACGGTCTGCTCGGCAAGAACATTCTCGGAACCGACTTTAGTTTTGATTTAAAGATTAAAGAAGGCGCCGGCGCCTTTGTTTGCGGCGAGGAGACGGCTTTGATCGCCTCAATCGAAGGCGAACGGGGGATGCCGCGTCCCAAGCCGCCGTTTCCGGCCAATGCCGGATTATGGGGCAAACCGACTTTGATCAACAATGTCGAGACGTTCGCCAATGTTTCCTTGATCATTACCCAAGGCGCCGCCTGGTTTAAAAGCTTTGGCACGGTAAAAAGCCCGGGCACCAAGACCTTTGCTTTAACCGGCCAAGTAGCCAACACCGGCTTGATTGAAGTGCCGTTGGGCATTACCCTGCGCGAGATCGTTTTTGAAATCGGCGGCGGCATCCGGAACGGCAAGAAGTTTAAGGCCGTGCAGATCGGCGGGCCTTCCGGCGGATGTCTGACCGAACAGCATCTGGATATGCCGTTGGATTTCGACTCCTTGCTTTCGGCGGGAGCGATGATCGGTTCCGGCGGTTTGGTGGTCATGGACGAGGATACCTGTATGGTGGAGGTCGCCCGGTACTTTATGAACTTCACCCAAAACGAGTCCTGTGGCAAATGTGTGCCGTGCCGGGAAGGCACCAAACGGTTATTGGAGATCTTGGTCCGGACTGTCGACGGCAAAGGCCAACCCGAGGATATTGCGGTCTTGGAGGACCTGGCCGAAGCGGTGAAAGACGGTTCGCTGTGCGGTTTGGGCAAAACCGCGCCCAATCCGGTATTGACCATGTTGAAATATTTTAAAGACGAATATTTGGCCCATGTCGAGGGAAAAACCTGTCCGGCCGGGGTCTGTAAGGCCTTCGGCCGTTATACGATTATCGCCGAACGCTGTAAAGGTTGCAGCAAATGCAGCCGGACCTGTCCGGTCGGGGCAATCAGCGGCGAATTGAAGAAACCGTATGTGATTGATGCGGCCAAGTGTATCAAATGCGGCGCTTGCGTGGGCACTTGTCCATTCAAGGCCATTGAGGAGGGCTGAACGTGACGGATACTGTAATCATCGATCACCAAACTGTCGAACTGGCAGGGGAAAAGAACCTGTTGCAAGTCATCCGGAAGCTCGGAATTGAACTGCCGACCTTCTGTTACCATTCGGAACTGAGCATCTACGGCGCCTGCCGGATGTGTGTCGTGGAGATCGAAGGCCGGGGTATTGTCGCTTCATGTTCAACCCCGCCGGTTCCGGGGATGAAGGTTTTAACCAACAGTCCGCGGGTTCAACGGGTCCGCCGGACCGTCTTGGAACTGTTATTGGCCAATCACGACCGGGAATGCACGACTTGCGAAAAGAACGGCCATTGCAAATTGCAGGAGTTGGCCAACCGGTTTGGCGTCCGGAACATCCGCTTTGGCGATCGGGACGAGAAACATCCGATTGACGATTCCGGCCCGTCGATTGTCCGGGATCCCAACAAGTGCATTCTCTGCGGCGACTGTGTCCGGATGTGCGCCGAAGTTCAAGGGATTGGGATTTTGAACTTTATCAACCGGGGTTCGCAAGTCCGGGTCACCCCGGCGTTTGACCAATCGCTGGGCGAGGTAGATTGCGTCAACTGCGGCCAATGTAGCGCAGTTTGCCCGACCGGCGCATTGGTGATCAAGTCGGAAGTCAATAAAGCCTGGGCGGCATTGCATGACCCTGCCAAGCTGGTCGTGGCGCAAGTGGCGCCGGCGGTGCGGGTGGCGTTGGGTGAAGAGTTCGGCATGCCCGCCGGGGAAGTAGTCACCGGTAAGGTCGTAGCCGCCCTGAAACGTTTGGGTTTCGGCCGGGTTTTTGACACGTCGATGGCGGCCGACTTGACGGCGGTCGAAGAGACCAACGAATTTGTCACCCGCGTGCAACAGAACGAAAAATTGCCCCAATTCACCTCCTGCTGTCCGGCCTGGGTCAAATACGCCGAACACAACGAACCCGCTTTGCTGGCCAATTTATCAAGTTGCCGTTCGCCGCAACAGATGTTCGGCTCGATGATGAAGCGGTATTGGGCGCAGGAATTGGGGAAAGACCCTAACGATATCTATGTCATATCGATTATGCCGTGTACGGCGAAGAAGTTTGAAGCGGCCCGTCCCGAGTTTAGCGCGGATGGGACTCCCGACGTCGATCTGGTACTGACCACCCAAGAGTTGGCGCAGATGATCCGGGAAGCGGGCATAGTCTTCGATAAGTTGGATATCGAGTCGTTCGATATGCCGTTTGGTTTTGCCACCGGGGCCGGAGTGATCTTCGGGGCCACCGGCGGAGTGGCCGAGGCGGCGTTGCGGGCCGCTTATGAGAAAGTAACCGGCCAAACGTTGGAACAGGTGAATTTCGAAGATGTCCGCGGGTTTGATGGAATGAAAGAAACAACGGTTCATTTGAAAGGACAGGAAGTCCGGGTCGCGGTGGTTCACGGCTTAGGCAACGCCCAAAAATTGCTGGAGCGCATCCGTTCGGGTGAAACTCAGTATCATCTGGTGGAAGTGATGGCGTGCCCCGGCGGTTGCGTCGGCGGCGCGGGTCAACCGCTTGCCGCCAGTACCGACATTAAGAAAGCCCGGGCGCGCGGCATTTATAACGCCGATAAATTGTCCCAGATCCGGAAGGCGCAGGACAATCCGGTCATTACCCAGTGTTATCAAAAATGGTTGCATGAGCCGAACAGTCACGAGGCCCATGAAGCGCTGCACACCGGCTACCAAAAACGCGAGCGGAGTTGCGGCGGAAATTGTAATTGCCAATGATAAGAATCATCAAAAAGAGCAGGATGTCTTCAGCGGCATCCTGTTCTTTTTTGGGCGGCTTGTCATTCCGATTTGATAGAAAATAATCATCAATTTGACCGCTTTAAACAGGAAGCGATTGTTAAACCGCGAATTAAAATCGTAAAACCGGATTTGCTATGCCTGGAATCCGATCAAGGCGAGGAATTTGTGATGAGTAAAGAAAAGTTGCCGGTAACGCCGGCCATCCGGCAGTTGCGCCAAGCCAAGGTGGTTTTTGAAGACCACCTGTACCAATACGAAGAAAAAGGCGGGACGGAGGTTGCCGCGCGGGAGTTGGGCATTGATGAACACGCCGCCGTCAAAACATTAGTGATGGAGGATGAGCGGCATAACCCGTTGATCATCCTGATGCACGGCGACCGCCAGGTATCCACCAAAGAACTGGCGCGGGTGCTTGGAGTCAAAACCATTACCCCTTGTACGCCGGAGACCGCCGCCAAACACACCGGCTATCTGGTTGGCGGAACCTCTCCTTTCGGCACCAGAAAGGAGTTGCCGGTTTACGTGGAAGCAAGTATCATGGATCTGCCGCGGCTTTATATCAATGGCGGCAAACGAGGCTACCTGGTCAGCATGACTCCGTCGGATCTGCAGCGGGTACTCAATCCCCAACCGGTAGCGGTGGGAATCGGCGGGTGAATTAGCTACCGTTGTATTTGATGTGCAATCGGTATTTTTTGTTAATAACTGCTTTTCCCGATGAAAAAGTATTAAGTAAAAATCGTTTCAGTCGATATAATATCTAGAAACGGGATACCAAGAAATTGCGGCATGGATGCTGGCGGAGATTGGACGATTGCGGGAAACCCAGACGGCCAACGCTTATTCAGCGTTGGCCGTAATTGTTGTTACTTTCGATTCGCAGGGGGAAGGAAATTGATATCGGGCAATTTCCTTGGAACAGATGTTCAGTTTAGATAAGGAGTGGATTTTCTTTGGGAAATAGCTTTGATCGCGAACCTATGTTAGACTTATATCTTTTTGAAACAACCCAACTCATCGAACAGCTGGAGCAACTTATCTTAAACAGTGAACAAGGAAATAATTTCGATAACTCCATTAACGAAATTTTTCGGATCATGCATACCATTAAAGGCTCAGCGGCGATGATGCTGTTTACCAATGTTTCAAATCTGGCGCATGCCATCGAGGATCTCTTTTATTTATTGCGCGAGAGTAAACCGGCGGAGATTGATTATTCGAAACTGAGCGATCTGGTCTTATCGGGTGTCGACTTTATTAAAAATGAGACCCAAAAAGTGCAGGACGGTTCGGAGTCCGACGGCGATTCGGCGTCGCTAATCCAAAATATTAAAAACTATCTCGAAGGGTTGCGCGGTTCGAATCAGCCGAATCCGACGGCCGAAAAGGCGCAGACCGCAACCGAATCCCCCAAATTTTATATCGGACAAGACCGGTCGGCCGAACGATTGTCGGAACAACCTCAATACGAGGCGTCCCTGCAATTCGCCGAAGACTGCCAGATGGAAGACGTGCGCGCTTTCACCTTATTACATCAACTAAAAGAAAAAGTGGAGATTGTTTCGTGCGTCCCGGAAGTGGTGATTGACGATAACGCTTGTATCGAAGCGATCCGTCAGGACGGCCTTACAATCTCCTTTATCATGAAAGGCACTTTGGATGAGATTGAAGCGATCTTTAACAAAACCCCGTTAATAAAAGATCTTGATATTCACGAAAAACCCAAAGCTTCGTTGTTGCATGCCTTGCCCATTATTCAGGAGGTCGAGGAGGCCCAACAGCTTGTCAAGAAACGCAACGAACCGGAGAAGAACGGTACGGGTTCGGTCTCGCAACGGTTTATCAATGTGAATGTGGATAAACTTGATAAATTGATGGACTTGGTCGCGGAGTTGGTTATCTCCGAGGCGATGGTCACCCATCATCCGGAATTGGACGGATTGGCTCTGGACAGTTTCCATAAAGCGTCCGGCCAATTGCGCAAGATCACCAATGAACTGCAAGACATCGTCATGGCGATCCGGATGGTGCCGCTGACCAATACTTTTATGAAGATGCAGCGGATTGTCCGCGATATGAGCCATAAATTGCAGAAAGAAGTGGAATTGGAGCTGATCGGTGAAGAGACCGAAGTCGATAAGAATATTATCGAACAACTCTCCGACCCGCTGATGCATTTGATCCGGAACGCCATTGATCATGGCATTGAAACACAGTCGGAACGGAAAGAAAAGGGCAAGCCGGACGTAGCCAAAATCACCTTGGAAGCGAAAAACTCCGGCAATGAAGTTTGGATTGTGATCCGGGATGACGGACGGGGATTGGATAAAGATAAAATTTTAAAGAAAGCCTTGGAAAACGGCTTGGTTACCAAACCCGAAAGCGAACTGACCGAACGGGAGATTTTTGCTTTTATTCTCCAACCGGGTTTCTCGACGAAAGAAAAGATCACCGAGTTTTCCGGCCGCGGCGTCGGAATGGACGTGGTCGTGAAGAATATTGAGAAAGTCGGCGGAACGGTACTCATTGACAGCGTGCTGGGAGTAGGAACCGCCATTTCGTTAAAGATTCCGTTGACGTTGGCGATCATTGACGGGATGAGCATTCAAGTCGGTAATTCGCTCTTTACATTGCCCACCACAACCATCCAGGAATCCTTCCGGGTGAAGGAAGCAGATGTGATCACGGATCCTGATGGCGACGAGATGATTTTGATCCGGGGGAAATGCCATCCTTTCCTGCGGTTGCATGAATTGTACAAGATTGAGACCGACACCGTGAAATTGCATGAGGGGATCATTGTGATGGTGGAAAGCGATGATAAGAGTCTTTGTCTATTCGCGGACCGGTTGCTCGGGGAACAACAGGTGGTTGTCAAAGGATTGCCGCGGTACATCAAGAAGGTTCGCGGTTTGGCGGGCTGCACGTTGCTGGGAGACGGCAGCATCAGCTTGATTTTGGACGTCCCAGGATTGTTGCATTTTTAATTTCGGAAGATCAGTTTTATTGGTTTCGACATCATATTCGTGACAAACAAGGATGAGGAGGCACCAATATGAAGTGGTTCTACAATTTGGAGATCCGCTCTAAACTGATTATCGGGTTTTTGACCATTGTCTTGCTGACGGCGGTTTTAGGCGGTTTAGCCATTTATGGCATCAAGGCGATCAGCCAAGCCGATGCCGAGCTTTACAGCCGGCACACCCAAGTAGTGCAAGGCGTCAGTTTGATTTCGGCCAACTATCAGAAAATGCGGATCACCCTTACCGATACCATTCTCGATAAAACAATGGATGAAAAAGTAAAACACGGGAATGACTTAATTACCTTTAATGATGCAATCAACCTGCAGTTGGGAGAGATCGAAAAGATCGTCGCTACTCAGGAAGAAAAAAAGGCGTTTGGTGTTTTAAAGGACGCGTTGTTTAACTTTCGACCGTTCCAAGACAGTATTTTGGCTTTGACCGTGACCAATCAGTCCGAACAGGCCCTCCAAGCAATCCGGGGCGAGGGAGCGCCGTTGGTGACGGCGGTCGAAGATGCGATGAACGGCCTGACGCAATTGGAGATGAACCTGGCCAAACAAAAGTCGGTTGCCAATGCGGCCTTGGCCCAACAGTCGATAATCGTTACGTTTGGAATTTTAATCTTGGCGACCTTGGTCTCGATTGTCATCGGGTATTTCTTATCGATGATCATCGCCAAACCGATAAAAAAATTGGCCCAGATCTCTGAGAAGATCGCCGGCGGCGATTTGAATGTGGAAATCGACGCGGTCCGTTCCAAAGATGAATTGGGTAAAATGATGTTGTCCTTTGGAAAACTGGTTGAGCGGGTTTTTTGGTATGAAGCGTTGCTGGATTCGGTGCCTTTCGCCATCTCCGTAACGGATATGAATCGGAACTGGACGTTTGTCAATAAACCGTTTGAACAGTTTTTAGGCGTAACCCGCCAAGAGATCATCGGCAAACAGTGCCAGGATTGCAACAGTGAGATTTGTACGACCGAAGAGTGTGGTCTGACCCGTTTGGATCAGGATCAGCCGCGGAGCTTTTTTAATAAAGAGCGCCAAAATTACCAGGTCGATTCGTCCTATATCGAAAACTCCCGGGCCGAACGGGTCGGCCATATTGAAATCATCCAGGACATTACGGCCAAAACCCGGGTCGCCCAGTATCAAAGCGCCGAAGTGGCTCGCTTGGCCAATAATCTGGAATTATTAGCCCAAGGCGATTTGGAGCTGGATTTGGCGGTGGCGGAAGCCGACGAGCACACTCAGGTCGAACGGGAAAACTTCCAACAGATCAACGCCAACCTGGAACGGTTGAAAGACGCCATCACCGCATTGACTACCGACGCCGGGCAATTGGTCGAAGCGGCGTTGGAAGGGCGGCTCGACTTCCGGGCCGACGGTTCCAAACATGGCGGAGCGTTCCAAGCGATTATTCAAGGCGTCAATAACACGTTGGACGCGGTCATCCGACCGATCAGCGTGACTGCCGATTATATCGAACGCATTAGCCGGGGTGATATCCCGGAAACCATCGTTAACGATTATCAAGGTGATTTTAAAGGATTGATCGACAACCTCAATACCTGTATTGAGGCGGTCAATTCGTTAGTGGTCGACGCTAACATCCAAGCCCGGGCGGCGATTGAAGGAAGGCTTGACTTCCGGGCGGACGCCGGCCGTCATGGCGGAGGATTCGCCAAGATTATCGACGGTTTCAATCAAACCCTGGACGCCATTATTCAGCCGTTGAACGAGGCCATTGCCGTATTGCAACGGATGGCGGTGAACGATTATACCCGGCAGTTGCAACCCGGACAGTACCAAGGAATGTTGCGGCATTTCGCCGAGACTGTCAATACGGTTCAAGCGCGGTTACTAAGTGTTCAGGAAGTCGTCAATCAAGTCGCTGATGGCGATACCAGTCGTTATGAGGAACTCAAAGGTATCGGCAAACAGTCGGAGGATGACCATCTAGTGCCGGCGCTGACCCGAATGATGGGAATGATCGAAGCCTTAATTACCGAGGTCGAGACCCTAACGGAAGCGGCGATCTCCGGCGAGCTGCAAGTCCGTGGCCGGACCGAGCAATTCTCCGGCGGCTACCGGGCGATCGTTGCGGGTTTTAACCGGACGCTCGACGCGGTGATTCAACCGGTCAACGAAGCGGCGGCGGTGCTCGAAGAGATTGCCCAGGGAAACTTGACGGTCAGGGTTGAAGGTGATTACCAAGGCGATCATCGTAAGATGACCGATGCGTTAAATCAAACGTTGAGCAATCTCAATGAGGTGCTGTTTGAACTGAACGACGTGGCGGAATTGGTGGCCGACGGCGCGCGCAACGTTTCCCAATCCAGTCAGGTTATTTCCGAATCCGCAACCGAACAAGCCAGTACGGTTGAGGAATTGACCGCCTCGATGACGGAGATCGCTGCCCAGACCAAACAGAACGCCGCGTATGCCGACGAAGCCAATAAACTCGCTTTAGCAGCCAAAGACAATGCCGAACAAGGCGATCAGCAGATGCAGGAGATGCTGAAAGCGATGACCGAGATTAACGGAGTCTCCGAAAGTATCTCGAAGATCATCAAAGTTATTGACGAGATTGCTTTCCAAACCAATATCCTGGCGTTAAACGCGGCGGTTGAGGCCGCCCGCGCCGGACAACACGGGAAAGGGTTCGCGGTTGTCGCGGAAGAAGTGCGCAACCTCGCGGCCCGTAGCGCCAACGCCGCCAAAGAGACCACGGCGTTGATTGAGGGCTCAATCACTAAAGTCGCTTCCGGCACCAAAATTGCCAATCAAACCGCCGAAGCGCTCCACCGGATTGTTGAAGGCGCCGCCAAAACCACCGGTTTGGTGGCGGATATCGCTCATTCCTCCAATGATCAAGCGCTCGGAATTACCCAAGTCAATCAGGGGATCAAGCAGGTGGCCCAGATAGTACAGACCAGCACCGCCACTTCCGAACAGAGCGCGGCCGCCAGTCAGGAGCTGTCCGGTCAGGCCGATATGTTGCGTTCGCTGGTTAAAAAGTTCCGGTTGACCAAAAACCATCAATATCTCCTTACGTCGAAAAACAGCTAAAACATCAAATTATAGAGGTGAATAACATGGCAGGCGTCATCGACAATTTTAATCTTCAGGAAGATACCCAAAAAGGCCGGTTTTTAACGTTTGCGATCGGTAATGAAGAGTATGGCATCGAAATCGAACATGTAACCGAGATTATCGGGATTCAGGCGATTACCGAAGTTCCCGAGCTACCGGTCTACATCAAAGGCATTATTAACCTGCGGGGCAAGATCATTCCGGTGATGGACATGCGGTTGCGGTTTAAACGGGACGCGATGGAATATAACGACCGCACTTGTATTGTCGTGGTGGACATCGGGGAGATCACCATTGGCTTAATCGTCGATAAAGTGGTCGAGGTTGTCAGCATCCCGGAGCAGGATATTGTGCCTCCGCCCGACCCGAGCACCGGGTTCCAAACCCGCTACATCAAAGGCGTCGGGAAGCTCGGCAATGAGGTCAAATTGTTATTGGATTGCATTAAAATCCTCAGTGATGAAGAGGTGAAAAATCTCGCCGATATCGCGTAGGAAAATTGTAGCCGGTTCGAACGGATCCGTTTTATTAATCTCATTGGTAAGGAGCTCGCCATGATTTCAATTACCGAAGATGAATTTTGGAAATTGGTTAATTTTGTCAAAGGAAATTATGGTATTAATCTGACTGAAAAAAAAGCGTTGGTTACCGGCAGGTTACAAAACATTTTAACCGAAAAGAATATGCAGAGTTTCTCGGAGTATTTCAATTACATCATGGCCGATAAATCCGGGAGCGCTGTCACCAATTTAATTAATAAGATTACGACCAATCACACCTTTTTTCTCCGCGAGAAGGATCATTTTGACTTTTTCCGCACCCAGGTGCTTCCGTATTTGAAAAGCACCAGTTCCGGCCGGGATATGCGGATTTGGAGCGCCGGTTGTTCGAGCGGTGAGGAACCCTATACGTTGGAGATGATTATCGCCGATTTTTTGGGTATGGAAAGGAAGGCTTGGGATACGCGGATTTTGGCAACCGATATTTCCGAAAAGGTTTTGGACATCGCGATTCAGGGGATTTATGCCAATGAACAGCTTACGGCCATTCCCGATGAATGGAAACGCCGCTATTTTACCCGGGTAAGCGACGATGCGGCGCAAGTTCTCGCCGACATTCGCGATAATGTGATCTTCCGCCGTTTTAACTTAATGAATCAGGTGTTTCCGTTTAAAAAGAAATTTCAGGTGATCTTCTGCCGGAATGTGATGATTTATTTTGACGCCGAGACCCGCCGGGAGCTGGTCAACCGGTTTTATGAGCAGACCGAGCCCGGCGGCTACCTGTTTATCGGACTTTCGGAGTCCCTGCGGAGAGAAGAGACCAGTTATAAATATATTCGCCCCTCGGTTTATAGAAAGGAATAACCAATGGCCATAAAACAACGTATCAAAGTCTTAGTCGTTGATGATTCGCTCGTTTTCCGCGAACTGTTGGCTAGAGGTTTGGCTAAAGATCCGGGGATTGAGGTTGTCGGCACCGCTGGCAGCGCCGCTGAGGCCAAGAAGCTGATTCTCGAATTGAAACCGCAAGTTTTGACCTTGGATGTGGAGATGCCCCAAGTATCGGGGATTGAATTTTTAAAACAACTGATGCCCGAATATCCTTTGCCGGTGGTAATGGTCAGTTCGGTCAGTGACAGTGTCTTTGACGCTTTGAAGGCCGGCGCGGTTGATTTTGTGACCAAACCGGATACCGGCAGCCGTGGGGTTGATTCGGTAATCAACGAATTGATCGTTAAGATCAAAATCGCCTCCATCGCGAAAGTCGGAAGCTGGAAACTTGATTCCGGCAAACCGGAGTTGGGCAAAGTGGTCCACGGCAAACAGGAACGGCTGATTGCGATCGGCGCCTCCACTGGCGGCACCGAGGCGTTGGCGCGGGTGCTGCAACTTTTTCCGCGCAATATGCCGGGAACTGTGATTGTCCAACATATGCCGCCGGTGTTCACCAAAATGTACGCCGATCGTCTGAATGAAAGCTGTCAAGTAGAAGTGAAAGAGGCCGCCAATGGCGATATGGTTTATCCGGGGCGGGTGTTGATCGCGCCCGGCGATTATCAGATGCGGGTCAAACGCAGCGGCCTTTCCTATAGTGTCGAATGTTTTAAAGGTGAAAAGGTCAACGGTCATTGCCCTTCGGTCGACGTCTTGTTTAACTCGGCGGCCGAAGTCGCGGGTAAAAACGCCATTGGGGTCATCCTGACCGGAATGGGTTATGACGGGGCCAAAGGGTTACAGCAGATGCGCCATAAAGGCGCGCGTACGCTTGGTCAGGACGAAAACTCTTGTGTGGTTTACGGAATGCCCCGGGCTGCTTTTGAGATTGGCGCCGTTGAGAAACAGGTGTCGCTCAATGACATGACACGTGCGATTGAGAACCTGGTCAACAACCCAGGATGAATTCGGACGTCAGTGAGGGTTGAATGGAAAAAGAAACGCTCCGGATCTTAATCGTCAGCAACGACGAAGCGGATGTGCGAATGGTTAACAATGCGGCAAACGCGGAAACGATTGCGGTGGCAGTGCGGCAAGAACCTCAACCCGTCAATCTGCAGCGGCTTGACACTTCAAACTGGGATTTGCTCGTTTGGAATCTTGATTGCGGCGTTGATTCGGACCGGATTCAGCCGTTTTTAGCGTCAGACGCTCCATTGTTATTGCTCGTGACGGCGGAGCCGGCGAACGATCCCGCTCCGCAATTATCATTACCCTATTACGATCTGATTTATCGCGGCGGAACCGCCGGGCCGCCACGCGGAGTTCGCCATGCCTTGCGGGAAGCGCTCCTCCACCGTCGCCTGCGGCAGCGGCACAGTGGGCGCCGGGGGAACGAACCGATCTATTCGTTGCTCGACTGCATGGGCGACGGGGTGCTCGTCACCGACGACCAATTGCGGGTGGTCTTTCTCAACCGGATGGGCGAGGCGATCTTGGGTCGCTCCATGGACGAAGTGCTCTTAAAGCCGGCTGAGGAAGTTTTTCAACTGATTCATGGCCAGACCGGAGCGTCAATTGCCAATCCCTTCGCCGTTGCGCTTGGCTCGGGCGTCAAAATTACGCTGCCGGGCGATGCGGCGTTGGTCACCCCGGATCAATCTTTGATCATGATCGCGGCGAGCAGTGCGCCGGTTCAAAATCAAGCGGGGATCACTTACGGGGTGATCGTCGTGTTTCGCGATATTACCAAGCAATTGCAGATTGAGGCGTTAGTGGCCGATCAGGAGCACTTGCAGCAGGCAATCTTGAACAATATCCCCGATTTGGCGTGGCTAAAAGATACCGCGGGCCGCTATATCGCGGTAAATGACGCGTTTTGCGCAACCTTGGGACGGCCGCGCCAGACGCTTATCGGCAAAACCGATCTGGAGTTATGGCCTGACGGGCTTGGCGTCAATTTTGTCCAGGGCGATCAGGAGGTCGTCGAATCGCGCCGGCAGATCTGCATCGAGGCGCTCCTGCCGGTAAAGGACGGGACAGCGGAACGGTGGCTGGAGACGATTAAGTCGCCTATCTGCGATCACCAAGGCAACCTGATCGGGACCAGCGGGTTGGCCCGCGAGGTGACCGAACGGAAAAAAGTTGCCGCCGAATTGCTGGCCAGCAAGGAAAAGTACGCTTCGTTATTTGCCAATATGTCCGATGGGTTTGCCTATCATCAGGTGATTTATGATGAATACCAGACCCCGGTTGATTATATAACCCTCGAAGTAAATGACGCCTTCCTGCGATTGACCGGATTTCAAAAGGAAGAAATGATCGGCCAACCTATTTCCAAACTGATTGCCGCTAAAAAGTATCTGATTGAACGTCAGATCCAGATCTTCGGGATGGTCGCCTTATCAGGCGAAAGCGTTAAAATCAACTTTCTCTCGGAGACGACCAACTGTTGGCTCTCTTTGTATGTCTACAGTCCGCGTCAGGGGTACTTCGCCTTGATCGTCTCCGACGTTACCGAGAACAAACTGGCCGAGGCCGAGATGAAGCAGGCGATTGAGACGGCCGAGGCGGCCAACAAAGCCAAGTCGGAGTTTTTGGCCAATATGAGTCATGAGATTCGCACCCCGCTCAACGGGATCACCGGCATGATCGACTTAACGTTGTTGACCGGATTGGACCCGGAACAACGGGAAAATCTCAGCATTGCCAAACAATGCGCCGGTACCTTACTGAGCGTGATCAACGACATTTTGGACTTTTCCAAGATTGAAGCGGGGATGATCGATATCGAGCATACCTCGTTCAGTCTGGACGATCTGGTTGATAAGGCCTTAAGCGCCCATCGTTCGCGGGCCACCGAAAAAGGTTTGGAACTTTCCGTGGAAGTTAATCCCGCCACGCCGCGCTCGTTGATTGGCGCGCCCTTCCGACTGTTGCAGGTCTTGAATAACTTATTGTCCAACGCGGTCAAGTTCACCGATGCCGGAAGCGTCAAACTGATCATTTATCACAGCTATGATCAGCGCGACGACTTGTTTCTCCGGTTTGAGGTGCGGGACACGGGGATTGGGATTGATAGCGCCGATATGAGCCGGCTTTTTAAAACCTTCAGTCAGGTAGACGGCTCCTTTACCCGCCGTTTCGGGGGGACCGGTTTGGGATTGGTCATTGCCAAACGGTTGGTCAACTTGATGGGCGGCGAGATTGAGGTTTATAGCGAAAAAGATAAAGGGAGCACGTTCTATTTTACCGTGCCGGTAGCGGTTGACGGGCCGCGGATCGTCAAGACCGAGCCGGACGCGCCCGAGTACTTCGACCTGAGCGCCACCGGGATTGACACTTTGCTGGTGGAGGATGATCCGGTCAATCAAAAGACCATCGGCAAAATGTTGGCCAAAATCGGGTTGGCGGCCGACCTTGCCCAGGGTGGCCGCGACGCGTTGGATAAACTGGCCGCAAATCATTACGATATCATTCTGATGGACATTCAAATGCCGGATATGGACGGGATCGAAACCACCCGGCGCATTCGGGAGAATGAAACATCAGATAATAAAGATATTCCGATTATTGCCTTAACCGCTCACGCTTTTCAGAGCGACGCCCAAAAGTTCCTCGACGCCGGAATGGACGGTTATGTCGCAAAGCCGATTTCCATGTTGAAATTGTCGCAGACCATCGCCGAATGTTTGGGGATCGGGAAGGCAAAAACGGAAAAATCCAAAGACGGACCGGCGTTAACGCCGAATCCGGTCATCGTCCATACCGAAGGAGGTATTGATCTTTTCTTACAACAAATGGCGGCGGCAATTGCCAGACATGATTACGACGCCATCGAACGCAGCGCCAATCATCTGAAATTAGCGGCGCTTGAGAAAAATGACACGACCGCCAAACAACTCGCTTTTAAAATGGCGATGGCAGCTCGAAAAGCGGATGACGAAGGCATTGTTTTACTACAGCAACAGCTCGCGCAATGTATTGCCGATCGAAAAGACAAAGGGGGTATATCGTAGTGAAAATTCTGATTGTTGAAGATGATTTGGCCAGCCGCAAGTTTATGTTCAAATTTATGTCGATGTACGGGGATTGCGATATTACCGTAAACGGGATGGAAGCGATTGAAGCCTTTTTGATGGCTTGGGACGAGGGTCAACCCTACGATCTGATCTGCCTGGATATTATGATGCCGAAAGTGGACGGGTTGAAAACGCTCAAGACCATCCGGGAAATTGAAAAACAACGGGAAGTCCCCGACGCGGAACGGGTCAAGGTGATTATGACCACCGCCCTCAATGAAACTCAAAATGTCTTTGAAGCCTTTGACTCGGGTTGCGAGGCGTATGCCGCGAAGCCGATCGATACCGGGAAATTGCTCGAAGTGATGAAAAAACTGAATTTGATCAGTTAACCGGCCGCTGGCAGATTGTCATGGCGAAACCTTCCCTGCGGAAGGTTTTTTGTTTTTGCATAATTTTAACTTGACTATATTTAGAAAACAAAGTAAATTATGATCATTACTAACGAAAACAAGGTGAATAAGGATGAATAGTTTTGATCTGAAAATTATTCGCTGTTTGATGGGCAACGCCAGGACTACCTGGGCCGAGTTGGGAACCTTATTGGGTCTGACGGCCCCGGCTGCGGCCGACCGGGTGCGGCGGCTGGAGGAGCGCGGCGTGATCAAAGGGTATGCCGCGATCGTGGACCCCGAAGCGGTCGGTTGTTTGGTGACGGCCTATATCAGTGTGACGCTCGCCAAACCGGCGGACCGGAAAGATTTCCTGACCCAAATCGCCGCGTTGCCGCAAGTGCAGGAATGTCACCATATCGCCGGGGATTACGATTATTTGCTGAAGATCCGCAATCACACTTTGCGGGAGTTGGAAACGTTTGTCAGTGAAGCGCTGAAGGAGATTCCCGGGGTGGTCAAAACCCATACCACCATCGTCATGTCGACGCTGAAAGAAACCCCGGTTTTGCCGGTTTGGGCAGAGCCCGGGACGGAGCGGTGAGTGAATTTAGAAAGGGTGTGCGGAATGGACTGGGCGTTACTTTGGAAAGGGATTGTGATCGGGTTTTCGATTGCGGCGCCGGTGGGGCCGATTGGCATGTTATGTATCCGCCGGACATTGGTGGGGGGCCCGCTGGCCGGACTGGCGACCGGTCTGGGAGCGGCGACCGCCGATAGTTTTTACGGTTGCGTGGCCGGGTTTGGGTTGACGGTGGTTAGCCAAGTTTTAATCGCCCAACGGCTTTGGTTACAGCTGATCGGCGGGTTGTTCCTGTTGTATTTGGGAATCAAGACGTTTCGCAGCCGGCCGGCGCGACTGCAAGCGGAATCGACCCGGATCGGACTGGCCGGGAGTTACTTTGCCACGTTGGGTCTGACATTGACTAACCCGATGACGATCATGTCCTTTTCGGCGGTCTTTGCCGGGCTGGGTCTGGGATTTGGCAGCGCCACCGGCGCCAGTCCGTTGTGGTTGGTTGGCGGCGTGTTTTTGGGATCGGCCCTATGGTGGCTGTTGCTCAGCGGTTTGGTCGGTATCGCGGGCAAGCGGATTGTCGGGGAGAAACTGATCTGGATGCACCGGTTTTCCGGGGTTGTGCTTACGGGATTTGGCGTGGCGGCGTTGGTGTGGCGGTGACGATTGGCGATTTGTCGCTGTTTCATCGCGATTCGGAACGTTACCGGAGCCCAAAATGATTTTGGAACGTGCCAAAATGATTTTGGCATGTGCCGGAATGAGATTGGAACGTTCCAAAGAAACATTGGATCATCCCCGAATGATTTTGGCAGGTTCCAAATAAACATTGGATCATTCCCGAATGATCTTGGCATGTTCCAAATAAACATTGGATCATTCCCAAATGATCTTGGCATGTTCCAAATAAACATTGGATCATTCCCAAATGATTTTGGCATCTGCCAAAGTAATTATGGCAAGATCCGAAATAACATTGGCTTGAGCCAAAACGTCATTGGCGCATTCCATAATGGCTGAAACCGCAATCGCAAAAGATCGGAGTCCTAAACAATGAGAAAATCCTCCGTAATTGTCATCGCCGGACCCCCGGCATCCGGCAAAACGACCTTGGCTAAGGTAATTGCAGCCGAATTTGAACTCCCTTTGTTATGCAAAGATGATCTTAAAATACAGTTATATGAATCCTTGAAAGGAATTTCCCAAATTACCGATCAAAACATTGCTGCGGCGAGTTACGATATTTTATTTCAAATGTTTCGCGAGTTGGTCAAAGCCAGGGTCAACTTGGTTATCGAAAGCAATTTTGAATCGCAACAGGGCGCCGCCCGTTTTACAGCGGTTCGGCAGGAGATCGGATTTCAATCGTTCACCGTGGTCTGTAATGCCGATCTCCGCGTGTTGCATCCCCGGTTTGTGGCAAGAGACGCCACCTGTGAACGGCATCCCAGTCTGGTTTGCGAACAATATGCCGATTTCGACCGGTTTTCCAACCGGCAGCTTGAATTAAAGAGTGATTTATTTGACATAGGCGACGCGCGGATGGTATATGATACAACGAACTTTGACGGGAACGGTCGGGATACGGTGATGGAAAGAGTCAAACAGTTCCTGAATCCCAATCCGTTGCCGTGAAAGGGAACATCTTCGCGAGAGAGTGGGGACAAAATGAAAAAAATCGATTGTTACTCGCATTTTTCATTTCCGCGCTTGCTGAAGTATCTCACAGACAAGTCGGGAAGCTCCCATGAATTTGCGCAATTGTTTGCCAATACCCGACCGTTAATCGATCCGGCAGCCCGGCTCGTAGTGATGGACCAATTGGGAGTGGAGCGACACGTGTTGATTCCTTTACCCGAGCTCGGGATGACCCCGGCGGTGGGCAACGATCCGGTACTGGCAGCGGAAGCGGCCCGCATTGCCAATGACGAGCTGGCGCAGGTGGTCGCCAAATTCCCCGAGCGGTTCAGTGGCGTTGGAATGCTGCCAACCTGCGACCCCCAGGTCATGGTTGCGGAACTGGAACGGGCGGTATGCCAATTACAGCTCGCCGGGGGAGTGTTGGGAGTGGGTCCCGATCTGAAACCTCCCGATCATCCGGATTTCGACAAGCTGTTTGCCAAAGCGGTGGAACTTGAGGCGCCGCTTTGGATTCATCCGGCGCGTTCCGCCGCGATCGCCGATTATATTGATGAACCGGGAGGATCGAAGTATCAGTTTTTTCAGGCATTCAGCTGGTTGTTGGATAGCACCCTGGCGATGCACCGGATCGTCTTCAGCGGGGTTTTTGAACGGTATCCAACCTTGCGGGTGATCATTCACCACCATGGGGCGCTTATTCCGTATTTCGTGGGTCGGCTGGAAGTCGGCATTCAGTTTTTTGAAAAGAATGCCGGACGCCAATATGATGCGAAGGTGCGACCGCCCTATGCCGAACATTATCGAAAATTTTACATCGATACGGCGACCCAATACTTCAATCCGGCCGTTTTACAGATTGCCGTTGCTTTCTTCGGTTCGGAGCACACCGTATTCGGTTCGGACGCCCCCATGGACATGGAGGGCGGTTTGGGGATGGGACGATCCGCGGATCAAAGTCTTGCGGCATTGCAGCTAAATGAGCGACAACGCCGGCAGATTTACTTTGAAAATGCCGAGCGGCTTTTAAAATTAACTTGAAGCCGGCTCGTTAGATTTTCTTGGCGATTGTTTCCGCTACGACGCGTCAATTTTACAACGAATGGCGATACCCAGGATCTGATACCGAAAGCGGCCGCCCGGGGCGTGATATTCAACCTCCGCATTTGGCTCCTGCAACAACAGCGCCTTTCCCAACGGGGAAAAGATCGAAATATCCCTAGCGCCGACATGGGTCGTGGTCGGGAGAATGATGTGAAATTCGGTAACGGTTTGCGTGTCAAGCTCTTTGACAGTGACGGCGCTCCCGATGGTCACCAACGGAAAGTTCGTGACCGTGCTGGACTCGTCGGCCGTGACTGTCTCCAGCAGCCGATTCATCCGGGAAAGATAGGTAACAATCAATGAATCCATCGCTTTGCGGTTTTGCGTAGGTAACGGGAAATAAGAATCAAGCAGCTCCAAGTGATTCTCTTCCAACTCAAGCAGGGATTCGATCAGGGATAAATAAGCGACTTTCGATAGAACGATCGTTTCCATTGGGAACACTCCTTGTCCAACCATTTAATGTCAGTCCGTTATAAAAAGACAAATGGACATTTGTCCGTAGACATATGTCCAAATTAACCCGATCAATTTTTCACTGAGTAAAAATTTTTTGCAGATATAAAATGCGATTGGGATCAGTATATCATTAATTCCACTGATTGTAAATAGATCAATCATTTTCCATTTAATTGCAGATTAATTATTAAATGGTTTTTTTCTAGGAATAAACAAGGGTACCTATCCAACTTATTTCCGGTGCGAACAACGTACCCCCGCAGCCGCAACCGTTGGAGAGGATGTGTGGCTTCATCTGGTTGCTTCATAGATTTAGTATTCGTCTTTTTTGACAAAAAAGCTGCCGGAGATACTCCCGGCAGCTTTTGCAACGAAGCTACGTTTTACTCTTAGTACGAACTACTATCGGTCCCCGCTTGCGCTCCCAGCAATCGACTCAACGCCGCGGTCGCCAGCTCTACTTTGCCGTAATCTTGAATCCGCTTCATATCCCGGTCCAACAAAGCTTGGCTAAAGTCCTGAGTGATTCCGAACTGCGCCGAAAGGGCTTGGGAGAGCCGGTCTTTACTGACGGTGTCAAGATAGTTCCAATCCTGATTGATCAAGCTTTCGGCTTCACCGGCGGTGAGACCCATGCCGATCAAACGGTTGAAGATGTTTCCTTTCACGCCGTCCTTGACCGTGCTCCAGTCACCGGTGGCGATCGCACTGATCTGATCCGGGGTCAGTTGACCTTTGGTCATGGAGCTGACCCGGGACAGGAGATCGTTTTTGGTCACTTTACCAAAGGCCTTGGTATACTTCACATCGCCGTTGGCGGCAGAGATGACGGTAATCTCATCGCCGGAGAGCATTGAGTCGATCGGCGCGGTGGTGTTGTTGCGCATCAGGATCGTCTCCGGAGCGATCATCGCCAGCAACGGATCGCCGCTATTGCCCTGGATGTTCACCAGGCCGGTATCGGAATCAACGGTGGCAATTTTGCCTTTCTTCACCGACAGTTGATTCAGGGCGTTCAAAGTCCAAGCGGCTTCGGCGCGGGTCACCGCTTGATCCGGTTTAAACATTGGTTGAAAAGCTTCCGGCAGGATACCGAGTTTGTTATCTACCTCCGCAGCCCGGAAAGCCCAGTGTTTGGCGTCCAGATCGGTAAAGCTGGCCGGCCAAGGATCGGTATATTTCTCTTCCGTGGTCACGATATGCAGCGCCCGGGTCATAAACACCGCCAATTGGGCCCGGCTGACATTGCCGTCGGGTTTGAAGGTGCCATCGGCGAAAGTGCTCATTACCTTCTGCCCCGCCACTTTGTTAATATAGGAACTCGCCCAGTGGCCGCCCACATCCGGAAGACTGTTGGAACCGGTGTCGCTATAGTTCAACAATGCCGCGGTCATCTTGGCAAACTCGGCGCGGGTTACCGTTTGATCCGGTTTGAACGTACCATCGGGGTAACCGGTCACGGCACCCTGTTTCGCCAGGTTTTCAATGGATTTTTGAGCCCAATTTCCCTCAATGTCGGAGAGGGCAACCGGGGCGGCTTGAACTTGAGTGCAGAAAAGCCCGCTTAACATGGTCACCCCGAGTAGCATTCCGTAAAATTTCTTCGTAAACAGCATCAATGACGCTCCTTTCCAAATTATGAACCGTTAGGTTATTTTCATTTCATCCGTCACTAAACGAACGGATGCGGGATTTGTTTGACTGGCAATGGAAAGTTGCTTGATATAATATTGCGTCGATTCGGCGGTAACATTGTCAAACAAATTTACATAACGTTGCGATAAATAGGATTCTAGCTGGACCGTTAATATCCTTTAAGCAACTGTTGGTAAAGATGGCGGTTTGTGCCTCACCCGCGCCGACGGGTGGTTTCGAAAATTTTTGCAAAGATAACGGAACATCGCCGCCGCCAATTTCGTCAAAAATGCATCCCAAGCAATGAGCTTGATATTGCATCTCCGCTTTACATAATATAACGCATAAATCGGACGGCGGTTGCCGGTAAGTTATTGTGAAATAGCCAACAGTTGCCATTCGGTAAAAAACCATCGGGAACTCGGAGTTGATTCCCTGCCGACTTGTCGTTATAATTAACAGAGGATTGCATCGCGCCGGAGAAATCCGTCGTCCAAATGCAACAACTTCGGCAGGAGGGTGAATCAATGACCGAAGCGGAGTTAATCGCCCGTTGTCAAACGGGCGACAAGTTGGCCTTTGAAGAGTTGCTCGGGAAGTATGAACGGTTAATCTACAATCTGACCTTCCGTTATTTCGGCAATCCCCATGACGCGAGCGATCTCGGTCAAGAGGCGATGCTCCGGATCTTTCATAAGATCAGCGAGTTTAACGGCAATTCATCCTTTAAGACGTGGCTATATCGGGTGGTCTCCAACCTTTGCCTTGATGAGTTGCGGCGCCGCAAACGGCAGAACGGTTCGTTGGATGAGTTGAAAGAACAAGGATATGAACCGGTCGCCACCTTTCATAACCCGGTGGATGAAGCGGAACAGACGGAACGATCGGAACTCATTCAAGAGGTGTTGCTGATGCTTTCGGATGAGCACCGGGCCATTATCATATTGAAGGATATCGAAGGATTGGACTACAACACTATTGCCCGGATTCTCAAGTGTAATGTCGGAACTGTCAAATCCCGGTTGAACCGGGCGCGGGAATCATTCCGGCGTCAGTTGGCGGGCCGGCCGCGATACGGTTTGCTGGTGGAAGGGAGGGCTCAAGCAACATGAAATGTAGCGAGGTTCAAAATAAGCTTCAGACGACAATCGACAATGACTCGACCGAACCGGTCGATCGGGCGCTCAAGCAACATTTGCAGCAATGTCCCGCTTGCGTCGAGGAATGGCGTTTGATCCGCGAAGCGCAGGAGTTGCTCGCCACAACCCCGGTGTTGGAGACGCCGCCGCAATTCGCATCGGCTTGGCGTCAAGCAATTCGCCAAGCTGCCGTACCGGAGTCAAACTTGCTGACGAAACTTTGGGAGCGGCTGAAAACCAAGCCGTTACTTCCCGCATTCGGCGGAGCGGCGTTGATCTTGATCGCCGTGGCTTTTCTGCAATATAGTCGTCCCATGGCGCAGAACCTAACCCAAGCCCCGCAAGTCGCCGATAAGGTGATGGCCTTGAAAGCGGCGCCGGCGACGGAACCCCAAGCCGAATCAATGCAATTGCGGCAAGCCGGCTCCTACACGGTGGAGATTATATCCTTTGGACCCCGGGACAAACAGGTTCAACGGTTGGCCCGCGACTTTCGCGCCGCCCGGGAAGCCGGTTCCTTCTATGCGATGCGGAAAACCGCGACCCCGTTGAGTCAATTTACCGGCTTGACCGAGCAAGAAGCCCATGACCTGAAACAATCGCTGGAAAAAGCGGGCGCTACGGTCAGTATTCACAATGAGGTCAACCCCTGATAGTCTTTTTCCCGGCTCAATTTGAGCCGGTTTTTTGTTGCGATTTTTTATCCAAATATGAAACCGATCGCATCTTTTGGTAAATAATTATATTACAACAGGAATAAACGCATCCTGCCGTAGCGGCGACTAAATTATTGCTACAAAAACCGCTTGAGCTGGATGCAAAATAGACATTTTCCTTTTTGGCAGGAGTTTTCTGCTATTTTACCGAATCAAGTATGGAAGCGTAAGTTGGCTGTTATCCATTGAAAAAGGAGCAATCGTTTGGCCTTGCAGATTATTACCGTTCACCAACTGACCCTTACCATTAAACAAATTATTGAGGAGTCGTTCTCCTTATCGGAAGTTTGGATCAGCGGCGAAATCTCTAATTTTACCTCCCATACCTCCGGTCATTTGTATTTTACCTTAAAAGACAACGGAGCGCGGATTAGTTGCGTGATGTTTCGTTCGCAGACCCGGTTCCTTACCTTTAAACCGGCGGACGGCATGGCGGTCAAGGTGCGCGGCCGGCTGTCCGTCTACGAAAAGACGGGTCAATACCAACTCTATATTGATGAGATGGCAGAGGTCGGGGTTGGGAACCTTTACTTAGCGTTTGAGAAGTTAAAGTCCCGTTTGGAGCAGGAAGGATTATTCGACCCGCGTCGCAAGAAACCGCTGCCGCCTTTGGCGCAACGGATCGCGATCATTACCTCGCCGACCGGAGCGGCCGTGCGGGATATGATCAAGATCCTGCGGCGCCGCCGGCCTAATCTGGATATTTTGCTCATACCGGCTCAGGTTCAAGGGGAGGAAGCTCCCGCCAGTCTGATCAAAGCCTTGCAAGAGGCAACGTATTTCAAAAACTTGGATTTGGTGATCATCGGCCGCGGCGGCGGTTCGTTGGAGGATCTCTGGGCTTTTAACGATGAACGGTTAGCCCGAGCCATTGCTGATTTCACTTTGCCGATCATCGCCGCAGTTGGTCATGAAACCGATTTTACCATCGCCGACTTTGTTGCGGACTTACGCGCGCCCACCCCATCGGCAGCGGCCGAGTTGGCGGTGCCGGAACAATTGTCCCTGAAAACCCAGGTCGACAATTTACAACGCCGGTTACAGATGGGAATGAACCGCAAGTTACGGCTGGAACGCGACAATGTACAACGTTTTTTACGTAGCCGGATCCTGCAAACGCCAAAACAGCAACTGTTGGACCGGCGTCGTCAGGACCTGGAT
Organism: Bacillota bacterium; assembly: GCA_023417475.1. Classification (GTDB taxonomy): domain Bacteria; phylum Bacillota; class UBA4882; order UBA8346; family UBA8346; genus JAEYPR01. The sequence continues at coordinate 26,316 of JAEZFP010000070.1, read as the reverse complement.
CTGCTGGCGGAACGGATCATTCACCAGTCCCAGCAGACTGTTAATTTGGAGAAAGAACGTTTCTTGACGATATTGGGTAAACTTGATTCACTAAGCCCGCTGGCAACGTTGGGACGGGGCTATTCGGTTATTCAAAAGCCGGACGGAACGTTTGTCAAACGCGCGGACCAAGTCACAGTGGGAGAGACCCTTAAGGTCACGTTAGCTTCGGGTAAATTAGATTGCGCAGTCGCGGCGAAGGGGGAGTCATAATGGCTGAAACAGACAACACCAAAGTTACCAGCGAACGGAGTTATGAAGAGGCCATTGAACGCCTCACCGATATCGTCCAAAAGCTCGAATCGGGCGAATTGTCTTTGGAAGACAGTCTGAATTTATTTGAAGAAGGGGTCGGATTGGCGCGTTTTTGTACGGGCAAGTTGGATGCCGCCGAAGGCCGGCTGGATATTTTACTGGGGATCGAAAAAGGGGAGCCCAAAATCGGGCAGTTTAAACCGGATCCGGAGGAGAGTTGAATCGATGGTTACCAAGGAGCAGTTTGTCAATGCCTTAAAAGAGCGGGAAACGATGGTGGTCGAGATCTTTAATGAACCGGAATACCGTCAGTGTTTTCATCCCGAACCGCTCCGGGAGGCTGTTTTTTCATACCTGAACCGCCCGGCCAAACGGTTTCGTCCCGGAATTCTCTTTTTCTGTTGCGGCGCGGTTGGGGGCAAAGAGATGCAAGCCCGCTTGGCTGCGGCGTCAGTCGAGGTGTATCATACCTGGACATTGGTCCATGACGATATCATTGACAATGATCCCCGCCGGCGCGGCTTACCCACCATTCATGAGGAATTCCGGTTAAAAGCATTGGACTGGGGTTATCCTGAAAAAGAAGCCGGTGATTTAGGACGAAATGTTGCCATTTTAACCGGTGACCTGCAGCATGCTTGGTCGGTAAGACTGTTGCTGGACTCGGCCGATCTGGGTGTGCCGTTGCCGGTGGTCTTCGATTTGATCAAACGCTTAGAGGTGGATGTCACCAATGGGCTAGTCGAAGGAGAGGCGTTGGATGTCCTGTTTGCCCGGCGTCCCATCGACGGACTGACTGAAGCTGAAGTTTTGCGCATGCTTGAGCTCAAGACCGGAGTTTTATACGAGTATGCCGGAATCGCCGGATCCTCCATCGGTTTGGGCAAGACGGTCAACGATAACGGTTTAATTGCGGCAGTGGGACGGTTTGCCCGAAAATGCGGCACCGCGTTTCAATTGCAGGATGACATTTTGGGTATTATCGGTGATGAAAAATTGCTCGGGAAAAAGGTGGGTTCCGATATTCGCGAAGGCAAACGGACTACCATTGTCTTGCACGCCTACAGCAATGCCGGCCAAGCCGAACGGGAGTATCTCGCCCGCTGGCTGGGCGACCCCTATATTACCGAAGAAGAGGTGGCCAAGATCCGGCAGATCTTGATTGATTTTAACGGAATCGAGTATACCCGCAATTTAGCCGAGTCGATTGTGATGGATGCGATCACCGAGATTGAGCCGTTGGCTAATTCGATCTACAAAGAGCTTTTATTGACTTGGGCGCAGTATGTCGTCAACCGGGATTTTTAATAGGTGATTTGAAAATCTCTTGAGCCAAGGGAGTTGGATTACCTTTGAGGAGTTTTTTGAGCGAAATGGCGTATAATAAAATTTTGTGGACTTGTTTGTCGGCTTGGTTTCTCGCCCAATTTTTAAAAGGCATTTTTTATTTTATCAAAGAAAAAAGAGTCAACTTCAAGCGGTTCGCCGGGGCCGGCGGCATGCCCAGTTCCCATTCGGCTTTGGTGGCGTCGCTTGCGACGGCCGTTGGCATTAAAATGGGTTGGGATAATCCAATCACCGCCATCGCTTTGATCTTCGCGGTCGTTGTCATGTATGACGCGGCCGGCGTTCGTTTGGCCGCCAGCCGGCAGGCGATTACTTTGAATAAAATCATTGACGAACTGTTCGAAGAAGGAGAGTTTCACCAGGAACGATTGAAAGAATTCCTCGGACATACTCCGGTCGAAGTAATCGCCGGGGCCACCTTGGGTGTGGTGATGGCCATTATTTTGATGAAATAAATTAGTAAATTTTACCGGCCGTTGTTCTCGAAAGCGGGGAATGGCCGCAACGAACTGCGTTATCATGGTAAAGATGGTAACAGCTTTTTACACGGAATAATAAATATATGGTATAATATTTGTCATGGAGATGGTGTAGTATCCTAGTCGGAAAGACCATTTTTGAAGACGGGCCTAAAAATCCGTTGCGGGCACATCGATGAAGTCCCTGGTGCTGGCTTCCGACGCCCAGTCGGGGGTTGGTGCTGGGGGTTAAGGGGATGGGGCGATCCACAATGGCATGTGGGCGTAGACCCCACCACCGTGGAGGCCCAAGTGCGTGGGAATCCCGTTGCAAAACGAAGCGTGAACTACGGCTTGGGGGTAAACCTGCATGTGGTACGGTCTTTGTACTTAGTATCGGTGCAGTGTAGCCTGCCTTGAAGCGGGTTGGGAGGATATGGGTATCAAGCGGCGAAAGTTCTGCAGAACCAAGCGGCTCTCTGCCATCTGAAACCCAACATTGCAACAGAGGCTAGAAAATGTCTCTTTCTGCTGAGGAAAACTCCTAGGCTATTCGAGTAATCGAGATTTACCGGGGATTACAGTGTGGACTCAGTGGTAATCCAGTCCTGCCAACGGCGACGTGGCAGATAGACCATAAAGGGAAACCGCCGTTCCGGCGACGGAATGGAGGTCTGTTGGGAAAACCTACTGGACCTAAGCCACAATTTTTACTCGGTAGATACCATCTCCAATACATATTTTAGCGAAGAGACGGTCCGGCCCTTTTAAGGGTCGCTTTTTTGATGTAAAATTCAGATTTAAGGTGATTTCTTGTTTAGCAATACGATCAAAGCGCTACGCACTGCCCTGTTAACGTTTACGATCTCCCTGATAATCTCGCTTTTTTTCAATACTTCCTTATCGTTATGGCTATCATTGGTCTTTTTGGGAGTGATCATCACCACCGGTATCATCTTTGACATTATCGGCACCGCGGTGACCGCGGCCAGCGAAATGCCATTCCACGCTATGGCCTCGGATAAAGTCAGCGGTTCCAAACAAGCCATTTACTTAGTTCGGCACGCCGACCGTGTCGCCAATTTTTGCAATGACGTGGTTGGCGATATCGCTGGAACCCTGGGCGGGGTTTTGGTTGCGGCCATCACCCTCAATATCAACCAATATAATCATTTGTTAAAAGAACAGTTACTTGGATCCATCATGATCGCCTTGGCCGCCGCGCTGACCGTCGGGGGCAAAGCGTTTGGCAAGAGTTACGCCATGAACCGGGCGAATGATATTGTGTTTTTTGTCGGAAAACTATTAGCACTGTTCAATTTGGCCGACTTTAACCCCAAAAAAAGCAAGAAAAAGAGTAAAACCAACTCACGAAAGGTGAAAAAGGCTAAATGAGTGACTACCTAAAGAATTTGAAAAGTCCCTCTGATTTAAAGCGCTTCACGATTTCGCAGTTAGGAGAGTTAGCCACTGAAATCCGCCAGCTTTTGTTGGAGACGGTGTCCCATACCGGCGGACATTTGGCGCCAAACCTTGGCGTAGTTGAGTTAACCCTTGCTTTGCACTCGGTCTTTGACAGTCCCCGGGATCAGATCGTTTGGGATGTCGGGCATCAATCCTATGTCCATAAAATTTTGACCGGACGAGCCGGGCAATTTGGATCGCTTCGTCAATACCAAGGCCTCAGCGGGTTCCCCAAACCGGACGAGAGTCCGCACGATGCGTTTGGCACCGGGCACAGTTCCACCTCGATCTCGGCCGCGCTGGGATTTGCGAAAGCCCGCGATCTACGGGGTGGCAACGAAAAGGTTATTGCGGTGATCGGCGATGGTTCGCTCACCGGCGGTTTGGCTTTTGAAGGGTTGAATCAATTAGGCCATCTACGGACCGATATGATTGTGGTCCTAAATGATAATGAAATGTCGATTTCCAAAAATGTCGGAGCGCTTTCCCGTTATCTGACCTGGATCCGGATGAACCCGAAGCTGCGCCGGCTCAAATCCGACGTTCAAGAATTAATCCGGAAGATTCCGCGGGTAGGCAGAGTAACCGTCGAGTATTTGAAAAAGATTGAAGACAGCTTGACATACCTGGTGATTCCGGGGGCTTTGTTCGAAGAACTGGGGATTACTTATCTTGGTCCCATCGACGGCCACAATATCGCCGAGTTAAAGGCCGGCTTGCGGGATGCCGCAAACCACGGCGGTCCGGTTTTACTGCATGTGTTAACGGTTAAAGGCAAAGGGTATCAACTGGCGGAACAAAACCCGCAAAAATTTCATGGAACCGGTCCCTTCGCCCTTGCCAGCGGCAATAAAACGGAGGAGTCGAGTTTGAGTTATACCGAGGTCTTTTCCCGAACCATCGTCGACTTGGCCAGGACAAATCCCAAGATTGTCGCGATTACGGCGGCCATGGCTGACGGGACCGGGTTGGTGCCGTTTGCCAAACAGTATCCGAACCGGTTTTTCGACGTTGGAATCGCCGAAGAACATGCGGTTACCTTTGCGGCGGGACTGGCGAAGCAGGGGTTACGTCCGGTTGTTGCCATTTACTCCACCTTTTTGCAAAGAGCGTATGACCAGATTCTCCACGACGTCTGTCTTCAAAATCTACCGGTGGTTTTGATGTTGGACCGGGCGGGGATTGTCGGAGCCGACGGTCCAACCCATCATGGGGTTTTTGATCTGAGTTACTTGCGGCATATTCCCAATATCACCATCATGGCTCCGAAGGACGCCAGTGAGTTTCAGGATATGTTTTATAACGCTTTGGAGTGGGACAGGCCGGTGGCAATCCGGTATCCGCGCCGCACCGGACTGCTATTACAAGGACCGACTACGTATCTGCCGTTGCCGTATGGCAAGGGTGAAATTTTGCTTGAAGGACGCGAGGTGGCGATCGTTGCGGTTGGCTCAATGGTCACTCCCGCCTATGAAGCCGGCTTGCGCTTGCGTAAGTCGGGAATTGACTGCACTGTTGTCAATGCTCGATTTGTTAAACCGCTCGACCGTGAACTGCTGGTAAGCTTGGCCCAACAGCATTCATGTTTGGTTACAGTTGAAGAAAATGCGGTTGCCGGCGGGTTTGGAGCCGCGATACTGGAGTTATTTGCCCAAGCAGGAATCAGTTCCCGTCTCAAAAATTTGGGGATTCCCGATCAATTTATTTCGCATGGTCCGGCGGAACTGCTCTTGCAAGGATGCGGTTTAGATGTGGAAGGGATATGCCAGACGGTAATGCGGGAGTATCGGCCGATCATCGGCATGCGAGCGAGGTATTGAGAGTGGAAAAAAGGAATTTTCGTTATTTTGATTTGATTTTGGGATTATTTGTGGCGGTATTGTTGGTCAGCAATATCGTCTCTGTGAAAGCGGTCCGGATCCCGGTGCCTTTTACCGGTTTCGCCTTTAGTTTTGACGGAGGGACGTTGTTATTCCCTTTCAGTTATATTTTTTCGGATATTCTTACCGAAGTTTACGGTTACGAGCGTTCCCGCCGGGTAATTTGGTCGGGCTTTGTCGGCTTGGGGTTTATGGCCTTGCTCGTATGGCTGGTGGGGATCATTCCGCCTGATCCGTTATGGAAACTGCAGGGAGCGTATGAAACCGTCTTAATGACCGCGCCCCGAATTGCCCTGGCCAGTATGGTTGCTTATTTTGCCGGAGAATTCAGCAACAGTTTCATCATGTCACGCATGAAAGTGCTTACCCAAGGGAAACATCTTTGGGCTCGAACCATTGGTTCCACGCTCGTTGGCGAGTTGGTCGACTCGGTCTTGTTCGTCGTAATCGCCTTTGCCGGCCTTTGGGAGCGAACCTTAGTGATCCAGGTCATGGTGTCTAATTACATCTTCAAGACTTTATACGAAGTGGCGGCGACTCCGCTTACTTATTGGGCGACCGCATGGTTGAAAAAACGCGAGGCAGAAGATCATTACGATTATAACGCGGATTACAATCCTTTTAAATTGAATTAGCGGCGGTTTGCAACTGCGCCTGTATTTTCCAACAGGAACAACACCTTTTTCACAGAAATCCATTTTTGTAAGAAAGTTGATAATTTCCTTACCCTTCAAATACAATAAACGGTAGTTGAAGTAATATTTTTGCGAAATTATTAAATTTTCTGCCATTCGGAAAAAATGGAGGTACTCAATGAAAAAGGTTTTTATTTTTGTACTTGGGTTAAGTTTGACATTGGTAACCGGTTCCATGGCGCTGGGGAAAGGATTGTTTGGGGTCACGGATTTAATGGTCACTCCGACGACTTCGACGCTGAGCCCGGGGGCTTTTGGATGGGGATTGAATGTCGCCGAAGACCACCAATTTTTTGGCGACTTGGACTTGGGATTGGCAAACGATGTAGAGATGGGCATTGCCTTATACGGATATAAAGATTATTATGGATCGCGCGATACCGATGTAACGTTGCGCGGGAAATTTCGCCTATTGCATGAAAGCTCGTCACAACCGGCGCTAGCCATCGGAATCGAAGATGTTGGAAATGATGATTTTTCGCCATATATCGTACTTTCAAAGACTTTTCAAGAATCCGGTGTTCGGGGTTATCTCGGCGCCGGCGGCGGAGCTTTTGACGGACTGTTTGGTGGGATAAGTAAGAATTTCAAGGTAACCGGCGGAGCGGTGAAGCAAGTCCAACTCCTTTTGGAAGCCGATACCAATAACGTAAATGTGGGGACCCGATTAATGTTGGATAATCAAATAGCGATCAATTTCGGTTTGGTAGATATGAAAAATTGGATTATTGGAGCGACGTTTCACTTGAAATAGTGGAAACGGATAATTGGCAAAGAATAATGCGCTCAACGGGAGGCCACTGAAAAAACTGCTCGAAATAACATTGACCGACAATCTATTGATAGTCTAAAAACAAGCAACCCACTATATATTGTGGGACAATCCTTCGGAGCGGAGGTTTTTCAGTGGCTTGGCTCAACGCTGCTTTTTGATTTATGAAGGCAGCGTTTTTTCATAGATATTTCAATTCCAATCGCAAGGAAAAAACAAAGTGTTGGCGAAATTATAAATAAATTATTAAACTGGAGTTACAATGGAGAAAATCGGCAAGATCTTAACTGATCAAGGGTTTATTACTCCACAAGATGTAGCGACGGCACTGGACAGGCAAAAAACGGTGAAAATGCCATTAGGGCAATTGCTAATCGAGATGCAGTTGATTGATGAAGAACAACTGGCCCAAGCGCTTGCAATCCAACTGCGACTACCGTATTGCAAACCGCTGGAACTGACCTTGAATCAGGAGATTTTGACAGTGTTGTCACCGCGGCAAGCGGAACGTCATCAAGTAATTCCGATTCAGCTCAATGCCGGTCGGGTTACGATTGCAACCGCCAATCCGCTCAACCTTGAGGGAATTGATACGTTAGCAAGTCTGATAAAGTACAAGATTAAACTGGCGGTTGCTTCGCCGCAACAGATTGCGGAAGCTTTGAACCGTTTCTACGGCGCATCGTTGCAGTCGGTAGCGGCAGTGCTGGAAGATATCGATGAAAGTCAATTAAGTCAGTTTCATAATGATTCTGATCTCGAAGCGAGTTCCATTGCTCCGGAGAATTTGGCGAATGAGGCGCCGATCATTCGCTTGGTCAATACCATTATTGCCGGCGCCGTTAAAGCCGGCGCCAGTGATATTCATCTCGAGCCTTTCGAAGATGAGGTGAAAGTTCGCTATCGAATTGACGGCGTCTTGCAGGAAACGCATTCTCCACCAAAAAATTTGTACGCGGCAGTGATCTCCCGGATTAAGTTAATGGCCGGAATGGATATTACCGAACGGCGCATTCCTCAGGATGGACGGATTCGGATCAGGCTTGATTTACGCGATCTTGACTTACGGGTAGCCGTCGCCCCGACTTTGCATGGGGAAGCTGCCGTACTACGGATATTGAACCGTGAAAGTATTTTATTAAATCTCGATCAATTGGGTTTATTCGCTGACAATTTGGCGATTTTCGATGACTTAATCGCCAGACCTCACGGTATGATCTTAGTCACCGGACCGACCGGGAGCGGCAAGACCACAACATTGTATGCGGCCTTGCAAAAGTTAAATGATGTTTCCCGAAAAATTATCACAATTGAAGACCCCATTGAGTACCAGTTAAAAGGGGTCAATCAGATGCAAGCCAACGCCAAAGTAGACTTTTCGTTTGCGCAGGGATTGCGGACGATCGTCCGGCATGACCCCGATATCATCTTGGTTGGCGAAATCCGGGACCGCGAAACAGCCGAAGTTGCCATTCAATCGGCCCTAACCGGCCATTTGGTATTGGCGACACTTCATACCAACGATGCGCCAAGCGCGTTTACGCGACTGATCGATATGGGAGTCGAGGAATTTCTGGTTGCCTCCACGGTCCGTGGGGTGTTGGCCCAGCGACTGGTTCGGCAGATCTGCCCCCATTGTAAAAAGCCTTATCATTTAAACCAACAAGAGGTCGCCTTGCTGGGGGAAGATGATCCCAACGCAGTATATTACCATGGCGTTGGTTGCGAACATTGTAATTTTATCGGTTACCGTCGCCAGATCGGACTGTTTGAAATGTTAAAAACAACCGAGGAAGTTGAACGGTTGGTGATGGAACGCAGTAGCGCCGGCCGGATTCGCGAGGCTGCCCTGGGGCAAGGGATGACCACGCTGCGTCAAGATGGTTTGCGTAAAGTAAGAAATGGGATTACCACCCTACCGGAAGTATTACGCGTGACACAGGATTAATGGAGTGTGACGATTGGTGCAGTTTTCTTACCGTTTTGCGGACCGTCAAGGTCGAATCGAGATCGGGCAGGCTGAAGCCGAGTCACGGGAACAGCTGCTAATCAAGTTGAAAAGCGAAGGGAAATTCCCGCTTGAAATAAAAGAAGAATCCGCGACGCTCCGCGCATTCCAGTGGTCGTTTACAAAGCGGATGTCAGCTCAGGACCGGTTGAATTTCACGCGCCAACTGGGAAATCTCCTGGCTTCGGGTGTCCCGCTCGAAAAGGCACTGGCGATTATGGGACGCCTGAGTCTTGGAGCGGAGACCACCGCCACGATCCTCCAGTTGCGCCGTTCCCTGCAGGAGGGGTTGTCATTCACTGCGGCGCTCGAAAAATTTCCGCATTATTTTCCGGAGATTTATATCAACATGGTTCGCGCCGGCGAAGCCGGCGGTCTCTTGCCGCAAGTGTTGAAACGGCTCGGCGAGTATATCCATGAGGAGATCAGCCTGCGCCGGTTTATTGTCAGCAGTTTGTTTTATCCCCTGATTGTGCTGGTTGCCAGCATCGCGGCGATCTTCTTTTATGTCGGCGTGGTGATTCCGAAATTTCAAAGTATCTTTAAGGATATGGGATCGGAATTGCCTTTGGTTACCAAAGTGGTAATGGTTGTCGGAAACGGGTTATGGCAATACAGTTGGGTTTTGGTGTTGCTCGCGATTGCGGGCGGAATCTGGTTTATCCGGGAACAGTCGAATCCTGAGGGACGGTTACGGATTGACCGGATGAAATTAAAAATCCCTTTGATTGGACCGGTTTTGTTACGGGTGGCGACAGCCAGAATGACAATGGCGCTCGGATTGCTCAGCGGCAGTGGCATTCCAATTTTGGAGGGATTACATATCACCGCCAAGATTGTCGACAACGCCGTCTTGGGCAACGCATTATTGGGAGTCGAGGAGCAAGTCAAACAGGGCGGTACTTTAGCTAACAGCATGACGGCGGCAAAAGTGTTTCCGACGCTCGCCATCGAAATGATCGGAGTCGGCGAAGAAAGCGGCGCCATTGTCGAGATGTTGGACCAGGTCGCTCAGACGTACGATGGCGAGGTCAAACATTCGTTAAGTATGTTTTTAGCCATTTTTGAACCCATGTTGATCTTGATCATGGTTGGAGTCATCGCCATTTTAGCAGTGGCAATATTACTACCGATACTGAATATGAATTCCGCAATAAATACAATGGGTTAAAGGGAGAGGATCCAAGTGAATTGGAATCAAAAAGAGAACGAACGCGGGTTTACACTATTGGAGATTTTAGCGGTATTGACATTACTTGCTTTTATCCTAACGATGGTGGCGCCGAATATCATTAAAAATTTGAATAAAGGAAAAAGGGACGCCGCAGTCGCTCAAGTAAACGCCTTAAAAAGCGTTTTGAATACATATTACATCGATAATTCAAGCTACCCAAGCACCGAGCAAGGGTTGAAGGCGTTGACTGAGAAACCCGCTCAACCGCCGGTTCCCGAGAACTGGAATGGACCGTATTTGGAAGATGGAAAAATCCCCAAAGACCCCTGGGGACGGGAGTTGCACTATAAGAGTCCGGGAACCCATAACCCGGAAAAATTCGATGTATTTTCACTTGGAAGAGATAATGCCGAAGGTGGGACTGGCGACGATGCCGATGTGGGCAACTGGTAAAAATCACGGGTTTACACTTTTGGAAGTCTTGGCAGTGATTGTGCTGTTGGGACTGGTATCCTCATGGGTTTTGCTCGATTTATTTCAGCGTGAGGAAAGGACAACCGTCAATTATGTCCAACGCCTGTTAACGAGCGATTTGAAACTGGCGGTGGCCGAAGCCAAGCTGCAGCAGACCGGGTTAACCATGATCTTCAAGGAAAACGGCTACCAATTGGAGCTGCCGGGATCGGTAGTCACTCACGATTTCAGCAGTCATGGTTTTTCATTTGTAATTCCAATCCAAGCTACCGCGCCAGCGGAAGGGGAAACGTCAAAAACGCCGGAGTTAACGATTAAACCGGACGGCAGTTGCCAAAGTCTCACCCTTCATTGGAAAACGGCTCACGGTAGCGGCGATTTTATTATTAGTGAAAATGGCAATATCCAATGAGAACTGTTAACAAATCAGCCGCCGGCTTTACCTTGATTGAAGTGATTATCGCGTTAACCTTGGCCGGCTTGGCCATTGCCGTCTTAGCCGGCACGCTTTCCCAAGCCGTTTACTTACAAAAGTCGCTTGAGGGAAGAGTGATTGCGACCACCTTTGGTCAAGGGAAATTGGCCGAACTTGAGTCCGGAGCGGAAAATGCCTCATCGGGTGATTTTACTTTAGCAAATCATAAGTTGCGCTGGTCGTCCCGGGAGGAAGCGGTCGGAAACGGTTTTTTTAAAACTTTCCTGACCGTTGAATGGGGACAAGATCATGCTCCGGTGCGTAAAAAGAACTTTGAAGGCTGGCGTTATGGCAAATGAACGCGGGTTTACGTTAATCGAGATGTTGGCGGCGATTTGTATCTCCGCGTTGTTGCTTGGCGTTTTAGCTGAATTTTTGTTCAGTTGTACCGGATTATGGGCCAAATCGGACCGCGGCTATCAAAGGGAGCAACAACTCAAATTCATCTATCAAATGCTTGAACGTGATTTCATCTCAATATATCCCGGTACCTATCTTGGGGAACTTCCGGCCATTGAAGGGGATGAAACCCGTTGCGCTTTCTGGCTGGAAACCGGGCAAGGGTTAGTTCGCGTTCAATACCGGTACGATCAGGAAAACGGCAAAGTATATCGGGTTAGCGGTGTTGCCGGGAGCGACCCGACCGAAAAAACGCTATTTGATGATGTGACGATCTGGAAAATTGAGTATTATGACGCGTTTGCCCAAAATTGGCTGCTGCAGTGGCAAGTGCGACCAACCGAGCGCGAGATCCTGCCGAAACTGCTCCGGGTGTCGGTCCAGACCAAACTGGCGAACTTTGGCACATTGACATTTCCAATCAAAGCGTGGCGGCCGGAGGCGAAACCCAATGAATAAAACCGAACAGGGATCAACACTGCTGATGGTAATCGGCGTATTTCTGATCATTGGGATCGTCGCCTCGTTTATTTTTTACCGCGCCGAATCGGAGTGGGCGGCTACCATTGGGTTTGAAAAAAAGATCCGTTTCCGGGAATTGGCTGAAACGGTTTTGAACGAACGGTTGGCGCTTTTCGCCAATGATAATACCGAAGCGTACGATTGGGCCGAAGATAGCTGGTTTGGCGGCGGCCGGCTCGACGAAGAACGCGACGGCTACCAGATCACCGTTTCGATAGAGGATGAAAGCAGTAAACTCAATTTAAATTTAATGAGTGAAGCGGCTTTCAAGGTACTTCTCGATGGACAAATGATCTCACCCGATCCCATCCTGGATTGGCGCGATCTGGATCATGATCCCCGGACGGAAGGAGCCGAGCAGGAATATTATGCGGGATTGACCCCACCCAGTTCCGTCAAAGACGGATTCTTTGCGTCAATTGAGGAGATCCGGCAACTTCGAAACGGAGGAGACTTATACGCTTGTTTGGGTCCGGAGGTTACGGTTTACGGCCGAATCAATCCCAATGTGCTTCAGGATGAAAACCTGATCAAAGCTTTGTTCTTAGGGCAAGGTTTTGATGAGACGACGGCGGAGAGTTTTACCCAGGATTTTTTGATCTATATTAAAAGGCATCCTGATGGGTTCACCAAATTTGATAGTGACTTTCGAAGTAACTTTACCAAATATCACCCCATTGAAAGTCCCAAAAAGTTTAAACAGATGTTTAATGTCACCCGGGATAATCAATTCGCCGGGATTATCAATCTCAATATGATAAGTGAAAAGAGCCTGCAAGCTTTGTTCAAACAAATTTTCGGAGACGAGCAGAAAACCTGGATAACGGATATTGTCAAAAACCGGCGTCCATTTAAAACAATTGAAGAGATTACTCAATTTTTTGATTCCAAGCAAAAAAATGACAAGTCCAACCAAGTTGCCCTCAAACTCGCGAAAAGTTATTGTACGGCAGTTACGACCATTGTCCGTTACCGGATATGGGTAACCAAAGGAACCTATCGATACTATCTGGAAACGGTGGACGAACGGAAACCATCGGATGTCAAGGGAGAATGGAACGTCTACCCGTTAGCATGGCGGGAATCGATCAATAACGAAGTTCCGAAAATCCCGGAAAAACCGGAACTTCAGGAGGGACAAGATAACGGTGGCGAATAAAGCAATCGTTTTAGCAGTTGATGAGCGGACATTTTCCGCGGTTGAATTGGTTCATTCCCATTCGGGAATTGAGATCGTCCGTTATCTGGTTCAACAGCTGCCGTTGACGGGGATTGATCCGTCGGAGTTGCGTAAACTTTGGTTTGATACCGGTTTCTCGCAGCAGCAGGCAGTCTTGACGATTCCAGGTGATATGGTTAAAATTAAGTCGGTTTTGGTTCCAAAGTTACCAGAGGAACAGTTGGAAGCGGCGGTTCAAATTGAACTGGAATCCCGGGAAAATCATGGCGAGATCGCGAAAATCGTAAACTGGCAACCGCAAGATGAAATGATCCTGGTCAAAGTCGCTTTGGTCAATAATGAGCGACTTTCCCAGCTGATTGCCAAATTGAGGGAAGCGGGAATTGGTATCCGGTGGTCTGGTTTACGGATGCAAGCGATTCAAAATTTTCTCAACTTCAACGCGGGAGACTTTTTGAGTGAAGAACCATTATGTACCGCCTATATTGACTTGGATTATCAAAAAACCGACTTTGGCGTGATTAACGGTGAAGAGTTGTTGTACCGGCGTGATTTTACTCCCGGTTTACATGAGATCGGAGCCGGAGCGACGGAAGTCGGTAATGATTTTATGGAAGAACTGCGCTTATCATTCGCCTCCTATCAGGCGGGGACCGGAAGACCGCCGCTTGGAGCGCTCTGGCTGTTTGGCAATATCGATTCGGCGAAAAAGTTATTGCAGCAAATGCTGGTCGACAGTGGTTATGAAATTTTAATCCCCGATAATTCGCGCATTGCCGGGGTAATTGTTGCCAACCATCATCTTCCGTTGGTCGCGCCGTTGATTGGGTTGGGACTGGAAGAATTGGGCTGTTTCGATCATCAAGGGTATCGGTTTCACTCGCGGGATCAAGCTGCGCTCGCCAAAGGGCGCCAACGAGTCATTTGCGCGGGTAAGATTGGGGTAATTATTACGTTATTGATCGGCGGCGTATTTCTCGGAACTCATTCAAAATTGGAGAAAGATCAGAAAATTCAAGAATGGCTGAACCAAAAGGCGGATCTGTTGGCCGGCATTCAACGGACTGAGCAACGCGGCACCCGTGATTTGGAGAAAGTCCGGCAATTGGAAGACTGGTTGGCCGATCAAGGAAATGAACTGGAGTTTTTACGTTTGTTACAGGACAACTTACCGGAAGGAACATTAATCACCGATCTGACGTTGGAAGATGGAGCGGTCAAAGACATCTCCGGAACCACCCCGTCTGTTTCGGTAATGTTCGAGCGGTTGCGTCGAATTTCCGGATTTGAGAGCCTAAAGCTAAAAGGGACCATCACCATTACCGATCAGGGTGAGATGTTTCATATTGAAGGCCCGCTTAGAATCAAGGAGCGTGCGAAATGACTGCCAAAGAACGCAATTTATGGCTGGGCGTTGGAATAATCATCGTCGGGACTTTGTTGTATCAGTATTTTAGCCAGGGTTTCGCCGGCGGATCAACTCAGGGTGACGCAAGGCAAGCGGCGCGGTTCGATCTTCAGACGGCCGAGCGTTTATTGGCGTCACGCGACAATCTCGAAGCCAAACACCGCGCGGTGCGTTCCCGGCTCAATCAACTCAAACAACGGTTTTTTGCAACAACTGATCCGGAGCAGGCCGGAGTCGAACTGTTAAAAGCAGTGGAAAAGCTGACAGTCTCCAGCGGTCTGGAGGTTCAGGCCAAATCGACTTCCAAGTTAACCGGGCAAGTGATCGGCGTAACCTTGGAGGGAAAAACCACCCCCGCGTCGCTAATCCGTTTTTTGTATGAAGTAAAAGCCGGTACATTCGGATTGAAGATCAAACGTCTGCAGACTCACAGTCTGCCGGATAAATCCCTCTTGAATTATCAAATTGTGATCATCAGCTTATTGGTGAACTAGGAAAAGGAAAGGAGGTAACGGGGAGTGAACCGCAGTGAACAACAGTTATTGATTGGTTTCGGTGTCGGGCTGTTGGTTTTTGGCTGGGGATTGACGAGTTGGTTCCAAGCCCGTAATTATCAGCCGCTTGCGCCGGTACAGTCGCCGGTTCGTCAATTTTCCTATCAAAAGCCGGAACCGTCCCCAAAGTTTGCGCAGTACCAAGCGTTGACCTCCGGAAAGATGTATTTTGGCAGCAGTAGCGTGACCGCCAGTAACCTGCCTCCGATTATCTTTCAGTCGAAGCTGGTGGTCTGGGGAATTATTAGCGGGAAGCCAAGTAACGCCGTGATTGGCGTCGATCCCGAATCCAACGCCGACACCTGGATCATTAAACCCGGCGATATGATGCTTGATGAACGGGTCGTTGGCATTGGCGCCAATTTCGTTTTGGTTCGCAACCGGACCGGCGAGGGCCGGGTGTATCTAAAATAACGGATCGCTTGGAAATGGCGCATTCCATTTTGGCGGAAAAGTGGTTACAATAAAAAGAAAACAAGAACCCGAGTTGCGGAACTCGGGTTCTTGTCTGCAAACGAAACGGCAATGGGAGTTGTTGGATACATGGCGAAAATTCAGTGGAAACCGGGGACGATGTTGTATCCCGTACCGGCGGTATTAATCAGTTGCGGAACGGTTGAGAACTCCAATTTAATTACGGTGGCTTGGGCGGGCACGGTTTGTTCCGATCCGGTGATGGTCTCCATCGCGATCCGTCCCGAAAGGTATTCATATCATTTGATTAAGGAATCGCAAGAATTCGTCATCAATTTGCCAAGTCGGCGGATGGTGAAGGCGGTTGACTTTTGCGGCGTAAAGTCGGGAAGAGATTTTGACAAGTTTAAAGTGACCGGATTAACTAAAGAGGCGGCATCTCTCGTTCATCCGCCGCTGATCAAAGAGGCTCCCCTGGCATTGGAATGCAAGGTTGCGAACGTTTTACAGTTAGGGTCGCATGAACTGTTTATCGCCAATGTTTTGGCGGTGCAGGTAAGCGAGGAGTTAATTGAGGAAAACGGCCGATTGAATTTGGCGAAAGCGGATTTGATCACTTATGTGCACGGCCATTATTGGACGTTGGAGAAGGCGATTGGGAAGTTCGGCTTCTCAGTCGAAAAACGTAAAAGAAAGTAACCGGTCTCGGGACCGGTTAACGAATTAATGAATAGTAGGAATCCACCCGGATTTCTTCGCTCCGGGTCAGTTTGGCCTCAAGTTCCTGGGCAAACTCTTCATTTACGCGCTCTAAGGCTTCGCCGAATATCTCGCGGCAAATGCGCCGGCTGGCGACTGTTTGCGGATGTTTGGCGACAAAATTAACGATTTCGACAATTTTCGTTTGTTTGGACATTGATCTCACCCAAACTAGTGTTAACCGTTTAGCGTTGATTTATCCGGAAAGCTGTCGGTGGGAAGATTATTATGGCGACTGAGTGGCAGTGTCAGTGGAACTGTCGGGCGCCGGCGGCAGCTCGGAGGTTTTGGGATGGGCCAGGGTCTGATAGGCGTCATTTTCATTGATGATCTCCGTCACCGTATAGATCGCTTTTTTGCTCGGCAGATAGATTTTCCGTGCTTGTTTAATTGCCTTTTCTTTGGCAGTTTCAAGTTCATTCGCCTCGACGACAACATCAATCCGGCGCTGACCTTTTCGATACGTTACTTTAACCGAAGCCGCAAATAACATTGTGATACCTCCAAGATTCAGTTTATTCTCGGCAGCGGACCGATAATCCTGCTTTCCAGGCTTTTGTTATTTTTCTATCATCGCAGGCGTCGCGCGGATAGTTTTTGAGCTCCCTTGACCGGGCCGACATCATTTGCTAGTATATAAGTTGAAATAAGCACGCGATATCTTGATCCGCTTGGCGGGACAGATCATAAAATCGGGGGGCGGAAAAGTGCCCGGATAAAGAATAGGAGCGATTAATTTGTCCCAATGTGTGTTAGAACCGGAAAATATTTGTATTGAATGCGGCGAATGCGATACTTGCGATCTGGATCAGCATAAGCTTTGTGACAATTGCTGCCGTTGCCTTGGCGATGCCGATTATCGGGCGGTCGAAGTAACGGAGATCATCATGCCGGACCAAGTGAAGTTGAAATATAAGAAAAAACCGGATAAGAAAAAGAAGTGAATGCTCAAACCCGCGTAAGCGGGTTTTTGTTTTGTTTGTAAGAATGAATGGTAATATCGGAGTTTCCTGAAACTTGGTTCTGCGAATATACCTTAATCCTATGATTTTAGGCTTTTTGACCATGTGCATAATTCATTTGTGCGAATAGACTGGAGTAAAAGTCCAAGGAGGAATGAGATAGTGGAAAACAGGGTTGTTCTTCAATTAGCACAAGCGTATGTACCAGTTCAAGTATATATTAATCGTTGGGAACCCATGAAAGGTTTGATGATGGGGACGATTTTTCCGGAATTATACCGGCCGTATTGTGGCCGTGAACGGTGGGGGGACTAAACATGCATCGCGAACAGTTGGAGATGTTGAAAAATTTACAAGCGCTTCAGTTTACGGCATTGGAATTTAACCTTTACCTCGATACGCATCCCGGGGATCAGCGGGCGTTGCAAGAATATGAATGTTGGGCCAAAGAGGTTGCCGAGTATCAAAAAATGTACGAAGCGTGTTATGGACCTTTAACGGCGCTGTCCAGTATTGATAATCAAGGTTGCTGGCGTTGGCTCGAGTCGCCGTGGCCTTGGGAGATTGAATATTAGGAGGAACCCCGATGTGGATTTATGAGAAAAAGTTGCAGTATCCAGCCAAGGTCTGTAAGAAGGACTTAAAAATGGCGAAATTTTTGATTACCCAATATGGCGGACCCGATGGCGAATTAGGAGCAGCATTGCGTTATTTGAATCAACGGTATAGTATGCCCACCCATCAAGGCAAAGGTATCTTGACCGATATTGGCACTGAAGAACTGGCGCATTTAGAAATTATCGCTACCTTAGTAACAAAACTGACCAAAGGCGCCACTGCCGATGAGATGCGCGCGGCGGGTCTGGGCGGTCACTATGCCGATCATGACAATGCCTTGTTTTACGTCGACGCGACCGGTAATCCTTGGACCGCCGCTTATATTCAAGCGAAGGGCGATCCGGTGGCTGATTTGATGGAGGATATGGCAGCGGAACAAAAAGCCCGCGCAACCTATCAATGGTTGATCGATTTAACCGATGATCCGGATCTCAAAGACACGCTCAACTTCCTGCGTGTCCGCGAGATTGTCCATTTCCAACGATTCGGCGAAACCTTGGATTTGATTCAAGAATATCAAAATGAGAAGAAAGTCTATTAGAAAAAAGGAAGCGACAAAGATCAAACCGGGAAACCCCGGTTTGATCTTAATCTATCCACTCAGATGGACCATGTTCGTGGTTCGTACAACTTACTTATCCACAAATCCAGGTTGCGGAGACTTCGGGCAAGCTTACTTATCCACAAATCCAGCTTGCGGAACGACCGAGCAAGCTTACTTATCCACAAATCCAGCTTGCGGAACGACCGAGCAAGCTTACTTATCCACAAATCCAGCTTGCGGAACGACCGAGCAAGCTCACTTATCCACAAATCCAGCTTGCGGAACGACCGAGCAAGCTTACTTATCCACAAATCCAGCTTGCTGAGCTTCAAAATGGTCACACGCTCTTTTTGACGATTAATTCAGCTCTATAGTGATAGCTGAACATCCCGCCAGGAGGTGTGTGATTTATGTCGGCGAGTGAACCTGATTTACGGGAGCGATAAAGAACAAACCGGGAAAAACCCGATTTGTTGCTTTCTAAATTTAACCCATCAGCACTTCATAAGTTATGGTCGCGTTTAACGAACCGGCTACCGAACAATATTTGGCCAGCGAAAGGTCGACCGCATGGTTTAGTCTTTCCAATTTCAAATCTGCTCCGGAAATTTTAAAGACCATATGGATTCCGGTGAATTTTTTAGGGAAGCCTTCCGCGCGCGTCCCTTGGATTTCAATTTTGACGGAGTCGAGTTTAAAATTCATTTTTTGTAAAATGGACACGACGTCCACGCCACTACAACTGCCTAGAGCGAATAATAACAGTTCCATCGGTTTCGGTCCCGCATCGGAATTTCCATGCTCAGATCCAACATTAATTTGGACAGGATGCCCGGAATCGCCGACCGCTGTAAAACCCATCTTGCCATCCCAATCTATACTTGCGTTCACGGCTTTTGCCCTCCTGGAAAAGAATCTTTGCGATACAATCAATATTATAACAGATAATGGAATGATTTTTACCATTATCTCCGTGAAATTAAAAATGGAGGAACCCTACGCAGAAAATTGCGCGACTAAAGCCGGTTTTTTTATGAAAACGATGGATCCGGGAAAGAATAGATCCAAGCATATTGCGGAGGAAATCATAATGGCTTGGGTTTGGCAATTTGGGCTGGCGTTTATTTTAAGTTTTGTGGTGGCTTCGGTGTTGGGATTGGCGCTTTTAAAACCGATCATTAATATATTTACCGATAATTTTACCAAACGGCTCCTGAAAGATCCATACCCCGAAAATTTAGGGGAGATGTATAACGTGTTCGCCAAAGTCGGCTTGCAAAACATCTTAGAGGCCGATCTGCGCGGGAATGACGGTAAACCGTTGGAAAGGCCTTTCGGAAGTCCGATTCATTTTTCGCCTTGGGATAAGTTGTTGCTAAATCCGGTATATCTGACGCGGCGTCCGTTAGCTGAAAGTGAAAAGGTCGACCTCCAAGTGACGATCGGTCCGCAAAGCATCCGTCCCATGCAAATTGAGCTGCCGA
Source organism: Bacillota bacterium (assembly GCA_023417475.1). Classification (GTDB taxonomy): domain Bacteria; phylum Bacillota; class UBA4882; order UBA8346; family UBA8346; genus JAEYPR01. Next base: position 6,431 of record JAEZFP010000070.1, on the reverse strand, counting down.
TCATGATCGGTGGCATGGCTTACGGGTTAGGCCCGTCTTATCAGGCAAAAATCGCCTTAGCCAAAGGCGCGGATCAAGTCAATACCGCCACCAATACTGGGGTTGGTCCATTTTTACCGGAAGAACGAAAATGTACCAAGCGCCTAATCATGCAGTACCATCGCGGCGCTTGGGGCAAAGATGAAAAAATATTACGCCAAGCGAATATGCTCGAGATTCAGTTGGGTTACGGAGCGCTCGGTTCGGCCCCGGTTAAACTGGAACCGCAGAACATCAGCCCGGAATTCCGTGAATATATGGGGCTTAGTGAAAATGAGCCGCTGACTTTGGATGCTTATTTTCCGGAGGTGAAGGACCGGTCCGACCTTGAAGATTTAGTGGATTATCTTCGCAAAGTAAGCGGCGGCGTCCCGATCGGCGTTAAGTTTGGGGCAACCCATCGCTTGGAAGCGGAACTGGATATCATCACCGGGGCGGGAGTGGATTTTATTACCATTGACGGAGCCGAAGCGGGAATTAATTTTGGACCGACCATTTTAGCGGATAGTGTAGGGTTACCGACCCTACCGGCTTTAAGTAGGACCGTAGCGTATTTGGAAAAGAAGAATTTGCAGAAAAAAGTTTCCCTGATCATTGCCGGAGGGTTTGTGACACCGGGCCAGATTTTAAAGGCGTTGGCCCTGGGAGCCGACGCAGTGTATATCGGGACCATTGCCATGATTATTTTAGCCCATTTGCAACTAACTAAGGTTATCCCCTGGGAGCCGCCAACCGAGTTGGTTTACGAACGAGGCCAGCTGAAAGAGAAGTTTTCCATTGAGGAAGGAGCGCAAAACATCACCAAGTTTTTAAAAAGTTGTGAAGCAGAGATGATGATGGCCATGCGCTCATTGGGCCGGAAGTCCCTGTCTGAACTGACGCGGGCCGATCTTTGCGCGATCAGCCCGGAGGTTGCCGAATTTACCGGCGTAGAGAGCGGCTTATTCCGGCCGGCCAGGGAAAAATCGTAAATGCTGATTCCAGTCGCCGTTTTAGCGGGTTTTTTCCTTGGGCTGGCGCTGATGGCTTATTGGTGTAAAATTCGCTTGCCGCGATTCCTGTTTCAATTATGCCAGAGTCGAGTGGTGTTGGAAAATTCCAATTTGCTTCAGAAACTTACTTACCGGGACGGATTTGAAAGTTTACTCCGGGCGGATACGGGGCAATCTATCGACCGGCCGTTTGGTACCAGCCAACATTTTTTTGATTGGGATAGATTGCAATTCAATCCCGTTTTTTTAACGGGACGGCCCTTAACGGATGCCACAGCGGTGGCGACTGAAGTTGTACTTGGACCTAGGGCTAAAAAGCCGCTCCGATTGGCGATTCCAATTCTAATCGGGGGAATGTCGTACGGGAATGCGTTGAGTTTAGCGGCGAAAATCGCCCTGGCCAAAGCGGCCACGTTGGCCGGGACGGCCGCCAATACGGGCAATGGTCCGTTTTTGGATGAAGAGCGTTATTTTGCCAAGAGCTTGGTGCTACAGTTATCACGAGGGTTCTGGTCCAAGTCCCCGGCAATTTTAGCCCAAGCGGATCTAATCGAGATCGCCTTAGGGCATGGCGCCTGGGGATCAGCACCGGTGCGGATCGACGGCTATAAGATTAATCACGCCTTCGCGGTGCGGTTGGGGACGATCCGGGGGTTGGATGCGTTGATTCAGTCCTCCCGGCCGGAGACCCGGGACTATCAATCATTGAAGAGCTATATCCGGGAATTAAAACGGATTACCGGCGGCGTTCCAATTGGAGTTAAGTTTGGAGCCACGCATTATCTGGAGGCGGAGCTGGAACTGATCATCGAAAGCGGTGCGGATGTCGTCATCTTTGACGGTTTGGAAGGAGGAACTCACGCCAGCCCGGTTATTATCCAGGATCATGCGGGTTTGCCCCTCTTTCCGGCGTTATGCCGGGCAGTTCGGTATTTGCAAGAGATTAATCAATTCGGGAAAATATCGCTGGTTGTTGGCGGAGGATTGGTAAATCCGGGTGATTTTTTGAAATGCCTGGCGTTGGGCGCCGACGCCGCAATTATTGGAACCATTGCGGTACTGGCAATGAGTCACACACAGGTGATCAAAGCGTTTCCGTGGGAACCGCCCACCGGCCTTGTCTATCATCTGGGGAAAGATGAAATGAAATTTAACCCCGAGACCGGCGCGGAAAACTTGGGAAAGTTTTTAGGCAGTTGTCTACGGGAGATGCAACTGGCGATGGGAGCGATGGGCAAGCGCAGTTTGCAGGAATTGTCCAGCGCGGATTTGGTTGCCCTTGATCCGCTTTATGCCCGGATCGCCGGAGTGCAATATCTGAGCGAGCGGTCACGGTCTGTTTAATGGTTTGGGCGTAATAATTCTGAAAGCGACACAAAGCGGTATCCTTTCTTTTGCAGTCCTTCGATTAGGTAAGGAAGCGCCGCTACGGTTGTGGCGCGGTTGATCCGGCCGTCATGCGCCAGGATAATGGCGCCGGGGAAAGCCATATTGATTGCCCGGTGCGCTTTTTGCCGCGCCAACGGCAGCGTGTGGTGCTCGAGGGTAATTGTGGACAGGATGATTTGCTTGTTACATAAGTGGGCGGCGGAGAGGATATTTTCGGTCAGTTCCTCATAGGGCGGGCGAAACAACACCGGCTTTTGGCCAGTTATTTTGGCGATCTCCACATCGGTCAGCTCGATTTGTTGCCGGATTTGGGCTACGCTAAGGGTGCGCAGGTGCGGGTGATTGACCGTATGATTGCCGATTTCATGACCGGCGGCCAGCTCGTCCCGGACCAAATCGGGGTGCAGCCGAACATTCTCTCCGGTCAGGTAAAAGACAGCCGGAACTTTATAATGGGCCAAGATTTTCAAAATTGCCGGGGTGTAACGGGGATCCGGCCCATCGTCAAAGGTTAAGGTAATTTTTTTTTCAGCGGTATATCCCATCCACTCAATGTCAACTTTGTCCACCAACGCGACCGCCGATCGGATAAAAAGATAGTGACTGATCTGTTGGTGGGGAATTGTAAGGATCAGTAATGAAATGACCGCTAATAGAAAGAACAGCGGAAGTTGCACTCGTTTGATAGTGATCATTGCGTCTCTTTACGAAGTTTAGTTTATTATGATAAAGAAAATAACTCATTTGAATTTAATCGTGCGATCCGGCTGCATTAGATGTTATTGTGGAATTGAAACACAATATGATGTATAACGAACAATTAATCTTTTTGTTACACAATGGCGTGAAAAGACAAAAATGCGGAAGATAGGTGACGGTAGTTGCAGTTTTTCAATATTGATTTCGGAACATTTTTTGGAAAGAATCTTTACGGAACATCGCCAATCACCGGTTCGTCAAACTATACAAGAAACGGAATAAAGCGAAGGAAGTGGAATGATGAAGGATTTTTTGAAACGTCCTTGGTTTGTCATAACAGTAGTTGTGGTATTGACCATTGGCATTGTAGGCATCTCCCATCCCACGATTCAGGCGGCGGAAACGCCGCGGGACAGTTTGGAATTAACCGTTTACAACAATAATTTGGGCGTGGTGAAAGAGCGGCGCACTATGGAACTTCCGGCCGGTATCGGCACCTTAAACTTTTCCGACGTCGCCACGGGGATCGATCCGACTTCGGTCAAATTTCGCTCGTTATCCTCCGCCGGCGTCCGGGTATTGGAGCAGAACTATGAATATGACATTATCAATGACGCCAAGTTGCTCCAAAAATACTTGGGTCAAAAAATTAGGTTGGCGACTGTCAAAGGAGAGACGATTGAGGGTTATCTCATGAGCGGTGGAGAGGATCTGATCTTGGCGTCGGCGCCAAACGGCGGCGAGATTAAAATCGTCAAAACGACACAGATTCAAAGCTTGGCTTTTCCGGAATTGCCGGGAGGTTTGGTGGTCCGGCCAACCCTGGTCTGGCTGCTGTCAAATCCGGAAAAGGCCGGTTCGCAACCGGTTGAGGTAAGTTATATGACCGAGGGGCTCTCTTGGAAAGCCGACTATGTGGCGGTGATCAATTCCAATGACGATCGGGTTGATTTGGTGGGATGGGTCACTTTAGACAACAAAAGCGGCGCCGAATATCGGGACGCCCGGTTAAAGCTGGTTGCCGGAGATGTCAATCGTGTGACCACTGAAGACAGGCAAAACACCCGGCTTTATCTCATGAAAGCCGCTGCGGCGCCGGAGGTTGCCGGTTTCCAAGAGCAGTCGTTCTTCGAATACCATCTGTATACGTTAAATCGGAGTACCACGCTGAAGAACAACCAGTTGAAACAGGTTGAGTTACTCACGGCCAATAGTATTCCGGTTAAAAAGTTATTTATCTATGAAGGAACGGCCGATCCGAAAAAAGTCAAAGTGATGCTGGAAATGAAGAACAGTAAGGAAAATAATCTCGGAATGCCGTTACCGCAGGGACGGGTTCGGGTGCAAAAGGCCGATCACGAAGGGGCGTTACAATTGGTCGGTGAAGACCGGATTGATCATACCGCTAAAGATGAAAAAGTCCGGGTCTTTTTGGGCAATGCCTTTGACATCGTGGGCGATCGGGTGAAGACCAGTGTGAAAGAGTTAAGTGGTAACAGTCGGGAGGAAACATACCAAATTACCTTGAAAAATCATAAATCCGAAGTTGTGACGGTCACCACTGTTGAACAATTATCGGGCTGGAATGAGTGGCAAATTGTCAAAACCAGTCACCGGTACGACAAAACGGAGGCTGGGAAAGCCGAATTCACCGTGACGATTCCGGCCAACGGACAAGAAGTAATCAACTATACGGTCCGCTATAAATGGTAATTGTGACCAACCGATATTGGCAGAAGCTGTTGCCCAAGCCGGCGACAGCTTCTTTTTTCTCCGGGATGGGCAGGAAGTAAGGAAATATCAGCGAAGTTTAAACAATTAAAATAAGCAAATGAAAACGGGAGCAGGGGTACGGTAGTTGCTTATCGAGAGAGGGTCGTATTTGGAGTATCTTTAGCCGAGGAGGAAAAGGCAATGATCAACCAGGTGCGTAGCCTCAAAGTGCCGATCTGGGTCCAAAAGCAACCAACACAGGTATCAACCAAAAAGGAGCGAAAGCGGATGCAACTAATTAAAACAACGATTCCCAATTTTACCTTGCGGTTTGCAACCGAAGCCGATGTGGCGTTGATTTTGCGTTTCATTAAGGAATTGGCCGAGTATGAAAAAATGTCGGATGAAGTGGTCGCCACCGAGGCGATTTTGCGTGACTCGTTATTTGTCCGGAAGGCGGCGGAAGTGATTATTGGGGAATATGAAGGAAACCCGGTCAGTTTCGGGTTGTTTTTTCCTAATTTTTCGACCTTTTTGGGGCGTCCCGGAATTTACCTTGAGGATCTGTATGTCCGTCCCGAAATGCGCGGCAAGGGCATTGGTAAGTTGATGCTGGCTTACCTGGCAAAACTGGCCAAAGAGCGCAATTGCGGGCGTCTTGAATGGTGGTGTTTGGACTGGAACGAACCGTCGTATGAGTTTTATATCCGGATGGGGGCGGAACCGATGGATGAGTGGACGGTGTTTCGCGTCTGCGATCAGGCGTTAACCGACTTGGCCGAGCGCTTTGAAACAAGTGAAGCATCCAGTTGTCAACCATGAAACCGGCGATTCAAGGAATTATCTTCGATTACGGCGGGGTGATCAGCCAACCGTTGCAAGCGCAAAGTATTGCGGAGATGTGGCGCTTGCTCGCCCCGTCAAAACCGGATGATTGCGCGATGGCGTACCGGTTGTATCGGCCTCAATACGACGCCGGCTTACGCGGCGAAGAATATTGGTCGCAAGTTTTGACCCACTTGGGAAAAGCTTCCGATGCCGAATTGATTCAACAATTAATTGTTCAGGATGTCACGGGCTGGGGTGCGCTTAATGAGGCGATGCTCCAATATATTCGGGAATTGAAACAACGGGGAATCCGACTGGCGATTCTCTCCAATATGACTTTTGAAACTTTGAAGTATCTGCGGGATAATTTCTTGGGGTTGGAGATGTTTAATCATTGTTGCTTCTCATGCGAGGTTAAAATGATCAAACCCCAACCCGAGATCTACCGCCACTGTGCGGGGCAACTGGGGTTGCGGCCGGCAGAATGCCTGTTCATCGACGATACGTTGGAAAATGTCACCGGGGCCCAACGGGCGGGACTGGTTGGCGTACATTATCAAAAGCTTGATCAACTGAAAACGGTCATCGATGAATATCTTTAGAATAACGTAAAAAAACGCCACCTTAGGTGGCATTTTTTTCTTCAGTGCGCCCAGCATGGGAGCAATCTAACGGGTGAAAGTCCCGAGTGCGGGTAGATAGTGCCAAGCACATAGCTAAAGAGCAAGGGTGTCCACCGTGAGGTGGAATCCGAAGGAAGCTTACGGCAAA